>JAHFMX010000053.1 GCA_023267635.1 bacterium | reverse complement strand
TCTTCAATACGTTCCCGATCTCTTTTTGTTAATAGTGTGTGATGTTTTTTAGATTTTTGCAGATTCATAATGCGTGAGATTACTAGTAGTACTCTGTTGCATTAGATTGTTGAAGTCAAGTATACTTATATCTATATGAAAAAGTATATTACACACGTTGGGAGTAAAGTTAACTTTTGGAATTTATTTATTGGTATCGTGATTGGATTTGGAGTTGGTGTATATGCACTTAACGCACTTATTCCAAATTCAAATGAAGTGATTCGTATGTATCGAATGGACAAGACATCTATACAAGAGGATCGTATGATGCACGGGAATCCATATATGATGACTAGGATTACTACAGAGAAACAATTTTTGGAAGAAATGATTAGTCACCATGAAGCAGCAATTGTTATGGCACAACAAGTGCTAGCAATTACTTCATCTGTTGATATTAAAAAACTGGCTAATGATATTATTTCTGCACAGACAGTAGAGATAAAAACAATGAGAGATTGGTTGCCAAACTTTAGATAATGCTTTAGATAACAAAAAGCCGTTCAAAAGTCGCTTCAGAGCGGCTTTTTGTTATACTCACCAACATGAAGAAAGCTCTCATGATGAAGCACGTAGAAGACGAGATTGCCGCCCTCACAGGATCCCCTCTCTATGAATACCGAATTGAGAATAACTATATGCCAGTTATCGGCGAAGGGTCACTTGATGCCAACATCTTTTTTGTGGGAGAAGCACCAGGTAAAAAAGAAGGAGAAACAGGTAAACCTTTTTGTGGTCGGTCTGGGAAGTTTTTAGATGAAATGCTCGCTTCTATCGGGTTGGATAGAAATGCAACGTATATCACAAGTGTTGTGAAAGATCGCCCGCAAGATAATCGAGACCCAACACCACAAGAGATTGCTCTCTACGGGCCATATCTTGATAGGCAATTTGAAATCATTCAACCAAAAGTAATTGTTCTTCTGGGGCGTATTAGTATGAAGTATGTTTTTGAAAAAGCAGGAATTAAAGAAAAGTTAGACACGATAGGTGTCATGCACGGAAAAGTGTATGAAGGGACGCTGCCGTATGGAAAGGTTATATTACTTCCTTTATATCATCCAGCTGCTGCACTCTATAATCCTAAAAACAAAGCAGTTCTTTTGGAGGATTTTAAGGTGGTGAAGAAGTATTTATAAAAAAGTTTATAAAACAAAAACCGCCGTAGCGGTTTTCTGAAGCCTTGAAGCTCTCAAAGGATGTGAACAATACCCAGACCCAAAAGAAATCCGAGAAATGCCATTCCTGCGAGGGATTTTTTTGAAGGGACAACGCCTTCGGATTCTTTCATTTTTTTAAAAAGTATTCCAGTTGTAACGGCGCAGGCGATTCCTCCACCAATATATACCGTAATAGGCTCCATGTTGTTCTCCTGTTTTTATAGCAAAATTGCTAACAACTAAAGTACATTCAACAGGAAATAGAAAAAGAAGTCAATGTTGGTTACGCAGAAGCTTCAATCTTCTTCAAGAATTTTGCAAAGTGTTTATCTGCTTTTTCTCCACGCCATTTATCTAAATTGCCACACACCTTAAAGTCTGTCACTCTAATGCCGACAAAGTGGAAAAGTGTTGTGATCCAGAATTGACGAAGCGGTAGGATCGGAAGATGGTACCACCAGGAAGGTCCGCCTGATGTTGCAAAAATCTTTGCAGTCTTTCCTTTAAGCATGGGAACCACATCTCCATCAGGTTCATACATATACGCGAAATGTACCCAAAACGTTAAATCAACCCAGTTCTTCATCGCCGCAGGAGGGAGTCCCCACCAGATTGGGTGCACAACAACAACTTCGTTTGCCCAAGCAATTTCTTCTTCAAATGTCTTCTGAAGTGGAGGGGGCGTCATTTCGCGAATGTTGTCAAAGCAGAGCAGGTCGCAATGGTTCTCGGGAGCGTACAGGTCGATGATTTTTACTTCGTCACCCTTTGCACGTTTCCCCTCAGCATAGGTGTTGGCAATTACGTGAGTATGTCCGAGAGGAGACGGGTGAGCTTTAACGATAAGGATATTCATACACTACAGTATATAGGGCAAAAGTGGCTATGTGTAGGGGATATTGCTTCAAAAAGAGACTTTTTAGGCCTGTCAGAGTTATTCACTCTGTAATCATTTACTATTATAAGTTCTCATGTTATAATCTTCCCACTATTGACCACGATTGAGTTCCGTCCGAGAGGCAATAAAGAGAGGAATTATTAGGGTTACTTATTTAAATACTGTTAAGCCAAGGTGAAAGAGA
>JAHFMX010000027.1 GCA_023267635.1 bacterium | reverse complement strand
TGTTAATCTGTAATCATTACAAATTGGAATGTCCACTAAGTTGGTAGACTTTATGGAATAAAGGAAGGATAGGGAGGGCCGCTCCATATTTAGGGCAGATGACGACCCGAAGACCGCCTGTTTTTTTGCGACCCGAAGACCGCTCAATAAAGCGGCGATTGATATGGAATGGTTCTTTTACATACCATATAAGCGTAGTATGGGACATCACGCCCTTGCGTCCTCATACTCTTAGGTTTAAATCCGGCCTTTTTCAATTCAAATGCTATTTCTCTTTTTCTTATGGACGCATCGCCAAGTTCTGTAACTTTTCTTAACTCTATCATAATATCAGTAACGGTCATAGGGACAGCGTTTGCATATTCAAAATCTGTTACAGGTACATAATAATATTTCCCTACCAATTCTCTAGCAATATTAATGTCTTCATTTCCTATTGTGTTTCTGTTTAAACGTTCGATGTCACATGCCGATAAATGCCAGGCATATCCCTCTTCAAACAAGCGCACCGCTTCCATAAACACAAGCGTTTTGTCTAGCTCGTTATAAGCATCAAACTTTATTTCTAATATCCTGATAGGAATGATGCGCCTGTTTCCGGTAGGGTCACAAAGCACGGTAGACTCGTTAGTCGTACCGCATAGCACGGCAAGACGTTTAAGGTTTACGCTCTTCCTTCCATAAGGAAGTCGCAAACTAAAATCCTTTTTAGATAACAATTCCTTGAGATGTTTTTCTTCTACCTTTCCCTTGTTGCTCAGTTCATCATCCATGATAATCAGGAATCTGGACATGGCAATACATGCGTCCTTGTCTGCATCAATGCGTGGTTCGCCATAATACTTTTTTAGTTCGTTAGGTAACAGCCGCCGAAACCATTCTGTTTTTCCTGTATTCTGGGCCCCGACTAATGCAAGCAATAAAGGTGAAGTATGTCCATAGATACTGGCTATTACACCCACCAACCATTTTGTAATAAAATGTTTCTCATATTCTGCATCACAATTACCTTCATCAAATCCTGAATCACTCACGATGGTATCGGCCAGCATATCTATTGCACCCTGAGACATACCGCTTGTAATACAATGTCTGTTAGCTTCAATAAAATCCTTGATAGGATTGTAAGGAATTGATTTTGATTCAAGAATGTCTATCACGTCTTGCTTATGAACCTGTGGGATTATTTTTTTTGTCTCTAAATAAATCTCTGCAATTTCCACATCTGTCATTATCCTTCCATCTTTAATAGCTTCTAAATCACCTGTGATTTCGTTCCGCTTGCATGGGTAATCAGCAGCGATAAAATCCTCTATTTCCTGTATGCCAGTAGTTATACAAGTGTCCGTGTTATTATAAACATTTTCGACTAGCTCTATGTCTTCTTTGTTTTCTTGTTCACCACCAACACAAATAACATTTTTAGATTTTAATAATGTAATTGCATCTTCAACAGTTCTATCGTTGCGCTTATAATCACTACAAATTTTTACAATGACATCAGATTTTTCCCTGTTGGTTTTTATACCAGCTTGTTTTGCGAGATGGTAAAACGTTCCGATAGTAATATTTCGCACGCCTTTGAGAAAGCTATCGAATTTTTTATTGGTCAATCGCTCGTTATAATTGTAAGTAGCATGATTACGAATACAAATATGAAAGAACTCCCGCCCCGCTTCCCCAAGTGTAGCCAGCGATGCAGCAAGCTGGCATCCCTCTGGATATGTATTTGCAATAGATACTCCTTTTTGTTGTATCTGACCAACTATCTTGGCTATGTCCGTATGGGTACATGGGATGCTAACATAATGCTTTGATGCTGGTTTTTCCTTTTTCGGATACCCTTTAAACACATCAGCCGTAGCCTTAAATTCAACAAGCGGGTCATGGCTTACGAACCTCAAACGACTGACATCACGACACCCTATATCAGCTATGAGCCTATGCTCTTTCTCGAAATGTTCTACCAATCCATCAAAAGCTCTTTCGTGTTCATCCGGTTTAATACGCACCAAAGCAGCCAGTCCTTGACCTGACGCAGATAGAAAACATGCAGATACAAATTTCTCTGCTACGATTTTACTTCTTGCGGTTTCGATGTTCTCTATATCGTCAAAGTCAAGGCAAATGTACTGGCTGTGTGAGACAAAACCAGAAATCATACGAGTCTTGAATACGCCCGAAGCAGTCACGGCAGGCAAAGACTTCTTTAATTCTGAGCGTAATTTTTTGTCCGGTTCGTTGCGTATTTTTGTTATAACATCTTTATATTTATCACTCCTGATAATTTCCACAAATTCTGGAATAGTAATTATTTGTCTATTGGTTTTTTCTTTGATGTCGCAAACATCATCCCATACTGAAATCGAAAAATCTTTATTAAGCAATGGCTAACTCCCTTCTTGATTGTAATTGCATCCAGACCCAACCCTTCTTATACCCTCTGATTGATGCTACCTCTTCCAGTTCTTCTCTTGTCATGTCAGACCATCTTTTCCTGAGACGCTCTGGTAGCTTTGCTTTCTTGTTACCCTTTGGCGATTCTTTAATCTCTTCAAACGGAGCGGAAAGCATTTCGACTTCTTTAACAGGAAATACATATCCGCACGGACACTTAGTAGCCGATGCATGTACCCATATAAAACATTTCGGGCATGTTTTCATGGGAGCTACACCATCACCCTTTTTTTTCTTTATGTGTAAATCATATTCCTGCATGTCTTCAACAAATCCGTGCCTATGAATATTATTTCCCATATCAATAACAATGCCATGCTCTTTGTTCTCAGACGGCCTTAGAACCCTTCCAACCATTTGGGTATACAAACACAGGGAAGCGGTAGTCCGATTGAGTATGACGGTATCTATAGATGGTAGGTCAAAGCCTTCTGTAAATAAATTGCAATTACATAATACTTCATACGTTCCCTGGCGAAATCCCTGTATGATTGCAGAGCGTTGTGTTGGAGATGTTTCGCCGTCTACATGGGCAGCCTTGAAACCAGCTTCTATAAATGCGTCTCTGGTAGCAATGCTATGCTCAACGTTAATACAAAACACGAGGGCCTTGCCGCCGCCGAAGTCCACATATTGCTGTATTGCATTATCATACAGGGTCTTTTTGTTGAATCGTGCAAACATATCTTTAGAATCAAACTCACCAGCGACTTTTTTCATGCCATCTAAATCATCACGTTTGGCCCCGAAATATTTTGGTTGTACTAAATATCCCTGCTCTATTAGTTCTGGTATAGTAACAGGTACAAGCAAATCATCAAAGATAAATCCAAGAGGTTTACCGTCAAGCCTGTATGGCGTAGCAGTTAATCCTAGGATGCGTTCTCCTTTTGAAATATGTTCATCAATAGTTCTTAGGAAGCTCTTACTCAAACTATGATGACATTCGTCAATAATAATTAAATCTACCTCTGGAACTTCCCGGCGTATTAATGTTTGTACTGATGCGATAATAACTTTATGTCCATTAGGATAATAGCCTGGCATGATAAGTCCGGCATCTATTCCATGCATGGCGAACCTGGTGTGCGCTTGCTCTATAAGTTCCCGCCTGTGTGCGATGAAAAGAACTTTTTTGTTTTGCTTCCTGTGTCGTTCTATGATTGCCGCCGCCGTAGTAGTCTTGCCTGCGCCTGTAGGCATAACGAGCAATGGTTTTGTATACCCATTGTCCCAAGACTCGAAGACCGTCTCTACAGCATTGTCTTGATATTGTCGAAGTGTTTGTTTCATCCGTCCCCCATATAGACAATACGAGCGGGAAGATTGTGTGTCAGCCATTCCCGCTCGTATTCTTAAACCAAGTCTAAATAATTTTTGATAATTTCTATTGCAGTTTTTGCACTATAACATGTATACACAAGATGTCCTTCGCTTCTCAGAAAAGCATGTATTACTTTTTGCTCATCGCTCAATCGTCCATTTTCGCTTTTCATTTCAATCCATAAGCCGTTTGCTTCGTATCGTGCCAAAGGTATGCATATATCAGGCATTCCCGCTTTTACCCCAGCACGTTTAAGGCGAGTGGCGGCAACGATATTTCGTATGCCGCCATTTGGGATATGAAACGCAAGCATGAGTCGAGGATAGGTTTTTATTTGTTCTCGTATCCAATCGAAAACTTTTACTTGTTCTCTTTCTTCCTCGTTTCTACGATACATAACACTCAATAATTCCTTTTCTAATTTACTTTCTTTCAACGTTTGATACTCCTTTTTGTATGGGCTGATGTGTGAATATGTATGTGATAGATACAGTAATTAAAGCACTGATAAAAACAGAAATCAAAGTTACATACACACCATGCTTTGCGTTACTAATCTCTACTGTTTGTATCTTGCCCTCCAATTCCTGGCACTCTTCGTCACGTTTTGATAACCACGACTCGATACCGTCCATTTGCGTAGACACTTTTGCCAGTTTAATTTCTACAGCATTGAGCTTTTCTGATAGAGTATCAAGGGTAACTGGCATATTATCCCCCGGCTATTAAAGGTTTCGGGTCATATTTCTGAGCGAACTTATCAATATAATCCTTAACACCTTTGACCTCTGAAATCGCTCTAACCGCATTCTTAATAGGAACGCCTTGTTCTTTTGAATATTTAACCGCTTCCACCAATGTTTGTATTGCAGTCCCACGGCGACTTGCTACCCTGTACAATCCGGCCCCAACCAGAGAAACTATACCACTAACAGCCCCAAGAACCTGACCATACACAGGAATGTATGTGCTCACATCTTTCCCGGTCTTACCGCCCACTTCAAGGGCCTTCCCTACCTTAGCCAATTCAGCGCACCCAGCACAAACGACCAAACACAAACAGAAACTAACAATAATGACACTAGCATACTTTCTCACTTTCTTATTCCCCCTAACTAAATTTTAAAAAGACACACTTGTAACAATCCTTTTCCATTTCTATTTTACATTCAACACAATTACTTTTCACGGCATCCACAAGTTCTTTGTGCTTCTGTACCAGAATGCACTTGCAAGGATTTTCCATTTTCCCCCACTCGTCCATACTCACAATTTCCCTCCCCATGTCTACCGCAGACATAACAAGTTACCGTCTTCTCTAATAATGTTCCATTTCCACACGTCAAACACATTCCGTCAGCACCGCTTCCCATTAATACATCCTCCCCGGACACAGCCGCCGTGCGCTTGGCGGTTTAACCCTGATGGCGCACGGCGGGCCATGTCACATAAAATTATTACTGGTCGCCAGTATGCACACCATACCGACCGCCCTGTCTGTCCCTGAGTTCTCCCACTTTACTCTTGTTCCAGTTGGCGACACGACTGTAATAGCCTACGATTCTTGTAACGCCCTGGACATGCGTAAACTCGAAGGTTCTTAACGCACCAATCAATACAGGCAATGGAGTTTCTAGTACGGTATCAATAGGCACAATCACGGACGCCATTTCTTTGTTTATCATTGCAATATTATGATTGTCAATCTTGAAGCCGTCCGGCATATCTATTAGTGCCGATGGAAAATCAGGCGCATTCTTTGCGTCTTCATCAATGTATCCATCAAGCCGCAAAATAAGAGAGTTATTCCTATAGATTTCTTCTACAAACGCCCCAATGCGTGCTTCAATAGTATCCCTTACCAAGTCCCCGCCCTCTTCCATTACAGGTACACTAGCCGGACAAACACCATCAATCGTTGCTGCTTCTGGCATACAATTTCTCCCTTCAATAAAAAGTTTTATAAATTAAATCGAAATGTTAATACAGTATAACTCAAACATTGAACTTTGTCAAGAACATTTTATGAATCAGATTTTTTCGCATTACCAAAATGTGGAGTACGATATACAGTCCGACCCTTGTCTATGTTTTGGCAACTAGGACAAAGCCTGTTATGATTACCCACACTTGTAAACATTTTGTTGCAGTCGAGACCTATGCAACGTATATTCCGCCCTTTCCCATTATCCCATTCCCAATAATAACCACGCCATAAAGTATACCCCTGTTTGCGCAAATGATAATATAACTGTTTCGCTGTAAATTTATCATCATTATCAGTTGCCGCCGCCTTTGCGCTGTTGTGTACTTTTCTTATTCCACCGGACGGATACCTCTGGATAACTTTCTTAGTATGGTATTGATTCATTGTCTTGTGTTTTCCCTTCTCCCTTTGGCGACTGGCCTATAAACTGGAATTTCTCCACTACAATTCTAACTCTTGATTTCTTTTCACCTGTGTTTTTATCTTCCCACCTTTCTGTCGAATAACGACCCTCAACAAATATTGGATTACCCTTACTGAGATGATTTGCAATTGTCTCAGCCGTTCCACTAAACGCCTTACAATCAATAAACTCCACATCTTCTTTTATTTCATTATCACTCCCCTTCCACTTGCGATTACAAGCAACTGTAAACGTAGCAACCGCAGTACCATTCGGAGTGTAAAGCATCTCAGGGTCTTTCGTGAGATGCCCCATCAACAATACCTTATTATAACTTGGCATAACCATTCCGTCCTTTCTGAAAAAACTACGAGATAAAATTCAGCATATATTATAATCAATATTTTGTTTGAAGTCAAGCAGAAAACAAAATAAATATTTTGCTTGACATAATATTGATTATGAATTATAATATGTGTAGAATTTAATTCGAGAAACTTTTCAGAAAGGAATAAATGTGTGTGGACAAACAACTGAAATGAGTAAATGGAAAGACATGGTTGGCGGTAGTGATTTGGATTATATCAGACATCTCGAAGCAGCTTTGAGATGTGCATGTACTAGATTAACAAAATTTCCGCCATTATTTGAAGAAGATTTTTGGTTTAGTTTTCTTTTATATTTTGCCGACCACGAAAAACATATTGAAATTTAATTAAAGAAAGGAATATGTATGGCTATAGCAATTAGAAAAGCAAGTCGCAAAAAAGTTAAAGCTCGTATCGCCATATCAGGGCCAAGCGGTTCTGGTAAGACAATGTCAGCATTGTTAATCGCATATGGATTGGTAGGTGACTGGAATAAGGTGGGGATAATAGACACCGAGGAAGGCAGTGGAGAATTGTATGTTGGTACGCATGTCAAGGGACTTAATGTAGTAATCGGTGAATACGCTTATGCCCGCATTAGTTCGCCGTTCTCTGCTGACAAGTACGTTGATGCTATTAAGGCTATGGAATCCTACGGCATAGAAGCAATTATTATTGATAGCCTGAGTCATGCATGGAGCGGGGAAGGCGGTATCCTTGATAAGCATGGTAAAATTACTGATACCAGCAAGAGCAAGAACTCTTATACTGCATGGCGCACCATCACACCACAGCACAATGCGCTCGTAGAGTCAATGTTGCAATCAAAGATGCACGTCATTGCAACCATGCGCTCGAAGGTTGAATATGCACAGACCAAAGACGAGACAACCGGAAAGACCAAAATAGAAAAGCTGGGTATGGCATCTATCCAGAAAGAAGGTATCGAATATGAATTTACAATTGCCTTCGATATAGACATCGAACACATAGCCCACACATCAAAAGACAGAACAACATTATTCGATGGTCTTTATTTTAAGCCATCACCAGAAACCGGAAAGGCATATATCGAATGGGCCAATAGTGGAGCGGCAGAAATAAATATACCGACACTGCCACCAACACCACCGAAGAAAGAAGCCGAAGCAATTCCTGTAGAAGTCGAAGAAATCAGAGAAGAACTTGGAGAAGTATTTGAGGCATCAATGGGAACACCAGCAGCCGAAGCAACCAAAGAGCGCATCGCAGACCAGGCCCAACCCGCAGTACCCACAGTCCCGCCATCACCTGTAGCACCAACAGTACCACAGACACCAACAACGCCGCCGCCAGTGACACAGGAAGGCGACAAACTTATACTGCCAGCGCAAATAAAGTTTATCCATACTCGTATAAATAGTTTATTGGTGAAGCCTGGTAGATGCGATATGGAAACTACTAAAACCTGCCTGCATGAAGAGTTTAAAGTCGCAAGCCTGAAAGACCTGAAAGCATCACAGGTGAACGATGTGCTGGCATGGCTTAACGAATTTGCGAAGGAGTAATTATGAAAAAACAAAACCTCGAATGCAAAAGATGCAAACATATATGGCGGCCTAAGCCTAGAAAAGGTAGGCCGAAGTTACCCATGTTATGTCCGTCATGTCATAGTTATCTATGGAATTTTATAAAGGAGAAAGCAAAATGAGTATAGGTGAAAATCTTTCCAAAGCATTAATTAATAAGTACGGACAGGACGCACAAAGACTCAAGGCAATCGAAGAGTGTGGGGAGCTTATCCATATTCTTTCTAAAACATTAAACGCTCCCACGGGTTTTCCAGGTTACGACAATGCAATACAACATGAAATCGTAGATGTAATGATAACACTCGAAAGCCTAAAAAGTATTTATGGAATAGAAGCCATAAATAAAATATACGAAAA
>JAHFMX010000013.1 GCA_023267635.1 bacterium | reverse complement strand
TCTTCAATACGTTCCCGATCTCTTTTTGTTAATAGTGTGTGATGTTTTTTAGATTTTTGCAGATTCATAATGCGTGAGATTACTAGTAGTACTCTGTTGCATTAGATTGTTGAAGTCAAGTTCAATTTTTATTCAACAAATTGAAACAAGCGATACCTTAATTATATCATTAATTATGCATTTTGTCAATGTGTGGTTTACTTTTCACTTTAATGATTTTACGTCATATACTTAGCATATGACTAAAGAAAAACGTATTGTAATTACAGGGATCACACTAGTAGTTGTTCTCGGTGCTTTATTTACTTTTTATGGCTACGATAAAGAGGAAGTGATTACTAATTCAGAAACAACAACAGGAGAGCAAGCTATTGCTTCTGTGAAGAAAACATATCCAAAGTATCAAGACTATCCATCAGATAATTTTCCACTAAAAACAGTGGAGGCTGTGAAATTTGAGGATGGTTGGCGTGTAGGAATGTATATAATGGGTAGTGGTGTTCCTGGAATACTGTCAGCGGATTGTTTTATTGTGAGTCGAACTGGAGTTGTGTCCGAGAATGGGTTCTTTAATGGTGAAGGACCAGCGGCAGACATGAACCTAACTACGTGTACGCCTAAAGAATAGATTCAGTAGGTGCCTGGTGTGAAAGGGTGTGTGGTACTATATTTATATGAAGGCACTGAAAAGTATGTACTGTATATTTGCAATATTCTTCGGAGTATTTATGTTTGTGTATGGTGGGTACGATGACAGTCCAGGAGCTCAAGGGCTCGGAGTTATAATTGTTGCGCTTGGTATCACAGGGATAGTAAAAGGTAGAAAGAAAAATACGTAATGAATAAAAAAGCTTCAGAATTAGCTGTACCTAAAGAACTTCGTAAAATTCTTGCAGCACAGCCTAAGGTTAAAGATGCGTGGGAAGGACTTACTCCAATTGCACGAAGGGATTTTATTACTTGGATAGAAGGGGCAAAGAAACCTGAAACACGCATACGCAGAATTGAAGTAACAGACTCTAAACTTCTAGCAGGAGAACGCCGACCTTGTTGTTATGCTGTGGTGCCGATGAATCTCTACAAAGCGCTCGGTGCTAATCTGAAAGCAAAAGCCACATGGAAAGACCTTACGCCTAATGAACGAAGGGACGTTGTTGCTTGGATAGATGAAGCACAGAATTCTGCAATGAAGGGTATTCGAATAGAGGAAGTATGTGCCATGCTTGCGAAAGGCAAGCGACAGCTATAGTTTTACATTGTAAGTCTGTAGTCTGCTACAATGGAATATATGACAGTAACAAAATTCTTTATAGGGAGAGCCATAGTCGTTAGCATATTGCTTGTGCTCGGTTTTGGTGTGTTTGTATACAAAACATACTTTACTACCCCTCCAAATGCAGAGACACCTGTACAAGAAACTGTAGGAACTACGGAACCACCAGTGTTCGTTTGGAAATATGAAAAGGCTAACACTCTAAATCTAGACGGCATCCCAAAGACGAATGTATTTCTAGAAGCAACGTACTCTAATGGAGTAGTTGAACGCACGTTGATTGCTACAACAGATGGAGGATGTAATGACTTACCAGAATCTGATAAGGATAGCGTACCAACATCAACTGATGCTCAATGTTATGCAGCTGGACTTGGATATCATTTTAAAGTAACAAAAGGTAGCACCTCATACCTTGTTCAGAAGAAAAGATTCGAAGAAGCGTCACCTGATTACACTCCTCCTGCCTCAGTTTATGAAGTAGTTGGGGAATTCCCACTTTCAAAATAATGAACACCAAGGGATTGAATTAGCTCGTGTGGTATTATGGTGTATATGACATCAAATAAAATATACACAGGTTTATTGATTGGTTTTGTGGTGATTGTAGCTCTCGTTGCAGGATTCTTTGCTTTTAATAATTATATTTATAATGAAAAGCAGGCATATACTGCCGCTGACTATAAGAATGCAGAGTACGTCATCGACGGAAAGCGAGTTCGATTAGTTAATGGTATATCTGAAGTGGCCGTAGCTGATTCTGCGTCAAAAATAACTACTCGTTATTTTGGTAATGAGGTTCGTAAGGATTTGAATGATGATGGGAAAGAAGATGTGGTATTTCTTCTTACTCAAACAACAGGAGGGAGTGGAACCTTTTATTACGTTGTAGCAGCCCTTGATACAGAGAGTGGATTCTCAGGATCGGCAGGTGTATTGCTTGGAGATCGCATCGCTCCACAAACAACTGAATCAGGTCCTGGAAAATCTGTGATAGTTAATTACGTAGATCGTAAGCCTACGGATAGTTTTGTAGTACGGCCTTCTATTGGTAAAAGTCTTCGACTTATTCTTGATATCCCTTCAATGCAATTTGGAGAAGTTGCTCAGGATTTTGAAGGAGAAGCTGATCCAGCACGAATGAGTCTCGAAATGAAGACATGGGTATGGGTAGACGCTTTGTATAATGACGAACGAAGAGTTACACCAAAAAAAGCTGAAGTGTTTACTATTACGTTCAAAGCTAACGGAACGTTCTCTGCGACGACTGATTGTAATAGTTTGAGTGGTAAGTACGCACGCGAACAAGGATCAATTACCTTTGACCCAATCGCCTCTACAGAAATGTATTGTGAGGGTTCACAGGAAACTGTATTCGCTGATCTTATTCGCAACACATCAGCCTTTCACTTCACCAGCAAAGGACAACTTATCTTTGATCTGAAGTTCGATAGTGGAAACGTTACGTTCAGATAGAAAGTTACTCTAGAGTCGTTTCTATAAACTTTTCTCCTTCCTTCATTATTTCGAAATTACCACAGCGTGCCCACGTTGTGGTAATTTTCATGAATACCATCTCACCAGTCACTATCTGACTTACTGGAAGCATAGGGGTAGTTGCTGTTGCTTTTGCTATAAGTTTATCGTAGTACGTAGTCTGTTCTGTTGGATCCATAACTTCAGCGGCTGTTCCTTCAAGCTGGATTGTTACAGGAGGGTGTTCACTAATGACAGTGAAAGAAACATGAGGATTGTTCTGTATATTTTTGTACTTACGGCTTGCTGATCGTGTAACAAAAAAGATATTAAGGTTTTCGTCAGTAATGTAATACAATCCAGCTGACTGTGAGTTGCCTTGCTCGTTGCTTGTGCCGATAACGCCAAGAGGTTGATTAATTGAAGCTAATGCCTCCGCTATGTTGGTTTTTGTGTTCATGTAGTAAAGTATATTCCCTAGAAGAAGAATCGTCTATGGGGCTCCTGTGTCTGGTATACTGAGGCGCATGAACGAACATCCTAACGACCCGTTGTATGGGAAAACCCTCCAGTCTATTGTGGAGTTCTTGGTGGAAGAATATGGATGGGCAGAACTTGGTGTAGAAATTAAAATTAAATGCTTTTTGAACAACCCAAGTATCACTTCCAGTTTAGCTTTCCTAAGAAAAACACCATGGGCACGCCAAAAAGTGGAAGAGCTCTACATAGCTACCATGAGTAGACCAAGGAGGAGGGCTTCGTAATATGTTGGCCTCTGCCTCGTCTATAAGAAATATGAGAAGGTTATCTTTATATATCGGTACTTATTATGTGCATTTTTTACTTACAGTATTCTTAGGTGTGTGGACATGGTCAGTATGGGATCCAGCGAGTCCAATTAATTGGTTCTTAGAAAATAAGATGGTGCTTTTGTTTATTCCTATCATCTACTTTCTGCTTATTCGGTATATTCGCTTCTCAAAGCTTTCACTCTCATTCATTACTTTGTTTTTATGCTTCACCTCATTGGTGCTCATTATAATTATGGATCAGTACCGTTTGGTTTTAGGTTGAGTGAAGTTTCAGGAATAGGTGGAAATATGTACGACAAACTTGTTCACTTTTCGTTCGGATTTCTTATTGTGTATCCATTACGAGAGTTGTGTTTGCGTATTGCCAAGATGAAAGGTTTCTGGGCGTACGTCGTGCCGTTCTGTATGGTGCTAGCCCTTGGTGCACTTTATGAAGTATTTGAGTGGGTAACGGTATTACAGTATGGAGAAACTGCAGGGTATTTGTTCATCGGAGGGAACGATCCTTTTGACACTACGAAAGATCTTGCGGTTGCTGCGATGGGGTCGTTGCTTGCTTTGGTGATTGTGTTGGTTTTTGAAATAGTTGAACACAGAGGAGCTTTTTGGCAAACATTTAAGAAGAGTTTTACGCGAGATGCACGGACTCATCCTAAGGAAGATACACTTTTACATAAAGATATTATCTAAAATAATTCCAAAGGGGTCTGTAAGAATTATCTTTTTAGTACGTCACATTGATATAGAAGCGAAAAATAGGTAATTTATAAAAATTACAGGTTTTGAGTTTTTTACTACCTTTAGTTAGTTACATATACATGAAGTCAAAAGACACTTTTTCAAAGAAAGATATATTACAAGCTGTGGAATTAAAACAATTTGAAGTCTACTATCAACCAATCATAAACAAAGAAAAAAACACCATCCTATCTGGCGAAGCCTTAGTTCGGTGGAACCATCCGAAGCTCGGACTTCTTCATCCAAATAGTTTTATAACGACGGCGGAAAAGACGGGCTCAATCATTCAGCTTGGTTATTTTGTGTTACGTGAAAGTTGTATACAAAGTAAAAAATGGAAAGACGAAGGGTATGCTTTTTTTAAAGTGACCGTGAACCTTTCACTTGTGCAACTTATCGATAGAGGTTTTTCAAAGAAGGTGGCACATGTATTGGCTGAATCAGGACTTGATCCACATGATTTGGAGCTTGAGATTACAGAAAGCATGGCACTTGATGATCCAGAGAGCACAAGGAAGACTCTTTTAGAATTAAAAGAACTTGGTGTGCGGATTATTATCGATGACTTTGGGGCAGGGTTTGCGAACTTGAGTCACTTACGCCAGTTCCCTGTAGATGGTCTTAAAATTGATGGTCAGTTTATTCAGGAAAGTCTCAAGAGTGAACGCGATACCAAAATTATGCATTCGATTATTCTTCTCGCTCGTGCGCTTGATATTGATATTGTTGCAGAAGGTGTTGAGACGGAAGAGCAGCTTGCATTGTTGAAGAAAATGGAATGTCAGGTTGTGCAAGGGTTTTATTTTACTCACGCACTTCCAGGTAAGGAATATAAAGAGTGGTGTAATTATTTTGTAAATAATCCTGCATTGCGGGTATAGACAAAAAATATCGATTGACATCAGTGTTCCTTTGTTGTAGAACGAGGGTACGAGTTGTTCATTGAATTACATACATTAAGAGGTACATATCATGGGTAGATTAAAAAGGATGAGGAAGTGGGTTAAGCCCACAGTCGTCCTGGTTGATACCAATGACGACTTCCTCCAACGGGCAAAAAGTATCATTCAAGAAGAAGGATTTGCTGTGTTGATGACAAGTTCACAACGCGAAGCGAGGGATATTGTTAATGACCTTATAGGTCCAGCTATATTTCTTATTGAACAGCACTTGCCAAAAACAAGCGGACTTCAATTGATGGTTGAGCTGATGGAGGTTACACGTTTTTCGATTAAGTTCATTCTGGTAACACCTAATCCCAATCATCGGATACTCAAATGTGCTCGTCGTATAGGCGCTGATTACTTTATAAAAGGGAGAGGTGTCAAAGGCGACTATAATTTAACAAGTGGGCTGTTTATCGAGCACATAGAAGATGCTGAAAGGCGTCTGAGAGAAAGCGAAGGGAGAGACACCGACACTATCACTGATGCTCATACCCGCCGAGGGGGAGACACTTTATGGGTCCCGATATGGAATCGTGCCAAGAGGCACGGAACTCCTACGTCGTGTATCTTTGCTGATTTGGATGGTTTCAAGGCTATCAATGACAAGTACGGACATAACAAAGCTGACCTTTTATTAGGAGAAATAGAAAAAGCTATTCGCCATGCCATACGCACAGTGGACTTCATTGTTCGTTATGGGGACGAATTTGTGGTCGTTTTGCCTGAGACAAGTAAAGCGGAAGCCCTTGAAGTCGCTTCAAGGATTGAGCTCTTCCTTGGTAGGGTAGCGTTTATCCCAACGGAAGGTGTAACCATTGTTCCGGCGGCTTCTTTGGGTGTTGCTATTCTTGAGTCAGAAAATTTAAGAGCATTACCTGAAAAAGGTGAAGGTGAAATTGTTGTTACGGGGTTGTCAGGTATTGTTAGTGAGGTTACTGTTCAGAGTGAAATTGATCTCGCTTTGCAGGATTTTGACGATCTCGTTAAGTGTGCAGATAATGAGATGTATATTGTTAAGCACGAGCGTAAAGCTCGCGCTGCCGCAATACAACAACTCCATACAGTGCTGCAATCTTTGAAAGAGAAGCGGGACGAGGAGGCACTAAGAGTTCGAACTGTTGCAGTACAGCAACTTCATTCAGCTTTGGTATCCTTGGAAAAGATACGGACTGAAGAATAGACAACACACCTTTCGAGGTGTGTTTTTTTGCACAGATAGAGAAATGATATACTTGGGTAATGAAAAAAGATGATCAAAATTTTTGGAATATTATGTTCTCAGGTTTCTTTTTGGTGGTAGCCGTTGGAATGATTTACTCTTTGTATCGTATACACGGAAAACTACCAACAACGATTCCTTTATTTGATCTGGTTCTTATCACGCTTGCCACATTTCGTCTTACACGATTATTTGTATATGACAAAATAACAAGATTTTTGCGTGACATGTTCCAACACGCTGAAGAAAGTTATTCTCAAGAAGGAATTACCTATTTCACAAAAGTAGAACGTACCAGTGGACCTTTACGTACTGCGTATGAGCTTCTTATCTGTCCTTGGTGCTTTAGTATTTGGGCAGCACTGTTTGTAACCTACGGATATTTCCTCTCAACTGAAGTGCTGTGGCTCCCAATCCTTATCCTCGCAATTTCAGGAATGGCTACAGCTGTGCAAATATTTGTAAACATGATTGGTTGGACTGCGGAGAATAAAAAACTAGAAGCAACAGAAAAAACGTCCTTGTAAGTATTATCTTTGTAAGGCGTCACATATACATATGTACAAGATGGATAGAAAGAAAAAATTCTATGGTGTTATAGCCCTAGTTCTTCTTGTGCTTGTCGGATGGGCTCTTTTCTTTCATTTCTATCCAGTAGATGAATTGGTAAACGACATTGGAATAGAGAACACATACTTTGCGGCGTTTATGCTTGCGGTGATTGGAGGGTTCTCTTCGATCACAGGAACATCGCTCTATGCAGCGCTTGTGGCTCTGGCACACGGAGGGGTCAACCCTCTTATGCTTGGAGTGATTGGAGGAATCGGTCTTTTCATAAGTGATTCATTATTTTATTTTGTTATAACAAAAGTGCGTCACATCTTGGTTGATATTACAAAGAAATGGGAGCGTGTGTTTAGAAAGATTTGGAAACTACTCTATGTTACTCCTAGTTGGATTGTGTATACGTTGATTTTTTCATATACCGCGTTTGCACCATTCCCTAACGACATTGTGCTCGCATTACTCGCTGTGAGCGGCTATTCATACAGACAGTTCGCCATTTTTCTCCTGTTGGGAGATCTTACTATGGCACTTCTTCTCACAAATGTATCTAATGCGGTGTAAGTAAATGTATAGAAGGAACGTCTACATAGATATACCTCACGTATGTGAGATTTAATGGACAAACTAACTATACACACTATGACTACAACAATTGGAGTATTTACAACACACGCTTCTGCTGAAAGCGCTCTTAATGAGCTTCGTCAGTTTGGCGTAAAGGAATCTGATTTATCATATGTATATATAAATGATAAAGGTACCATTAAAGACGGGCAATCAGGAGATAAGATTGGTGAAGGCGCTGCTACTGGAGCAACAGCTGGTGCGATTATTGGAGGTATCGCAGGGCTTGTTGTTGCAAATGGAGTACTTCCAGGACTTGGAACATTAATTGTTGCAGGGCCTCTTGCAGCGGCTCTTGGGTTCACTGGAGTCGCAGCAACCGCAGTTGCTGCAGCTGCGACAGGGGCAGCAGCTGGTGGACTGATTGGAGCGCTTACGAATCTTGGTATTGAAAAACAAGATGTACAACTCTACGAAGATCATGTACGTCGCGGAGATGTGCTCGTGATCGCGCGAGGTACACCTACGAGTACCGAAGATGTATTCATGAACCACGGAGCGGTGGATGTGCGTCATTACAATATGAACTAGCAACCCCTTGGTTATACAATTCCCCAGATCTGGGGAATTTTATATGTGTAAGATATACTTTACTCATAACGTCATTACTAATAACTAAAAAACCATGAACTCAAATAAAAACATTGTGCTGGCATTTGTAGGGGTGGGTGTTGTAGCTCTTCTTGCTTATAGTGCTTGGAATTTCTCACAGAAAGCATCTTCGGTTGTGAAGGGTGAACCAACAGGGGATATCATGTGCACCATGGATGCTAAGCAGTGTCCAGATGGATCGTGGGTGGGAAGATCTGGACCTAACTGTCAATTTGTGTGCCCAACTCCAGTATCAACGTCTACTCCAAAGAATGCTGTAACGATTGAAACAAAATTAAATGCACAAGTGA
The DNA here is from genome assembly GCA_023267635.1 of bacterium. Taxonomy (GTDB): domain Bacteria; phylum Patescibacteriota; class Minisyncoccia; order Phycocordibacterales; family UBA5272; genus UBA11704. Next base: position 29,217 of record JAHFMX010000013.1, on the reverse strand, counting down.
TTCCACTAGCAGAAAAGATTACAGTTCTTTCAATTGTGGAAGATAGTCGTTGCCCAATAGACGTGCAATGTATTCAGGCTGGAACCGTGAAAGTTACAATCAAAATTGAAAGCGGTATGGGGATAGCAACAGAAACCATTGCTCTTGGTAGAACTATTACAACCGAAACAGAGGCGATTACGTTTGTTTCGGTTCGTCCAGAACGAGAGTCTAAGAAAACCATTTCAAATACAGACTATAGATTTATTTTCAGAGTATCTAAAAGGTAACTAGAACATACTAAGTATTGATATACTTAAGGCATGTTAGAGCTCACACAAGCTGAGGAACTTTTTCTCAAAAAAATAAATACACCATCTAAAATTCAGGATTACTTGGATTCAATCCCTTTTAATTTTGAAAAGGAGGGTGAGACGTGCATGTCGCCACGTCGAGTGCTACAGGAAAAGAAAGCTCATTGTATAGAAGGGGCACTGCTTGCTGCTACTGCTTTATGGTTGCAAGGAAGAAAACCACTGTTGCTTAATCTTAAAGTAGATAAGGAAGACGATGATCATATTGTCGCTTTATTTAAAGAGAACGGATATTGGGGGGCAATTAGCAAGACTAATCATGCGGTTTTGCAGTATCGTGATCCTGTCTATAAAACTATCCGTGAATTAGCAATGTCATATTTCCATGAATATTTTCTTGTCACCAACGGAAAAAAGACCATGCAGGGGTATTCTAAAATTATTTCAATGAAAAAGTTTGGTGAAAAATGGGTAGTCGAAGAGAAAGATTTGTGGGATATCGCAGCGATCATATACGACTCTCCACACACTATGTGCGTGTCCAAAGAAAATAAAAAATATATTCGCAAAGCATCAGATATTGAAATAATTGCCGCAAGTATTTCAAAATAATCTACCGAGTTCTGCCTTATCTCCTTTAACGGTTTCTTACAGCTCAGTTATCCACTATATAAAGTGAGATATCCCTATATATATTAAGAGTTTTTTACTATACTGTGTTAATCAACGCATGAGGAGTTTTTTCGAAACATTTGTACGCAGAATTTTTTTCTTTGGGATTTTCACACTCTGTGTCTCAATGCTTTTCTCCTCCCCTGTATTTGCGGCAGGAACCCCAACCATTCTTAGCTTTCAAGGACGACTTGCCGACTCAAGCGGTAATCTATTAGGTGGAAACGGAACAAATTATTATTTTAAGTTTTCTATTTGGGATAATACAACAGTAGGCGCAGGTACAAAATTATGGCCAACTTCTTCTCCAAGTTCTGCCACTTCAAGTGTTCGACAAGGAGTTTTTAATGTAAATATTGGAGATACTGCAGCTGGGTATCCTGATGTGCTTGATTATAATTTCAGTACAGCAACTGATATTTATCTTCAGATTGAAGTTTCATCAGATAATGTTACGTTTCAAACACTATCACCACGACAGCGAATTACTGCTGCTGCGTTTGCTCGTGTGAGTGGTGCGGTGAGTGGCGCTGATACGCCTTCATCATTTGGAACAACAACTCCATTTGCTTCTACACAAGTTTCAGTTGAAGCAACGTCTACCAATTCAATTCTTTTGGGGTTGCGTGCACGAGCAAGTCAGATAGCAAATTTATTTCAAATTCAGAATTCAGCGGGAGGAACTCTTTTTTCTGTCGGAGCTACTGGTGGAATTTTCGGAGCTTCAACACTTGATATAAGTGGAACCTCAACACTGGCTAGTACTACTGCCTCTCTTTTGAATGTTACAGGTGCGGTCAACGCCTCATCAACCGTAAATGTTACAGGGCAAACAACATTGTTTAACACACTTAACTTGGCAGCTAACGCCGCACCCACAACCGACGTTTCTCGCTCACTCGGTACAAACGCGCTTCGTTTTCTTAATCTTTTCTCTCAAAATATTTTCGCAAGCTCGTCGGTAGTTACGAATGCCTCTTCAACAGCTCTCACGCTCGGCACAGGTTCTTCTGCGGCGGGTAAACTTTTCTTTGCTAACGCTTCTAATAATTTCACTACCCAGTTAATCTCATCTTCAACACAAGCTTCTAACCTCACCTTTACTCTACCTGGAGCAACAGGAACTCCTGGTCAAGTTCTTACAACTGATGGTTCTGGTGGGATGTATTTTTCTACTGCTTCGGGCGGGATAACTGGAGGGACAAACGGTTTTCTGGCACTGTGGACATCCGCAAGTACTCTTTCAACGGGGCTTTTTGCAGATAACGGAGTTGTTGCAGGAATTAACGCAACTTCGTCATCGTACACGTTTAATGTTCAAGGTTCTGGTGGGGTTAATCCGTTTAACGTAGCCTCTTCATCAGGAGCTACGCTTTTTTCTATACTGGCAAATGGAAGAGTGGGTATAGGAACGACAACGCCCGGATCTCTCCTGTCAGTGCAGGGATCAAGTTATCTAGGAGGAGACGTTATCGCAACAGGCACACTCTCTCTTACTGGAGCGCTTAATGCGTCTTCAACAGTAAACATTACAGGAGTAACAACGCACTACAATACAACAAATGTTGCGGGAGATATTCTTGCCACAACCGACGTTTCTCGTTCACTCGGTACAAACGCACTTCGTTTTCTTAATCTTTTTTCTCAAAATATTTTCGCAAGCTCGTCGGTAGTTACGAATTCGTCTACCACCGTTGGAACTATTAATAATTTATTTGCAACGAATGCAACGGCTACCGATATTTTCTCCGCAACACTACGCGGGAATAGTGCTGTAATTGGTAATGCTACAGGAACAAATCTATTTGCAACGAACGCGGTAGTAGCGCCAACTTTTACAGGTACAGGAGCAGTTTCAATTACTTCTACGAACGCCGGTGGACTTACACTTGATTCTTCGTCAGGGAGAGTGACATTTGGTACAGGAGATTTTCTTAAAACTGGAGTATCAGGTGTTTCTGGTGCTGCGGCTGGAGATTTATGGTACGACACAAGTGATAGTAAATATAAAATAAACGAAGGAGGGTCCACAAAAATACTTTGTAATATGACTGACACAGGGTGTGGAGCTGGAGGTTCTGGGGTATCTCTTGCCCCTAGTTCAGCACAAACAGATTCTTCTGCAAGTTCTTCTATTTTTATCAACAAAACACAAACGACAGGAAATCTTTTACAATTACAACAAGCCGGTTTGGATAAACTTACCATCTCAAACAGTGGAGGGCTTTCTATTTTCACAGCCACAACGGATATTATAAAGACGTCGACTGGAACAACTCGTACACAAGACTTTTCTGTATCGGGTTCTACGCTTCAAAATGTTACATCAACAGATAACTTAATAAGTATCAATAATGGAACGATTACACTCGAAGGAAGTATTGCAGCTTCTTCACCAGCAGTTACGACAAGTGGATCAATGGGGCTAGGTGGACAAGTTATTCTTCGTGATGACGGTAAGTATATTGTTATACATGGAGGAGCTTCAACGGGCGTTTCTTTGTGGGACGGTTCAACGACCGGAGCAATGTCTGCTGCACCAACAGCGCTTACGAACGCCGCAGGGGCTGGAGCGATTGCACTTAAACGACCCGATGGTCGTTATTTGGTGGTAAGTGGTAACGGTTCAGCTGGACTTACTACGTTATATGATCCATACGGTATAACAGCTTCAGCTTCAGGTGCGGTAGTTTGTGCGGCGGGAGCTGCTACAACAGGAACGAATGCAATCTTACTGCCTAACGGAAACTATTTGATTATGTGTGGAGGACTTGCAGTTACGAGTATTTATAATCCAACCTCAAACGTGGTTACTGTGGGACCGCCACTTCCGACAGGTACCTTTGGTGTTGGGTCACATGCCCTTGCACGAGACGACGGAACTTTTTTGATCTTTAAAGGAAACGGTACAGGGACTGCGATCTATAACCCACTTAACTCTGGAACAGGCGTAACAACAATTGGAACAATGACAGATGTAACGATAACAAACGCTCCAACGATAGCAATTGGAGCTACTTCAATTCGTAAACAAGACGGTACATATCTAGTTATTCCAGGAGCAATTACTACCTCAGCTATTTATGATCCAAAAGGAACAACAGCGTCTCCTAACGGAACATTCACCACACAAAGCGGTGCAGGAAACGGCCCGTCAGCGGCACTTGGTGAAGGAGCTCAAGCTTTTTGGAGACAAGACGGTAACTATTTGCTCATCTTAGGAGGTTCAACCGTTACGACAACCAACGTTATAAAACCAGGCGCGGCTTCCGGTAGTCAGTTTGTTACAACGAATGCACCAGCACTGTCTTCAGGAGGAGCTGGTGTGGGTATTACGGCTTTTATGATGCCAGATGGAAGGTACGCTATTTTGAAAGGAAATGGTACCGCAATGGATTATTATGATATGGGATTTGTTGTGGGTGGATTATCTACAGGAACTGGTTCGCAAAGTGCCTACTATGAATCAGAGTGTATCGATACTGCGAATTTAAATCCAAACTCAGTTATTAATTGGACGTCAAATACAGAAGGAACTATTGTTGTGGAAGAACGTACAGTCACGTCCGCGAGTGCGTGTTCTACGGGAACATATGGCACAAGCTCTAAGAGCGGTGATCTTGTTAATCCTGCAGCTTCTACTGATAACAGAATCCAATTTCGTGTAACATTTAAACGAGAACTTCCAAAGTTCTTTGACCAGGAGTGGGGTGTTAGAAAATCTGGAATGACGCGTTATAGACGTACAAATAAAGATCCAGCACTCTATGATATAGGGGTAGCAAACGGACTCGCTCTTCATAGGACGCAGTTTGATTTCGGTGATAGTACCGCAACTTCTGGTCCTGTATCTATTAACATAAGTAATAACAAAGATAAGAATCTAGGTATTGCTCTTGAAGCTGGTATTGGATACGGTTCTACCGTTGGAACGGTGGCGGGTTCAGGAGGTATATATAACGGTGCATTTAATTCTAGTCCTGCGCTTACAACAACCGCAAGTAATGGAACGATTGTTATGAAGCGCCCCGATGGAAAGTTTGTTGTTATTTCTGGAAACACAGGTTCTGCAAACGCGCAATTGTATAACCCAGAGTTACGAACATTTTCAGCTCTCGGTGTAGCTCCTGCTGTTGGTACTGGATTAGGTGCTCTTGCTTTTAAGCGCCCCGATGGAAAGTTTCTGATTGTTATTGGAAACAACACAACCACAACAAGTATTTATGATCCAGTAGCAAATACCTTCACCGCAGGACCAGCGCTTACTGGGCTTGCTGGAGACGGGGCGCAAGTGATCCCACTTCCAAACGGTAGAGTGCTTATTATTCATGGTAACTACTTATCAACCACGTCCATTTACGACCCAATTCAAAATATTATGATTGGTGGTCCAGCACCATCAACTGTCGTTGGGCAGGGGTCAATAGTAATCCCACGACCTGACGGTACATTCTTGTTTATTCCAGGGACAATCACAACTACGTGTACCGCACTCAACACAGTTACGAATATTTTTGATCCGTATACTATGACTTTCGGAGCGCAAAGTGCCGTGTCTATTTTAGGTACTGGGCCAGGAGCTTTTGCTTTCCAGAGAAATGACGGACTGTGGGTTATTGTTCGCGGAGGTTCAACAATTACAACGTGTGCTGGTTTAAACGCAACAACTATTTATAATCCAGTTTCCAACCGTGCTGCTGTTGGGCCAACTCTTTCTGCCGCGGCACAACGTGGAGCTCATGCAATTCCTCGACCAGATGGTACGTGGCTTATTGTTCATGCGAGTTCAACAAACACTACGTCTATTTATCGTGAAAGCGCTGGTGCTTTTACAGCGGAAGCAGGCGGCCCAATCGGCGTGTTCGTAGCAGGTCCAACACTTATAACATCAGCTGGTGCGGGGGCTATTTCATTCCAAAAAGATAACGGAAAGTTTGTAACGCTAACTGGTAACGCAGGATCTGTTGTTCATGAATATGATGGAGGATGGGTTGATAAAGGAGTGTATAAAACTGAACAGTTTAACCTAGGAACTCAGCTGGGAACTGATTCAACGCTTACATGGCGATCCAACAGCTTCAATGGTCTTTCGGCTGAGGTAAAAAGTGCGACAACGCAAGCAGGACTGCAAACAGCCTCTACACGAGACGTGGCAAAATCTGGCGGTCTTATTAATGGAGGAGCTTCAGATACCTGGCTTCAATTGAATTTTAACTTTATGAGAAAGTTCCCTTCATACGGAACAATTTATACAGATACTTGGTATAACAGTGGCGCTTCAATTTCGTATGCAATAAGAAAAATAGAAACCCCTACCTTGTATGAATACAAGGTGACGAAGGATAAAGATGTTATTGATCTTCAATCAGACGGGCTTTCGATTTTTAGAGTAAGTTCGTCCGGGGATGTATACACTCAAGCGGGAAGTACTATTAATACATCAGGTGCCGATCTGGCAGAACGGTACACGTCTCAAGAGCAACTTGATTTTGGAGAAGTAGTAACCATTGATGCTCAAAATAATCATGGAGTAAAGAGAAGTATGTACCAGTATCAACCTGATGTGCTGGGCGTTGTGTCTACTGACCCTGGGTTTGTGGCGGGCGCGTACACAAAAGACTCATATCCAATTGCGCTTGTCGGACGTGTGCCAGTTAAAGTTTCCACTGAAAATGGAATGATACGTTCGGGGGATTTCTTAACAGTGTCGAGTGTTCCTGGTCATGCTATGAAAGCAACACTTGCGGGGCGTGTAATAGGAAAAGCACTTGAAACGTTAGATGAATCAGCTCTTACAGATTGCCCTCCGAGCGATTTCGTTATTCCTGGAAGAAAATGTGGAACTGTCATGATGTTTGTTAATTTGATTGATTACAATGGTATTGGTATTGAGGTTGCTCTCGCCGATTGGAAAGCAAATAAAGAAAAACTTGCACTTGACGCAGGTGTTGTCGGGTTAGATTTTTCTGAGACTACACTTGAAACTCCAGGAATAGATGACGGCTCTCAGTTTGTGTTTAAAAATAATCACAGCGCAGAAATTCTTACTTTCCTTGAGGCTTTGAAGAAAGAACGAGCTGCAGGCGTTAATTCTCAGTCAGAAATTTTTGCAGAGAGAATAAGTGTTATTGGAGAAATAATTAGTCCTAAGATAATCGCCGGCATCCTCGAGGCACGAGAGGGCTCATTCGCTAACATTGAAGGACTGACACTTAGTGTAAAAAACATTACCACTGAAACAATAACGACAGAAAAAATTGAATCTCGTTACGGAGGACTTACTTTTGCTTTCACAGAAAATGGAAGATTTGTTTTGAGAAAAATAAAAGGATTAGCTGCCGATACATCTACAGCAGCAAGCTCTTCAACGGAAGGTTTTCTAGATAATTCTTCAAGTTCTACTGAAATTATTTTCAGTGATACAGCGTCAACAACGGACGTGGTGGTAACTTTTGATGATATGGGCAATGCTTCATTTGCGGGAACAGTTATTGCAGATAAAATTTCTACAGGGGGATTAGACGTAACTGGTAAAGCCGTATTTCAAGGTGGACTTGAAGTTTCTGTGCTCGGTACTGCTTCGACAACACTCAATATGTTAAGTGATACCTTCTTCTTTGGTCGACCATATTTTACTTCAGATACTGGGGGAACGGCGATTATTAAGAAAGGTGCTAAGTTAGTAGATATTGTTTTTGAGCGAGAGTATATAGAACATCCTATCGTTACTACGTCGTTAGTGTTCACTGCTTCCACCACCAATGAAACAATTGAGAAACTGTTTGCAGACGACATACGTTTTATTGTTGTAAATCGAACAACGAAAGGATTTTCTATCTATCTTAATAAAGAAACAGAAGAGGATATTGTCTTCAACTGGGTGGCGCTTGCGGTGAAGGATTCAAAAGAATTTACATCAAAGGTAAAAGAAACTGATGAGGAAGGAAGTCACCCCTTAGATACTGGCACAAGTACTGTCGATGTCCCATTCTTGCAAGCAGAAGAGAACGCTGATCAAGGTATTGAAGAAGAGACTGAAGGGGAAGAAGTCCTAGAAAATGAAACGACAGAACCTGTCACAGAAACAGTCGACGAACCTCTAGAAGAATCTATTTCAAGTGATGAGTCAGACTCTGCAACAGGAATCAGTGTCCCTTCCTTTTAAGGGTTGCTAGTATCCACAGGAAGGTGAGTCCGCGTGTATGGTATGATGATTATATTAACTATGAGCGCCGCACAAAGAGTAAGTATCAAAAAAATGTTTGAACCAAGTAAGTCTTCACTCGTTACAACAAAGTCACTCATTGTAGGGTTGTGTGTTCTCCTTCTCGTGACATCAACCGGTTCGGTTTATTTTTATAAAAAGTTTTCTAGTACACAAAAACAAGATCCACAGCAGGAGCTTATAGATACTATTTCAGATGTTAGTAAGCTCATGGTTCTCCCTACGAATGAAACTCCAACACTTGCTACAGTGTCAGATCCAGAAAAACTTAAGGATCAAGCTTTTTTCGCCCAAGCTAAAGTTGGAGATAAAGTTTTAATTTACACACAAGCAAGAAAAGCAATTCTCTATAGCCCTTCACTCAATATGATAATTGAGGTGTCTCCTCTTAATATTAATGCGCAGTAAGTATAAAAAGCTGCTTCTTTAATATATGAAATGGCGCTATTGTAGTATAAATATTTTATTTTCAAACAAGAAAAGTGCCGCACTCCTATTCTTGGGCCTTCTATTTTCAACACACACCCTATACGCAGAAGAGTTTACTTCTTCTTCGTATAAAGTACTTGATCCAGCACTTAGTCCCTCAGGGTTTGCGACTTCTTCTAGTTATCAATTATGGAGTAGTCTATCTGAAACAGCTGTAGGCACGAGTAGCTCCGCTTCATACCAGGCTAAGAGTGGATTTCTTTCATTTCCTTCCATAACTCTCCCTATTATCTCTGGAACAGCAGGGGATGGCAGCGCTGCACTCTCTTGGACTGCTTCGCAAGGGTATCTTGGGTGGACTGTTACAAGTTATAGTGTTGGACAATCAACAGTCTCAGGTGGGCCTTATACCTATACGAACGTTGGTAATACACTTTCTCTTTCTCAAAACGGACTCATAAACGGAACCTCTTATTATTTTGTTGTCGTAGCAAATGATTTTTTTGGTAATGCTGTTGGTACTTCAACTCAGATAATGGTTACGCCTGTTGCGCCTGTGTTTACGTTCAGCATAAATACGAATACTGTATATCTTGGAACACTTTCAACAGGAGCTACTCAATTTGCTTCAAGTACAAATGCGAATGGTAGCAGCGCAGAAGTGCAAGCGCACACAGTTATTGTGAACACCACAGCTAATAGTGGCTATACAGTTAGTGTAAGGGGTCAAACATTAACATCAGCACAGAATCAAACATCTATCATTGCTCCACTGCTTTCAAATACGGCACCAAGCATTGGACAGGAACAATTCGGTATGAGACTTCAAGCTAGTGGAGGGATTGGCTCAGTAACAACTCCATATGCTGCGAGCGGGTTTGCTTTTCTTTCAACAGCCACCACGTCTAGTCAAATCGCAAGCGCTGTCACTGGTGATAACGCAACGACAACATATTCTGTACGATATATGTCAAACATCACGGCAACATCGAAAGCAGGGTCGTATAGTGCCAATCTTGTATTCGTAGCCACACCTAATTTTTAGTAAAAAGTTAGTCTGTCTAATTTCTCTTCAAAGATTTTTACTAGAAATCCATCTTGTCCCCAGCTATTTCTATATAACACAAGGTATACTAAGCTTACTCTAAGTAGAGATTATCTAAGAGATTTATACAATAACAAGTTAGTATGTACAAAAATACATTAATAAAAAAGGTGGTTGCATTTACATCAAGCTTAACGCTTGCGTTCGGGTTCTCATTAATAAGTGCAAACGTTGCCTATGCTGCAGCTCTTACGGCTCTTTCTGACACCATGTCTTCAGTTAAGATTGCAACAGCATCTAATCATGATATTAGATATACAGCAGGAACAACGCTTACGTTCGGACAAACAGTCGTTATTACATTCCCTGGGACATTTGCAATAGCTGGAGGTCTTTCATTTACAGACGTTGACCTTTTAGTTAACGGTTCTCAGCAAACTCTCGCTGCATCTGCATCAGCGTCCACGTGGGGAGTTGCTCGTACATCAGGTACAGTGCTTACATTGACAGCTCCTTCTTCTGGAACAGCTCTTCCTTCTGCGGGACAAACGATGCAAATTAAAATCGGTACTAATACTACTAATCAGTCTACAGGAGTGAATCAAATCACTAACGATGGAACAACTGGAACAAAAGTTATTACTATAGCTTCAGGCCCTTCAGATTCTGGTTCTATTTCTGTGCAACTCATCACTGACGACACAGTTGCTGTTTCTGCAACCGTACAGCAAGCAATTTCATTCTCTATCTCTACTTCTACTATCTACTTCGGTACCCTAGGTTCAGGTGCTGCAAAATATGCATCATCAACTAATACATCAGGTGACAGTGCAGAAAATATCGCTCATACACTTGCTGTTTCTACAAATGCTCCCTCTGGATATACAATCACTGTACAAGGTCAGACATTAACATCTCAACAGAATTCACTCAACACTATCGATTTTATTGGTGCCTCTCCTGCTGCCTCTGCTGCGGGAACAGAGCAGTTCGGTATTCGTGCCACTAAAGCAGGTGGTTCAAATGGAACAATTGCTACGCCGTATGTTAATGCTTCTAATTACGGATACAACGCTACAGCCACATCATCTGCAACATTTGCCTCAGGTTCATCTTCTACGAACACTGAAACCTATTCTCTTCGATATCTTGCTAACATTGCAGGTACAACAGAAGCTGGTACCTATTCAGCAAGTCTTAATTACGTTGCTACAGCAAACTTCTAAGCAAAAGTTCAATATTTAGCTAATCAGTGTTACTATTGAACGAACAAAGACACCTTATGTCACCATCAATGCATCTCACAAAAAAGCTATCTTTGTTTGCTGTTTTGTCCCTCGCTTGGACTCTTTCTACTGCTTCAGCGTTAACCATTTCTCCTGCTCGAATAGAACTTACAGCAGATCCTGCTTCGTCTATTTCAGACACGTTTCTTCTCATTAACGAACAAGAAACTGAACAGACATTCTATACATCGGTAGAAAACTTCGAAGCTCAAGGTGAATCAGGTACACCAAGCTTTACTGTTGCAAAGGAAGGACTTGCTTCATGGGTGAAGGTTGATGGAAAAATAACTCTTAAAAAAGGTGAACGTGCAAAGGTTCCATTTACGGTATCTGTTCCAAAAGACGCTGATACAGGTGGACATTTTGCAGCAATTTTTGTTTCAACGGTGCCTCCTTCAAGTAAGGCTGGTGAAGTAGCAGTTGGTGCTAAAGTTGGAATGTTAGTTCTGCTCCGTGTTAACGGAGAACTGAAAGAAGGCGGAGGAGTTCTCTCATTCTCTCTCAAGAATAAAAGTCATTTTGCTACAGAACTGCCGTTACAGTTTACGTATCGTTTTAATAACAGCGGTAATGATCGAGTGAATCCAGTAGGAGAAATTGCTGTGCGAAATATGTTGGGTATTACTATTGAACGCTTGAATGCAAACCCTTCAGTGGGTAACATTCTTCCGAATAGTACTAGAAAGTTTGATGTTACTTGGGGAGAAGAAGAAGCTCTTCCAGAATCTGCTTCGTTTTTTGCACATGCTGGTTACCAAGCTCGCAACTTTGCGCTCGGTATATATAGCGCAAAAATGACGCTTGCCTTTGGTTCTGCTTCTAGTACAACCAATACAACACTACTGTTCATTTTCCCTTGGCAGCTGATGACTCTTGTGCTTCTTTTCTTGATTGCTTTGTTTGCTGTTTTGCGAGTTCTTGTTAAACGTTACAACACATGGATTATCAAGCAAGCGCGAATGCAGGGCTAATAAAAACTAATTTGTTACGGGTGTACAGTTGTGGGGTATTTATGGTTCTTTTCCTTACACCTCTATCTGTGCAGGCCGATGAAATAAGTTCAACATCAACTGTTACCATAACAGCCATAGTTCAATCTCCCCAAACCTCTACCGTAACTCCTTCGCCATCTGCAGGAGGCGGAGGGGGAGGCAGTGGAGGAAATGCTGGTGTACCACTTACAAACACAGATAGTGGAGTTGATGTGGCTCTTTTTAAAGGCTTAGCCTACCCAGGAAGTATTGTTACACTTTTAAAAAATGGAGTTATTTTAACTGAAACACCCGCGAGTCCAAACGGTACATTTGAAATACATGTGAGAAATCTTAATGCAGGAACATATACTTTTGGTATTCGAGCTGAAGATGCTGATCGTTTACGTTCAACGCTTGATTTATACACAGTCTTCATTGCAAACGGTATTACAACGGTAGTGGATGGTATTTTTATTCCACCTACAGTCACGACAGATAAAGAAGAGGTTAAACAAGGTGATCCTATTATCATGACAGGTAAGTCAGCACCAAATGCAACGCTCACTCTTTCTGTGCACTCAAGTAAAGAGATTGTTAAAAAAACAGTTTCGAGCTCAGCTGGCTTATGGCTGTATAAGTTTGATTCTACGGAACTGGAGCTCGGTGGACATGAAGTGAAAGCACGAGCAACAACCGATTCTGACCTCTCATTATATTCAGAAACAGTTGCCTTTACCGTGGGTACAACAAATCGTATTCGTAACAAGGCAACTATATCTTCTGCAAATCGTTGTGATTTAAATGGGGACACTCGAGTTAACCTTAAGGATTTTAGTATTATGGCTTTCTGGTATAAACGATCAGGCTTCCCACCAAAAGCTGATATGAATGCTGATGGGAAAATTAACCTTGTTGATTTTAGTGTTTTAGCATACTGTTGGACAGGTTAATTATATGAAATTTACAGCCATCTCTTTATTTTTAGCGAGTCTTTTTTTTACAGGTTATAACCATGTTTTTGCTGCGCGATTCGTTATGGAAACGCCGGAAGAAATTAGCGCTAACGGTTCACCTGTAACTGTCACTATCTACCTCGATGCTGAAACTGACTCAGTAGGGGGAATATCATCTACTTTTTCATTTCCTTCTGATATGTATGATATTGCCTCTATCAGTACCACTAATAGTGTGGTTTCGTTGTGGCTTACCGCTCCTCGTGTTTCAAATGAAAAAAACTTTGACCTCCGCACAAGAATAGTTTTTGAGGGTATTTTCCCAGGAGGTTTTACTGGTGTTAGGGGTACTGCATACAGAGGATCTCGTCCTGGAGTAATTGGAACTATTACACTTAACCCTAAACATGAAGGTGTGGGGAATTTTTTATTAGACACAACAGAAATACGTGCTGGAGATGGTATAGGAACTCTTCTTTTTTCAGAATCATTAGTGCGTCAATTTTCTATTCCAAAACTTGTTTCAGTCCAACCAACTGTTATTAAAAATGAAACTGAAATTTCAGGTTCCTCTATTCAAGTTGAGCTCTCTAGAAGTAATCTCATCGAAAACAATAAGTGGTATCTTATTATTCGTGATGATAATACAAATCGTACAGTTGATCATATCGAAATTGCAGAACGTAAAGAACATAACCCTCGAGATATTCCGATGTTTATGTGGCGTACAACAACAAGTCCATATGTTTTGTTACATCAATCACGAACTATGTATGTGCATACAAAAATTATTTATAACGATGGAACGTTTGCATACAAAACAATAGAACCAGTTGATAACTCACAAAAAAATAACGTAGTATCACGTATACTGGTGTGTATAGGAATATTCATAGCGGTACTATATCGCTACTGGTATCAATTTGTACATGCCTTCTCTTCATTCATTAGAAAAAAAGTTCGTTAAAAAGTTTGCCGTTCTTGTTGCTGTGTTTGTAGGAGTAATTAATTTTGCCTTTGCAGCAGATATTGTCTTCTCGCCAAGTACTGGGGCCTACACGGTAGGATCATCTTTTAGTGTTGATGTTCTTGTAAGCAATAATCAGGATACCATCAACGCTGTTTCGGGGCAGTTTACTTTTTCATCAGATACTCTCACTCTTACTGGAATTTCTAAAGCAAAATCAATTATAGGTATGTGGGCTGAAGAACCATCGTCATCTTCTTCAGGTGGGAGTTTTGAAGGAATTATTCTTAACCCTGGATTCAGTGGATCTTCTGGAAAGATCGTTACTCTTTCTTTTGTTGCAAAAAAAGCTGGGATGGGGGCTCTTACGTTTACGTCTGGTTCGGTTCTTGCTAATGACGGTAATGCGACGAATGTTGTTAAAAATCTAGGGAGAGCTAGCTACACACTGACTGTGCGTAATGAAGTTGAAAGTAAACCCGTGTTAAGTGTTGTTCCAAGTGTTACCACCACTCCCACAACGCCAATACCAGTAATTACCTCGGATGTCTATCCAGATGAAGAAAAATGGTATAACACACGCGAAGCTGCATTCTCATGGAAAATTCCTTCAAGCGTAACAGCTGTTCGTACTCTTTATAGTGAAAAACCTGATTCAACTCCAACTAAAGTGTATACCCCTCCAGTCGCAGGGAAAACATTTACGCTTGATGAAGATGGCTCTATGTATATGCACGTTCAGTTTAAGACTGATTCTGAGTGGGGGCCTGTTGCACATCGTAAATTCCAAGTTGATACAGTTACACCAAAAGATGTTTCTGTTGTATTAGTCGATGGTGAGGTTACAAGTAATACTACTCCAACAATAACTGTGCAAGCGACAGATGAACTGTCTGGACTTGAATACATAACCATACAAATAGATAATGCAGAAACCGTAGAATATCCAGTGGTTGCTTCCAATAGCTATAAACTTACAAAACTTCAAGGTGGAAAACATTTAATTACAGTCTCTGTATATGACAGAGCAGGAAATGTTTCTAAAGCTTCAACATCTGTAACGATTGAAAAATTGGATACTCCAATAATTACTGAATATACGAAACGAACAGAAGTTGGAAATAAGATAACCGTCGTAGGTAGAGCTCAGGCAGGTAAAACACTTGAGGTTATCTTGATTGACGAGGAGGGGAAAAGTGAGATTGAAACAACTAAAGTAGATCCTGATGGAAACTTTACTGTTGTTTGGTCTAGAAAAGTCGGTGCAGGAGTGTACGAAATGTCAGCTCGGTTAGTTGATACTAATGGAGTCACAAGTGACCCTACTGAGAGTAGAGCTGTTATTGTTGAAAATGTACAACTGATTCGAGTAGGTATGTTTATTATGAACTGGCTCTCTCTTATTCTGATTATTATATTAGCTTCTACGCTTGTTATTGCTACGTTCTGGTACTCGTTCTTACAGTTCACTCGTTTCCGAAGTAAGATACACCGTACAATGAGAGAGACTGAAGCAACGCTTAAAGAAAATGTGCAAGCTCTTCGTGAATATACTGAACAGTTCCATACACTCCTTGTTAAAGCTCAAAAGAAGCGTGAATTAACTAAAGAAGAAGCAACAATTCTTAAGAAATTTAAAAAGCGATTAGACACTATGGAAAAAGAAGTTGAACAAAAGATTGAAAATATTAAATAGGTTCTTTCTGGGCTAAATAAGCAAGTATTCACATGATATACTTTCTCCATGGAAACTTCTTTATTGCTTTCTGAGCTTAAGGCCATTATTTCAGGTGATGTTTCTGCGCTAGATGTAGATCGTGAAAAAGCAGCACGAGATACGAGCCTTTTCTATCTCAAGCCGCAAATTGTGGTATACCCACAAAATAAAGAAGATATAGTAAAGCTTGTTAGATATGTGTATATAAAAAAATCTGAAGGCATAGACATATCAGTTACTATGCGCGCCGCGGGAACTTGTATGACCGGTGGTCCACTCTCAGAATCAATTGTGGTTGATACTACTAAGTATATGAATCATGTACTTAGTACCACAGAAACAGAAGCCACAGCAGAACCTGGTGTCTACTATAGAGACTTAGAAAAGGAAACCTTAGCTAAGGGGTGGCTCATGCCTAGTTATCCAGCATCACGAGAGCTCGCCGCAATTGGAGGAATTGTTTCTAATAATTCAGGTGGAGAAAAAACACTTACATATGGGAAGACAGAAAAATACGTTCAATCTCTCTCAGTTGTTTTTGCCAACGGAGAAGAAGATTCTTTAACTGCTCTTCGTGAAGAGAAGCTTGCGGCGAAGTTAGAAGAGCAAACTGAGAGTGGGCGCATTCACAGAGAGGTTCTGGCGCTTGTGAAAGAAAACTATGACCTACTACAGAAGGCAAAACCAACAGTAACAAAAAATTCTTCAGGGTATTATTTATGGAATGTGTATGATAAAGCCACAGAAACCCTAGATCTTTCAAAGTTAGTTGTTGGAAGTCAGGGCACACTTGCCTGTATCAGCTCTGCTACCTTAACCGGTGTTAAACCGCAGACACATTCAAGAATGCTTGTTATGTTTGTTCCATCTACGACACAACTAGGAGAAATAATTCCAAAGTTACTGGAACATAAACCTGAAACACTTGAGTCCTATGATGATCACACGTTTAAAATAGCTATCAAATTCTTTAAAGACATCGCTATTCGTATGGGCGGCAATATGTTTACACTTGGATTACAATTTCTACCAGAGTTTTGGATGGCGCTTACTGGTGGAGTTCCAAAAATAATTCTTATGGCAGAATTTGCGGGAGATACTGAAGAATCGGTTGAACAACAAGTAAAAGTTGCTTACGAAGACATGAAGAAGTTCAATCTCCCTATTAAAATGACGCACTCTCAAAGTGAATCAAAGAAATATTGGACGTTTCGCCGTGAGAGCTTTAATCTCCTTCGTCAAAAACTCCAAGGATACAGAACAGCTCCAACTATCGATGATATTGTTGTACACACGAAAGATCTTCCAGAGTTCCTTCCAAAACTTGAAGTTATATTTTCAAAGTATGATCTTATTTACACTGTGGCGGGACATATGGGAGATGCGAATTTTCACATTATTCCACTTATTGATATTCATAAAGAAGGAATTGTCGACACACTTCATAAACTTATGGACGAAGTGTACGCTCTTGTATTTGAATATGGCGGCTCAATGTCTGGAGAACATAATGATGGACTACTTCGCACAGCGTATCTCCCTCAAATGTTTTCTCTAGAAATTATAAAACTATTTGAGAAGACAAAAGATATTTTTGACCCGCTACATATTCTAAATCCAGGAAAGAAAGTGTATGGAGATAAGAAGTTTGCTTGGAGTCATATTGATACAAAATAAAAAAAAGCCCAAATGGGCTTTTAATGGATTGTTGATCCATTTAGATTTTTTGCGGAGTGATCTCCACTCGTGATTTGACGGACCAGCCCGCCAACTGTTCCGTACGTGGTTCGTCTGGATGTTGGCGATTGCCGTGGAATTTCACCTCGGGGGTATCAATGGCTTTTCCGCTCGAAGAATGAATCACGATAGGTTTGCCGTCGTCGGTTTTTCCAACGAAGATAACCTCGCAGCCTTCAATTTTGCTGCAATTTTCAACAATTTCATCTCGCTTCGCGACTGTGTCGCATTCTGCAAGCCAGATCTGGATATCAGCAGGTTTAGGTGTGGACATTGAAAATCTCCTTGTTTGTATGGGTTGTAAGAAAGTAACTCTCAATTTTATTATACTATATTATTAGTATAATGTCAATTATCGAATATCTATCAGATTTCTTGGCTCTTGAAACAAGAAAGCCCTACACAGTAAAGCATGTAGCTTTCCTGTACAGGGCTCGTAGCTCTGCTTAGGCGATTTTCTCACCCATGTGGTACACCGCGACGGGGTCTGCTTTGTGATCACGGATAACCGTGATCAGGCTGGCGTCCCGCAGTGTTTCCGCGCTCGCGATGGCCGCTTCTTCCGTCTGGCGGAAGGTGCCCTTTATGTCCACGGAAGCGAATGTGTCGCGATCGTGAACGGTGGTGGAGAAGTGCCCTGGTTGCATGGGCGTCATCTCAACTTGCGGAATGTCTGAAAGGGTGACTGTCGTTGCAGCTGTCATAGGTTCTCCTTTGAGTTTACTTTCACCGACACTATGTCGATGTTTTTCAACCCAGAAATGACAAATACCAATATATCATAATACTATTATTTGTCAAGTTTTAGCCCCTGAATTCATACCCTAGGAGAATCTCCTACAAGTCCCATGTCGCCGTCGCTCTACGGGCTCGCAGGCCGCCGCTCGCGATTTGTTTTGCTAAACAAATAACGCTCCGCCCATCGATTCTCCTCATACATGACGCAGGTCATGTATTCTACGGGTCCACAAATGAAAAAGCCGACCTGAGCGGTCGGGTATTCTTTTTCATTTGTGGACCCTAGGAGAATCGAACTCCTCACCTCCGGAGTGCAAAACCGGCGCTCTACCAAATGAGCTAAGGGCCCATATTTATTTTTACCAATTAAGAACCTCTTTGCTTATAACGGCTTTTTGACGCGCCAGTTTTGAAACCGTCGGCTGAACTTTATGTTCGGCTTGCGCCTCATGCCAAATGAGTTAAGGGCCCTTATCTAATTGCTGAAACCGTGACAATAATACTACCATATTTTCCTTTCTAAGGAAAGTGGGGTGAGGTTAGTGTGGGTAGGTTTTTCAAAAAAGAGGTGATACGGCGTATACTAGAATCATGTCAAAACAAATGCTTAGTATTATCATTGTTGGTCTTATCCTTGTAGCTGTTGGGGTGTATTTCACTTTAGTGAATAAGAAGGTACAGCCTCTCATTTCAGCAGAAGATGCTTCCGTCCTTTTGTACGTAGAAGACGGAGATGTCTCATACAAAACCGAAGAAATGGATACATTTCAAAAGGCTACGACGTCTCCAACCCTTATCTCAAACAACACGCTTGTATACACTGGACTAGGACATGCCTCTATTCTATTTCCAAATAACTCGAGTGTGTCACTCGATCAGTATACGGAACTTAAAGTTACCTATGCTGATAAAAAAGTTACTCTTTTCCAAACACTTGGTGTGACATACCACCGAGTTGAAGCCCTCGTAACTGGAGCAACGTATGAGGTAGAAACACCAGGGACAGTTGCGTCAGTTCGTGGTACAAAATTTGCTGTTAAATACGATAAGAAGACAAAAGAAACCAAAGTTGCTGTTACGGAAAGTAAAGTACAAGTTTCTACTTTTACCCCACTAAGCTCTGGTTCGAGTACCAAAGAAATCAAAGAGACACTTCTTTTGGAAGAAGGGAAGACAGCTCGCATGAAAGAGGTGCGACAGGCAACAGAGAAAGCTATCGTTGTTGATGAAACAGAAAAAGATGAAGAGATGAAAGTCTGGGTAGAGGTAAACAAAAAACGTGACGCAGTGATTGATACACTGAAAACTGAAATGGTAGATAAGCAAGAGGCCCGCGTAGAGTTAAAGAGCATGCTTCGTGGGGAAAAAGAGTGGGACGAAGAACGGTATAAAAAAGAATCTATAGAGGAAGAAGATTCCACAGAGGAGGAAACTACAGCAAGCACAAAAATAGAAGAAGACAGGACGGTTAAGAAAGGAGCTGATGAGGAGCGGAAAGAAAGCAAAGAAGAACAGTCTAAAAAGGAAGTGAAAGAAGAGACAAAAAAGGAATCTACCACTTCAAGTACTGGAAGTACTCGTCCAATTGTAAAAATGAATGAAGAAGCTTTTTTTGATAGGTTCAACACTATGTTTATTAACTACTTTTACCTTGATGAACAGGATTCTGCTTGTAGTGTAAAACTTTCTCCAAGCGAGCGAGTTTCTTCGGTTACATCGTTTGCCAAGGAAAGTGGTTATCCATTCTCTTCTCCAAATCTTCTTGATTTTGCACAAGAAGTCAGCGCTTATTGTGATAGAAAAAATGCAGACGTAAAGGTAAAGTTGCAAGGAAGATTTGATGTTGAGTTTCCATACAAAGAAAATATTTAAACATGAAGGGTAGTCATTCTTTCTGGCAAACGATATCTCAATTTAAAAAGGGATATATTATTGTGTTCTTTGTTGTAATGGTGGGTATAGGAATGTTTGCAAGTTCTCCCATCGGGAAAAATACTACTGATAGAGCCTACGATGTTCTTCGTACAACAGAAACAAGGGATGAGGTGGTTATTGTTGGGATAGACGACAAAAGCTTGCAAGAATTTGGTGCGTGGCCGTGGGATAGATCTGTATTTGCTCAGCTTCAAAATGTGCTCACAAGCACTAATGTGAAAGTAAGTGTGTACGATATCTTGTTTTTTGAACCACGTGTAGGAGATGATGCTTTTAAAGAATCACTATCTCTAGCTCGTAAACCTGTATTACTAGCCTCAAAATTTGAAAATGAGACATATCTTTCAAGTTATCTAGTTACTGGATCAACTACATCTCGAAGTGCGCTTGCTAATGTAGAGCCTGACAACGATGGGAAGATTCGTAAGTATTCTCCAATAGGTATCTTTAATGACGAGTGTGTTCCATCGCTTGCACAAAATGCGTTTATGTTAACTACTTCTAATGCCGTATGTGGCAGCTCTTCAGGGCTCTTTCGATATCCGAAACACATTA
Organism: bacterium; assembly: GCA_023267635.1. GTDB lineage: Bacteria > Patescibacteriota > Minisyncoccia > Phycocordibacterales > UBA5272 > UBA11704. The sequence continues at coordinate 8,691 of JAHFMX010000013.1, read as the reverse complement.
CAACGTATTCTTTAGTGGACGTTATTCAAAATAAAATTCCTGAAGAGCAACTCCGTGGAAAAGTTGTATTTATAGGTGCTACATCGTTAGGATTAGAAGATACATTCATAGGTTTGAGTGGGAATAAAATTCCTGGTGTCTATGTTCACGCGAGTATGTTTACGTCCCTTCTTAACAACGTAGAAGATACACCCATATCACGAACCGTAACACTAATTCTCGTAGTGTTGGTTTCAATACTGTCTAGCTGCTGTATTCTTATTTCACAGTCAGTCTATAGACAAAGCGCACTACTGGCTGGGCTTTTACTTATCACATTAGTTACTTCAGTTGTTATTTTTGAACAAGGAATCGTAGTTCCTCTTCCGTGGCTTGTAGTTTCAATGCTCATAAGCGGGGGATACAGTGCTCTCATTCGTTTTGTGAGTGAACGAAAACAAAATGAGTATATTCAGTCTCTTTTTTCAAAATACGTTCATAAAGATGTTCTTAAAGAACTTATTGTATCGGGGTCTGAAATAAAACTAGGAGGTGAAAGAAAACATGTGACCGTGCTCTTTTCTGATATACGCGGGTTCACTACTCTTTCAGAATCACTCTCGCCAGAAGAATTAACATCTATGCTCAACAATTATCTAAGTGCTATGACGCCACAGATCCTTGAAGAAAAAGGAACTATCGATAAATTTATTGGGGATGCAATCATGGCGTTTTGGAACGCACCATTGCCTGTAGAACATCATTCACTTCATGCGCTCCGTTCTGCTCTTCGAATGCAAAAGGCTTTAGACGCGCTTAATACTGAAAAAAAATACTCACTTGCCATAGGTATTGGTGTTCACACAGGTTCTGTGGTTGTGGGAAATGTTGGCGGTAAAGATAGAGTCAACTATACCATTCTGGGAGATACGGTAAATCTAACGTCACGACTTGAAAATCTTACTAAAAAGTATGGTGTGACAATACTCACAACCGAAGCTGTTAAAGAAGCTGTTACTGACACTTCTCTAGCTTGGAGAAAACTAGATACTAGCACGGTCGCTGGAAAGGCAACGCCAACAACGCTCTATGAGGTGCGTGAAGCCTCAGATTTTCCAAGTTCTCTTGTGGAAAAATATGAGCGTGCACTTGAGTTGTACGGTAAAGGTGTGTGGGATGAAGCAGAAGAAATTTTTACACAACTATCACAAGAAGGAGACATTCCTTCAGGTAAGATGCTTGCTAGGATTCCTGAGCTACGGAAGAAAAAAGAGTGGGATGGTATTTGGAGGTATGATGAAAAGTAATTTAAGTAAATTGCTTTAGTGGTCAAAAAGTGCTATGATATGTACTCGGCTTTATTTATTCATTTTAAAATAAAACACTATGTCAGACGAAATCATCACAACTCCAGTTACTGAAGAAGTTCCTACAACTCCAGTAGTTGAAGAAACTGCAGCTCCTGCAGAAACTACACCAGTAGCAGAAGAAGTTGTAGCAACAGAAGGAGAAGAAGTAGCTGCTCCAGCAGCTCTCTAATCTTTAGAGAAAATAAAAATCACCATCTTTCGATGGTGATTTTTATTTTCTTAACTCCAAAGCTTTGTTCCTATGGGGTCGTCAGCAAACGCGTGATTCGTGTCTCTGTGATGCATTTCGTCTCTAATAGTTGCTTTAATAACGTCAGTAAGGCGGGCATCTTGAGGGAGTTCCCAGTATGTAATAGCATTCAATGGAGCGGGTATGTTTTCGTGTTTTCCTTCTTCCACTAATTGTAGGTAATGTTTATAACTATGAATCGCTTCCTCTTCAAAATAGCCAACAACACGATGAGCAGTTTTTGCACTAACAAGATAGAGAAGAAAATACATATGATAAAAGAAAAACTGAACAACCATAATAAGTACTCTTTCAAGCGTAGATGGTTTTGCTATACCACTATAAATAAGTAAGTGCATTCGTTCGTTTTCTGCTTCAGCTAAGAGTGCATGGATCCATCCACGATCATCGCGCACAAACCGAAGAGATTTCAAATGCTGAAGAAGTCCTCCTACCATGCCTGGAACTGCGGCAATTGTTTCAAGAACCACGGCGCGGTGACAGTATCGTTCTTGGAATAAAAAATCAGCTATTCCAGCAGAAAGATGTACTGTTGATTTTGCCACGAAATCTGAAAATCCTTTAGGATGCTTACTATACTTTTCTTGATGAGTAATGATATGAGGTATAGTACCTTGAGGGTTTTCCTCTGAAGTGTTTTGTTCGGTCATTGTGACCAGTATATCCTGTAAGAATCATTTTCTAGATATCCTTATAAACAAGCTTCAAAAAGCAGCTTCTTTCTGTTAGAATAAAGGACATGTTAGACATTAAATTTATACGTGAGCAAAGTGACCTTATTCGTGCAGCAGCTTCTAAAAAACACTTGTCATTTAATGTTGATGATCTTATCGCCTCAGACACAAAGCGTCTTGAGATTTTGAAGGTAGTAGAAAGTCTCCGGGCTGAACAAAATGCCGCCAGTGAGGCTATTTCGAAGGCAGATGCTCACGCTCGTCAAGAGTTGATCGATGCTATGAAAAAGGTAAAAGATGAGCTTAAAACACAAGAAGACGAGCTCGAAGAGGTAATGAAGACATGGCGAACACTCATGCTATCTGTCCCAAATATCCCAGACATGACAGTTCCAGAAGGGAAGTCAGACGAAGACAACGTCGAAGTAAAAACATGGGGAGAGATTAAAGATTTTTCATTTACTCCACTTGATCATATCGAACTCATGGTGCAAAGCGATCTCGTTGATTTTGAGCGAGGAACAAAGACATCAGGTTTTAGAGGATACTTCCTAAAAAATGATGGGGCGATGCTTGAGATGGCAATTTGGAATTACGTGATGCAACGTTGGCAAGGAAAAGGATTTACTCCTATGCTTGTACCCTCTCTAGTTAAACGTGAGACTCTTTTAGGTACTGGATATCTTCCACAAGGAGAAGATGATCTCTATAAAGATGGGAACGATTATCTAGCTGGAACAGGGGAAGTTGCAACTATGTTTTATCACTCAGATGAGATTCTCGATGGACTTACTGAGCCTAAGAAATATATTGTCTGGAGCCCATGTTTTAGAAAAGAAGCGGGGAGTCACGGAAAAGATGTTAATGGACTTGTACGCGTGCATGAATTTTATAAATGTGAGCAGGTGATTCTCTGTGAGGCTAGTCATGAGACGTCTGTTGCTCTTCATGAAGAAATCAGAACGCTTGCCGAGAGTATGATGGAAGAACTGAATCTCCCATACCATACAGTTATTAATTGTGGTGGAGACTTAGGTCTTGGACAAGTAAAGAAATATGATATTGAAGCATGGATGCCTTCACAAAATAAATATCGAGAAACTCATTCAGCTAGTTATTTCCATGATTTCCAAACTCGTCGATTAAATATTCGTTATAAGGACGCTGAAGGCAAGCTTCGTTATGCTCATTCACTTAATAACACTGCCGCAGCCACCCCTCGTCTTGTAACAGTCATTATTGAGAATTATCAACAAGCTGATGGAACAATTCGAGTTCCAGATGTGTTGGTGCCATTTATGGGAGGTAAGACTGTTATCGGTAAACCGTTCCGTAGTTAGTCTATGAGAAAAAGGACATATGTTCTTTTGAAGAGAATAGTAATCAGATCTACAATACTTATTTGTTGTATTGGAGCATTGTATGTATATTTTCGTACAGGAACATTTACTGTTCACGATTACCGTATAACAGGAACAACAGAAGAGCAAGCTGAAGAATTAAAAAAGCAGTTTGGATTTCTTGCTGACCAAAGGATTATGAAGCTCCTTCCAGGAAATCGAGTGCTTAGTTATCATGATGACGAGATGCGTACACTTATAACAGAAACACTCTCAAATACCAAAGATATCATTGTGTACCCGAGCGGGCTGCATACGCTCACTGTTAAAATACAATCATATACTCCTATCTTTGCTGTGAGCGACACACATGCTATTTCAGAAAATGGAACCGTATACAAGGAAATAGTGCCCCTCGATACCTTTGCTCAGCTATCAATATCAACTTCAACTGAAGTTTCTCAATCTTTACTGTTTGCGATGAAAACATTAGCTTCTAATATAGATACAGTACTTTTTAAAGTGCACTACATAACTATTGATGAGTTTAATGACATTAGATTTTTCGATGAGTCAAAGAAAACGAATGTAATTGTGTCTTCAGATGCTGACATGGTTCGTGTGTGGTCAAACATAGTAAGTGCGGTAGATACTGATCCTTTAAAAAAGAAACTACTTGAGAAAAAAGAACTTCTAGAATATCTAGACACTCGTTTTGGAAATAAAGTTTTCTATAAATTTACAAACATCTCAGTTCCCGCTATAATCCCTCCACATGAAATGGCTACCACTACAATTCAATAAGCTATTTGGTATACCTGTAGTAGAGCGTATACAGCAAAAACCAGTGAGAGGTTTTTGGCAGACACTTATTGACACAAAACTGTCTCATGGAGAAACCCTTTCAGTTGTTGCGCCTATGGCAGATGTGACAGATATTGCTTTCAGAACCATGATTGCTACATATTCGAAGCCATATGGCCCTGATGTTATGTGGACAGAATTTGTGTCTGCTGATGGTTTAAATAGCCCAGGTAGAGAGATTTTGAAACGTGATCTTGAAATTACTGACATTGAACGTCCTGTTGTTGCACAGCTTTTTACTTCAACTCCAGAAAATATGAAGAGAGCGGCAGCACTATGTCGTGAACTTGGGTTTGATGGAATTGATATCAATATGGGGTGTCCAGATAAGAGTATCGAAAAACAAGGAGCAGGGGCGGCTCATATTAAAGATTGGAAAACTGCACAAGCGGTCATTCGTGCTGCTCAAGAAGGAGCGGGACATCTTCCTGTGTCTGTAAAAACTCGCATAGGGTATAACAAGATCGAATTTATGGAATGGTTACCAAAGATTCTTGAATGTAATATTCCAGCACTTACGGTTCACCTTCGTACACGAAAAGAAATGTCCCTTGTGGATGCTCACTGGGACATAATGAAAGATGTTGTAAAACTTGTACGAGATATGACAGGGGAGTTATCTGAAGGTGGAACTATTATCTTAGGAAATGGAGACATCAAATCAGTGACAGAAGGAAAAGTGAAAGCAAAAGAATCTGGCGCAGACGGAGTAATGGTTGGGCGAGGAATCTTCGGAACGCCATGGTTTTTTGATGAGAAAGAATTCAATCAAGGGAAGCCCCTTGAAGAACGCTTAAAGATTTGTATTGAACATACAAAATTATACGAAGAAAAATTAGGAGATATTAAAAGTTTCGCCATCATGAAAAAGCACTACAAAGCCTATGTGCATGGTTTTGATGGTGCTAAAGAATTACGAATGGAGCTTATGGATTGTAAAAATGCAGCTGAAATAGAAGAGAAAATACAGATGTTTTTATCGCGTACACAATCTGTTACACTGTAGGAATATATGACATCCTACGTAGCTTTATATCGGAAATATCGCCCACATACATTCAAGGATGTGGTAGGACAGGAACAGGTAGTTGATCTTCTTGTTAACTCAATTAAACAAAACAAAATCTCTCACGCGTACCTTTTTTGTGGAGGACGAGGAACAGGGAAAACAAGTGTGGCGAGAATCGTTGCACGAGAGATTGGATGTAACCCAGAAGATATTATTGAAATAGACGCCGCAAGTAATCGTGGTATAGATGAAATACGAGAGCTTCGTGAAGCAGTTCGAACAGCCCCATTTTCTAGTCCGTACAAAATATACATCATTGACGAGGCGCACATGCTTACTAAAGAAGCTTCAAACGCATTACTTAAAACACTTGAGGAACCGCCAAGTCACGTTATCTTTATTCTTGCCACGACTGATCCAGAAAAACTTCCTGCAACCATCGTTTCTCGTTGTCAGAAAGTAACTTTTAAGAACCCTTCACACGAAGTGCTATCTAAACAGCTCACGCATGTTGCAGAGAAAGAAGGCTTCACATTGAATCCTGATTCTGCAACGCTTGTAGCTCTTCATGGTAAGGGATCATACCGTGACGCGCTTGGAATATTAGAACAAGTTCTTGCTGTCTCAGACAAAAAAATAGATCACGAACAAGTTCGTTCGCTATTAGGTTCATCTGAACCAGAGTTTCTATTTTCTCTTGCAGAAGCATTTTGTAAAAAAGACGCTAAAACTATTACTAATATCCTTGCTTCCAACAGAAACAAAAATGCTCTACGTACATATGATGAACTTATAGAACTCGTGAGGCAAGGACTCCTTTCTCGTGTTGGAGGAGATACTGAAAATAAAGAGATAGCAAAGCTTGCTAGCGAGTTCCCTCTCATTATTGGCTCAAAATTGGTCTTAGGGCTCCTTGAAAAGCGCCACCTTCTCGAAGTCTCAGATGCGCATGCATGGACTGCTTTTGAGGCAATTTTACTCGAACAGGTTGGACTCTAGTCAGGAATAAGGAAAAGCCCTCCTAATGCAGCTCCGATCCAAGCTAACGTTGAAATACCACCAGAAATAAAGAGTGGTATTTTTTCTTTCAACGTTACTTGCTTGAATGATTTTGTGAGTGCAATTTTTTGAAGATGTCCTATAACAAATCCATTAGCAATGAGCGTTAGAACAAAAGCCATTTTCATGAAGAACTGTGGTCGAGTAAGTAAGAACTCACGCATTGGCCAAAATAAAAGAAACCCAGTAAGAATCATGCCACTCAGTCCAATCCACGTATTACGATGATATTTTTGTATTTTTTCCTTTGGAAGCGAGGCAACTTTTCCGCGTACCCAATTAAAAGCAAGGTGGTCGGCGTGAACGACAGTCCAGAAAATAAACCCGAGCGTGATGAGATGAAGCGGTAGAAGAATGGTACTCATGCGATTTAATTAAGTACGCCGATCTTAAAACGATCAAGGTTGGTGTTTGGTTTTGAATCTGATCCGTGCTTTTTGTTGAATTTTTCTGTACCGTCAATACCACACAATGAAAGAATTGCGGGTTTTCCTCCTGGGTGCATTGCAACCCACATAGTAAGATCGTACACTTTTCCGCGTATCACGGTGTAACAGCTTGTTGCGTTGTTATGTGTAGGAACATCGGCCAGGGTGTACGTAGGGGCTCCTGGAGTTTCTGTTTTAGTTGTCGTGTTGATAGTTGTGGTTCCAGTTTCATTTTCTACGATGTATGTTGTTGGGGCGTATGCTTTATAGTTTGAATATGCCCACACGAGACCGCCAATAACAATAAGTCCAAATAATGAAAGGACGATAATTGATGTTTTTTTCATATGTATTTTAGTATACAAGATAGAGTATCTAAATGTTACACTGCGAGCACTATGGCACTACAAGCTATTCTTTCTCAAGGGTGGAAACATGCAAGTACGATTGTTTTTCTTGCTGGGTTTATTACGGACGCTTTTCTTCTTCCTGATGTTGATAATCCGATAACGAAGTACTTAGGTCTTTCATACCTTCTTATTTTGGCGGCTATTATTTTATTTCGTGAATGGGTTGTGTCGAGGAACACAGCCAGTACTGCTGAGCAACGATTATTTTCACTTCTTACGTTCGGGGTTTCGTTTTTCTCTGGATCAGCACTTTCATTTGTGTTCGTGTATGCAATGAGAAGTGCAGCGTTTATCGTTTCGTGGCCGCTTTTCGTTATTCTTTTACTCTGTATGGTGGCAAATGAATTTATTTCAACCCATCAATATCGGTTCACGTTAGATATTGCCGTATTTTTCATCGCACTTGTATTCTATTCAATCTTTAATGTTCCTATTGTTTTCAACAAAGTAAATGATTTGGTGTTCCTCATTGCTATCGCCATCTCAACGCTAGTTGGTTTTCTTTTTATAACACTGCTTCGTAAAACATCAGAAGTTGCGGAATACGAACGTGGAAGAGGGTTTGCTTTAGCTGTGGGTGTTCCGATGTTTGTGGGAATGCTCTACATACTTAATGTCATTCCAGCGGTACCTCTTTCTTTGAAAGGTGGCGGTGTGTATCATAAAGTTACTCGCACTGAATCGGGGGAGTACATTGGATTAGCTGAGACTGATACTCGTTTCTTGGGCAAGTATAGACGTCCCGTATACCATATAACAGATACTGATACAGGTGTATATTTCTTTAGTTCAGTAAGTGCGCCAGCGAAACTTTCCGCGCCAATCACTCATGTGTGGGAATACTATGATGGAACAACAGAAAAATGGGTTACCTCAACAACTATCTCGTTTGATTTAACAGGGGGAAGGGATAACGGGTATAGAGCATATTCGCAGAAAGAAAATGTGACTCCAGGTATGTGGAGAATTACCGTAAAGGTAGATGATAGCCGTATTGTTGGGCGTATACGGTTCTATATTGAAACAGGTAAGAGTGTTGAGGTTAAAGAAAAACAACTCTAGTTAGTTTTTGAGAGGCAATATAAAACCACCTATCAGGTGGTTTTATATTGCCTCAGTAAAGAGTATTACTTACTGAACTTAAACGACATCACGATTGGTGTTGTTCTTGCATAGAAAGTATCTAGATCAACATCACTGTACCCTCCAACAAGTGTTTCGTCTCGGTAACTTGATCCATTGCGAATCTGCTCGATAACATAACACTTATTGTTTTTAATTGTTCGGTAGCTGGCACCACTTAAGTAT
>JAHFMX010000012.1 GCA_023267635.1 bacterium | reverse complement strand
CGACTTTTAGTGTTGTAGAGTTCTATCTGCGGGGTCATAGCTAGTGGCAAGTTATTCCTTTTATTCTAACATAAAAAACCTGTATACTAAGACATATGAATACTATTCTTTCCTTTTTTAATCACTCTAAAAATAAAGCACGACCAATAGCAGGGATCCTTTTTATAACAGTTCTTTTCGGAGCTGGAATTCTTGTTGGTGCCGCAATGAGTGACCGTACCAACAAAATGGACGGGAAGTTAGATAGTGCCCTTTTAAGTGAAGTACAGGGCGCGCTTAATGATAAATTTGTTTTCTGGAAAGCTTCTTCAACGCTTCCTACAGACAAAGAGCTTGAGTACGGAATGATCACAGGGTATGTTGATAGTTATAAAGACCCATACACAGTATTTTTCCCACCACAAGAAGCAAAGAGCTTTGCTGAAAATGTGCAGGGTTCATTTGGTGGTGTGGGAATGAACGTAGGGATGAAAGACGGCAGCATTGTTGTTATCGCACCACTTAAGGATAGCCCAGCCATGAAAGCAGGTATCCTCGCGGGGGATATTATTACGGCCGTTGATGGAAAAAGTATGATTGGCGTGAATTCCGACGCAGCAGTCAACCTTATTCGTGGCAAAATCGGTACAGAGGTTACCATTACTGTTATCCATCCGAAAGGAACAGCGCCAGTGAACATCACCATTACTCGCCAAGTAATAAAAATCCCAACAATAGATACAGAAAAGAAAGATGGGGTCTTCATTATCCATTTATATAACTTCTCTGCTGAATCACCTGAACTCTTTAGAGATGCGCTGAACGAATTCATTGTTTCAGGATACAAGCGTATGATTATCGACCTGCGTGGTAACCCAGGAGGATACCTCGATGCTTCAGTTGCGATGGCAAGTTATTTCCTACAAGAAGGAAAAGTGGTGGTGAGTGAAAAGCAGGGGAAAAATGAAGCTGTGGTTAACCACAGAAGCCAAGGACTTGCTGGCGTTCCTGCTGGAACAAAAGTAGTAGTGCTTGTTGATGGCGGATCAGCTTCTGCTTCAGAAATTCTTGCGGGTGCACTTAAAGATCAGGGTGTTGCAACAATCGTTGGAGAAAAAACGTTTGGTAAAGGTTCTGTTCAGGAACTTGTTAACTTCGCTGACGGATCATCGTTGAAAGTAACTATTGCAAAATGGTTCACACCTAACGGAGTAAATATTTCTGAAGCTGGCATCAAACCTGATGTTGAATCTCTTGTTGGAACATCCACTCCGAAACTTGATAAGGATGGAAAACCTATCGACACACAACTCCTCAAGGCAATACAAACAGTAAAAGCATTGAAGTAATCTAAAAACACTCCCATTTGGCTTAGGGAGTGTTTTTTTGTATAATGCACCACATGAAAGTTATTCTTCTTCGAGACATGGCCAATTTAGGTAAACGAGGTGAGGTGAAGGAAGTTGCTGAAGGATACGCAATGAATGTCCTTATCAAGAAAGGGGACGCTGTACACGCCACTCCAGCTGTACTCTCACAATGGAAAGCAAAAGAAGGCGCAAAACTGCACAAAAAAGAAATTGCTACTAACACATTTGCTCAACTCATAGACTCACTACGAAAGAATGAAATCGTTCTCTCTAACAAAAAAGCTGACCAGAAGGGACAACTCTTTGCTTCAATAAAAGAAATTGATATTGCTGACGCTATTTATGCTACAACGAAGATGTCGGTAGATCCAAAGCAAATACTGCTCTCATCTCCAATCAAATCTCTTGGCACATACGATGTAGAACTTAAACAAGGAGAACGAAAGGAAAAGATAACAATACAGGTAAAATAACACAAAGAAAAAACCGACTCACGTAAGTCGGTTTTTTCTTCTTCAATGTTGATTAGAAGAGATGAGGTGCTAGGCGCGGAAACGATTACGAGGAGACGTAGTTACTGCTACGTTGACGAGTAATCGAGGTTCTGCAACGAAGCAGATCGCTCTTTTAATCAATATTGGCTACCTTCTTTCGCTTGATCGTTCCGTCGAGATGCTTCATGCGTCGTTCTGAAAAGTTAACCTTTCCTGCCTTAAGAGCGAAAAGAGTGTGATCACGTCCAAGACCAACATTCTTTCCTGGCATGATTTTTGTACCACGCTGACGAACGATGATTGCTCCAGCTGTTGCTGTTTCTCCAGCATAAAGCTTAGTACCGAGGTACTTTGGTTTACTATCTGTTAGGTTTTTTGCCGAACCTGCGGCCTTTCTTGTTGCCATAGACTATACTAAATATGATTATATATGTGGCTCAGTATACAAGAAATCATTAAAAAAATCAATAGCAGGCTTTCATACCTTGATTGCCTTTCTATACTTAGCACTACTTTGTTTTTGGTATTTCTGGCTTTTTACCTCCAAATCAAGAGTGAGGGCTTAGAAAAGCCAGTTATCTATAGAGCGTTTTCTGGCCCAGTTGAAACCAGTTCAAAAGATACTAAACCATTTGGAAGCAAGAATGGTACGACCTATACATTCTCGTGGTGTCAGAACTCAGGGCAAACAAAGGAGATAAACAAGGTTTACTTTAAAAGCGCACAAGAAGCAGAGAGGGTTGGGCGAACGCTTTCAAAACTATGCCAGAAATAAAAAAAAGACCTCAAACGCTTGTGCACGCGCACGAACGTTTGAGGCTAAAGGTCGACCAACAAAGAGATGAGTCTCCCGTTTGGCAACTCTGCACCCACACGAGGAGGGAGGGGTAGCAGAACTTGTGACCTAGTTTGACAATACCACAAGTATATTACACTTGTCAAAAGTTGGTACAAGAAAAAATAGTTCTTATCCACACAATAAGCTACCTAAACTAGCTATACTGTATACATATGGCAAAAAAAGAACAACACGGTAAACGAGAAGCAAAGAAACCAAAGAAGGTGGTGCCGAAGACTATTTAGTTTTTTAATCGAATGAAAGTCCCTCCATAGATCAACCATGTGGAGGGACTTTCTTATGGCGGGAGCCTGTCTGCTATAATGGCTAGCATTATGATTCTTACACACCGCCTTCAACACGCTATTAATGAAGCTTCACGCCTCCATCGAGACCAGTTCAGAAAAGACTCACTTAAAACTCCTTACATAACGCACCTTGTTGGAGTAATGATTCTTCTCTCATCATCCACTCACGATGAAGATATTCTCATTGCCGGGCTTCTTCATGATGCGCTTGAAGATGTACCAGACTACACCGAAGTAATGCTTGAGAAGACCTTTGGTAAACGAGTGCTGGATATCGTTCTTGGGGTAACTGAAGAATTTAAACTCCGCAATGAAACTCCGCCGTCTTGGAAAGAAGAGAAGCTTCGATATCTTGAAAATCTTAAAGTTGCAGGAGAGGAAAGTGTGCTTGTTTCACTTGCAGATAAAATCCAAAATACACGAAGTTATATAGAGCTTATGAATGTTGAAGGACTGGACATGCTCGCGAACTTCGGAGCAAGCAACGATGAGCGCATGTGGTTCCACATGGAAGTACTACGAATAGGAATCGAACGATTAGGAGATGATCATATTCTCGTTGAAGAACTCCAAGCAGAACTTGAAGAATTACAAAAAACTATAGACAAACTAGCTCAACAATAATCCATGCTCGAAACATACGTATCCGTTATCATTTCACTATTTATTATTGAAGTGCTCCTCTCGGTAGATAATGCTCTCGTAAACGCGACACTTGCAGAATCATTACCTGAAGGAAAAAGAACTCGAGCCATTCGAATCGGTATCCTTCTTGGTGCATTATTTAGAATAGTGGCGCTCTTACTTGCTTCTATTATTATAGAGAACCTGTGGCTTAAGATTGCGGGTGGAGCATATCTTGTGTACTTGGCAGTTACCCATCTCGGAAAGTCAGCGAACGAAGAAGGTAAGGATATAGTTGCAAAACCAACCTATCGAGGTGTAATTACTCAAATCGCACTGGCGGATCTCGTCTTCTCAATTGATAATGTAATTTCTGCGGTAAGCTTCTCTGAAAACATTTACATCGTGATGATTGGGGTAAGTATTGGAATTATTAGTATGCTCTTTATTACGCCAATTCTTTCAAAGCTAATAGAGAAATACAAAGGTATGCCAGCTGCGGCCTACGCTATCGTTGGATTCATCGGACTAGCGCTTGTTATTGAAACACTCACTCATATCCATATCTCAGAAATACAAAAATTCGCACTCGTCCTCTTTATCTGTATTTTCACTATTGTCTACGAACACAGCTCTCAGCTTCGACGTCTCTCCAATCCAGTTCTCAAGTCTATGCAATATATCCTAGCTATTCCTGTTGATATCGCATACGCAGTCAAAAATATAACCTTAAGAGCTTTCTCAAAAGCTGGGAAATAGGGTGCGAACAAGTCTGATATACTTATCAGATGTCGGACTCTTTCGAAACGCGGTACAAAACTCTTAACGCTTCTCAGAAGAAAGCAGTTGATACAACTGACGGTCCTGTTATGGTTGTAGCTGGTCCTGGGTCTGGGAAAACAGAACTCCTCGCTTTACGTGTAGGGAACATTTTGAAACAAGGAACTGCACGAGCATCGAATATTCTTCTGCTTACCTTTACTGAAACTGCTGCGCGCAACATGCGTGAGCGACTAGAAACGCTCATTGGGGGTGATGCCTACCGTGTCGCCATTTATACATTCCATAGTTTTTGTACAGATGTTATTGGTCGCTATCCAGAATACTTTTTTAGCGCGACACATTTTCGACCAGCGAGTGACCTTGTACAGAGCGAAATTTTGGAAAAGATTTTTGAACGACTTCCTCACAAACACGTTCTTGGGAGCTTTCACCCGGAGCGAGGATATGCGTACTTGAAAGAATCTCAAAGGCGTATTAAAGATATTAAGAAAGGTGGACTCACACCAACACGCTGGAAAGAGCTCCTCACTGAAAACACACAAGCATACACAGCACTGAACAGTATTCTCCTCAAATATCTCCCAGAACGTATAGGCAAAGACTCAGTTGCTGCTTTTGAAGCTATGGCGACTGAAATGAATAAGACTGGGAGCAATCTTGGTTACATGTATTCACAAAGTATCAAACGTGCTCTCGTTGAAGTGGACCAAACAGAAAAGACGACACCGCTATCTGTATGGAAAACAGAATTTACAGGAAAAGATGAAAATGGAGTGCGTGTGTTTAAAGATTTTCTTGCATTACCAAAACTTTTTGCTCTAGGGGAAGTCTATACACTCTACCAAGAAGCGCTACACAAAGAAGGATATTTTGATTACGAAGACATGATATTGCAAGTGGTGACCGCACTTGAGAAAAATATTACTCTCCGCACGGAGTTGGAAGAAATGTACCAATACATTATGGTAGATGAGTTCCAAGACACTAACAATGCGCAACTCTCACTTGTAAAAGCTATTTCAAGTAATGATGTTCATGAAGGTCATCCAAATGTCTGCGTGGTGGGAGATGATGATCAAGCAATCTATAAATTCCAAGGTGCCGAAATATCAAACATACTTTCTTTCCGTACGCTCTATAAAGATGTGGAGGTTATTGTGCTTACAGAAAATTATCGTTCAACGCAAAAGGTGCTTGATTTCGCTCGAGCGATTGTGGTGCAAGGTGTGAACCGTCTTGAGTCAGTAGAAATACGCAAAGACTTACAAGCAAAAAATACAAAATTATCTGAGGGAACTATTCATACACACTCATTTCCAACAGCTGAAGAAGAATACGTATATATAGCAGGTGAAGTGGCGCGTCTTGTAAGTGACGGAGTGGATCCAAAAGAAATAGCTCTTATCGCTCGTGAACACAAACAACTCAAAAGTCTTCTTCCATATTTAGATAGACTTCATACACCGTACTCATACGAGCGAGAAGAAAATGTATTTGATGAACCACATGTTAAAGAGCTCATTATTCTTTGCGACCTTCTATCTTCTGTTGGGGGGCACGCTTTTGAAAAAGATTACCTTCTTCCAGAAATTCTTGCATTCCCATTTTGGGGAGTTGATAGAGTGGCGATTTGGCGTATTGCAGAAGACGCTAAGAGTAATCACTCTTCGTGGTTAGAGGCAATGCACAAGTCTTCTGACACACAGATACAGATCATTGCGGAATTCTTGATAGAAGTTGGGGTTGCGTCTCAAACAACACCTCTTGAGATTATCCTCGATACGTTAATAGGAAGCAAAGAGAGTCTTCTTATTCAAGAATCTGAGGAGGATGATATCGCCGAAGCTCCGTATGCTCTAAAACTACAAACATCATATACCTCTCCGTATAAAGAATACTATTTTAGTAAGGAAATACTTGCTGATAAAAAAAGTGCGTACATACACTTCCTTTCTTCCCTTGGTGAATTCATACGAGCGCTTCGTGAATACAGAGAATACGAAATACTGAAAGCAGGAGACGTAATGAAGTTTGTTCAGCTCTACAAAGACTACAATATTGCCCTCGTTAATAAGACACCGTTTGCACACAATGAAAATTCTGTATCACTTCTTACCTCTCACGGAGCTAAAGGACTTGAGTTTGCATATGTATTTGTTGTGTCTGTAAATGACGACATCTGGGCGGGAAGTAAACGAGGGAACAAACTAACATTTCCAATCAACATTCCACTTGGAAGCGCAGGAGACACGGAAGACGATTTCATACGACTCTTCTACGTTGCTCTCACTCGCGCGCGACACACGCTCTACATTACACACCACAAGAGTCCGCTTCGATTTTTACAGACGAGTGATTTACCAGATACAGACACTTCAACGATTGTTGTTGATACACCAGACCTTCTTGCTCACGGGCTTCACGTATACCACACACCACCGTTTGCGCATGATGAAAAAGCACTACTTCAAAAAGCTGTTGAAGGGTATTTACTTAGTCCAACACACTTAAACAATTTTCTAGATCTTACCAAAGGTGGACCAATGAAATTCCTCGAGCAAAACCTCCTACGTTTCCCTCAAGCGAAAACAGCAAGCAGTGTCTACGGTACTGCCATACACACAGCACTTGAAGACGCTCACATACTTACTCGTAAAGAAGGCATCGTACCAACATTAGATGTACTCATTGCTTCATTTACTAAAGAATTAAAGCGCGGACGGCTACAGGATTTTGAGGAAGAAAAATTACAAGCTCGTGGTGAGAAGATTCTTACACAGTATTACGCTGTGAAAAAAGATGACATTAAAGGAGAGCATATTGTTGAGCTCAACTTTGCTAAACAATCCGTGATGGTTGGTGGTGCGCTACTCACTGGGAAGATAGACAAAATTATTGAATATGAAGACAAAGAGTGGGAAGTAATTGACCTTAAAACAGGAAAGGGATTTAGTGAGTGGGAAGAAACAGGGCTCACGGTATATGACAAGCTGAAACTCCATCACTATCGCTATCAGTTGATGATGTATAAAATACTCGTAGAAAATTCTCGTGACTACAGTAATCACAAAGTAACCAGTGGGGTACTTGAATTCGTAGAGGAATTAGAGGAGAAAGAAAAAAATATCCAAACGCTTTCACTTTCGCTTATTGATAAAGATGCAGACTACGAGATTAATCGCTTAAAGAAATTAATTACTGCGGTGTATACAAAAATAACTACACTTGATTTTCCAGATACCTCCAGCTACGAAGAGACTCTCGACGGTATCAAAGCATTTGAAGAAGATTTAATAGCGGGGACAATATAAAAAGCAACACCTGGGTAGATGTTGCTTGTTGGTTGCCCAGTTCTCGTAACAGATTTACACCGTACAAGTAAGTGGGGCTGGTTGTGTCGGTTCAATCGTGCGCTCAAGTTCTGCTCGGTGCTTTTCATACCCCAAGCAAAACATTTTAAGTGCCAATGGGCAAGAAATGTCATACCTCTCAAGAATCAGTTCCACTTCCTGAAGCGGCTTTTGAGTAAGCCCGCTCAGTAAATAGATTTCTGGAAACTTGTCGTGTAAAACTCCCTCAAGCCGCACGGCCACAGCGAGATCAAGATCGAGAATTGGGCCAAACAACAGTTTGGTTCCTGCTTCGTCTATTGAAACTCTGCCTCGGCCTCCAAGTTTGAGTTTTACTTGAATGCCGCGCAACACCTCTTCAGCTTGCACTTTTTCTTTTTCAAACCCTTGACTACCACGAGGGAGTTTTTTAACTTCCTCCATTCCGCGCCGAAGAGATTCCTGTACGGCATACAGTTTTTGAATCTTGGTTTTTTCAATGAAACCTCCTCTTAATTAGTAAGAACAATGTTAAGAAATAATCCCCGCATACTATACAATATATAGTCAGTAAAGTCAATAAATTCCTCTATACCTAACAGAGAAATTACTTACTGATATACTGTCTTTACTATGGCTGACAAATACACCGCGGTGTGGGTATCACACTCTTCAATGGGAGATTTTCTTAAGTGTCCTCGCTCGTACTATTTACACAATATGTACAAAGACCCTGCGACTGGGCGCAAAATGTCTATCGTTTCTCCACACATGTCTTTAGGTATCGCAGTACACGAGGTACTGGAAGGTCTTGGAGAGTATCCTTCAAATGAACGAATGAACAGGGACCTGCGTGCGCTCTTTGAAGCGGAATGGGAGAAGGTGACAGGAATTAAAGGTGGATTCGAAACTCCAGAAATGGAAGAACAATTTAAAATGCGTGGCAAAGAAATGATTAATACGGTTATCAAAGATCCTAAATTTCTTGTAAACAAAAGAATCAAACTTCCAAAGGAAAAAATGAATCCTAACTACTATCTTTCAGAAGATGAAAATATTATCTTAAATGGACAAGTGGACTGGTTAGAATATTTACCAGACGACACATTACATATCATCGATTTTAAAACAGGGAAACATGAGGAGAAAGATGGGTCACTTCAACTTCCAATTTATCTTCTGCTTTGTAATGCCTTACAAAAAAGAAAAGTAACTAAAGCAAGTTACTGGTATCTGGAAGAAAATAAAGTTGTAGAAAAAGAGCTCCCCGATGCAGAAACTGCATATCGTGATGTACTTGAAGTAGCGCTTCGAGTAAAAGCAGCGCGAAAAAGTGGGGAGTTTGCTTGCCCTTCGGGTAATTACGATTCAGGAACAAACACAGGCGGATGCTTTTCTTGTCGTCCATACGAAAAAATTCTTCTATGGAAAAAAGGAAGCTTAGATGACGGGAGTGTTACTTCAATAGGTATTGGTGGATTTAATCAAGATATGTTCGTGGTAAAATAAAGATATGGAACTTATACAACTACTGCTTAATTTTATTATTTCAATTCTTTCTATTTTTGTAGATATAGTTAAATATTTCCTTAATTTCATCCTCAGTTTATTTGGAATGATTTTCTAATACGCGCCATGAACACCTATACAGAATATGCAACCTATATTAAACCAGATTGGGCGCCACCTGCATGGCTTTTTGGACCAGTATGGACTATTCTCTATGCAATCATTGCTATTAGTTTTGGATACATCATCTACAAATGGTGGAAAGGTGAAATTTCTTGGAAAATGGTCTTGCCTTTTAAACTAAACCTCTTATTTAATCTTCTATTCACTCCTATTCAATTTGGTTTACAAAATAATCTTCTTGCAGCAATTGATATCCTTCTCGTTCTTGGAACACTTCTATGGGGCATGATTATTATTTGGAAAAAACATAAGTGGATTGCACTCGTAAATATTCCGTACCTTGCCTGGGTGAGCTTTGCGACGATTCTTCAGCTTACTATTACATACTTAAACTGGTAATCATATGGAAGGAAAGTTCCATGAGTTTGAAAAAGAAATTCTCCCAGAAATAAAAACCTATATTGCCTATATAGAGAAACTTTCTCTGAGTAAGGAGATCGAGGAATTACTCCTCTCCTTTACCGCCGAGAACAGCCAGGGGGTTTTAAAGATTGCTTTAGATGAGGCCAATGAATTTACGGTAGACACCGGAGAGGCGGGGACTGTCATAGAATTAGTTGATATCATTTCTGAAACGCTTATGCATGTATATGATCTTATGACTCCTTTTGAAAAAGAGGCTGGTAAAAAACCAACTATCACGTTTGAGAAAAGGATTCTTCACTAATGCGCCCCTGTATATGAATGAGAAAATCACTGTGCACGATTTGATGCAAAAGAACTATTCCTACGAACTCACAGAGCCTGTGGGCAAAAACTTCGATCCGTTATTTAAACCAGACCTTACTCCTTTTGAAATGCTTGCTCTCGGTGTCTTTAGTGGGAAGTACATGACAGACTGCACAGAAGAGTTTCCAAAAAGTTGGTTTACTCATGCGAAACTTTCGCCAGAAAAAAAGAACAAAGACATCAATTATTTTAAAGTACATGCAAGTCAACCACTATCAGTATGGATTGCTAAAGGGTGGATATACCCCGAGGACCCTCGTGGGTGGTTCCAGTGGTACTGCCGCTACTACATGGGTCGCAGAATACCCGCTGAAGATGCTAGGCAAATTAAACGCTGGAAAGCAATGACTCGTCATGTGGCTCAAATCAAAAATAAATGTCGTGCGGGAGATATGTCGTGCAACACACGACAACGCCAAGCTCTTCTTCATTGGGCGTACGATAGTAGAAAATTATAACGCAATGCAGTACACCATAGAAAAAAGCATGCGCGCTAAACATATGCGCATAACAATAAAATCTGACGCTTCTGTTGTTGTAACACTTCCTCACAGACTGGCCAGTTCACGGGCAGAATCATTTATTGATGAAAAAAGGAATTGGATAGAAAAGAAGGTAGCACTTATACAAAAAAGATTACAAGAATCTCCAGAGAGTTTCATTCCAAAAAATAATAAAAAAGATTTTGAAACTTCAAAGCAAGCCGCTCTTCTACTCGTTCAAAAAAGACTTCTTCATTTCAATACATACTATGCGTATGCGTGGAATACCGTTGCAGTAAAAAATATAACTTCAAGATGGGGGAGTTGTTCGAAGAAAGGTAATCTTAGTTTTAGTTACAGAATACTGTTTCTAACACCTCAAGTGGCTGACTACCTTATTGTACATGAACTGTGTCACCTCGGAGCATTTAACCATTCTAAAAAATTTTGGACATTGGTTGAACAAACAATTCCTAACTACAAAGAGCTGCGTCTACAGTTGAAAAGAGTTGTGTAGAGAGTGAGGGTGTAATGTTTTAGAGTCTCGCACGTCACATGAGATGTAACTACTAAAACAACACAACAACTATGGCAACTGTAATAAACAACCCAAGTGACAATTCAGGCGGATCAGGAATACTTATTGGAGTTATCGTGGCGGCACTATTTATGGTCGTTATCTTTGTATACGGACTTCCTCTAGTCATGAAAGATAAAGATACCGTTCAAAATCCTAGTGCGGCAATTAACCTAGAACTTCCTACAGGCAATAACGGAAGTGGGCAATAAAACTTCTTTTTAGAAACCCTCAAAATACCCCGTACAGTACGGGGTATTTTGTTTGTAGGTATAACTACATGTTAGTTATACACAGGGAATATTTACTTTTCTCTTGCTATAGAACGTTTGTTCTACTACACTAATACCATGACTGAAACAGATAAAATTATAGCTTTCTACGATGAATATGAACGGGTACCGACATACGAAGAGATGAAGAAACTTTTTGGAGTTAAATCTAAAAATACTGTTGCCTACAAAGTGAAGAGACTTACCGAGGAAGGGGTGTTTATTAAAGAGGGACGACGTCTCATTATGGGTATCGTTGGAGGATTTATGAAGCTTGGAAATATTCAGGCAGGATTTCCAACAACAGAAGAGGCTAGTACTATCGAGAAGATTTCTCTAGACCGCATGCTCATGCGAAGAAAAGGAAGAACGTATCTTCTGGAGGTGCAGGGTGAATCTATGAAAGATGCTGGCATTTTTGATGGAGACCTCGTGGTTGTAGAGCGCGGACGAGAGCCGCTTAAAGGAGATATTGTTGTTGCTCAAATGGAAGGAGAATACACGCTTAAATACTTTAATATGGAAAAAGGGAAGCCGGTACTTATTCCAGCGAATAAAAAGTTTAAGAAAATTTACCCTGATCCTGACACCTTAAACATCGAAGCGGTAGCAAGCGCTGTTGTACGAAGATTTTTTTAATCTCCTCTACGCATACAATCTATACGTTGTATATTGTTTAGGTGACTCCCTGTGAACTTCAGGACCTGCTTCAGAATTGGTATTTTTTTGTGTTACATACACCTCTGGCTGCTTTCTCAGAAGCTTTGCGTGCGTATGTGCAATGATATTTGATATTCGTTCCATACTCTATATGACTTTCAATGAGAATAAAATCTTACACTGTAAGTACTTTTTTGGATAAAAATAAGATACACTTAGAAAATATGAAAACAGGAACAAAAATACTACTGGGGATTGTGGTTATCGCAGCCCTTGCGGCGGGTGTCTATTATTATTCACAAACAAAGAAAGAGGGGTCTCTTGTAAACAACCAAGAAACGGCCACTTCAACAACATCAACAACTTCTACACCTGGGAGCAAGAAGATGGCGTTCAGTCAGTTTGCACAACAGGGAGGAACGTACAAATGTACCGTAAGCGAATGGAGTGGGGACGTGGAAACGAAAGGGGTCGCTTACATGAACAAGGGAATGGTTCGAGTCGAATTCACAGGAAACTACACTACGACAGATATTAAAAGTTACTTCATCGTGCGTGATGGATTCACGTATACATGGAACTCGAAAGCTCCTACGGTTGGCCTAAAGATACAAAATTCAGTAATGCCACAAGGAGGAAATGCTATCGACCAATTAGGAGATTACGATTGTGAAGCATGGACGGCGGACGCTTCCCAGTTCACAGTTCCAACAAATCTCACGTTCCAATTAATAAACTAAAGAGCCTGAACAATACTCAAGAGCAACGCTATAGCGTTGCTCTTTTTGTATCTCTTTACATCTTTGAGAAATCGTTTTATTGTGCTATACTGCATATATGACTAACCTATATCTCTACGGACGCAACTCGCTTGCTGAGGCGCTCAAAGTAGAAAAACCAGGCCTTATTGAACGAGTATTTCTTACCCCTGCAGCAGAAGCTGACGGAAAGGTAATTGGACTTCTCCAGAAGAACGGCATTAAGCACGAACGAATCACTCCTGAGGAAATGGGGAGTATGACTGGACGAGAAGCGACTCACCAAGGTGTGTGTGCGGAGCTTAATGATCGAAGAATCTACACCTCTATGGAAGAGGCCCTCCAGAAGGCAAAAAAGAGCTCTAAGCAGCCTTTATTCGTCCTTCTTGATGAACTCCAGGACCCACACAATGTTGGGGCCATTATTCGATCTGCACTCGCTTTTGGCGCAACAGGAATTCTCATGCCAGAACATGATCAAGTACAGGTTACAAGTACAGTGATCAAAACTTCAGCTGGAGCAGTATTCTCTCTTCCAATCGTACAAATCACCAACGTAAACACAACGCTTAGAAACCTAAAAGAAAAAGGATACTGGACATACGCACTCGACGGAGAAGGTGAAACAAAACTAAAGACCGCAGAATTTGATACACCGATGGTACTCGTAATCGGAAACGAAGGTGAAGGTATTCGCCCAAAGACACTTGAAGTGTGCGACTTTAGACTTTCAATAGACATTGATCCACGGTGTGAATCACTCAACGCATCAAATGCAGTTGCAGTTACTCTCTACGAATGGAATAAGCAGAACGTACACTAATATGAGCACAATGCCTGGAGGAAGCACATTGTGGGACGTAGTCGTTATTGGAGGGGGCGCTAGTGGCATGATGGCAGCAGGAACGGCAGGAGAAGCTGGAAAGTCTGTTCTTCTCCTTGAAAAAAATCCAGAACTTGGGAAGAAGCTTCTCATCACTGGAGGAGGAAGATGTAACGTAACCAATAACAAAACTGACGACCGCGCGATGTTGGCAAAATATAAAGGAAATGACCAATTCCTTTTTTCAACATTTTCACAATGGAATGTAGCCAACACATTAGCGTTTTTTAATGAACGAGGGATGGAAACAAAAGAGGAGAACGAAGGGAGAATCTTTCCAGTATCTAACTCAGCGCAATCTGTGTTTGATGTGTTGTATGAATACATGAGAGCAGGTAACGTGCAGATCCACAAAAGTACGACCGTTGCAGGTATCACAAAAGAAAAAGACGGGGAAACATTTTCAATCCTTACGAAGAGTGGAAATAAAATCTTTGCCAAGAAAGTAATCGTCGCAACGGGAGGAACATCTCGCCCTGAGACAGGTTCAACGGGTGAAGGTTTCCAGTGGCTAAAGAAACTACACCATACCATTGTTGAGAATAACGCAGCGCTTGTTCCTATTGCTCTTACTGATGCATGGGTTAAGAAAGTAAGTGGTGTTACTTTGACTGATATCAAGCTCACTACATTTCAAAATAATAAAAAGCAGGAGGCCTACAAAGGAAAACTTCTTTTCACGCATGTTGGAATAAGTGGTCCGACAGTATTGAATATGAGTAAAGACGTTGGGGAACTTTTAAAATACGGAGAAGTGGTTATAACACTTGATCTCTTCCCAACAAAAGACGAAGGAAAATTGAAAACAGAACTTCAGAATATCCTTGTGGAAGAAAGTAATCGAAAAATTAAAAACGTGCTTTCAATGCTCATTCCTTCATCGCTTGTAAATCACATCCTTAAACTTGCAGAGATTGATGGAGATACATTCTGTCACAGCGTACGGAGTGAAGAACGAGTTAAGCTTATTGAAACTATTAAAGCGATTCCTTTCCACGTGAAAGAACTTCTAGGAAAAGATAAGGCTATTGTTTCTTCAGGAGGGGTACCTCTCACGGAAGTTGATACAAAGACTATGGAATCTCGTATCGTATCAGGCCTCTTCCTTACAGGAGATGTACTCCACATCGATAGACCTTCAGGTGGATACTCTCTGCAACTCTGCTGGACAACAGGTCACGTTGCTGGAAAGAATGCTTAAAATAAAATCCCTCACATATGAGGGATTTTATTTTTATCCTAACACTTACTTCAAATGCTTGAATCTCTTTCCTGGATATCTATAGAAGAATACTGGGATGAGAACAAGTGTAAGAATCATCGCAAACGCAAGTCCGAACATAATCGCAAATGCGAGCGGTCCCCACAGCGCTGACACACCAGCAAGCGGAATCATACCAATCACCGTAGTGAGTGTTGTAAGGAAGATCGGACGAAGTCGAATTGCGGAGGCTTCCACAATAGTATCTCGAAGATTTTTAGAAGTTCGACCTTCTGCAGCCTCCTCTTTCTCATGATCCAATCTATGCAGAATGGAATCTAAGAGAATAATGGCATGGTTTATGATCACTCCCGCGAGCGCAATGAGTCCGAGCATTGATGAGAACGAGAGCGCTTGTCCAGTAAGGGTCAAACCTCCCAACACTCCAATGAGAGAAAGAGGGATTGTGAAAAGAAGATAGAACGCATATCGGAATGAATTAAATTCAAGCACGAGGATAGCGAGCATTCCTGCCATACCAGCTAGAAGCGCGAGACCCATTTCCGTAAAGGTTTTATTAATTTCTTCATTGTCTCCACCGTACTTTACCGTCACCGTGTCAGGCAGCTCGAGTTCTTTTTCATGCTTTTGGAATTCAGATGTTACAACCAGTGCGTTACCAGTAGAAGTGAGTTTACTCGTTACCGTTGCGATGCGCTTCTGATCTTCGTGACTAATGACAGCACGAGATTCAGTTATCTTTGTGGTGATAAGAGATCCGAGGAGTACGGTGCCAGACGGAGTAGCAATAGGTAAACCTTTAATGCTATCAATTGTTGTATTGTTCGTATCTTCTGGATTAACAAAGTCTGGATTAAGATCGGTCTTCACAACAATATCTATATCCGTTCCTGATTTTTTAATTGTTGTTGCTGTTACTCCAGAAACCGATGTACGGAGAAGCTGGGCAACAGATGCGGCAGAGAGTCCTACTTGAGCAGCTTTAACACGGTCCACTGAAATCTCAAACTGAGTTCCATTGTCACGAAGGGAGGTCGTAATATCCTGAGCCCCTTCAATACCCGAAAGAATAGTTTCTGCTTTTGCTGCTGCTTCACTCAACTCTTCTAAATCATCTCCTAGGAATTTAATAACAACAGGGTCTCCACTTGGAGGACCGTTATTTCCTTGATCAACCTTAACAAGACCTGAAGAAACTGGAGCTAGTGCTTGTCGAAGTTTTTCTACAATTTCACTAGAAGAAAGCTCTCGTTCTTTTGGAAGAATCACCGTAATGTTTGCGAGCTTAGATCCTGCACCTCCTCCAGAACCAGAAAGAGCAGAGCTTGCTCCAACCGTTGTAACGAACGATTCAATATACGGACTTGTGTAGAGAATTTCTTCCACTTCACGAACAGTAAGATCGGTACTTGTAAGTGGTGTTCCTTGCGGGCGTTCAATTGAAACGAACGCATAATCCTGATCATCTTGTGGGAAAAAAGAAACTTTAAGTAATCCTGTAACGGGAAGCGCTATTGCAAGCACGAAACCAACAGCAAGAAGCGCAAAGAATCTATTCTGAGATTTTCGACTATCGAGGATGCGGCCAAGGAAACCCTTATACCAGACCTGTGCTTTTTCTGACCACGCTTCCTGAATATCTTCGAAACGATTCTTGTGATCTTTAGTAAGAAGAATTGCGAGAAGAGGAACAAACCCAAGGGCCACTACAATAGAGGCCAGGAGAACGAAGATAATCGTAAACGGAATAGATGAAATAAATTTACCAACAATTCCAGATAAGAAGAAGAGCGGTGCAAACACAGCAACTGTTGTCATTGTTCCAGCAATAAGAGGCCATGAGTATTCTTTAATAGAAGCGACAGCCGCGCCTTCAGCACTTCCGTATTTCTTTATTCGTGTATGTATAGCTTCGGCCATCACGATACCAGAGTCCACAAGAATACCAATCGCTAGAATCAGCGAGAAGAGGGACATAAAGTTAATAGTATTTCCTGAAACATACAGCCCCGTGAAAGCAATCACGAATGAAAGTGGAATAGAGAGTCCAGCAACAAGTGATTCACGCCAACCAATCGTAAGGAAAAGAACAAGCATCACGAGAGCAATAGTCTCAAGCCCAGTTTTTGTAAGATCACTAAGATCTTTCTTTACAAGCTCTCCAGTATCAAGTGAGACAACAACTTGAGCGCCTGCAAGAGTTGTCTTTTTGAGTTCTTCTATTTTTTCTCGTGCAGCTTTTGCAATCTTTGTTACATCTCCACCAGACTTTTTGTAAACGTTAAGCGTGAGAGCGTTCTCGGATGGAGCACCTTCTACTGAGATACGTGAAAACGTAGATGGTGCAGCAAGTCCATCTGCAATGAATGCTATGTCACGCAAGTACACTGGTACGCCTGAAGCTGTTTGAATGGTAATCTCTGGAACTTCAATTGCGTTTTCAATTGAGCCAGAAAACTTAATAGGGTAATCAACATCAGCAACCGTAATACTTCCAATAGGGGACGATGCATTTGCTCCTGCGATAGCCGCAATAACTTGATTGAGGCTGAGCCCATAGTTAGCAAGCTGCTCCTTTCGTACAACAACTTGTATTTCGCGCTCACGAGTACCTGAAATATCAACTTTTGAAACTCCTTCAACTTTTTTAAGTTGCATTTCGAGTTCGTCGCCAAGAGCTGTCAGTCCTGCTGAAGATACATCTTGCGAAATAGATACGATGAGCATCGGCTGATCTGCAAAGTTTATTTTCGTTACCATTGGGTCTGTGGCATCCGCTGGAAGATCGCCCTTAACGCGGTCTACGGCATCCTTCAAATCCTGAATTGATTTTTCAATATCTGCTGAAGCATTAAATTGCGCAGTGATAACAGACACTCCTTCTTGAGAAGATGAAGTAATTTTGTCTATGTTTTCAACATTAGCAATCTCACTTTCCAACTTATCAGTGATAAGTTTTTCTGTGTCTTCAGCTGAAGCGCCGCGTAATACCGTTGAAACAATACCCATTGGGATAATAATTTCAGGGGATGATTCCTTAGGAATAGCGACGAGGGAAGTGAGCCCCATGAGAATGAGAACAATCATGAGCAAATACGTAAATGCTCGTTTTTTGAGGAAAAAGGTCCAAAGTGAGTGCATAGAAGTAGTATTAGTTTTCCTTAACTCCAACCACCATTCCTGCTTTTAATCCGCGAGCATCAGTAACGATAGATTCTGTTCCGTTCAAACCTGAAAGAATTTGAATTTCCTCACCGAGAATTGCACCTTCCTTAACTGGGATAGCAATGAGAGAGCTTGTTGCGCTCATTGTGAACACAAATGCGCCATTCGGAGTAAGTTTAAGAGCGGAGAGGGGAATCTTGATAGGTCCACTTGTTGAAGTAACTTTAGTTTTACTCTGGGTAATCGTAATGCGAACTGACTGTCCGTTGATCATGGTGCTTGTAGAATCTTTGATACCGACACGTACTTCAATCTTTTTTGTACGAGGATCAATAGCAGAAGCAATTCGAGTAATAACACCTTTTGTTGTTCCATCAATAAGCACTTCATTTCCAGCAGAGATGCGCTTTGCATCATCTTCTGTTACGTATGCGAGAACTTCAAGTGCACCATTATTTGACACAACCGCTATCTCTGTAAACGCAGAAATAAAGTCTCCCGTTTTAATTGAAAATGAATTAAGCGTTCCTGTGATAGGGCTACGAACAACTGTTTTCTCAAGACGAGAAAGGGCAGCGTTGTACGCACCAAGCGCTTGCTTAACCATCGCGTCAGCAGAAGCAGTATTCCCAGAGCTGTCTCCTGATGTCTTTCCTGCAATTTCGAGTGCCGCAATTGATGCGTTTAAAGATGTGCGGCTTCCTGTAATAGAAGAGACTGTTCCTGAAATAGTACTTCGAGCAACACCGGCAGATGTTTTACCGCCCTCGATAGTTGCTTGTGAATATGTTGAATCAGGAATTGCTTTTGTGTAGGCAGAAGCAATATCATCCAAATATGTCTTGATCATCTGAACTTCATTTCCGAGAAGATTTAATTCTCCGACAAGATCGCTTCCAACACTAAGCGTTCTATTTTTTACTTCACGAGCTAGAAGCATTTTCTCTATGGCTTTTCTTTGAACTTCGAGTGAATAGATAAGACTTGAGTCAGGAACAGCAAGAAGGAAGCGGGCATCAGCATTGCGAGGGTTACTGTAGAACGTGTCTGTTTTTACACGAATAACATCATCCATACTGATATAGGTGCTTGAAATAACATTTAATGCATTTGTTTTTGCTTCAGCAAGAGAAGAGTTAGTTGTTCCAGAGTTTATTTTAGAAATATCTCGGGATGCTTTAGCAGAATCATACGCTCCTTCTGCCTGAAGCACAGCAGCTCGTTCACCAGAGTTTTCAAACTCGGCGATAACCTGTCCCGCTACAACATAGTCTCCAAGTTTTTTATACACTCGTGTTAATTTTCCAGAAGATTCAGCTCGAATCGTTGCCTCACTTGTAGAAGTAACTGTTCCAAGAAGAGGGAGATTAGAGTCTGTGTTTGCAAGCTCTGAAACAGGGGTAACAACCACGACACGAGTCGCTTTCGTTTCCTCTACCGTAAGTGGATCACTGCCTCCGAAGACAACAAACCCTACAACGAGGACAAGCACAACAGCTTCAACTGCCTGGCGCCAAGTAGGCTGCTCTCTGTACGCTGTCCACGCTTGCTTTCGGATATCTTTTGCATCTGTAATAATTTTTTCTATATGTCTGTTCATACTCATTGTATTAAATAATAAATCACTTCTTGCTTTGAAGTTGTGAGAGGATGGTGGAGAAGTTTTTCATGATACCTGCGCGATCTTTTTCTTTAACAGAAGAGAAGATAGCAGTAAGCTCTTTATCAATAAGAATGTTGGCTTCATCAAATACTTTTTTTCCTTTTTGAGTAAGTGTGAGTGTGTACTTTCGTCTATTACCTATATCTTGAGAACGAGAAAGTAGCTGTAGATCTACAAGTGTTGAAACGTGTCGCGAGACAGTTGCTTCAGTGAGGTTAAGACGTTCCGCAATTAAAGATTGAGAGACAGCTCTATCTGGTGAACATTTAAAACCAACCAAAATAAGAAACTGTGAGAACGAAAGTGATTTATGTTTAGAGAGTACATGCTCAAGATGTTTTTGTACGAGAAAATAGAGCTCATGAATTGAATACATAAAGCTCTTAGAGAAGTCATCTGTCGTAGCTGGGCACACGTTCTTCTCACCTGAAGATTTCATAGGGTAAGTATACCAATTGGTATAAACGTTAGCAAGCTAAGTATCAACACCTAAACAGCTCTGTAAGAGGGGTTAAGGGACGTTAGAGTAAAAGTGCTCAAGATGCTCAAAAATCAGATTTTCTCCAAAACCAGAAAAACAGCTTTTTGGTATCTGTTGAAATGTGCACAATAAGGGAAGCGGCACTCGAAGAGATCTGAATCCGTGTGGCTCAGGTGAGGGTGCAAACTTCCGCAACTTGTGCCAACGTAATCAGACCATAGTCAAAAACGCTATAGATACTGAAGGGGAAGCCTTTTGCTTTATTATGCCAATGTCGCACAATGCTTCTTTTACGACTATCTATTCCTATCCACAGCCAGGGGTTTAAGGTAAAGCGGCAAACCCATTGGGTTTGCCGCTTTACCTCTTCTTCTCTTGAATGAAGATCTTTTTACTTCGGGTTATACGTCAGCGTTAACCAAAGCCCTATACCTAACCCAACAAGAAAAATAGTAAATAGGATTGATATAAACGCTGCAATGGTAAAAGTAATCATGCTACTTATTTCTTAAAAATAACCGCCATACTTCCTGCTGCTATGCCAATAATAAACACAACTACTGCGATAAGTACGAAGGATGCTACGGAAAAGGAAATCATATTCTAAGTCTACTATAGATACCAATTTAGAAACAGCTTAGAAATAGCTGAGTGGATTAAGATATCCTGTGGCTGGAGCAAGCGGCATGATCAAGTATGTGCCGCACACCTTTGACTTGTATTCTGTTGGACCAGAGATGTGTACAGAGTCCGAAGCGTACACCGTAAAGTGAAGATGTGGACCAGTACTGTACCCAGTGTTACCCGAGAGTCCTAGTTTCTCTCCAGAGGCCACAGATTGACCAGCTGAGACCTGAATAACAGAGAGATGAGCAGATAGCGTAGTCAATCCGTTAGCATGCTTTACAAGCACCCATTTACCGTACGAAACTCCATTACAAGCTCTATCAGTATCTCCAGTACCAAGAACTGTTCCGCCAGCAGCTGCCAGTATCGGAGTACCAACTTTCGCAGAAAAGTCAACTCCGTTGTGTCCGCCACCGTTATAGACTTGTGGGTTCTTACTTGCGAATGGTGTGTTACCAAAATACTGAGTAATTTTTACATTTGCCAATGGGTACTGCAGTGTCCCCTTTCCAACTTTTGGAAGTTTTGTTACGTCAGTTATCACTTTAAGCTTTGATTCAACATCAAGCATTTCCGCCTCCAACTCCCCTTTTTTCTTTTGTCTCTCTGCTAAGAGTCTCTGATATTCACTCTCTTTATTTTTTGTTTCAGCAAGAAGTGTATTCTTATCTTTACTTGCTTGCTCTACCAATTGCTTTTGATCAGCAAGAGATGTATTTAGCTTTTCCAGCTTTTGCTTGTTACTTTCGTAAAGTGTTTTTTGATTATCTAAATCAAGTCTTGTTGTTGCAAGTAATTCAACTTTTGCTTGAAGGGCAGTTGAGACATCAGCAGAACGTTTAAGCTCTTCTACCATATCAGAAAACTTCGCACCGTTTGAGAGTGTGCGAACAAATGGTGGAATACTAGCATCTTGGTATACAAGGGAGCGCAGTGTTTCCGCTAATGCATTTTTATTCTGAGTAAGTTTGTTTTGCGTTACTCCTATTTTTTCTTCAGTCACAACAATACTACTTTGTGTTTCTGTAATTCTTAAACGTGTTCGATCTATTTCTTTAGCGAGAACACCACGCCTGAGCTCAAGAGATGCTAACGCGCTTTTTAGTGTCTTTGCCTCTCCTTGGGTTGAACTAATCTTCTTATTGAACTCAGCAATTTCTTTATCGAGTGCTTGGATTTTTGAAGACAACGAATCAATACTTGATTGCAACTCTTCTGCTGTCTCTGCGTAGGTAGTAGTTACTCCAAAAAAAGTAACGGTAGAAATAACGATGAGGGAGATACAGAGGTTTCGAAGGTGATGCATATTATCTATGTATAACAGTTTATGAACGTAATGTGTGACAGATAGCATCAATACGTGCGAATACTTCATCCTTGCCAAGCACGTAACAAATAGTAAAAGGATCTACTGATTTTTCCTGTCCCGACAAAGACATACGAAGTGGCCAGAGAACATTCCCCTTCCCTTCTGTTTCTGCATACGGCATGATGGTTGCTTTTATTGCTTCAGGAGAAGAAAAATCCGCAGTCTCCAGAAGTTCTTTTACTTTAGTGAGATGTCGTAGGGCAACATGTGGTTCATCATCTTTAAAGAGCACTCGCTCTACTTCTGTTTGTGGTCGTGCAATAAAGAAACGAAACTCAGATTCTTCAATTGAAGCAAGTTCACCGTAGGTATTAATACGGTCTATAATCGTAGGCAACAACCTCATGAGAAGTTCATCTCCATATCCGCTCATGTAGGGTTTAATTGCTTCCAGTTGAGACGCAGAATCTTTTCTTTTCATGTGCTCTTTATTTATCCAAAGAAGCTTCTCTTCATTTAACATGGCACCTGATTTATGAATTCGTTCAATAGTGAACGCTTCAACAATTTCTTCGGGCGTCATAATTTCAACTTCACCTCCTGGATTCCATCCGAGGAAGGCTAAGAAGTTCACCATTGCTTCTGATAGGTATCCTTCTTTTCGGTATTCCAAAATATCTTTAGCTCCATCACGTTTACCAAGCTTTTTATTTCCTTCTGGAGCAAGAATTGGTGGGAGTGTTACAAGAACAGGTGGAACAATACCGAGAGCTTCGTAGAGAGATAAGAACTTTGGAGTAGACGCAATAAATTCATCTGCTCGCATAATATGAGTAACTCCCATTTCTAAATCGTCTATGATGTGCGCAAAATTATATGTTGGGTATCCATCACTCTTGATCAAAACAAAATCATCGAGCGCCTCAACTCCAGCAGAAAGTTCACCACGAACCGCATCAGTCCATGTATAACTTTTTATTTCAGGGACTTTAAAACGAAGAGATGTTGTTCCGTCCCATGGAGTTGTAGTCGTTGGTCTATGGTCGCGATACAGGAACGCACGCTTCTCAGCTTCAGCTTCCGCACGGAACGCTGCAACTTCTGCTTCCGAATACGGGTCAGCGTAGGCGTACCCTTTATCAATAAGAATCTGTGCGTACTTTTTGTACGACGAAAGACGCTCTGACTGAAGGTACGGCGCGTTTGGTCCACCAATATCAACTCCTTCATCCCACGTAATGCCGAGCCACTTGAGTGATTCAATGATATGCGGAATAGAACCTTCTACTTCTCGAGCCTTATCTGTATCTTCAATACGTAAAATAAATGTCCCGTTATTTTTTCTCGCCCATGCCCATGCATAGAGCGCAGTACGAACACCACCTACGTGCATAAATCCTGTAGGAGATGGTGCAAACCTTGTGACAATTTTCTTTTCCATATATGTATATTATTTAATGACTAAGCCCTATGCGAATAAGTTCTCGAGCAATCGTAGATGCAGCAGTTCGAGATGTTTCAAATTGAAGACCAGCCTGAGACATCTTTGCGTAGTTTTCTTTGTCATCCATGATACGACCGATTTCAGTCATCATAATAGTTGGAGATAGATTGTTTTCTTCAAGCACAGAAGCAACTCCACGTCCCGCCATTGCGTAGGCATTTGATCGTTGATCACGACTTACTGACTCTGGAATTGGAACAACAAGCATTGGGATTTGCCACACAGCCATTTCAAACATCATAGAACCTGCGCGCGTGATAACGAGATCGACTTTTGAATAGAATATTCCAACATCGATAAACCCATCAATAAAATAATGATCCTTGTACGTGTGGTCTCGCAGAATCGAAGCGGTGACTTGCTTCATTTCCTCTAAGTTCGCTTCGCCTGTTTGATGCACAATATCGTATTTGTTAAGAAGTTCTGGAAGAATGCGCAAGATAGCTTCGTTGAGTGTCTTGCTTCCTTGTGAGCCACCAATGATGAGCACAACAGGTCGTTCCTTTGCACCATATACACGCTCAAAATTTTCTGGAGGAAGAAGGAGTTCGCGTATTGGTTGTCCAGTAAGAGCTGTATGTTCGTGGGGATAAAAAGGTGCAGCTTCTGCATAGGATAAAGCGATACGAGAAGCAAACCTACCTGCCCATTTTGTTGTTCTCCCTGGGACAGTATCACTTTCGTGCACCACTACTGGGATAGAAAGAAATCGTGCCGCAAACAGCGTTGGGAAACTAGCGTATCCACCTTTTGCAAACACTACATCAGGATAAATAGCGTAGAGTTTAATAATCGCAACTACTACTCCGTAGAAAGTTTTAACTATATCTGTCACTGTTTCGAGCGACGCATACACACGCAACTTCCCTGCAGGAATTTGAACAAATTTTATCTGAAGACCAAAGAGCGCTTTTTCATCGTATGATTTGTCTGAAAGGAAGAAAACTTCTGGTTGAATAATTTTCTGAATAAACGCTTCTTTTCTCACTCGTTCAATAACCGCAAGTAACGGATAGAAATGCCCTCCTCCTGCTCCTGTAATTACGATTTTCATACTAATGTAGATTGTTTTGAAATATTAAGCAGTACTCCAAGCTCAAAGAGTGCAACCATGAGCGCAGTTCCCCCATGAGACACCAGAGGAAGCGGTACACCACTCAGTGGTAAGACTCCGAGCATTGATCCGATGTTAAGCGTTGCTTGTGTAAGAATAATAGTTACAACTCCTATAGCGAGCAATCTGCCATACTGATCTCTTGAATACTTTGAAATAACATATCCCCGTACCCCTACTATACCATAGAGCGTGATGAGGAATATGACACCAATGAACCCCAACTCCTCTCCAAGCACAGCAAAAATTGAATCCCCGATTGGTTCAGGAAGATAATTAAATTTCTGCACACTTTGTCCAAGACCGCGTCCTGTTAATCCTCCTCCACCGAGGGCAATGAGGGATTGATTCAGTTGCCACGAAGCCCCTCGTGGATCATGCCCACTGTCCAAAAATGTCTTAACACGCTCCAACATGTACGGCCGCAAAGAGATAAGAACTACAACACCGATGATACCAGCGATAATGAGTGTATAGATATGTTTCTTGCGAGCACCTCCTACGAAATACGTAACAAAAGAAGCCGTCATAATAACAAGATATGTTCCAAAGTCTGGCTGAGAAAGAAGAAGAACAGATACAACTCCTGCAGCTAGCAGATATGGCAATAATCCATACCGCATATCACGAAACAAATGTCTGTACTTTGTACACCAAAATGCAACAACACCTACAAAAGCAAACTTAAGAGCTTCCGACGGTTGAAGAGAAAACGGTCCAATATCTATCCAGCGATGAGCACCTCCGTGGTATCTCTGAAGTCCTGGGACAAACACAAGCGTTGTAAAAATAAGTGCAAAACCAAATAGTTGGTATGCATATCGTTTATAAAACTGATACGGAATATATGTCCCTATACACAGAGCAATAGATCCTCCAATAAGTGCGTAGATAAGTTGCGTTTTTATAACTGCGTAGAATTTAACTTCATTAACTGAAAGCACTCCTAAAGCTGCTGATCCAAATATAATAAGACCAGAAATCAAAAGAATGATTATTGTTATGAGAAGCGGCTTATCTACTCTATCGAACATATACCTAGCTAATAACTACAACTACTATTCCTAAAAGTGCGCAGATGTACGAAACAATCCAATACCGCATTGTCACCTGTGCTTTAGCCCAACCCTTAGCTTCAAAGTGATGATGAAGCGGTGCAACAATGAATAACTTTCTCTTAAAGAATTTCTTCCAGAGCAATTGAAGGATTACAGATCCAGTCGTGATAACAAGTGGGAGTGCAATGATAGGAAGATACATCACAGCGTTCGTTAGGAAAGAAATAACAGAGAGCGACAGTGTAAGAGCCATGATACCTGTTTCAGCCATCATAAACACTGCAGGTGGAACGTTAAACCATAAGAACGCGAGAATTCCTCCAACAATCATAAAACACAGCGCCGCGATGTCGATTTGATTCTGATAGAGAGCAATGAATCCGTACGCAGTAAAGATTGCTGAGAAAATACCACCCGAAAGACCATCCACCCCATCAATAACACTTGTTGAAAAAAGGGCTATGGTTACTACAATAAAAAATAGTACAAACAGTAAACCTCCTACAAAAAGATCTCCGTAAAAAGGTATGTAAATTGAGCTAACGTCTAGCTTGTAGAAAAACCAAAGCCCCATAGAAAGACCGAGTGTGGCTACCGCTGCTAATCGAACAGGAAATGAAAGTCCCCCTCCGATATATGAATTAAGTCTTCCCTTAAATGCTTCTACAACAAGTAAGTCGTCAACTCCTCCAACAATAGCTCCGACAAGCATTGCGACTAACGGAAGCCATGTTTGATTTCTTGAAATAAAATCAAGCTTTGCTGTTAGGTCTGTTGGGAATACATGTGAGACAACAAGAAATATCGCGGTGGTTATAAATACTGACGCCCAGATAACCACTCCTCCCATACGCAACAATTTTCTTTCTTCATCATTGTGAAGTGTTTGTGTAATAGTTGCGATAGCTCCATCAATAGTATTTTTAACACTTT
This sequence comes from bacterium, assembly GCA_023267635.1. Lineage (GTDB taxonomy): Bacteria > Patescibacteriota > Minisyncoccia > Phycocordibacterales > UBA5272 > UBA11704. The sequence continues at coordinate 11,918 of JAHFMX010000012.1, read as the reverse complement.
TCTTTTTCCATACCTGATTTTTCTGTAAAAGAGTAATCAGTGGTGAAGAAATAAGGAGACCAATAATAAACGAGAAAAGTGCTGGTAAAAGAACCTTAAAAAGACTAAGCGAAATAATCATACGTAAAGTATAGCACAGGCAAAATGGTCATTTTTGCCATAATCCACAAGCTTTATTTGATACTTGCAAGGAGCGCTTTGTATAAATTTTCAGTATCCACAAAGCGAGCTTCACGCGTTGAACCAAGAACCACAATAACAACAGGATGCCCCAGAGCTATATCTACAACAACTCCAAGATTTCCTCCTGCGCTATCGGTAAAACCAGTCTTAGATGCCTCAGCGCCAAAAAGATTTGTAATCTCTTGGTTTGTATTTGGAATACCTATTACAGGGTCTTTATTGGCAAGTACAGTAAGACGGGTTTTGGTTGTACTTTCAAAAATTTCAGGGTATTTTTTACGTGCAATGCCAAAAAGCTTAGCCACATCAAGTGCGGTACCTTTACCTCCAATCAAATCTCCTTCGTCTAACCCCGCTGGATCAGTAAACGTAAGAGCAAGACCGAGAAGCGCACTATCAGTATTCATTTGTTCAATAAACTTTTTTCTTCCGCCTAATCCATCTGCGATAGCGTGAGCTCCATCATTAGATGAAAAAACAAGCGTGTATTTCAAAAGTTCGTCCAATTTCCACACTTGCCCTTTTTTTAAACCTAAGTCATACCCTTCATCAATACTCGCAGGAGAGATTGTTATCTTAGTTTCTTTTCCATAGTGAGTACGCGCTGTTATGGCTGTCATAACTTTCGTAATACTAGCGAGAGGCAATTGAATGCTGCTGTTTCTTTGTGCTATAACTTTTTTATCCACAAGATCATATACAATATATGCTTCCGCTTCAACCATAACATTACCAAAAGCTTCAGATGTATATGGCGAAAATTCTGTCTCTTCAGCTTTTGGCACAATGAGCCCAAACTTAGCGGTATCCATAGGTAAAGCAAGTAACGAAAGAAAAACAACAATGACTATGGCAACCCCATAGATGTACGATAGTTCTATATAATCATGACGGGAGGCTCGTATCATACCCCTTACATGCCACGAGCTTCTAATTTTTCTGCAAAGCTCGCATGGAGTGTTGCATAGTCAGGAAGTTCCTCAACAGAAGTTACACCAAGCTGTTTAAGTGCATCCCCTGTTAAGGCGCAGACTTCACCTGTGCGTGAAATAAGCCCACGTACCGTAAGTGTGCGAATTGACTGGGAAGATTGAACCCCTCGAATATAGGATATTTCTTCACGTGTCGGAGTTCCAATGTAAGCAACCAGCGTTAGCACCTGAAGCGTTGCAGGAGTAAGGTCGCCTTCTAATTCCTCTCTCCAAAAAGCCTCAACGAGTGGCGCCTGAACTGACTGCGTAACAATAGATAACCCATCATTACCACGAAGGAGTGAGAGTCCGATAGCATTCAGTGCAGCGCCGAGCTCTTCAATGTGCTTTTCTATTTCCTCTCGCGGAACCACTAGAAGTGAAGACAATGTGTCTATCTTGATTGGTTCGCCCGAAAGAAAAAGAATTGTTACAAGTTTTTGAAGCATATACTATATTCTATCATGCTACTTTGCTTGAGCACTTACTAATTCAATATCTCCCCCATCAGCTGTTTGTGATGCGTGTATTGCTCCGCTCCTCACCAATTCAAGAAGTGCAATAAAGTTAACAATGAGAAGTTTCTTTCTTTCTTCAATTGTTTTTGCTCCGTCTGCAAGACCTTGAAGCGTTACTGCTTGCATACCACGTACACGAGTAAGGAGAGATTCAATAACATTTTCAATTCGAAGCGCAGCCTCAACAGCCACTTTAACAAGTTGCTTAGGGGTAACAAAGGAAGCGAGTGTTAAATGTGCTATCGACTGAAGCATTGAAGCAGACACACGCCTATCTGGAACAAACACTGCTCCCCCTTTATACGCGATACGTTCTCGAGAGAACAATCGCTGTTTCATAAAAATATTTCTCATACGTCCTGACGCTCCAGTTAACAGCGCATAGAGTTCAAGTTTATGCTCTAGGTCATGAACTTGTTTTTCTTCCTCTTCTGTATAGACAACCCCTGGCAACAGAGACTTTGCTTTCATAAGCATGAGCGTACTCGCAACTACAATAAACTGGGAGATATCTACGAGATTTTTTTGGTCAATACTTTTTATGTACGAAATATATTCATCCGCCACAGACACAAGAGAGATTTCTGTTATAGAAAGTTTCTTATCCTCAATAAGATCAAGAAGTTTTGTATACGGACCTTCGAATCTATCTAATTTTATTGTAAATGTAGTGTCTGTCATGGTTATTTAAGGATACTCCACATAAGGGGATCTTGCCCTCCATCAACTTTAAATATAGAGATGCCTGCAAGGTTATACAACTTTGCTATGCGTATTTTATCTGCAATGGATTGTGCATCAGAATACCACACAAGAAATTGTTTCATCTCGCCAAGCTGTTCCCCATTCACTCCAGTAGATGTTGCATATGTGAAGTGCAACTCCCCCGCACCATTACGAGTAGGTGTAATGTTAAGCATCTTAACCAACTCATCTGTATAGTTAAAGTTCATTGAACCAATACGAGGAGTACGAATACTTGATGTTGCCGTTGCAGGAACAATTTCATATTTATATCCATATGTCGCCACACCAATGAGTAGCTTACGCGCTGGAATATCTTCCATAGCTAATGTCATTATCTTTTTTACCCATTCGACATCAGCGACTGGGCGATATAATGCCCCTCTGTTTTTATGTTGATTAACAAGGTTAGCGTCGTCTAACCCTTGGTCATACGCCATAATACGAACCTGATCACAAACCTTTCCTATTATTTTATAGTCATTTGCATATTCGACTCGAGATAAAATTTCTTTTGACGTTGTTGCATACTTACTTTCTGGAGGAGTTCGCGCCTCAACCGTACAAATAAGCTTCTTTCCGTCTTTTCTTAAGGCAACACCGAGCTCAGTGAGAAAGATAGAAAAGTATGGACGCGATTCTGCTATTTTGTTTTCATAATCAATATCAATACCATCAAACTTATTTTTCTTCACGAGAGCTACAATTTCCTTCACATGAGCCTGTCTCTTTTTCTTTTGAGCAAGGAGAATGTAGACATTGTTCTGTTCAGAGGCAACTTGGGGGTACGATAAAATGCTTGGATATATTTTTATTTTCTTTTTCTTTGCTTCCTTGATAAGTGTAGTCCACGGTTCTTCGGTTGCTTTCAAAGCATCCTTAATTGACCCGTCCGCCTGTAGTTCGTACGCGAAAGGACTTATTTGAGTCACCTTACCCAAATGTAGAAGTGTAGAAGTTGCTCCTTCTGATTTTCTCCAATACGGAATCCAAACAGCGGTTTCAAGTGCAGCGTAGGAAAAAGAAACACTTTGCAGTATGAGTATTCCTACAAGAGCTTTTTTAATCATATAATTACTATACCACGAAAAAAGACCAACCCTCGTTGATCTTTTTCACATCTACATTAATACATGTGTTACTTTTTCTGTACACTGATTCCCAATTCCTTTAATGTTTTTTCAGGTGCAGGAGATGGAGCCTGCATAAGAATATCTTTTCCTTCCCCTGTCTTTGGGAACGCCATCACTTCACGAATGTTTGGTTCATTGAGCAACACCATGAGAAGTCGATCAAGTCCCCATGCGATACCACCGTGCGGTGGTGTACCAGAGGCGAGTGCAGCAAGCATATGACCAAAGTTAGTTTCAATACGTTCATCACTGTAGCCCATAATCTCAAACACCTTGCGTAAGGCTTCAGGTTTATGAAGACGTATACCTCCTCCGCCTATTTCATACCCGTTCATTGCAATATCGTATTGCGTTGAAATAATGTTACCAATATTTTTCTTCTCCATGAGATCATTAATAAACTCATCCTTAACTCCAGTGAACGGATTATGAGTGAACGTCCAATCACCATTTCCATCGACAGTATCTTCAGTCGTCTTTTCAAACGCAGGAAAATCAATCACCCAACAAAAGGCTAGAAGATTCTGATCCTCTTTATCTGTACGAATGTCTGGCTTGTCTGTACCATACTTCTCCATCGCTTCTGCGTAGGTAAGAACAGGAAACGGCACTGTTTGAATTTTCTTTTCTGGGAAAAGTTTTGTAACAAGATCAATCAATAACCCTTCGTTTAATTTCATAACGTCTTCACGAGTAACAAAACTCATTTCAAGGTCCATCTGTGTAAACTCTGGTTGACGGTCACCGCGAGTATCTTCATCGCGCATACACTTTGCTATTTGAAAGTAACGCTCAAATCCCGCTGACATAAGAAGCTGTTTATACTGCTGCGGAGATTGAGGTAACGCATAAAAATTTCCTGGATGCACACGAGATGGAACAAGATATGATCGCGATCCTTCTGGTGTTGGATTAGTAAGAAGAGGTGTTTCAATTTCCAGGAATGATTGCCCGTCAAGATAAGCACGAACATGCTTGATGACTTTGTGTCTCATTGAAATATTTCTCTGCATGCGAGCACGACGAAGATCTAGATATTTTTTCTCGAGACGAACTTCTTCACCGATTTCACGTCCATCTGTTGAAATATCAAAGGCGGGAGTTTCTGCTTCGTTAAGAACTACAATAGAGAGCACTTCAAGTTCAATATCACCATTAAGTACACCTTCTTTAATGTTTTTCTCTGGTCGCTTATTTACAAGCCCGCGAACTTCTACGACCCATTCAGGGCGGAGTTTTTGTGCAACCTCAAGCGCTTCCGTGTGATTAGGTAAAACAACCGCTTGCGCTTTACCTGTAACATCTCGAAGGTCAAGAAATACCATCTTCCCCTGATCTCGCCTTACATCAACCCAAACAGAGACAGTTATTTCCTGTCCGACATGTGCCGATAAGTCCTTAATATACGTACGCATAATCATTTCACTATAGCAAAAAAACGTTGTTATTCCAATCCTACCTGAGTTCTCACCTCTTTCATTGTTTGTTGTGCACGAACGCGAGCACGTTTACCTCCTTCTTCCAAGAGAGCTTCTATTTTTGAAGGATTAGACATCAGCTTGTCAAACGTTTCTTTCTTTCCCATTCTCCACTTCATGATAGTTTCAAGAAGTTCATCTTTTGCTTGTTTATATCCATATCCACCCTGTTCAAATTTTGCACGGAGAGCATCAATCTCAGCGTGTGTTAAGAAAAGTTTATGAATATTAAAAATAGTATTAGTATCAGGATTTTTCTTGTCGTCAGGATGAGCACTGTCAGTCACAATTCCCATCACAGCTTTTTTAACCTCAGCATCATCTCCAAAAAGTGATATAACATTTCCTTTACTCTTACTCATCTTTTCTCCATCAACACCTGGAACAACAGCCACATCTTTCATAATAAGATCTTGCGGTAACTTAAACTGTTCAACGTTCCATGCTCTATTATAAAAACCTGCAATATCACGAGCGTATTCAATATGTTGTTTCTGATCCTGCCCAACAGGAACAACGTCTGTCTTATACATAAGAATATCTGCTGCCATAAGCACTGGATAACAAAAAAGTCCCACGTTAACTTCTTGGTTCTTCGCTTCATGGTCCTTAAAAGCATGAGCTCGCATGAGGTACGGCATAGTCACCACATTATTTAAAATAACGGCAAGTTCAGCATGTTCAGGAACAGACGACTGTCTGAACAGGGTTACTTTATTTGTATCTAGTCCACACGCAATGTACGCCGCAGCAATTTCAAGAGCACTCCTGTGGAGAGCTTCTTTATCTTTCACCGTGGTGAGTGCGTGATAGTCAGCAATAAAAACATATGAATCAAAAGCGTCATCATTTCCAAGCTCTATATTTTGTTTCATCGCACCAAAATAATTCCCAAAGTGAAGTGTCCCTGTTGACTGAATGCCTGAGAGAAGAACTTTTTTATAGGTAGGTTTTGAAAAGAATTCAAACATGACTAAAGTGTAACATGTGTATTACGGTACAAAGAAATAAACATTTAAAGGTCGTGCAAGACTTTTCTACCGTACTTCACATTGTGCTCGCACTTTATTTTCTAAAATCTCAATTTCTTTCTTAACCTCTGTAATAAGATAAAGTGTTTTTTTGATATCCCCTTTTTCATCCTCCAGTTCATCTATTGTTTTATCAATATCTTTTTTTTCCTTTTTAATCCCTGACATAATAATAGAGTCTCCTATGAAAACAGAGACAAAAAGTCCAGTGGTGAGTAAGAGAATGATACTTACCATGATAGAGCCTGAAGCTGAAAACAGCACAGAGCCCAAGACACTGCCCCTCTCTAAGATGTCAGCTGTATGCCAAACCCCTCTCCAAAACAAAACTACTCCAACACCACCAATAAAAGTATAAATAAATTTATGTGTAGACAACAATGCGCGAACTTGATCTTCAACTCTATCAAAAAAATGATATATAACTTCTAATGTTTTCATATGGGTTTAGTGTAATATCTCTAAGTGTAACGGTATATAGATAAAAAGAAAAGGCGCTCATGCGCCTCCCTCTTCAATTCGTGTAAGTTTTGAAAGAATATTCCTCAAATTCGAAACAATCATTTGTGCATCCTCTTGAGTTTCTTTCGGAGAACCAAACTCAACCAACGTGCGAAGATCCTTTCTTGCCTGATCGTACTCTTTCTGAAGTTGTGAAACTGCCACGCGAAACAGTCGAACTGGAACAGTGCGGGCACTCCATGTCTGCTTCAACTCCCTATGAATAGCACTGAGCCGCAAAATACATCTCGTGTATTCATTTACGAACTCTTGCTCGTAGTTATTTTCGTTCGGAAGTTTTTCCTGCAACTGTCTAACGTTAAAATGGTCGTTAAATGTCACAGTAAGTGCTAGCAAGTCGATTCCTGGGCGAGCTACAACAGTACCCTCTTCAAAAGAGGTTATGTAGATTTCGTCAGGGAGAAATTTATATCTTGCCTTGATAATATCAAGCTTGTTTCTAATTCCTGCTTGAATACTCAGGGAGTCATCCCATAAGAACTTATTCTGAGGAAATTCCAACTTCTCTCTTTCTGAAAACTCGGGCAGTGCAGCAATACATGCAGCACAGAACGTTGCGACGTCAAGTTGTGCCATATATCCTCCTTGGTGTAAGGTGCAATTACCCTCAATCCTACGATTGAATATAGAAAAAGTAAAGCGCATCTTTCGATGCGCTTATGTGCTAAAACTAGACCGTTCGAGGCTTCGCTAAATCTAACATTTCCATGACCCGCCTTGAAAGTTTCATTTTCCTTTTGTTATCGCGCTGCATAAACAAAGGGGCTTGGGTTTCCTTTAAAAGAACCCCTTGCTCGTAAAGCTCTACATGGCTTTCTTGTGCTTTTGCATACAAAGCATTGTGAATAGGAACACCCTGCTCTGATAAAAGCGCGTACTCGAGAGCAACGATTTCTTGTCCGAGCATTTCCTCGTAGATACGAAGAGCGTGCACTGTTTCTGTAATTTGTTTTTCCAAAAACTCTTGAAAACAACAAAATCCAGGCTTCGCAGAAATTCTGAGAAAATACTCCCACAGCTCTTTTATTTGGACGTCAGTTGGAAGTATGAGTGGTGGTTCAAAATATGTCTCGCCGAGCATATACGAGCACTCAAACGAAATGCCGTCATCACAGTCCCTCATCACCACATATAACTCTGTTGGGTTGATCGACCTATTTTTGCTAGAAGCCGTTCTCAGACAATCAACCTGAGTTACAAGGTACCTGTTTATTTCCTTGCAAGACCTTTGCGATAACAAAGCGGTAAGTTGCTTCGCGTATTCATGTGCCTGCTGTGAGTGCATAAAGAAAAGTTTCAATACCGCTTCCACAGTAAGTTTACTAAGTTCTGTTTTTAGGTTATTCACAATAGCCCCTCTTTTGTAAGTAAGAACAACGAAGATTCTATTCTATATAAAGCAATAAGGAAAAGCAAACGTAAAGAGCGACGCCTGCGGCGTCGCTCTTTACGTTTGCTTTTTACGTTTAGAGACCCTCTTCTTGAAGCCCTTGGATAAACTTCATTGCTGCTTTAGATAGTTTCTTTGGCATCGCAATATCTAATTTAACAAGTACGTCTCCACGCTTTTGTTTGTCATGAACATGTGGAACTCCACGATGTTTTACGCGAAGTATTTCACCCGCAGAAACCCCAGCTGGAATGTCGATATCGATAGTTCCATCGAGCCCTTCAATTCCCTGCTTAGTGCCAAGAAGTGCATCTGTTAGCTTTATTGAATGTTTGATAACCAAATCATTTCCTTCACGCTTCCACACTTTGTCTGATTGAACATTTATCTTCACGTACAGGTCTCCAGTTTGACCACCAGACACCGCTTCGCCCATTGCTGTCATTCTAATCATCTCACCGTTTGAGATCCCTGCTGGAACTTGAATGTGGATTTCTTCGCGTTTGTTGAGCACACCAGCGCCGCGACAGTCATGACATTTTTCTTTTGGAATCTTTCCTTTTCCGTGACAGATATCACATGTTTTAACTGTCTGGAAATTACCCATGAATGTTCGCTTCACATCATGTACTTTCCCTTGCCCGTTACAAGTAGTACAGGTACTCATTGCACTTCCCTTCTTTGCCCCTGTTCCATCACACGTTGAACATTCTCCAACTTTATTGATAAGCACATTACGTTCAGTACCAAAGACGGCTTCTTTAAAGGTTACATCTATTTCAAGAGAAATATCACGCCCACGCTTAGTACGAGACCCTCCACCAAACATGTCTCCGAACATATCTCCTAGATCTCCAAAATCAAATTGCATGTCTTGGAAATCTGAAGCGTTGAAACCACCAAATCCTCCTCCTTGTGGCCCTTGTCCACTAAATGTTTGCCCGTACGTATCGTACTCCTTTCTCTTCTTTTCATCCGAGAGCGTTTGGTACGCTTCGTTTACTTCTTTAAACTTAGCTTCGTCTCCTCCTTTGTCTGGGTGATACTTTGCTGCAAGTTTATAGAAGGCCTTTTTAATATCCTCTTTCTTTGCTCCCTTTTCTACTCCAAGTACTTCGTAATAATTTTTTGCCATGGTTTATGCCTGACCTTCTTCTTTCTTTTCTTCAGGGGCAGCTTCTGGTTCTGTTTTTGTTTCTGACTGAGCCTCAGCTTGAGCTTCTGGTTCAACTGGTGCTCCAGTAGCCGTATTGTCATTAGCAGTCTTCATCGCTTCTCCAATTTTCATCATTGCTGTTGAAAGTTTTTCAGATGTTGACTTGATCGCTTCAGCATCATCTCCTGCGCGTGCGGTTTTGACTTCTTCTATTGCTGCCGTGACTTCAGTTTTGATTTCATCACTTATCTTCCCCTCAGCGTCCTTAAGTGCTTTCTCTGCAGTGTGAACCATCTGATCTGCAAGATTTTTTGTTTCGATAAGTTCCATCTTCTTCTTGTCTTCTTCAGCGTGAGCTTCCGCATCCGCCTGCATACGCTTGATTTCTTCATCAGTAAGACCAGATGCTTCTTTGATAGTAACAGACTGTTCTTTACCAGAAGTTTTATCTTTCGCTTTCACGTTAAGCACTCCGTTTGCATCCACATCAAAGGTTACCTCAACTTGTGGCATGCCACGCGGAGCTGGAGGAATACCATCAAGAAAAAATCTCCCTAGCGACTTATTGTCGGCCGCAAGAGGTCGTTCACCTTGAGTAATGTGAATTTCAACAGACGTTTGATTATCGGCTGCTGTTGAAAATGTTTGAGATTTTGATGTTGGAATAGTAGTGTTTTTTTCTACAAGTTTTGTAGCAACTCCACCCATCGTTTCAATTCCAAGTGAAAGTGGGATTACATCCAAGAGGAGAAGATCCTTCACGTCTCCCTGAAGCACACCAGCCTGCACGGCAGCACCAAGAGCCACCACTTCATCAGGATTGATAGAACGATTCGGTTCCTTGCCAAAAAGCGCTTTTACAGCCTCAATGATCATCGGCATACGAGTCTGTCCTCCCACCATAATGATTTCATCAATTTCTTCTTTCTTAAATGGTGAACTTTCGAGTGCTCGTTTTGTAATTTCAATGGAACGATCAATAAACTCTTTTGCAATTCCCTCAAGCTGAGCGCGTGTTACTTTTACCACAAGGTGCTTCGGCCCATCTACTCCTGACGTAATAAACGGAAGGTTAATTTCTGTTTCTACTTGTGTCGAAAGCTCATGCTTTGCTTTTTCTGCAGCCTCATCTAATCGCTGGAGAGCGAGTGGGTCTGTGCTCACATCGATTCCTTGATCCTTCTTAAATTCAGAAGCAATAAACTGAACGAACATCTGGTCAATATCACGACCTCCCAAATGTGAGTCACCGTCAACTGATTTCACTTCTACAACACCATCACCCACTTCTAGAATTGAAATATCAAATGTTCCTCCTCCGAAGTCGTACACCGCAATCTTTTCGTTCTTCTTTGAGTTAAACCCATACGCAAGAGCTGCTGCTGTTGGTTCAGGAATAATACGCATCACTTCAAGCCCTGCAATCTTACCTGCCGCAATTGTTGCTTGACGTTGTGTGTCGTTAAAATACGCAGGCACAGTGATAACCGCCTGTGTGATTGTCTCACCAAGCTTTGCTTCTACGTCTGTTTTTATTTTCTGAAGAATCATCGCTGAAATTTCTTCTGGTCGAGCATCCTTTCCGCCGAGTGTAATAAGCACACCCCCGTTATCACTCTTTTTGATTTTGTATGCAACGCGAGGAACATCAGCCTGTACTTCTTTGTCATCAAATGAGTGCCCCATGAAGCGCTTAACACCGTAGACAGTGTTCTCTGGATTCGTAACAGCCTGACGCTTTGCGATTTGCCCAACCGCTCGTTCACCGTTTTTGTTAACCGATACAACAGAAGGCGTCGTACGATTGCCTTCAAGGTTTTCTATAATTTTTGGCTGTCCTGCTTCAATAATTGCGACAGCTGAGTTTGTTGTTCCGAGGTCAATACCGATAATTTTTCCCATAGTTGTTGTAGTTATACGTTAATAAAATTTCAATAATTTCGCCCAATAATTCAGATTAGTCTTTTTTCACAAATTGTCCGACGTGTACTCTTGCTGGGCGTAACACAGTATCGTGCATACGGTATCCATTCTGGAGTATTCTCATTAGTGTATCATTTTTGGACTCATCGTCGACGGGCACCGTTTCCATGCTTTCGTGAAGATTTGGATCAAATGCGTCTCCTACTTTACCAAACTGAACCACTCCTTCTCTTTCCAGCACTGTTCGTAACTGTCCGAAGATATATTCGATTCCAACACGCCAATTCTGATCAACTTTTTCCCACGCTTCTTTATTCGCTTGAGCCATATCGTACGAATCAAGCACTGGAAGAAGTTCTTCAATAAATCTCTTTGTTGCAAACTTCCTTCCTGTTAACCGCTCCCCATCAACTTCTTTTTTGAAGTTAGCATAGTCAGCACGAGTGCGCAGACTTTGATCTAAGTACTCTTGTTTTTCAGATTCTAACTTCTTAATCTTTTCACGAAGCTTTTTCACCACATCTTTACCAACTAATGGCTCTCCTTCTTCGTTTAATTCTTCGAAAGAGACGTCATCTACCTCTTGTGGGACGTCTACTGCTTCTTCTACAGTGTGTTCTTGTTCTTCGTTCATGTATATATCCTTGCTCAAAATCTTAATAATTCAATATAGTTTCTGTCATTTCTATCGTGACTGTCATATCTTTCCTCTTTACATTATATCATTTTCCAACACTCTATGTTTATACATGGCGGTTTCAAAAATCTAATGCAACTAACTCCGAGAATACTGTAACTGGATACCTCCAGTCAAGACACTTCCTCGGTCTACCATTTAATAAGTCTTGAGCTCTCTGCAACTCTTCTCT
>JAHFMX010000052.1 GCA_023267635.1 bacterium | reverse complement strand
ACACCCCGACAACGACACACATTACTCACATTAGGCGTAGGATAAGTATGCACACAAAACTACAAGAAATACTCGCAAAAAAGAACCTCAAAGAAGAGGACTTAACACCCGAAGAACGCCATACATACGATAATTGGAACAGGGTACTTTCAAATGAAAAGATAACCATTGAAACAGTACGAGAGTTTTGTAATACCCAAAAGCAACTAATAGAAGCACAGTGGAGCAATCTTGATAATACATCTCAAAAGAATGATAGACTTATCCTTTTACACACAGTCTACTCAAAAATAGCAAAAGTAACCGAGGCAGATAAGGCTGAACGTGAAGCACTCGAAATACAACTCAATAATTTATTGACACAGGATACATGAGTGCGGTATAATACACGTAATTATAAATCCCTAACCTTACAACGGTGGGCAACTCGAAAAGTTGCCCATTTTTGTATAAGCACACCGAGAAGACAATATAGGGGGCGTGCATCTTACACACGCATTATCAGGGAAGGTAACCCATAAACCAAATGAATATAGAAACAGAGTTACTTGACACTCAAACAGAAGATCAAGAGGGAGAGGCAACAGAAGCCGAGGCACTTACCCCAGAGGAAATTGCCGACTTAAAGAAGAGAGCAGACGTAAGCTCACAAAATTACGAACGCCTTAAAAGGGCAGAAGCGGAAAAGGCAGAACTTAAACGACAATTAGAAGAAGCACAATTAGGTCAGGACAGCTTCATTACCGAAGATGACACTGCTAAACGACTCCGAGAACTCGATGCAAAACTTGCTCGTATCGAAGAGAAAACACAACTTGATTCAATCTACTCACAATACCCAAGTATTAAGGATAAGTCTGCGGAATTCGATGAATTTCGCCAAGAATATCATGGAGTAGCACTCGACAAGGTTGCAAAACTCTTCGCAGTAGAAAAAGACATGCTCGATGAATCTCCAGCACGTAAAGGACTTGAAAAAGCACGGGGAGGCAAACGAACTCCACCAACACAAGGAAATACGTCTGAAGATATAGCTCGACTCCGCACGACTAACTACCGAGAGTACATAAAGCAAATCAAAGCAGGTAAAATATAGTCCAGACCGTCTTATACATTAAATATGCAATTAACAAATTTCGGTGAACAGTTTGCTTCAAAAGTCTTAGCAAAGACTTATTCGGCAATGGTCACTGACGCGATCACCAACCGCGATTACGAGGGTGAAATTAAGAAACCAGGGGATAGAGTAAACATTCTCTCTTTCCTTAACAACGGAATTCTTTCAGATTACGTTGTAGGTACAGACATGCCTTCTGAGACTATTGTAGACGCAGAAGACACGCTCGTTGTTGAAAAGCGAAAATCATTCAACTTCTCTCTTGACCGACTAGAAAACCTCTTTACCTACGGTGGAGACATTCCAGAGTCACTTCTCGAAAATTACTCAAAAGTACTTGAAAAAGAAATTGACTCATACGTTCTTGCAAAAGCAGGTGATACTGCGGTACAGAACTGGATAGGTACAAACCTTGTTGTAGTAGGTTCAGGAGCTACTATGGCTTCTATCGCTACAACAGCAACAGGAGGTACAGTAACAGTTGGTACATACGATGGTACATACGAGACATCAAACATCGGTACAACAGAGAACCCAGTAGACGGACTTATTTACTTTGCAGGATTTACTTCAGCAGACCTTGGTAAAGGGTTCCGACTACGCTCAACATCTACTTTTGTATCTCCATGGTACAAGATTAGTTCAGTAACATCTTCAACAGTAGCAACGCTTACTGAATGGGATGGTGCAGCTTCAGGTTCAGACTTTGAGGAAGGATATACACTTCGTGGTCTCTTCGGAGGTGATGGACGTTCATTCCCTAAGTACGGAACTGGTGATGCAAGTCTTCTCACGATGAGTTCACTCGGATGGGAATTTAACGCAGCTATCGCCACAAGCGTTTCAGCAGCTACAATTTACGACCAAGTAACCCTTCTCTCAGAAGCACTGAACGAAGCAGAAGTTACAGACACTGACCGAAAGTTGACAGTTCCACCAGCTATCTTGACTCAGCTCAAGCAGTCTAGTGAACTACAACCATCAGGCATCGCAGAAATCTACTCTGGTACGGTCATCAACGGACGTGTTATGCGATTTGGAGGATTTGAAGTCCACCAAGCAGCAGGTGCTCGTGTTTCTACTCGTGTAGGTCACCCAACCGCATCAGGCTCAACTCGTGTTGGAGCAGATGTAGTATCAGTGACAGGTTCAACAGGTTACCAAATTCTTGCAAACCACCCAGGAATGATTACCTTCGCTGACAAGTGGAGTGAATCACGAGTGGTAGATGCAGAAAATCAGTTTGCTAAGAAGTATCAAGG
>JAHFMX010000051.1 GCA_023267635.1 bacterium | reverse complement strand
CCGCATCTTCCGCGCAATCCTTCTCGTTTCTATGGTTTGTGTGGTCACATCCTGTATTTAATTTCATACTCTTCTCAATTACTCTTGTAATCCTCTGTTCGTTGTGTGGGGGGTTAGTCTTCTTCATCACTTATATTAAATAATATTCTATCCTCAAATATTTTTTTATCTTCACTACGGATGACATCCAACTTCCTAGACCAATCTTTTTTGTCGTCCCATCCAGCATTATTCCAAAGATTAAGCATTAGAAACTCAAAGTCTCGACGTTTCCTAAGTTGATTTTCAGCAACACTTTTCCTTTCATTGAATACAAACTCTTTTACCGCTTCATATAGAGCAAGCCCGTCTTTTTCTTTGAAGATTTTAAATAGTTCTCTTTCATTCATGTCTTTCTTAATTACTCTTGATAATCCTATGTTTGATTGTGTGGGGGGGGGTTAGTCTTCTACTTCTCTTACTTCTGGTTCTGGTAATTCTTCAAGTGAAAAACAGACATAAGCGTCATCCTTAAATGTCGATAATTCTTTCACCATAAAAGCTTCATTGAACTGTTGGGTATCTAGTTCAAAGTCTGTGAATGGAGTATCTTGCATTCCTTTTCTAATACTCACGTTTATTTTGTATTTCTTTAGCATATCTTATTTCTCAATTACTCTTTTAATCCCTATGGTCTGTGATGAGTGGCTCGTGGGGAATGGAATGTTTGGTTTTCGGCAAAGTGCGTACCGACCATACTTATTGCATTCCATGTTTCGCGTTTCTCTGCGGGCTGTCTCACAGCACTATGCTGTAATTCCCTACACCTGTTTACTGAGACTCTTAGGTAGCGAAACTTTATAGGGCATCCCCCATGAACCACCCATACTACTGTTACTTGTTCCTAATCGTGAGCCACATAAATCTTATGTAAGCAGGTATGAATCCTGTGTAATATCGCCATAACTGTCCATTCCACTTCAAGTCGTTTGTTATCCACTCTTGATATTCAGTCCAATCGCCTAAAATATAATGCTGGCTTTTTCGCATAAAGAATTTGTGTGCTTCAATAATTTCTTTCATATATCACTTATTATCCTTTAACTACCCATCCTTCTGTTACTAAATATCTGCTTCAGGTAAATTCTCTATCCACTTGGTTGTCTTCATAAAGAACTTGATGCTGAATGTGACGGACTTCTTATCTGCGTTTGAAAGTTCTTCTTCTATCCAGTCTTTTACATCATCGTATTTGAATGTGAGATTAGAGATACCGAGGTCAAGTTGCATCTTGGTTGGGAAGGTAATTTCCGCACACAAGACTTCTTCCTGAAGACGATCAATTGTTATTTCTTGTGCGCCATACTTTTCTTCAAAATAATCAGTATCATCAGCCCATAGTTCCTTGAATGCTTCCAGTGCTTGCTCTTTAGTTTTGCAGTGGTAACTGCTCATCCCTTCGCCCCCTACAAAGAAGTAGGCTGTTGGTGTTTTTTTCATTTTGTTTTCTTATGTGTGTAATGGGGAGTTATGCTATATAAGGTCTTTGTAGAAGTATTCTATTTATTGATAAAATCGTTCCAGAAGAATAAGGATTATCCACTCTTGAAATTTCATCGCCAACGATGTTGTATGGTTGTCCATCAGCTTTCGATATACCAATTATTGAGAAGGCGTAGTCATCCATATCTCCGTAAATAATCTCAAATTCACCGAGTAAAATATTTGGTTTTTCTGTACCATCTTCGTTCTTTGGAATGTCGTAAATGTGTTTATATACTTTCACCACTCTCTCTTTTTTGATGTGTTTTGGCATGGTGTTAATTATTAGAATATGATAAAAAACCCAAGGCGAACGCTACTGGTAAAACGATTACATAGTATTGCCAATTGTCTGCATGAAAATCAGCCAGTGCTGTCACTGTTACTCCTAAGTAGATTGCTGTGATTATTCCAACTGCTATATTCATATTTTTATTTATTATTCTTAATGATGATTGGTGTGTGGGGAAGTTGTAGGCGTGTACCGACGCCTCGTTGCGATTCTCTCCAGTGTCAATTCACGACCTTGGCTAAAATCTGTCACCCCTCCCAGCAAGTTACTGTTTGGTTTATGCCCTTCGGCATTGGTGGGTCTTCCCCAGCGGCAACCTGAGAATCTCTCCTCCCCCAGACACCAACCATCGTGTGTGTTACGTTCCTGTAATTACTCCTCCAATAAACTGTGCCAGTACATTAAAGGTATTTTCCACTCCTGCGAACGCAGTGAATGCTATGAGTGTTCCGATGATTACGATAGGGACGATGTACCAGTCGTTCTCGATAGGGCTTCGCTTAAATGCGTTGTATATTTCATAGCCTTGATTGTGTTGTTTTCTCATATTTGTTTACTTATCTTGTATATGTACATAATACATTATTTAT
>JAHFMX010000011.1 GCA_023267635.1 bacterium | reverse complement strand
TTTGAAGCAACGTGCAACCTTTCGGGTGCTGAATTTAGGAGTCTTACGACTTCGAGCAATAACTGATGTTTTTGCCATTGATGTTTGTAGTTAATTAGCCGAACGAATATCACATATAGGTGCGTAAACCCTAGATATAGTTGCCTATACACAAAACTTACGAAGAAATACGGATTACGAACGGTTTTGCAATACTACCACAAAATAAAGCTTAAAACAAGGTCAAATACTACGACTATATTCACCTCCCTGGTTTTATTAGATTCGTAGCTTACTCAATAAAAAAATAAAAGCCGCACAATGTGCGGCTTTTATTTTTACCTTATCAATTACCAATGAAATGGTGCCTGATTTGCAGTTACGTTTACCTGAGATGTTCCAATTGTTTGTCCAGCAAGGTTAGTTACTGTTAGAACAAATGTTACATTCTGCTGATACCATGAACTATTTGTAATAGATGCTGGTATTTCTGATTGGAAATACGTTGGCGCAAATGGAATTACAAAGTCATTTCCACACTGTGTTCCAGCAATGCTTGCCATAACACCAGCTGGACAAATTGCATGAATTTTAAATGAGTACTGTCCGTAAAGACTTGTATTCCATGATGCTCCTGTTGGAATGTTAACGTAGAGCTTGAAGATATCACCTGAAGCAACTGGATTCTTACTTGTTGTAATACTTACTGTTCCAAAGTTTGCGTATGGTCGCTTGATAGTAACTGGAGCAACGGCTGCGCGGAACGTTGAAACTGTTCCTGCAATATCGCGTATTGGAGTTGTAATTACAATACGGAATGTTCCCTGATTGTTGTTATCACATGCACCAGCACATACTGCATCGAGTACTTCTTTTGTAAGAACGAACGAAGCACTGTTACCGCTTGTACTAGTAACAATTTTTGATTGTCCTGTTGAAGAATTTTCAAGAACGATTGAGTATACTGACGCGTTGATATTACTTGTAGTCCATGCGAGCTGTACTGTGTCACCTTCATGATAGATGCTATTTGCTACTGGTGTTGAAATTGTAAGAGATCCAGTCACTGGAGTAATACCGTAAGTATATCCAATGTATGGTGAATAGATAACGTTAGTACTTGCGATAGCCGTACTTGCTGCTGGAATGATAGGAGTAGAATTGTTTACAGGATAAGAAACATTCGAATCGTACACAGAGTAGCCAGGAACCTGAACAGCGTGCTGTGGGTTTGTGTATACAATCGGAGTTGTTACATGCGGAGTTATAACCTGCACGTATGCATCATATGGATCAACATATGTCACACCAGATGAATATCCGTAATATGAATCTGAATATGAAGAGTTTGAGTACATAGAAAGATTTGTGTCACACATACGCTCATTGATAGCGTTACGAGTAGCTTCTCCCACTGTTCCCGTTGCATATAAACCATTATCTGACTGAAAACTTCGAACAGCAGCACGTGTTGCTGGTCCAAAATTTCCATTTGGTGTGGCTGTTAAATCCCCAGTTCTATTGAGGAAATTTTGAAGTACGGTAACTTCAACTCCTTCAGAACCAACTTGTAATGTGCGAGTAATTTGAATATCACAACGATATGCTGGCGTAGTATCAAAATACGCTGCATGTGCTGTGTTTGCTAGGATTCCAAAAAACCCTAGTGCCAAAAGGCTCTTTTTTGCAATTGTTATAATTCCTGTTTTCATGTGCCCAATCCTACATTACTTTACCATTTATGTCAAGAGCTATACTTTCTGAGAGAAAACACCTTTCTTAGACTGTTTCTTATTTCTTAAAAAGATTAATAACACTAGTAAGTGCTGATTTAACTGTTGGCCAGATGTCACGAGTCTTGAAATTATATATTTCACTACTGTCCTTATTCTTATTGAAAACACTATCTAGTGATATTACTTTATACTCTAATTTAAAATTCTGAAATGCAGATATCATTGTTTGTCCTAGGGACTCTGTATTCAAGCCAAAACCTAAAGAAAGAATAGCTGGGGCTTCAAAAAAACTAAGAATTGAAGGTTTGCTACTTTCCCCAGAGCCTCCTCCTGAAGAAAATATACTAGCTCCTGTAAAAACTGGTTCTGGCGCACTTGGTGCAAGCGGAGTTTCTTCAATAGTAGGAATCAGAGGTGTGGCTATAGGTTTCAGAATAGAAATAGGAGTTTTCACAGTAGGAAGAACTTCAACAACTGGAGAAGAGGTGCTTACAGTTGGAGGTACAGGTACTTCTTCGTTTACTGTAGGAGTACTTGTGGACGCAAAGAAAGCTGGAGCAAAAGATTGGTGCGTAGCAGATCTATATGAGGTAGTTCTATAATCTGTCTTCACACATGTATCTACCGAAGAACAGTCGAACTTGATCCATCCTCCGTAGACCCCACCAAACCACGCATACCCATACAACTCTCCAACTGAAGTAATAGACACTCCGATTGGAACACCTCCTACCACAGTTCCAGAATTAGATGGCCGAAAATTAATCCACCCACCAGCTTGAGACCAAGCTGTTCCGTATACAAGTCCAGTTGCTGCATCCACGGTAACCCCTGCTCCATTAGGAGCAAAATTAATCCACCCAGTTTCATTTCCCCACACATATCCCGTGATAGCAGTATCAGTGATTCTAATAGCAGTAGTTGTTGCAGTTACTGTTGGTAAAAAGTTTAATGTTCCATATGTTGAGCATGCGCTATCATGACACACTCTTGTATATTGTGAACCTGAAAGTATTGTTCCTGACGTTTCAGAAGCAAGAACAAAAGATACTGTTGAACAAGCAACAAGAGTAGTAGTTCCTATTATTTTTCTAAGAGTTAAAGATTTCATGGGGTTGTTGTTTCTGTTGTTGGTTCTATTACTGTTTCGGTTTCAACCACTTCTTCAAGAGGTGTTTCTTCTGTTGCTGGGTTAGCCACTGTTTCAACTTCAGTTTCTACCGTCTCCTCAACAGGTGCTACTTCTGGCGTTGAAGATGCTACTGGTTCAGTTGAGATTGATACTTCGACGGTAGTAGTTGATGTGTCTGGAGACACCACTGGTTCAGATGAACTTGTAGATGTTTCCCCTAGGAGGAGGAGGATAGCGTCAAGTTTTTCTTTACTAATACATGTCTCCGCTCCATTGTTTTCAAGACAAATACTTTTACTTTTAACTTTATCTGTTTCTACTAGATTCGCAAATGATGCAACTTTTACCGTAAGAGCCTTCACTTCTACAACAAGACTCTTTATAGATTCAACAATGTAAGGAATAAAGCCAGCATAGGACACTGACTTCATCCCCTGTTCGTCGGTTGCTACAAGATCTGGAAATAGAGTTTCTACTTGTTGAGCTATGAATCCTGCATGAGTTGAGGTTGAAGATGTAGAAGTTTCGGAAGTCCAGTTATATGTTACTGGATTAAGTTGAATGAACTTGTCGAAGGTAGAAGTTGCATCCAGTGAGAGGATATTCTTCTTGAGTCGTTCATCTGAAGAACATGTGAGGGATGTAGTTGTTGGATTGATATCACAGTAGCCTGTGGCGTTTTGGAAGCGGGCTACGACGCCTTCTATGAGAGAATTACCTACAGAGAGTGTTCCTGTTGCTCCTACAGTGATTGCTGGTGTTGTTGTCCCCTGATAGTAGGAGAAGATAGTTGAAGAAGCGTTTAGGGCATTGGTTGCGTTAAATACTGAGTTCATGTCTTGGATTGCTTTAATGGCGGGTGCAATGAGATTAATGTAGTTAAGTGCCAATGTTCCATCTGGGGTATCTGTTGTAGTAGCAGAAGAACGTGTTACAAGTTCTGGGAAGAATGACTGCACCTGTTGAGCTAGAAAACCTATCTGAGTGCTTGTGCCATGAACGTTATCTTTCCATGTGTATGTGATTGGGTTAAGTTTAAGGATTGAATCAAGTCCGTATGAAGAAGAAAGTGGTGTAATATTTGTTTTTAGGCGTTGGTCGGAGTTTTGAGTGAGAGTTCCTGCGAGGGTTGCGTTACCTGCTTGAGTAATACGTAAAATTAATGATGACCCGCTAACTGAGCTAAAATCAAAACCGCTGTGCCCAAAAAATTCAAGCCCATCGCGATTTCCTGACGCTGCAACATCTTTTGCACGTATACCAACATTTGTTCCATCAGGAATCCCTGAGCGGAAAGAGATAACATTAGTTGCGGTTTCAAAACTAGGAATAATTAATGAGCCTTCTACCTGTAATTTTCCTTGAGGGTTTGTAGTGCCAATTCCCACCCTTCCTGTTGCGGTGTTCACAAAGAAGGATGAAACAGATGAAGTACCTACTGTAAAGTTACCCCAGATATCAAGCTTTGATCCTGGTGTACTTGTCCCAATACCTACGTTTCCATTTGCAAGAATTGAGAAGAGTGTTGCTCCAGTTGATGAAGCAACTGTGAATGGACTAGTGGAGCCAGATCCTTGAACAAAGAGCGAAGAAATAGGTGAAGTAGTCCCAATCCCCACATTCCCTGTAGTAGAAAGAAAGATTGAAGACGTAGCAGAGAGGTTAGTTCCACTTGAGTTATAGAATGGTAGATATCCTGTGAGACCACTTCCGACAGAACCGTTAGACACTCCCGATGTATAGATGGAGATGGTGATTCCTCCAGAGCCACCATCACCTCCTCCATACTGACTCCCCACTCCACAAGCACTTCCCGCAACAGTTCCTACTCCTCCAGAGCCAACTGTATAGTAATAGGTGCCCGACGGATTACTAATCAGTTTACGTGCATATCCTCCTCCTGCTCCTCCACCTCCTGCAGCACAAGAACTATTAGCTGAGTATATTCCTCCTCCTGCTCCTCCACCTCCATAGGCAGCTCCAGTTGTTCCAGATGAAGACCACGTACTGCCACCTCCACCTCCACCAAGGGGTGCAGACCCTCCCGCTCCTCCTGCAGAATAGTTAAGACTTGCGTTTGATGCAGAAAGACCAGCGCTTGCACCGCCCGTTAGATTAATATCTCCACCTGTTCCAGTTCCAGCGACAGAACCTCCCCCCGAGGAAGTTCCTCCAGTTCCACCCGTTGCACTGAGCGCTGGGCTCGTACACGCTGTAGAGTTGGTGCCGAAACATGTAGTTCCTCCAGTTCCTCCCGTTGCTCCGCTGTTTGAGCCCCCTCCCCCTCCTCCCGCACCCCACGTTTCAACAACAATGTGTGATGCGTTCGATGGAAGAGTAAGAACACCTCCTGAATATGACGGAGAAGAGTTGGATGATCCATTGAAGTTAACGGTGATATTTGTTCCTGCAGTTGAAGTAGAAAATACAGCAAGGAGTTGTCCTCCTCCAGCACCAGCTGAAGCGAATGATGTCCAACCTCCGTTTGAGTTCTTGTATTCGATTGCTCCCGCATTATCTCGGAATCCATACCCTGAGGTACTGTCTACTACTCCGAAGTTAATGTAGCCTGAAGAAGCAAGTCCGATGTTACCTTGTACATCGAGTGTGTGGTTTGGGGTTGTTGTTCCGATACTGACTCTACCACCAGTGGTTGCGAGTGTAGTAGTTCCTGTCGTTGAGAGTGTGGTGAATGCTGCAGTGATTGCTTGTAGAGCAGTTGAGAAGAAGTTCGTAGATGTTGCATTGGTAGCAATGAGGTTAGTGGTGGTGGCGTTTGTTGCTGTGAAGTTAGTAAATGCTGCAGTGATTGCATTTATGAGTGTCGAGTAGAAGTTAGTTGAAGTAGCACTTGTAGTAATGAGGTTCGTACTAGTAGCATTCACAAATGTCATGCTTGTTATGGATACATAACAGTTAGAATCTGTAGGTAAACAGTTTGGATCTGTTACATTGTCTGATGGAGAAAATGGAGAGGCTGGGTTGGCGGCAAACGTGAGAGTTGGGGAGAGGAGGAATACCGCACAGAGAGAGATCATTACCACCCTCTTGTTTAAAGAAAAGAGTTTGTTGAGTATGAGAAAAAGACCCGAAAGCATGTCTTCAGTATACGAGAATATGGGGGTTGGAGGAAGGAGGAAGTGGGGATATGAAAAATAGGATATATAAAAAGCAGCATCGTAGATGCTGCTTTTTATTAGTTGAATGAGTTTAGAAAAACTAGATCTTCTTGATTAAAAAGTCAGAAATTGCTTTAAATGCGAGGAGCGAGAAGTTTTTATGACCAAAATGTACGAATAGTACATTGCGTGGAAGAAAAACTTCTTGCGACAAAGCAGTTAAACAATTTATGCCTTTTTAAAAGGAATACCGATAAGCTCGAAGAACCTAGTCGCCTCTTCCTTTGTCTTTGCTGTTGTTACAAGCGTGATAGCCATTCCGAAAACATCCTTAAGTTCTTCATCCTTAATTTCAGGGAAAATAGTATGTTCCTTGATACCAAACGTCATGTTACCAATATCATCAACTGATGTACGATTAAGCCCGCGGAAGTCCTTTGTACGAGGAAGTGACACGTTAAGCACTTTGTCCAAGAATCCGAACATACGAGCTCCACGAAGCGTTACCGCAACTCCAATTGGATCCCCTTCACGAGTCTTAAATGACGCAACTGACATCTTTGCCTTACGTACTGTTGGACGCTGCCCTGTAATCTTTGTAAGACGATCAACCACGAGGTCGTTTCGCTTCTTATCACGCTTCATAGCAGAACCAGTCGCCACAGAAACATTTACCTTTACAAGGTGTGGTGACGCCATGATATTCTTGTATCCAAATTCCTTTGAAAGTTTCTCGAAGAGTCCCTTTTCAATTTCCTGCACACCTACAAATGCTGATTTAGCCATAATTATATTTAATTTGCCTGCCTGCGCAAGCTGGGAGCACGATTGGTCGGTTTGATACGCAAAATGATTGCTTGTCTTGCCAGACGTTATACGTCGCTCTCTTTATTGGTAATAGACTTACACTCTACTATAAATAAAGGCATTTGTAAATAAAAACCGACTCATTTGAGTCGGTTTCGTATTGTGTTTGATCTTTCGCCTGCTGGCTTCAGATCTCTTCGTCGCTCTACGCTCCTAGAGCAGCTTTCTTAGCAGCTTTCTTCTTTGCTGCTGGCTTTTCTTTCTTAGCAGCTTTGTCAGCAAGCTTCACGTTCGATGCATGAATTGACATAGCAACTGAAATAATTCCACCTTTAGCTCCTGCCTTTGTAGGACGAGTGTGCTTCTTCATGAGGTTAAGACCATCAAGAATAACGCGGTTTTCTTCTCGCAATACCTTCGTTACAGTTGAAGACTTTCCTTTCTCCTTACCTGCAATCACTATTACTTTGTCTCCTTTTTTTACGTGCATATATTTAAATTAAAGTAATTAGATAATTTCTGGCGCAAGAGAAGCAATCTTTCGGTATCCTTCAATACCTGTTTCAGAAAGCTCACGAGGAACTGGTCCGAACACACGTCCTGCCTTAGGCTCCTTCTTTACCTTATCAACGAGTACCACAGCGTT
This sequence comes from bacterium, assembly GCA_023267635.1. Taxonomy (GTDB): domain Bacteria; phylum Patescibacteriota; class Minisyncoccia; order Phycocordibacterales; family UBA5272; genus UBA11704. The sequence goes on along the minus strand of JAHFMX010000011.1, from coordinate 33,070 downwards.
ATCGTCAAAAGAAATGTATGATCCATCCTTTCGGCGAATCTGCTTTGTTGTACGAACAACTACTCCATACACCACATCCTTTTTCTTAGTCTGCTTTCGAGGTTCTGCAACCTTGATTGAAAGTACCACCATGTCTCCAATAGAAGCATAACGACGCTTTGATCCTCCGAGCACCTTAAACACTCGCCCGCGCTTTCCGCCAGAGTTATCAGTGATTATTACGTTTGTTCCTGCTTGAATCATAGTAGTAGATGTAGATTAATAATTAGTTCTTCTTTTCAAGAACAGTAAAGTTCTTGTCCTTTGAAAGTGGACGGCACTCCTCGATGATGACAGTGTCCCCTACCACGTACTCATTCTTTTCATCATGAGCCTTGTAGCGCTTGTCGATCTTGTAGTACTTTCCGTACTTCTTGTGAGCAACGTAACGCTGAACGTTCACAACAACAGTTTTGTCCATTTTGTCAGACACAACCTTTCCTGTGAGCTTCTTGCGAACGGTGATTATTGTATTGTTAGTTTTGTTTGTCATATGCGTTTAGCGAGTAACTACTCGAGTCTTAACTGGAAGTTTTGTTCCAGCTTTGCGAAGTGCTTCACGAGCAATTTCTTCTGATACACCGTCAACCTCAAAGAGAATTCGTCCTGGTCGTACTTCAAACACGTATCGATCTGGATCTCCTTTACCTTTACCCATCGGAACTTCAGCGGCCTTCTGTGTTACTGGACGATCTGGGAAAATACGAATCCAAATCTTTGCAGTCTTACCTGCGTGACGAGACATCGCACGACGAGCAGCTTCAATCTGATTCGCAGCAATACGAGATGGAGTTTCCGCTTTAAGACCAAACGAACCGAAAGCCACTGTGATACCACGTGATTCAGGACGGTTAAGCTTCTCTTCTGAGAGGCGGGCTGTCTGCCATTTTCGGTGTTTTACTTTCTTTGGGAATAACATACTCGTTGTTTTAAATTAATTCAATTACTTCTGACCTTCTTTCTTATCAAACTTCATACCACGGTAAATCCATACCTTGATACCAATAACTCCGTATGTCATGTGTGCCTTTTCACGAGCGAAATCAATATCAGCACGAAGTGTTTGGAGTGGAATTCCACCTCGCTTGATATTTTCTCGACGAGCCATTTCAGCTCCACCAAGACGTCCTGACACTTGAATACGAGCACCCTGAACATCACGGTTAGCCATAACCTTTTCAATTGTCATCTTGAGCACTCTTCGGAAAGGAAGACGCTTTTCGATACCTTCGTACACCATAGCGGCTACGATTGCAGCATCAGCTTCTGGAGAAGTTACTTCAACGATATCAAGCTTCACATCCTGTGGAGTAATGATCTTAAGACGAGCCATTTCTTTCTTAAGCGCAAGCTTAAGCTTCTCAATTCCATCTCCCCCACGTCCGATAATCATACCTGGACGTGATGTGTGCAACATAATACGGTACTGCTTCTCAGTACGCTCGATCTCAATGAGAGATACATACATACCGCGGAGTTTCTTTGTAAGCCATGCGCGAACAAGAACATCAGCACGTAGGTGATCTACGTATGAAGCTTGATCCTTGCCGAACCAGCGTGACTTCCAGTCGCGAATGATTCCAAGACGATGTGAATATGGGTGTACTACGTGTGTCATAAAATTACTTTGTTGTTTCGTCTATCTTAGCTAGTTCAATAACCACCTTGCTTGTGTGCTTGTGGATTGGGAACGCTCGCCCCATCGCACGTGGCATCCATCGCTTGATGACTACTCCCTTATCTACACGAGCAGATTTAATAATAAGTTTGTCGGCTCCAACTCCAGCATTTGCTACAGCAGAATCAAGAAGCTTCTTAATTGGAAGAGCTCCTCGCTTGATCATCGTAGCTAAAATAGCCTGCGCATGAAGAGCGTTTTTTCCCTGTACAAGTGTCGTGATGAGACGAACTTTTCGAGGTGCTTGGCGGTAGTTGTTAAGTTGAGCTTTCATGGTTATTATTTCTTCTTTGTATCAGTAGTTGCTTTTGCAGTCTTTGCAGCTGAGATTTCTGTTTCCTTCTTCTTCTGGTCAATTTCCTTCTGCATCTTACCTCCGTGACGGATGAACTTACGAGTTGGAGAGAATTCACCAAGCTTGTGTCCTACCATATCTTCAGTAACAAGTACGTCGATGTGGATCTTTCCGTTGTATACACCGAAGGTGAATCCAACCATTTCTGGAGAAATGTCTGAACGACGAATCCAGGTCTTAATAACGCCAGTTTCTTCTGGGCGCTTTCCAAGTACCTTCTTAAGTACTCGTTCGTCTACGTATGGACCTTTGTGAATTGATCGTGTCATGGTTAATGGGGTTTAATTATATCAGATTTTCCTTGAAAGTAAAGACTATTTCGGAAAATACTATTTTACTTCTTCTTGCGAACAACACGTCTTGAAACGATGTGTACGTTTGAGTACTTCTTCGGCTTACGAGTCTTATGTCCTCCTGTAGTTTTACCGTACTTTGTCTTTGGACGACGTGTTCCTCGTGGCTGTGCTCCTTCTCCTCCTCCGTATGGGTGGTCAACGGCATTCTTCGCCATCGCACGAGTCTTTGGTCTGCGACCTAGGTTACGTGATCGTCCAGCCTTACCAACATTTCTAAGACGAAATTCTTCGTTTGAAACTTCACCGATACATGCGTAACATGTGTCGACAATTTTTCGAACTTCAGTTGAAGGAAGTTTAATAGATGTGTATCCGTTATCGTGCGCAACAACCTGAGCGTATACTCCAGCTGAACGAACAAGCTTTGCTCCAGCGTGTAGCTTTACCTCAATGTTGTATACATATGTTCCAACTGGAATATTTGAAAGCTTAAGACGATTACCTGGTTCAAGGTCAGCCTTTTCAGAAACAATAAATGTATCCCCTACCTTCATACTCTTTGGAAGAAGTACGTAACGCTTTGCACCGTTTCGGTATGAAACAAGAGAGATAAAACCTGATCGGTTTGGATCGTACTCTACTGTTTCAACCTTTGCAGGAATATCCATGATGTCATACTTGAAGTCGATTTCACGGTAAGAACGCTTGTGTCCTCCTCCTTTGTATGGACTTGTGATGCGTCCGAATGCGTTACGTCCAACACCACGCTTGAATCCATGCGTAAGTGGCTTGTACGGATCATTCGTCGTAATAACTCCGCGGTATGATACCGTGGTCATGTTACGTCGTGATGGAGTTGTTGGTTTATAGGTTTTCATGGTCGTGTAATAAAATTGGATTATGCAAGCTTGATGGTGTCACCCTTTTTAAGGAACACGATAGCTTTCTTATAACCCTGCTTGTGTCCAACTTTTCCTTTAATGAATGTCCACTGGCGAGGAATGTTTGTGATGTTGATTGCGCGAGGTGTTACCTTGTACTCCTTCTTGATTTCGTCTCGAAGTGAAAGCTTTGTGGCTTCAGATCGAACAACAAACGTAAACGCGTTCTGATTTGACTGAAGTGATGCCTTTTCTGTCACACGTGGTGAAAGAATAAGCTTTGCGTTTGCATTCTCAACTTTCTTTTCTTCTACTGTAGTTTTTTTTGTTGCCATATACGTTTGATTAGTTTGCCTTAGCTACAGCTTTGTTCTTCTTAGATGAAAGGAAAGCAATCGTCTCTTCTGGATTAGCGATAACGAGGTATCGTGTGTTTGCAAGATCAAGTGGGTTAAGATCTTCCATGTTATGAAGTGTCATATATGGAAGGTTGCGGAATGAACGCTTTGTGAGTTCATCTCCCTTCTTTGTTGTTACGTAGATATTGTTTGGCTTCTTGTAGCAAAGTGTCTTGAATCCTTCAATCGTTGAAAGGTTTCGCATGATTGCGTCAGCTGCCTGAGTTTTTCCTGTAGATTCTGAAATAGTGTCAACGAAAATAACCTTTCCTGCCTTAACTTTTGCAGAAAGAAGTGAGTACAGCGCAGCAACCTTCATACCCTTAGGGATAGTCTTCTTGTAGTTCTTATCATTTCGAGGTCCGAATGTTACTCCTCCTCCCTTCCATAGTGGAGACTGAGCTGATCCGTGACGAGCGCGTCCTGAACCTTTCTGAGCCCATGGCTTCTTGTGAGAACCACGAACTTCTGCACGGTTCTTTGTGTGAGCAGTACCCGCGCGACGGTTTGACGCCTGTGAGTAAAGAACCTGCGACACGAGGTCCGCATTCCATTCCGCTCCGAAAATGTTCTCTGGAACATCCATCGATTTAGCTACTTTTCCTTCAGTTGTATAAATTGTTACTTGCATACTTGTTTGACTAGTCCTTGTTAGTTCGCCTTAATTTCCACAACAGTTCCACGGCGACCTGCAACCGCACCCTTAACGAGGATGTATCCATTCTCAACATCGACGTCAAGAATCTGAACGTGCTTGAGAGTAACTCGGTCACTTCCCATACGTCCGGCCATCTTCTTACCCTTGAACACTCTCTGTGGGCCTGTTGCTCCAATAGAACCGATTTCACGCATTGAGTGCTTCTGTCCGTGCTGGTGCCAACCTCCGTGCATACCGTGGCGCTTCATAACACCCTGGAATCCTTTTCCTTTTGAGATAGATGAAACAGTTACCTCATCACCCTTCTGGAAAATATCACATGCAATAGTTGCTCCAAGAGCGAGGTCACCACTTGCTGTACGAAATTCCTTCATCACCTTAAACGTAGCATCCTTGAAATGACCCTGAACCGCCTTTGAAACGCGTTCCTTCTTCTGAACACCTGATCCGATCTGGATAGCTTCGTAGCCATCACGTTCGACCGTCTTAAGTGCTGTAACAGTCATAGGAGTAGCCTTAAGTACTGTTGCAGGATGAACCTTCCCGTCTTCGGAGAAGAATTCTGTCATATGCTGTTTTGTTGCGAGTGTGAATTTCATGTTGTTTTCTGATTTTTCTGTGTTGGAGTCAGTGATCCTACGCTTGCTAGCTCTGGATCTCTTCGAAGCCAAGCTTCTCGATTATGCCATCTTTACATCGATATCAACACCAGATGGTAGTGATAGGTTTGTAAGAGCTTCGATAAGCTTAGGCTGTGGATTCACGATGTCGATGAGACGCTTGTGAACTCGCATTTCGAACTGCTCGCGAGCATCTTTGTAGATGAATGTTGAGCGGTTTACTGTGTAGCGCTTGATTTCTGTTGGAAGAGGAATCGGCCCCAAGATAGTAGCTTCGAATCGCCTTGCTGTATCGATGATTTGCTTTACTGAAGCATCAAGCACTTTGCTTTCGTATGCTCGCACACGAATACGAAGCTTCTGAACTTCAGATTGCTTTGCGGCGCTCGTCTTCTTAGCTATAGTTTTCGTTGTTGCCATGAGAATAAATGTTCTTTAAGAACGTAGAGATTACGCGATGATCTTTGTTACAACTCCCGCTCCAACTGTCTTACCTCCTTCACGGATAGCAAAACGTCCCTGCTCTTCAAGAGCGATAGGTGCGAGAAGCTTAACTGTGAACTTGATAGTATCTCCAGGCATAACCATTTCAGTTCCAGCAGGAAGTGTAACTTCTCCTGTAACATCAGTTGTACGTACGTAGAACTGTGGCTTGTAACCATTCAAGAATGGAGTATGTCGTCCTCCTTCTTCCTTCTTAAGGATGTACACTTCACATTCAAACTGTGTGTGTGGCAAAACTGAACCTGGCTTTGCTAGAACCTGTCCACGCATAATGTCTTCCTTCTTGATACCACGGATAAGAATACCAGCATTGTCTCCAGCCTGTCCCTGTGAAAGTGACTTGTTGAACATTTCAATACCAGTAACCACTGTCTTAACAGTATCCTTAAGACCAACGATTTCGATTTCGTCGTTAACCTTCAAGATTCCACGTTCGATACGTCCTGTTACTACAGTTCCACGTCCTTCGATAGTGAAGATGTCTTCAACAGGCATAAGGAAAGGCTTTGCTGTATCACGTTCTGGAACTTCGATGTATGTATCGAGTGCAGTCATGAGTTCAACAATCTTCTGTGCCCAAGGGTCATTGATATCAGTAGCTACTGATGCCTTAAGACCTGATCCACGGATGATTGGAGTATTAGCTCCGTCAAATCCTTGCTTTGTAAGGAGTTCTCGGATTTCTTCTTCAACGAGTTCGATCATTTCCTGATCTTCAACCATATCGCACTTGTTAAGGAATACTACCATTCGAGGCACACCCACCTGCTTGGCTAGAAGGATGTGTTCACGAGTCTGTGGCATAGGACCATCAGTTGCTGCAACCACGAGGATTGCACCGTCCATCTGAGCCGCACCTGTAATCATGTTCTTGATGTAGTCGGCGTGACCTGGGGCGTCAATGTGAGCATAGTGACGGTTTGCTGTCCAGTATTCTGAGTGAGAAAGAGAAATAGTAATACCACGAGCCTTTTCTTCTGGGGCCTTGTCAATATCATCAACATCTTTCATCTTAATAGTAGCGTCCATAAGGTGGAGCACATTAAGGATACCTGCTGTAAGGGTTGTCTTTCCGTGGTCAACGTGACCAATGGTTCCTACGTTTACGTGTGGTTTTGAGCGATCAAATTCTGCTGCCATATGTTTTTGTTGGGTCTTGTCTCCCGTTACTCCACAGTTGCCTGTGATTTTCGGGGATATTGGACTATTAGTTATGTAATTAAAGGGAAACGGACACTGCTTTCTAAATTCCTCCCACTTGCCTTCAGACCTAGCCAAGCTATAGTTTCGGCCGAAGAGCGAATACGTGCTATCATATCATCTTTTTTAAAAGAGCGCAACCTTATACCCCCATATTAGAGCTCAAAGTTGCCGGGATACACGTGAGGCTGGTGTTACAAATGCTGGAAGAGTGCCTGCGGCTTGTTTTTTATGAAATATAAGCCTTGATTTCTACTAACATGAGCGCCAAATAGTCGAATAAAAGAGCGCCTCTGCGAGGCGCTCTTTTATTTCCCACAACTCCCCTATTGTGTCATCTTTGCCTTAAGCTGCATGTCGACAGTTGCGTCCACTTGCGTAGTTGTGCTGTTCCCTGTGCTTGTTGCAGTTGTAGAATCTTTTTCTACCACCACAGCATCTTTCTTCATCATGCTTCCGTCCTGTGAAGAGTAAAGATAGTAACCTCCGATCGCCACAACGGACACGAGTACTGCATAGATAATTGTTTTATTCATGATACGTATGATTATACATTATAGTAATACCTATATCGTACCATGCGACGGTAATTCTTTTGTAGATTTTTGTATTACTTTTGGTTCTCAGTGGTATCTTTCATAAGATGAAAGTAGTATCATTAGCACATGCAATCAATAGCTATTACTTTTTTCCCTCACGCCACAACGCTAGATAATGAAGCTGGTATTTCAACTGGAGCAGTAGAAGTAGACTTATCCCCTTTGGGTAAGCAACAAGTGCTTACCCTTAAAGACGTACTACATAATCAGTCTTTTGATGCGGTTTTTTCCTCAACCTTGTCTCGCGCTAAAGAAACAGCGGAAGGAGCACTGGGCGACAGGTATAAAATTATTGTCGACCAGAGATTACAAGAGATTAATATAGGAGATTTCACTAAGAAAAATGACGCTTTTACTCACCCGTTAGCAGTTCAGCACATAGAAACTCCATTCCCCCACGGAGAAAGCTGGCGAGATGTGGAAAACAGAGTACGAAGTTTTTTGAACACTATTTCAAGCACACACGCAGGTAAGCGAATAGCAATTTTCGGACATCAAGGAACTCAGTTAGCGCTAGAAGTTATTACTAAAAACATATCTTGGGAGGAAGCTCTAAAAAATGACTGGAGAAACACCAGGTCCTTTCAATATGGTTGGGAATACTCTTTTACTATTGTTTCTGAATAACACATAACAAAAACCATCCTTAAAGGATGGTTTTTGTTATTCGATATAATTACTTCTTGTTTTCTGCAATTTCCTTTGCAATGTTTGTCGGAACAACGTCATACTTTCCGAATTCCATTGTAAATGTGGCGCGTCCTTCTGTCATAGAACGGAGACTGTTTACGTATCCGAACATCTCAGAAAGCGGCACCATTGCCTTCACAACCTTATCCTGGCCACGTTCGTCCATTCCTTCGATCTGACCACGCTTTGATGACAGGTTTCCTGTGATATCTCCGTAGAACTTGTCCGGTGTAACGATTTCCACCTTCATAATCGGTTCAAGGATAACCGGCTTCGCTTTTGACACAGCATCCGCTAGCGCCATTCCAGCTGCAAGCTTAAATGCGATTTCACTCGAGTCCACTTCGTGGAAACTTCCATCGTACAGTTCACATGACACATCCACCATCTTAAATCCTGCTAAGGTTCCACGATCCATAGATTCTCTAAGTCCTTTTTCAACAGCAGGAATGAATTCCTGTGGAATTGCACCTCCCTTCACTGAGTTTACGAATTCAAATGCATCATATCGCTTTGTGTTCTTTGGAAGATCTTCTTTCGCAATCGAATAATCGATTGGACGAATATTAATCTTGGCGTGACCATACTGTCCACGACCTCCTGATTGCTTGATGTACTTACCTTCACCTGACGCTGCTCCAAGAATAGTTTCCTTGTACGCAACCTGAGGCTTACCAGTGTTAGCTTCAACGTTAAATTCACGCTTCATACGATCAACAATAATATCCAAGTGAAGTTCACCCATACCTGAAATAATTGTTTCAAGTGTTTCTGGATCAGACGCAACACGGAATGTTGGATCTTCAACTGCAAGTTTTGAAAGCGCGATACCCATTTTTTCTTGGTCAGCCTTTGTCTTTGGTTCAACACGCATAGAAATAACTGATTCAGGAATAACGATTCTTTCAAGAATGATTGGGTGCTCTTCAGAACACATTGTGTCTGAGGTAACAGTATCTTTAAGTCCTACCGCAGCTGCAATTTCTCCAGCGTACACAGTCTTCACTTCTTCTCGTTCGTTTGCATGCATACGAAGGATACGTGATACACGTTCTTTCTTTTCTTTTGTAGAGTTATAAATATATGATCCAGCCTCGAGTGTTCCAGCGTATACGCGGAAGAATGTAAGCTGTCCAACGAATGGATCCGCCATAGACTTGAATGCAAGTGCAGTGAACGGTGCAGTGTCTGACACTTCAACGGTTACTGGTTCTCCTGTGTTACCATCGATTCCTTTTGGTGCAGCAATATCAAGTGGTGATGGAAGATAATCGATAACGGCGTCGAGCACAAGCTGAACACCTTTGTTCTTAAGCGCTGATCCACAGAACACTGGGAAAAGTTCATTTGCAAGTGTTGCTTTACGAATAGTCTCCTTAAGAACTTCGATAGTGAATTCCTTACCTTCAAGATACTGAGTCATGAGCTCCTCATCTGTCTCAACAATTTTTTCAACCATTTCAGCGCGACGCTTCTTTGCTTCTTCGAGAAGTTCCGCAGGAATTTCTGCGGTTCCTACTTCCTTACCCATTTCGCCAGTGAACGTCATTTCCTTCATAGTAAGAAGGTCGATGATACCGTTGTAGTTTTCTTCTGCTCCGATTGGCATTTGCATACGAACAGCCTTCTTTGAAAGACGATCGAGAATAGAATCGTAGGCCTTGTCGAAGTTAGCTCCCATTCGGTCTAGTTTGTTGATGAAACAAATACGTGGAACCATAGCATCTGATGCATATCTCCAGTTTGTTTCTGATTGTGGTTCTACTCCAGCAACTCCGTCGAACACTACAACCGCACCGTCGAGTACGCGAAGTGATCGCTTTACTTCGATAGTGAAGTCAATGTGTCCAGGAGTGTCGATGATGTTAAAGCGGCATTTCTTTGAAGTATCAGTCTTTGGCATGTATGTTGGACTCCAAAACGCTGTTGTAGCAGCTGACGTGATTGTGATACCACGTTCTCGTTCCTGTTCCATCCAGTCCATTTGAGTTGCACCATCGTGCACTTCTCCAATCTTGTGAGAAACTCCCGTATAGAAAAGAATACGTTCTGTTGTAGTTGTCTTTCCAGCGTCGATGTGAGCAATAACTCCAAAGTTACGGGTTTTATTAAGAGGATAATCGCGAGACATAGTGATAAAAATTGTTTTTAAGAAATAAAAAAGCCGCTTAAGGCAATAGCGACATGCTACCACAAAAGTGCCTTAGAGTCTACAGCGTAAGGCGAAAACATACACAAAAAATAAAACGCTCCGTAGAGCGTTTTATTTTTATGTACCAAACTTTCAATTGTAGATTTTCCCAAGAAATTAGATGCAGTGCGAGGAGTCTAGGGATTTTACGAAGAAGATGCAGATAAACTACTTCGACTGAGTAAAATTCCGTAGCGACAAAGCAATGCGCTAATTTTCTTGCGAAAATTACCAGGCGAAGTGAGCGAAAGCCTTGTTTGACTCTGCCATTCGGTGAGTATCTTCCTTCTTCTTAACTGCAGTTCCTTCATTGTTTGCAGCTGCCATAAGTTCATCAGCAAGCTTTACCTTCATTGCCTTTCCCTTTTTAGCACTTGCTGCATCAATAATCCAACGGAACGCGAGCATAAAACGACGATCATCACGTACTTCACGAGGAACCTGGTAGTTTGCTCCACCAATACGGCGTGAACGAACTTCAGTTACAGGCCCTGCGTTTTGAAGCGCCATGTTGAAAACCTCAAGCGGGTCTTCGATTTTCATCTTTTCTTTGATGATATCAAAGGCTCCGTATACGATTTCCTGAGCAGTTGATTTCTTTCCTCCCTGCATCACATAGTTGATAAACTTTGAAACTTTAGTTGAGTCATACTTTGCGTCTGGCCCAACAATGTTTCGATTCTTTACTTTTCTTCGCATATAATTTGTTTACGAACTCTTCTAAAAATATTCACTACTGCGCAAACCATACTTCTGCTGCACGCCTGCGAACTACTCATCGTCGTACCGCTGGTACAGCTCTTCGTATTTCTTGGCGTTCGCTACGAAGTCTGTCTTGCTCGTTGCGTGGCTATTTTTATCAGAATTCTTAGTTGTTCTTGTGTAAACGTTCCCCGAAGCAGTGGGTACTTCACAAGATGTTATTTCAGTAATTGCTTCAATACTCTTTAACGAGTGGGGTAATAGTACAACAAAATATAGAAAATAGCAAAGGCAGGAATGATATACTTTACATGTACCTTAAATGACCACACACAATGCAAAACATACAACCATTCATTACCAATCTTAAGCAGCAAAGCGTCGTATCGATTCTGCTTACGACCATTGTTTCAAATACAGTATATGGAATTTGGTATTCAATTCCATTTGTTTCATATGCTGTGTATGGGAACTTGGATATTTCTAATCCACAAACCCAAAAAGCATATTTCCTAGCAACAGTCTTTAATATGCTTAATATGCTTATATCTGTAATAGGACTTTCGCTTCTCATTTCAAAAAAGGGTGCGTTTACTGGCTTTATAGTCGGATCGATAGTCGCGGTATTCTTCTCAATAAATGCATACCTATCTGGATTTAGCTATGCTCCAGACCTTATGCCGCCAACTGTGGCTGTACTTATGAATGCACTTAGCTTCATGATTTTTTATGCCCTCCCTGGCACACTGCTTGGGTATCTGCGAAAACAATAGCTATCTAGAAAAATAAAAGCGGAACCTTTCGGTTCCGCTTTTATTTTTCTTAAGCAAGAGACATGTCCTCTCTGGAAAGAGTTATCGTATCCCCCATCTTCAAATCCCCTTGAATGATTCTCTTAGAGAGAATATCTTCAACTGTATCCTGTATCACTCTCTGTATAGCTCTTCCTCCGAACTCATCCGTCTGCGAATGCTCCGCCACATATTCAACAAGATCATCACTCCATACGACACTATATCCTCGCTCTTGTATGCGAGCACCAAGTTCGTCCAAGATCTTCTTTGTTACTCCTTTAACAGTTTCATGAGAAAGAGGTAAAAATATAACCGTAGCATCAAATCTATTCACAAGTTCTGGCTTGAAAATCCCTTGTTTCAAAATAGTATCTATAACGTCACGCTTCACAGCAGAAAATGTCGCCTCGTCGTATTCACTCGAAAGATGACTTTCTCGTATGAGTTCGGTACCAGCGTTTGAAGTAGCAATAATAATCTGCGTCCTCAAAGATACGATGTGACCTTGTCCATCTGTAAATACCCCTTCATCCAAAATTCTTAGAAAGAGATCTTGTATATCTTTGGAAGATTTTTCGAACTCATCAAGAAGAAGAACTCCATGTGGTCTCAAGTGGACTAGTCGAGCAAGTTCCCCTTCGCGCTCTTTGTTTCCAAGTACTCTCTCTACTGACTCAGGCAAAGTGTACTCCCCCATATCAATTCTCGACATATATTCTTCACTTCCAAAAAACACCTTAGCGAGGGTCTTCGCTGTTTCTGTTTTACCTGAACCAGTTGGCCCCAAGAACAAGAATGTACCCATCGGCTTTCCCCCATCTGCAACCCCTGAACGTATACGACGCATGGTCTTTGCTACAGCAGAAATAGCCTCTTTCTGACCTATGACATTTTGACTAAGCACATCTTCGAGGTGAAGAAGGCTTTCTTTTTCTTCTTCTCCCACCTTGCCCTGCATAACACCTGTCGTAGTTTGTAGATACGTTTGCACATCATCGTCTCCGAGTATCATAGTAGAGGAAGTCGTGTTAGCAATTGCTTCCAACAGTGCATTTGCTTTAGCGAGTGGCGCGTCTTCAACAAAAAATACTGAGAGAGACTGTGCGATCATCTCCAATGCTGTATAGGTAAAATACTTACCTGTTACTCTTTCAACTGCGATAGCTTTGTCTTCTAAGTAAGGCAAAAGAAGATCACTATTCAAATCTCTCATCTTGACGACTTCGAATCTGCTTTCAAAGACATGTCTATACTCATCTTGTGAGTATGTTGTTTCATCTGTTAGCACAACAAGCGACGTTGCGCTGTGCGCTATATACGAATCGATAAGCGAGAAGAAATCAACTCCGAACTGCTTGCAAAGCTCTGTCAGCTTTACAATATCGTCAATAACGAAAATAATATTACCCGCAACCACAGCCTCGTTGAAAATAGTAATGATACTATTTTCCAAAGCAACTTTTTCATTAATAAGTTCAAACAAAGATGCGTGTATAAGAAACATTCTCTTGTGTTCTATTTCAGAGTAGACATAACCTTGTTCTATTGCACGAGCAAGGGCGAGCGTTACGGTATAGCGACCAGACCCGTCTGGTCCCACGATAACTGCATTCGAACCTTGCTTCTTGGTTAAGATTTCCTCCAATTGATCACATTCTTCTTGGTGCAAAATAACATCTCCAAGATCAGACAGTTTCGGATCATGTATCATCTCCTTCGCATAGTGCGACATATACCCAGTCATTCCATACGACAAAATCTTTGCAAGACCTCGTACTTTAGAGAGATTCTCTCTCCACCACCAAGCACGTTCTTTCTTTCTGTCTTCGAGAAGTCTATCCATCCATGCCGCCGTTCTGTATAAGGTCTGTTTTTTCACGGACTGCGAAAGCAGATATCCGGCCAACTCCTTGTGAGTTTCATACGCCGCTTGCCAAAGGCTCCCCAGCGTTAGATGCGACTCAAAAAGTGGAGATATCACTTCAGTTGGCAAAGGAAGGTCTCCGAAAGTAATAGACAAGTAATCCTTATCTAGGCGCAGTCGATTAAGTAGGAAAGCACTTTCCTTGTGCTGGAACAAAGCATTCAGCGTCGGGAGGGGGGATGAAAAAACTTCAGCAACTTCATATGTTATATCGGTTTCCTTTTTTTCAAATACTCTCCTTACGCCGCGGAGATAGTGGTATGTATGAAAAGAATTAATCCCAATTCCAAGCATGCCCAAACCTGCTGCAACACATGCGAGCGCTGTAAAAAAAGGTTGGTAGTCAAGAACGGACATTAACATCATTCTCACTTTTTCCAGAGCAGCCGACTCAATCGCAACTGGAGCGCCTAATACTAGAACAGAGAGCGAGAAAACTGCGGCAGCTAAACAAAGAAAAACTACAGCAGTCCTCACTCCGTGCGGAATAACGTTTACAGCTAAAGCGGTTTTAAACGATACAGCTTTTTTAAAAATGTCATCAGTATGCATAGTAGTTTAGAATTACTTCCATAGACAGATACACGCCCAGCAATATAATAAGTGGGAGGAAGGTCCAAAGAATAATGATAATGGACATAGAGAGGATAGTGAGTGTAATACCTACTATTCCTGAGAGGATAAGAATAGTTCTTGTTAGAAAACCAAGCACGCGCATAACAAGGTTAGCAACAATAATAGATACAACATCCACAGGGATTTCTTCTCCTTTAGTACTCCCCTGTAGACTAAGCATTGGCTTGAAAAGTGTGCGCAAAAATAAGCTAATAGAAAATAGATTGAACACGAAACGTACAAGCTCTCTAGTTATTAAAAATAAATGAGGTAATCCATATTGGTAGTGCCACGCTACATACTGCAGAGGAAGATATAACACCTTTACAGTATACAAAATAAATAAAGTAAACAAAGAGCTTTCTTTGTTTTTATAGGTACAAGTTTACTAAGTACGAGGATGTCTAGCTTACTCACCTACTCAAAATAAAAGCGGAATCTTTCGATTCCGCTTTTATTATTACTTCTTCTTTGCTGGAGCTGCTCCCTTTGGAGTCTTTGCTCCGTAGAGTGAACGACTCTGGCGTCGGGCTTCTACTCCTGTGGCGTCCAATCGTCCGCGAACGATGTGGTAACGCACTCCCGCCAAGTCCTTTACACGTCCACCTCGTAGGATTACCACTGAGTGTTCCTGTAGCTTGTGCTTTTCTCCTGGAATATATGCTGTTACTTCCATTCCGTTTGTGAGACGTACACGGGCGATTTTACGAAGCGCTGAGTTCGGCTTCTTTGGAGTTGTTGTCGAAACCTTAAGACATACCCCACGCTTAAATGGTGAATTATAAAAATTTGGCTTGTTCTGGATTGCATTAAATCCCTTGCCCATGGCAATTGAACGAGATTTCTTAGTTACTGTCTTTCTTGATTTCTTTACGAGTTGGCTGATTGTTGGCATACGCTTAAATAGTGGTTGCAACTATAACAAATATACTCTGTTTTTGCAAGACCTCCCGTTCACTTTTACGTACTTTTGGGGCTACAAGAACAGGAAAACTTTATCTATGTGTGCTTTTTAGAGCAACAATATGATCATTTCTAAGATCGTACACAACGGCAAGAGTTGGGTAAATCACTATATAATCTCCCTCTTTTACGTTTTCATAGAGATTATTCTGTTTCTTGAGTGACTCTGGGTCCTGCACACGCACAACTGCTTCTGGTTCTCCTTCTGGTAATGGAGTATGTTTTGCAACTCGTGCCAAGATTTCAGATTTTGAAACAACAACATCGTTAGCAATACTGTTTCCAATGAAGGCATATGCACCATAGAGTGCTGATCCTGAGATAAGAAGACCCACCAATACTTTAAACGAGCTGTGAAATGTTTTCGATAATAGAAGATCCCGAAGTGTTTGTTTCCCGTAACGCTTGGTGGCATATCCAATTCGAGAAAGAGAGCTTGTGTTTTTCCTCACCACGCGAGATGAAACGTTTTTCTTAGAGGTTGTTTTAGTATTTATTCGTTGGACTGGTTTAACAGAAGATTTCATCGTCCATTCAGTATACGTTAAAAGGACATATATAAAAGACAATGAATGTCCTTAACTGTGGACAACCTCGTATGCTTATGAAAGAAGTGAAGTAACCCAACCAAAGAGCGTTGGCATAAACATGCTGTAAAGGACAGACGCAACAAGAATTGCCCCAATCATATAGAGCGGATTGTATATAACCCTTGAATTTATATGAAGTCGTGGGAAAAGCGCTTGAAGAATACTCATTCCGTCAAACGGTGGAACAGGGATTAGGTTAAAAAAAGCGAGTGAAACGTTTATCTTGATGATGGTGAGGAGTGCAACGCCCATGTCGTACGTTAGAACACCTTGTGCTGCAAGCACCTTAAATACTATTCCTGTAAGGAGAGCGAGAAGGAGGTTCGTTAAAACTCCTGCTGCCGCAACAAAAGCGTGGCCAATCTTGGTGCGGATATTATGAACGTTATACGGAACTGGGTTTGCCCACCCGAAGAATGTTCCCAGGCTGAGGAACGCAAATAACGGCACAAACACACTGCCCACCATATCGATGTGGGGCAGTGGATTAAGAGTTAATCTCCCCATTCTATACGCCGTTTCGTCTCCTTGGATGTACGCGGCGTAGCCGTGAGCTATTTCATGGAGAATAATCGAGTAGATTATGACAATGAACGTAAAGATGGCCTGTGAAATGTTTATAGCTTCTATCATAGATATGAGTATAGCAGGGGTGGCTCATTTTAAGCATGGGTATATAGGTTTAGAGGACATGGGGCTCTTGCGGCGCAGGTAAAATCATGATAGTATTTAGGAACTTTGATTTTAGATGCTTTTGTATCTATTATCTGGTGTCTAAATCTCTAATTTTATGGCAAACATCTGTCCACTCTGTCTAAAAGGCTCAAAAGTTGTTGGAAAATATTCTAACTCTGTTCGTGCTACTAAATTTAACCCAGCAGGTAACCGTCGTAAGTACCCAAACCTCCAGTGGGCACGTATTCCTAATGGACCTCGTGTAAAGATCTGTACATCTTGCATGAAGCGCGGACTTCACCTCCAGATCAAACTCTAACGAGCATTTCTATAACAAAAGCGCGACCAGTTGGTCGCGCTTTTTTATTTCTCCATTTCTCTTTCAGTTGATCGCCTTCGGGCGGCTGCCCTTAACTTCCTTTCTTGATCCTTTTCTGAAAACTTGGGAATGAATCTTTGGAGCTGGTGCTCCTTGCCATGGGGAATCTTTTCTTTTTCCAACATCAACATCTTTCTTAATGAACAAGATACAATTCTAACACAGAGTTCATGAACTGAGTGTATAAATAAAATACACCCCTTGGGGTGTATTTACCTGGCAATAACCATGAATATCACCACGTTCCGCGATTCTGCCATGAACCATGAGTTCTTTCCATGGAGGAAAAATAAGTGGCAACACCAATCACAAGATAAAGAGTAATGCCGATAGCAAATGCCATATACCACACACCTCTAATCTCTGGGAAAACTCCCAGAACAAGAAAAGGTGCAATAAGTGACAAAGCACCAAAGATGAATGGAATCATCATTTGACTGGGATATGCAGTGCCGCTCTCAGAGGCTTCTTGAGCGACGATAAGCAACCAGAAGCACAATCTTTTAAACCAGTTCACTGTTTTCATGGAACAATCTCCTTTTGAGTTTAATTACATCCTAGCAAATATACTAGTCTCGTACAAAATGCAATTTATTCGCATTAGTTATCTACCTCAATAATTCTTCCATCGCTCTCAAAGGAAATTGTTCCGTGTTCGATCGTTGAGAGAACTTCTTTACTGTATGTTTGTAGTCGCTCTACTGTTTCTGGATTTGGGTGTCCATATTTATTTTCTTTCCCTGCACTGATCACTGAATATTCTGGTCGAATATAACTGAGCAATTGCTCACCACTTGAAGTCTTTGATCCATGATGTCCTGCTTTATATACGGTTACTTTTTTCGGAAGCGACGCACCTAAAAGTTGAGGTTCATACCTGCTCGTTAAATCTCCTGTTAATAAAAATGAATGCTCTCCGTAGATAAGCACAAAACTTACTGACGCATCATTCGTATCAGTCTTCTCTGAAAGATTTTTCTGCGGATATAAAACATGCACAAGTACTCCATCACCAAAATCAATCTCGTCACCTCGTGCACCAACGTACACATTTCCATTTTCTTTTTCAATATGTTTTTCAAGATCAACAAAAATAGAAGTCTCAGCTCTCACAGGTGACACAACAATATTTTCTACAACATATTTTGCGAGCACTGGAATAAGTCCTGTGACATGATCTGCATCTCCATGTGTTGCTACCATCACATCGATATTCTTGTCGAAATAATTCATCTTCTCACCTAAGCGCGTGAGAACAATATCGCTCGCTCCGCCATCAACAAGCATCGTGTGTCCACTTGGTGTTTGTATAAAAATTGAGTCACCTTGTCCAACATCTAAAAATGATACTCGTAACTTTTGTGGAGCAATGAGAGTCACAAGCACGCACACAGATAGAACGCTTAAGAAAAGTGAAAAGAAAACAAGTGTAACTTTTCCATAGTTGTTGAAAAAAGATTCTATACTTTTTCTTCTACCTTCCAACCATACGTTCATACTCTAATGGTAGCACCCTATCTGTTCATTTACTCTCGTGTGGATGTCACCTTACTTCTCTAGTACACTAGCCTCATGGACTTACACTCACTCATTCTCTCTGGATCGTACGTTGCGATATTTTTCATGATGCTCGCAAATGGTGTCATCAATTTTCCGTCGTCTCAAATTCTTTATCTTATCGTTGGTTACTTTGTGAGTACAGGAAATTTATTATTTGCTGGAGCGGTACTTGCTGGAGCCTTGGGAAACACGATAGGCAATTTCATAACCTACTCTCTCATCAAAAAATATGAGCGGCCACTTGCTCGTAAAATGCTGATGATGAACGAGCAAACATTTAATGCCGTTCATGGCGCTCTCTCGGACACTTTTTCTCGTCGTGGTATGTGGTGGATATTTTTAGGAAAACTTACTCCGTCGGTAAAAGCATTCATTCCAATCGTTGCCGGCATCGCTCGCACACCGCCAGTTCTCACGCTTGGAATCTTTCTTGTAGCATCAACCATCTGGGCAACGGGAATCATCTACCTTGGGTATGTGTTTGGTGAAAACGTCTCACTCTCTTCTTTCCTTGGCGTTTCACTTATCATAGGACTCACGATTGCGTTCATCGTGTACAAAAATATTTCAAAGAAATTAGCTAAGCAGTAGAATTTACAGAGATTAGTATTTAATTATATCTGTAAGATACCCTTCCGTTGTTGTTTCCATCGTTTCATTCTTTTTGTTGTGTAGATATATAACAAGTAATGAAACGCCAACATACATACTGCACATGCTTGTGAACGACACAGAAAGACTACTGTTGGAAAATGGTAAGGCTTCCACAGTACGTGCAACAAAAAGAATTATGTTACTCACGAACGTGTCCACGAATCCCACAAAAAGGACAAACATACCCGCCTGCGCAGGTAGGTAGGACATGCAGACAACTATAAAAGACAAGAGCATGGTGATTGGAATCAGTGGAAGTACGAGTACGTTTGCAATGAGCGCATACAGCGAGACTGTTCCAAATGTATACATGACATACGGGAGTGTGGCGAAATACGCAGCGAGAGTTGTTGTGAAAAGTGAAAGCATATATTTATTCTTCATATACTTTTGTAGAATCTTTTCCAGTGGACCACTCGCATAGACAATTCCTGCGGTTGCGAGAAATGAAAGATGAAGCGATGCATCCGCGCGCAAGGCTTGTGGTTCGTACAGAATAATTGCAAGGAAAGAAATGATGAGTGCTTGGCGTGCAAC
Source organism: bacterium (assembly GCA_023267635.1). Lineage (GTDB taxonomy): Bacteria > Patescibacteriota > Minisyncoccia > Phycocordibacterales > UBA5272 > UBA11704. The sequence continues at coordinate 13,568 of JAHFMX010000011.1, read as the reverse complement.
ATACGCTCGACCAAGAAGTGTCGCAAGTAATCCGATGAACGCCATCGCAGTTGCTCTCATTACACTTGCCTCCCCTCCTACCATCATCACAAACATCACCACAAAAAATGAAGCCAATGCAATTCGCATAACAAGTGGCACAAACATGAACACAAATAAAATGGACGTGATAACAATTGCGATATTAAAACCAGAGAGAACTACAATATGAGAAAGTCCCGAAGTACGAAATGTTTGAGTAAGTTCTTTCGACATGGAGGAATCTCCGAAGAGCATTCCACTCGCAAGAGTCGAAGCTGGGGAAGAAACGTACAAACCCAATCGCGCAATTAAATCTTCTTTCCATCTTCCTAAATATTCTTGTACCGAGTGAGCTTCACTATCTACCACTTCTACACTTGGAAACATCATCTCGCTTCCAATATTTTTTGTATGAAGATACGAAACATAATCAAAACTTTTTTCTCCGTTATGTGGCATGATCACACTTGGCAAGAGCGCTTTACCTTCTACACGCAACGTCTCCCCTATTTTGAAACGCGGATAGAGCGGTGCACGAATCTGCACATCGTACATCGCAACTTCCACTTCTGCCTGCGCAGGCAGGTCTACTGGTCTCACAGTAAAAACTTGATACGTGTCTTTTGTTTCAGGAGAAGAAATAATTGTTGCGTCAAAGACACATGAGGATTCACACACATACGGATTTTTTTCTTCTACAAATTGAACCCGCAGAGCGCCCGCTATAATTCCGAAAGAAAATAAAAATATATACAGAGGGAGCAGCATGTCTTCGACATGCTGCTCTCTTTTCCAAAACTTACTCACAAGCAATATGATTCCTTGCATCATCGCAAGCGCCATTGCAGCAACTATCATCTCAGTTGCAAACGGAGAAACAAATCCAATAGTAATTCCTGCAGCAACTCCTAGTACAAAAATAATTGTTTTTAGGTGCATGCTTGGCGGAGGTTTCTAGAAATAGGAGTAGTCACCTTTTCTCCCTCTGTATAGTTGCAAATTAGTTGCGCCTTTTTCTATGACTGAATCAGCGCATGATGTGGCGATCACGTCTGCTCGTTCATTTAACGGAACACCCACATGGGCTCGAACGTATGTCCACGCAATCGCAACTCCTGCATTTTTTAATCGCTTCTCTTCCGCATGAAGCTCTTCCCAAAGATCTTGATTGAGCACAGGTTTCTTTGTGGAAGTTTTCCATCCCTTTGCAATCCATCCTGTTATCCATTCGCTCATCCCCTTCTTTACGTACTGACTATCAGTAAATACCTCTACTGATTCAACATGCATGTGCGGCCCAATTTCTCGCAAACCTTTAATAGCTCCCATGAGCTCCATTCGATTATTGGTTGTATGATCCTCAAACCCTCCCAACTCAATCACCTCCGCTTCCGTAATAATAATTGCCGCCCAACCACCGGGACCTGGATTCCCGCGACTTGATCCGTCCGTATAGATACTTAATTTCATAAAGTTAGTATAGCAACTAGTTCTTCTATCTTAGGATTAATCAGTTGTAATAAATTTACCTAAACTTTTTCCAAGCTCAGTAATTACACCAACAACAAGGGCATTTCCCATAATGAAGGCACGTTTTGTGTCTGGAGTTATCTTACCTGAAACCATTTCCCTTGTGTGATTATCAGGAAACATATTCAAGCGCTCCAATTCAACAGGAGTCAATCTACGCATCCTTCCAGATTTTGCTTTTATTACATGCTTGAACCTAGAAGGAGATGACCCTCCTTCTCCTGTTACAATTGTTCTCGACGGGCTATCTAAAGAATCTGGAAAGACCATGGATCCTTCGGAATAGTTGTATTCAAAACCACTTTTTGATTTTCTCTCTTCACTCTTTCCTCCTTTAAGATATGTCCATCGATTAAGTTCTGATTCCTTTAAATAAAACTCTTCAGGTATTTCTTTCTCGTTTGTAATCAAAATGTCTCGAATTCTAGTCGGTGGATTTTTAATATCAGCTTCCGTTTTTAGAGTGTACACCTTTCCTTCAAACATGATTCCTGTATTTTCAAAAGGACTTTTTGCTGGAGCTTCTTTTGAGAAATCTTTTGAGAGTACATCAAGTTCTTTCTTTAAATCTATTTCTTTTACTGTACTGATTTTTTTTGTAAGAGGAAAAGCTTTAACTACCACGCCCGCTTTAGTTATCCAGTCAACTTTATCTTTCTCATTTTTAATTTTATTAAAAACGACTGAACCTTTCTTATACCCAAGAATGAAAACTCTTCTTCTTCTTTGAGGAAATCCATACTCTGCAGCATTAATAACCCTCCACTCTGCTGCATATCCAAGTTTCCATAAAGATGCCAACATAACAGCAAAATCTCTTCCTCTTTGTTTTGAGGGTGATTTTAACAAACGGTCAACATTCTCTAGCATTAAAAAATCTGGAGAATTTTTTCCTTTTTTGTGTAAAATATTATAAATTGACCACCATAAAACACCCTTTTTTCCATAAATACCCTCTGACTGACTAAGTGTTCTGGCAACAGAGTAATCCTGGCAAGGAAATCCCCCGACCAATAAATCATGGTTTGGGATTTGTTTAAAATTCTTTTCTATTACCTCTTGTATGTCTTCACACGAGTGCCCTTCTTTACCAAAATTTTTTATATATATCTCTGAAGCATGTTGAGTGCTTGCCCCCGGTTCCCATTGACTACTCCAAATAGTGTCATATTTAAAATCTTTTTTGTTCTTACTTGCTTTTTCTAGACCGAGACGGAACCCTCCGACTCCAGCAAATAATTCAACGACTCGTATTTTCTTCATACACTCATTCTAACAAATCTATACCAATCGATCAAGCTTGATCTTTTTCGCTTTCTATGGCCTTCTGTATATATTTAGCGTTAAGCCAAAAACACCTTTTTACCTCTTGCGTGTTTTGTGGAGTTTCTGTGGTGTCTTTTGAATCTCTGCCATGTGGACGTACATGAGCAACATAACTACTACTACTCTTTGGCAAATCCTCATAACGACCCTCATTAACACAATCAAGTGTTTTTCTCCAAACACTCTCTGCTTCTGCAAGGTCATTAATAGGAAAATTCCAGAACATGACTTTTCTCAAGATTATTTCTTCAAGTCCTTTTTGTTTCTGAAAAACTACAAAAAGAAACTTTTTAGTTTCCAGCTGAAGATGAAAGTCAGACATTGTCTCTTCTTCGTCATCATACCAAACCTGGGTAACAAGGTCCTTATAATCAAATGCTGGAAACGAGATTGATTCTTGTAGGTTTCCGCTTGGTTCCAATGTTACAACTTTTAATGTAATGTTTGCTTTTTCTAGCTCTTCAATATTTTTTGAGTTAACTCCCAATATACGATTTACAATTAATCGCTTATAGCTTTTTGAATTATTTTTTAGATTATCATTAAGGCTAGATAATATTTCTTTATCAGTTTTGCCTAAATATGGCGTAAATTTTTCTTTAACAACTTCTTCGATTGTTTTAATGGTTTTCTGTTTCTTAAAGATTGACTCCGTATTACCCTTTCCACCTAACAGCTTTGTTTGAACTAGATAATTTATATACTGCTGTTTAAGAGAAAAAGCTCTTGGTTTTGCTGGCGTACGACTCATAGGCTGATCTCTCACCACACGACTATTCGCCGCCTTTGTACAAGCTCCAAGATAATAGGTATCCCCTTCAGACAGCAAATGAGCTTCCCCTCTTTTAATTTTTGCAACAATAAACTCCCAATCTTTTTTAATTTGAAGAGCATCTTCATCTGAAATATCTTCTAAAAGATTTAATAAGTGAATAAACTTAAACTCGTAATCAAGAATACTTTTACCTTGAACCCATAAGTAAAACATTAATAACAAGATTTTATTCTTTTTTAAAAATGAACTTTTTTCCCAAGTTTCATGTACGATTTCGTCATAATTAATCATTGAGAAAACTAAACGCTCTTTCGAGACATATTTATTTTTTGAATGCCCTTTAAGAGGCGTTGTCTTTAGTTCAACCCCGGCGACACCGAAATCTGGCTGGCTTAGACCATCTGGTTTTTTTCCAAAAGCATACCACTCTACAAGTTCACCTAAAAAACCTTTTTTTCTATTTTTATACCCAAAAACCTCTGACTCTACTTTTTCTATTTCTGCTTTAGGAACAATATCTCGCAGGCTTTTGTGTAGGAGTATTTGTGATTGCTCTAGGACACTTTCTTTTGTTTCGTATGTTTTCATATTAAGTTAATACTTTTAAAAAATGGACTGTGGGCAGATACAATAATGTGGTCGATAACTTCTATATCTAAAATTTTTCCTGCATGAATTAATTTTTTTGTAATCTCAATATCATCTTGTGATGGCTTCAAATCCCCGGATGGATGATTATGGGCAACGATAATTGCTGCTGCGTTATTCTTAATTGCCCCTTCAAATACTTCTCGTGGATGCACAAGGCTTTCATTCAGTGTTCCAATTGAAATAATATCTCTTTCTATTTCCTGATTTCTACTATCTAGATAAAAAACAACGAAGTGCTCTTTCTTACTCCCTCTTATATCTTCCATTCGCTCCCATACATCTTTTGGAGACAAAAGTATTGAAAATTTCTTATCTTTAAGCATTCTTCTGCCAAGCTCAAAACATGCAATAATTTCAGAAGCTTTCACCGTACCCAAACCATGTATACTTTTAAGATTTTCTAGAGTTACCCCAACAAATTTCTCTTTTTCGAATTTCTGTAAGACTTTCTGAGATAATTTAAGCACATTTAAATCTTTTGTGCCTGTCCGAAGCAATATTGCTAAAAGTTCAATATTAGATAATTTTTCAGGACCATACTTTTCCAGCTTTTCTCGGGGTCTATCAATTCTCGGAATATCTTTAATTTTAATCATAGAAGCTCTTTATTTTAAGAGATACGTACGCGCTTTTATTATATCAACATCTCACCAGGAACGATAACCTTAAAAAATATCAACAATTCGCAACCTCAATTCCGTCTTCCCTGCGAAATAACTCTTTTCCACGTGAGCCAGAAGTGTATGTGGTTGTGTAGCTTTTGCTTCCATGTCTTTGTCTACGAAAAACTTAATAGACTTCACCTGCCCTCCTTTGGTTCGTGGGTATACAACTTCTAAATGTTCACTCTTCTTTCCAAATCTTCGCACTGATAGTGGTGTAACATCCTTAAAACTAAACACAGGCTTTGGATTTCCAACACCAAACGGCGCAAGCGGTGAAATAGCGCGATACGTTACCTCATGAATATCATCCATGCCAAGCTCTGCATCAATAAGAATCTCTTGGTTACCGAGCTCTTGTAGCTCAACGTGTTTATATGACTCATTTAATGCTTCTGAAAGTTCATTAATTCTATCAACGGCACATGAAAAACCTCCCGCTTGTTCATGTCCGCCGGAATGCGTGATAACTCCAGGAAAAAGTTCTTGCACTCTCGCCATCAATTCCACAACATGCACATCTCCTTTTGAGCGACATGACCCTTTCACGGTTGTCTTATCATCGCCCTGCCCCCACACAAATGTAGGCTTTCCTGTTTCATCAATTATCTTTTGAGCAATAAGTCCAAGGATTCCAGGCCCCCAGCTCATATCCCCCACTACGACAACGTTATTTTTATAGACAGCGTGATCAAAAGAGATGCCTTCAGTAATATCCTTTACTCCTGCTTTTCTTTCAGTATTCAAAAGTTCTAGGTCGCGCGCAAAGTTCTCTGCCTTTACTACATCTTTCTCATACAACATGTGGTGCGCCTGAATTGGTGAACCCATCCTCCCTGCGGCGTTAATTCTTGGTGCAATAGTAAAAGCAATATCTTCTTCCGTAAGATTCTCTTTTTTCATGCGCTGCTCATTAAATATATGCAGTAACCCTGGTCGTTTTGTTTTCTGAAGCACTCGGAGTCCGTAGTGAGCAAGCGCTCTATTTTCTTTCTGAAGCGGTACCATATCAGCAATTGTTGAAATACCCACCAAATCGAGCATCCATTTCTCCCAACCAAGCGGAAGTGTCTGCACCTTTTGGTATACCTCATCATTCACAGACTCTATCCGTAACTGAGAAAGTACGGCGCAGGCAAGCTTCCAGGCAACGGCACAACCACACAACATGTCATCACTATATGTGCAAAGATCCTGTTTTGAATTAATAACTGCAACAGCATCAGGCACCACCTGCCCTTTCCCTTCCGTGTGTATAGGTAAATGGTGGTCAGTCACAATGAAATCAACACCAACAGACTTGGCGTATGCAATCTCCTCAATATTAGTAATAGCTAAATCTACCGTAATAATCAGACTGATACCTTTCTCTTTAAGAAGATCAACTGCATGGTTGTGCACTCCATATCCTTCATTGTGGCGATGTGGCACGTAGATATCTACTGGATAGCCTATTCCATCAAAGAACTCTCGTAAAAGCACGCCGCCTGGAATCCCATCACAATCATAATCACTATAAATCGCAATCTTCTCTTTTCTGTGCAGTGCGAGCAGTATTCTTTCTACGGCCTTAGGTATTCCATATATCTGAAATGGGTCGCCAACATGTTTCTCGTACGAAGGATTCAGAAAATCCATCATGTTTGATTCCTCTATTCCCCTTTTTTTAAGGAGCGTAAGAGTAAGCGGATGGAGGTCATCCAAAGAGATATTCATAGCTCGAGTATACCAGATATACATTTGTCCTTTATAAAGGACAAATGTATATCTCTATACAGCGTAATGTCTTTTACTACTTTACCTTGAATTGTTTCCTAATCTCCTTCACCTGCTCCTCATTTTTCTGTTCCATCCCCTCCTTCCCTGCTTCACCTAACGCTTTAAGCTCTACAATGCTGAGTTTCATCAACTCCTGCGCTTTTGTATCAAGATATTCTTCTGTATTTTTCAAAGGATCTTCTAGTACTTCGTCAAACAAAGCGTGTAAAACATATCCTATTTTTGGCCCAGGCGTTTCTTGTGTAACGTCCATAATGCGTTTCCCGTCTGTTTTTAGCATTTTAAGTGAGATTGGATCTTTAAGTGCCTGTTCAACGAGAGACTGGTACATCCTTAATCTATAAGGCTCTTCCTTTGGACGCCCCGTTCCCACGCGATCGCAAATTCTCAGATCAATAAGATCCCAAATATTATCTTTTCCAACGTTTGTAATCAGTCTTCGCACTGCAGAAATCGTTATTTGTTCAGTGTCTGAGAAAAACATATGCCACCGAACAAACATTGATACTTTTTCAATCAAATCATTTGAAAACTTTAACCTTTCCATTATTTCACGTGTAACGCGTCCACCAACCACATCATGACCATAAAACGTATACTGTTTGCTCTCTTTTGAGAAGCGTCTTGTCTCTGGCTTTGAAATATCATGGAATATCGCAGAAAGACGTACATGTAACGGCCAATTCTTATCTGCCGCATGTTGTAGGGTACGCAAATTATGCTCCCAAACATCATAACTATGTGCCTGATTCTGTTCCACCCCTATTCCACGCTCAAGTTCTGGAACAACGTCCTCTAAAAGCCCTGTTTCTTTCATCATGATGATTCCTCGCATTGGGAAATTAGTCATAATAAGCTTTACAAATTCCTCTCTCACTCTTTCACGTGAAACATTCTTAAGAAGTTCCGCATTTTTCTCAATGCTTTCACGTGTAACGCTATCAATATCAAAATCAAGCTGAGAAACAAAGCGAATTGCACGCATTAGTCGTAGCGCATCCTCTTGGAAACGAGCGTCTGGTGCCCCTACCGCTCGAATAATCCTATTGGTAATGTCTTCTTGTCCATGATGCGGATCAATCACTTCTCCTGTCATTGGGTTATAGGCAATAGCGTTACATGTGAAATCACGACGCTTCAAATCATCTTCAATGTTTTTACTCCACTTCACCTCATCTGGATGACGATTATCTGAATATTCCCCTTCTAGACGGTATGGAGTTACTTCAATAACCTTTACTGTTTCATCAATACACGGAACATCTAATTCTTCTCCACATGTAACAACCCCTACCGTTCCGTAGGTGTTTTCATAAAAAGTCTTTGGGAACAAAGCAATAATCTGCTCTGGAGTAGCATTAGTGGTAACATCATAATCCTTTGGAATAGTTCCCATGAAAAGATCTCGGACGCACCCGCCGACAAGAAAAGCTTCATGTCCTGCACTTTGTAAAACGGCTAAAACCATTTTTACTTCTTTTGGTATCTGTATTTCCTTATCCAGCTGTATTTGTAGCATAGAATATGTTAGAATTTCTTTATAAATCAAGCTTCCATGGTGAAATGGATATCACAACGGTCTTCGGAACCGTCGTTCCAGGTTCGAATCCTGGTGGAAGCACAAATAAAATGGTTACATTTTTTTGGACTTCCACAGGAAGTGACCTTCGTCACTTCCGTCAGGATTCGATGGGCGCAGCGTTACGAGGCTACCAAGCCGAATCGCGAGCGGCGGGCTGCGAGCTTATTTTACGACGGTAAAATAAGACTTGTAGCCGAAACTCCTGGTGGAATGCGTTACTCATGTAACGAAACACCCCTTTCTTAAACAAAATCAGGAGAATCTCTCATCTCTACGGTCTGATCTCACATTAATTGTTTTCTTCTCACTTCGTTCGAAGTGTCTTATTTTAATAGTCGGCGTACCTCCTTTAAAATACAGGCATCTGTGCGGCGTAGGAGAATCGAACTCCTGTCTCAACCTTGGCAAGGTCGTGTTCTACCACTAAACCAACACCGCAACACTAAATCTGTTTATTTAGTAACACCATTCTAACATAATCCCCTCTTCTATCAAGGGGAAAATAGGTCGTACCTTTCTTGTTGGTCGTTCCACATGAAACCCTTCTAAAGTTCAAAACTGTGGATAAACCTGTGGGAACAGTGGATAAAAGACAGTAAAGTACGTAGAGGGCAGATTGTACAAATCCTGGCTTTAATTGTAAATAAGCGTTGATATATATAGCTTTTCAAAAGGTCTTTGGCCTTTTTATTAAAGGCAAAATGGAATAAGAAGGACAAACGTTTCACGTGAAACAAAATAAGCGTTTCTTGTGAAATGCACACAAATATGGCTGAACATAACGAAATTGGAAAAATAGGGGAAAATATAACGAAGACGTTTCTCATGAAACATGGTTTTACTATTCTTGGAAGAAATTATCGTACAAAATTTGGTGAAATAGATATTATTGCAGAAAAGGACAACAGGTTACGGTTTATTGAAGTTAAAAGTGTAAAAGTCAGAGATTTAAACAATCTAAGTAACCTTGCCATACAACCAGAAGATAATTTGACCAAAGACAAATGGGATAAACTCAGCATTAGTGTTGAAATCTATCTACGCCACACAAACGTTACACATGGAACGCCTTGGCAAATGGATCTAGCTTGTGTCTATATAAACCCAGAAATAAGGGAGGGGAGAGTGATTCTTATGGAAAACATACTAAAAGAATAGGGGCTAGGCACCAAAACAACAAATCCGCCAATTGGCGGATTTGTTTTATCGGTCGGAGTGCAGGGAAATTCTCCTACAAATAAAGTTTTTTCGTCAAAAAACTTTTTCGCAGGCCGCCGCTCGCTATCTCGCCTGCTGGCTCAATAAAGCTCCGCCCATCGAATCCCTACGAAAGCCAAACCCTTGGCTTTCTGCTCTCCTGTCTCAAAACAAAAGCCACCTCAGAAAAGGTAGCTTTTGTTTATCGGTCGGAGTGCAGGGATTCGAACCCTGAGTCTTTGGTACCCAAAACCAAAATGTTAGCCGTTACACCACACTCCGATATTTCCTCTGTAACCTTGTAGAAACGTGTATATATCCTATCACATTTTAAACATTTTGCATGTACTCTGGAAAAATTAAAAGAAATGTAGTAGTATATCTCTATCGCGGTGTTGGTTTAGTGGTAGAATGCCTGCCTTCCAAGCAGGAGACAAGAGTTCGATTCTCTTACGCCGCACAAAATAAGAACAGTCTGGCTTACTGCCAGGCTTTTCTTATTTCTCTGCAACCGAGTAAGAGAATCGAACAGGAAGGGGGTCGGGGAAACGAGAGTTTCCCCGTGGAGGAGAACAGCGACCAAAGGGAGCGTTAAGAACCGAGTGGTTCTTAAAACCGTAATGAGTGGTAGCGAATGAAGGTTGTGAGATAGCGAAGCGTCTCTTACGCCGCACTTGCCCATATTTTAAAGGAGGTACGCCGACTATTAAAAGAGGACACTTCGAACGAAGTGAGAAGCTAAAGAAAAAGGCCTCAAATCATTTTGAGGCCTTTTTCTGTTCCCAGTCTAGAAACAGATCCTACCTATATGCTAAACTTTCATCATGAGATTCCCAAGTATTGGATTAGTAGAAATCCCAAAGTCAGAACATATTTCAGTTGAAGACGATTTACGTCTTGTTGAAGAACAAATTACTAAAACCACCACAGAAATAGCAGATCTCGAGAAGAAGATTCTTTCTATTACAAACACGTCGATAGAAAAAGAGCAGCTACAAAGAAAGCTAATTCTGCTCAGAATTGACCTAACTGAAGCTCAAACAAAAATGGCTTTCCTTAAAGAGGAAAAGGTCGCTTCATCTCACGAAGAAGCAGCAAACGAAGAAACTATAGAAGAGGGGATGAAGGCTGCATAAAATTATAAATAGGGATATACTATATTCATTATGCCACCAACACCAGATAATAATCCATTGAAAGATATTGAATTAGATTTTACTAAACCAGCGGATAAGATAGCTGATTTGAAAGAAAAGAGTGCGGCGGCGGCCCGTGGAATTATCCTTGCTACGTCAATTAATGACATCTCGCGAGCAGATGAAATGGCAAGAAGGAAAGAGGAATTTGATAAAACTATTAAAATACTTGAAGCAGAAGCGACACCAAAGCAAGAATTTTGGGTACCACCAGATGAAGAAGACGATTTCTCAAGATCTGTGGGGAATGAACACGGGGGAGCAATAAATAAAATGGAGAGAAGAACTGGAGCCTAAAGAATATAAAAACCCGCCAATTGGCGGGTTTTTATATTCTTTACGAAAGTTAATTACTTAACTGCGTCCTTAAGAGCCTTAGCTGCTGAGAACTTTGGAACCTTTGTTGCTGGAACCTTAACAGTTTCACCTGTCTTTGGGTTACGAGCATCACGCGCCTTGCGGAGCTTTACTGTGAACTTTCCAACACCTGCAATAGCTACTTCGTCACCCTTTGTAAGAGTCTTAACGATTGTACCAAACACAGTGTCTACCACTTCTTCTGCCTGAACCTTTGTAGTTCCAAGCACAGCATTTACTGCTTCAACGAGTCCTGCTTTGTTCATATGAGTGAATTGTTGTGATAGTCCATTCCTAGGTAAATGTACTATCAAAAAATAATTTAGTAATCTCCTCGCATGCGCATGCTTACGATGGATAAAATAAGTATAGTACGCATAGGTTTTTTAGCAAGTCATGATACAACACAAATGTGGATTGTCAAAAAACTATTTACTATGCTTCACAACAAGGTACGTACCGACGAATGATCCAACAAGGAGGGGGATGAGGTAAAAGTAATTTTGTGTGTACGATATAACAGTGAATGCTGTGAGGATATGAATGAGTGAACCAAAGGTTGCTGCCTGCAAAGCTTTCTTTTCTACCAGACGAATTGTATAGAGTGCGTACAGAGCATCAATTGAAAGCGTCGCAAGGAATACTGAAATAATAAGGATAGGTGACATGGTAAGAGTATATACCGAAGTAGAGGGGATATTTTTTAGTTAACGAGCAATTTCGATAACACGTGACTCTCGTATCACATTAATTTTTATTTCTCCTGGGTAACGAAGTTCTTGTTCGATGCGAAGCGCAATAGCGCGCGCTAGTTCACGTGCTTGTAAGTCCGACACAAGAGTAGGGGTTACGAATACCCGTATTTCTCGTCCCGCTTGTAGTGCATACACCCGTTCAATGCCCGAAAATGCAAGCGCTATCGCTTCCAAATCAGAAAGTCGTGTAATGTAGCGATCAACAGTATCTCTACGTGCTCCAGGCCTTCCACCAGACACAGCGTCTGCAACTTGTACTAGTACTGATTCAAGTGTTTCATACGGATATTCTTCATGATGAGATTGCATGGCAAAAATAATTCTTTCATCCACTCCATACTTCATAAGAATTTTTCTACCAATCTCAACATGCGTTCCTTGTATCTCATGATCCACCGCCTTTCCAATATCATGAAGTAATGCACCTGCTTTAGCAACGTAGACATCAGCACCGAGTTCTTCTGCTAGAAGTCCAGCAATGTGTGCCATCTCAATTGAATGATCTAATACATTCTGCCCATAACTTGTACGGAAATATAATCTTCCAAGAATTGAAATGAGTTCATCGGGAACTGATACAAGCCCGCACGCAAGCACCGCTTCTTCTCCTTTTTTACGAATAAAGATTCCAATATCTTTTTTTGCTTTCTCAATACACTCTTCAATCTTTGCGGGCTGGATACGTCCATCAGCAATAAGCATCTGGAGTGCATTCACCGCAATTGCTCGCCTAACAGCGTCAAAGCATGACACCACAATACCGTGAGGCACTTCGTCCACTAAAAGCTCAACCCCAGCTAGTCGTTCAAATGTTTTGATATTGCGACCTTCTTTACCGATAATCTTTCCTTTAATCTCTTCGTCATTAATTTCAACAGTAGATGATGTAAACGAAGATACGTTAGTATTTGCAATACGGTACACACAGTTAACCAGAATATCTCGCGCCTTCTCTGTAAGTTTCTCTTCACCATCTCGAGAAAGTTTAAGCATTCGAGACTGAAGATCTTCTTCTGCTTCCTGCGTTATCTTTGAAACAAGCAGCGTACGAGCATCTTCGCGTGATAGTCCAGCTACGTTTTCATATTCACGTGCAAGTTTCTTTTCTAATTCTTTTGTTACATGTAGACTCTGTTCCAATTCTCTTTCTTGAGTACGAATAGTATCAAGCCCACGCGTAAGTTCTTCGTCGCGTTTATCTGCTCGTTCTTCTTGTTTTTGTAAACGATCTTCACTTTTTTCAAGTTCAGACCTCATTACCTGTGCGCGACTAAGTGCGTCACTTTCTATTGTGTGAGCCTCTTTCCGGGCATTGAGAATAAGCTCATCGAGCTCTTGTTCGATTGTTCCACGGCGTGCTTTTGCAACATAGTGACGAACAACCCAACCCACAGCGGCTCCCACTGCTCCAGAAATTAATGCGGCCTCTATAATAAGTCTATCCATAGCGAGTTAGTATTTCTGATTAACCAGAAATACAATAATTAAGACTACTTAGCTTTTGGCTTTGGCTTGAGAATCATATCAACAATTCCGTATTTCTTTGACTCTTCAGCGCTCATCCAATAATCGCGATCACCATCTTTTTCAAGCTGTGCTTTCGTTTTACCTGTAGCATCCGCAAGCATTTGGTACAACTTTTCTTTTAAAGAAAGAATATGCTTCGCAGTGATTTCAATATCAGAAGCCTGTCCCTCAATACCAGAAAGAGGTTGATGTATCATCACTTCTGAATTT
>JAHFMX010000026.1 GCA_023267635.1 bacterium | reverse complement strand
ACCAAACGAAAATATCCAGGGTACAGTTTTTCATATAAAAACCCTATGAACACCCTCCAAAGGGACTCCATCAGGTAATAAACGAGCGAAGAGGTTCAAGTCCTCATGGTGGCAATTAAAAGTACAAAAGATAATTTGATATGAAAAATAAAGGTGGCAGACCAACGATAATGACCCCAGACACTCTCGCAAAACTAGAGATGGCTTTTTCTATTGACGCAACAGTAGGGGAAGCGTGTAGTTCTGCCAATATATCACAAGACGCTTTTTATGATTATTTAAAGAAAAACCCGAAGTTTAGCGATAGAATAGCAGAGCTACGAGAAAAGCCTGTATTAAAGGCACGGAATACAGTTGTATCAAAGCTAGGAGAAAGCTACGCAAACTCAATGGACTACCTTAAAAGAAAGAAGAGATTAGAGTTCGGAGATAACATAGACCACAGGATAGCAGGCAACCTAGCAATCACATTTGATAATGCTTTTACACCCCAACCAGAAATTAGTAGCCCAGAGTAAAGCCCGTTTCAAAATCACAAGAGCTGGACGTAAAGGTGGGAAGACAGCACTTGAGGTAGAAACACTTTGCTACAAAGCAACAATCAGTGCTTCTAAACTGAACCTTGCAAAGACAGTTTTTCCTACTGGTCGTAAAGTATTGTACATTGCACCGACACAGAGCCAAGCCCGAAAGATTATCTGGGAAGCATTAAAGAATAGACTTGTAGGGATAGGGATAGCAAACGAGTCTGTGCTAGAAATGCGTGTACCAAATGAAGACAAGACATTCAGCACGATATACGTTGGAGGATGGGAGAACAGAGAAAACTACCGAGGACTCACTGACGTAATTCACATTACCTACGATGAAGTTGATACCATGCGTGACTTTTTCGTGTATTGGCGTGAGATATTCCGTCCGATGTTCCTCGACACCGCAGGAACAGCAGATTTCATCGGTACTCCAAAAAAAGAAAACCCGAACCTAAGACGATTAGAGAAAGAAGCAGAAGGAAACCATGAGTGGGAGTCGTTTCACTTTACTTCACGAGATAACCCATTCCTACCCGTAACCGAGATAGATGCGCTTGAAAAGGAATACGAGGGTGACAGAACCTCATACAAACAGGAAGTGCTTGCTGAATATGTGGATAACGCTGGTGCATTATTCAAATACACATCACTCCTCGATATGTTCTCAAACACCATCACGAAGAGTAACGAGAAGTATCTGATTGTAGACGTATCAGACGATGGTGCAGATAAGACCGTATTCTCATTCTTCCAAGGGCTTGAACTCTATCGTATAGAAATCTTCGAACGCCTAAATACTGAGGGAATAATCAGTCAGATACGAGAGTATGCCAGTGATGAGAGAATACCGTACTCACAAATAGCTGTAGATGCTATTGGAGTAGGGGCTGGAGTGGCTTCCTCATCGCTCCTAGACGGCATCATAGGGTTCAAATCCTCATACAGTGCGATGAAGACTGACATTGACCCTGTACGGCTTCCTAACGTGCATTATGCATCACATGCTTCACTGGTATCAGACTATAAGAACCTACGCTCGCAGTGCGTATTCATCCTTGCTGAACATATCAACAACCACAAGTTTGCGGTGAAGGTAGATGATGTTAGAATTAAAGAGAAAATCATTGAGGAGTTATCACTCTATCAAGATGCTTCAACGGGTGACGGTAAGCGAATGGCAACACAGAAAGAGGACATTAAAGTGTTGCTCGGACACTCACCAGACATATCAGACACTCTAATCATGCGTATGTTCTTTGTCTTACGCGATAAACTCGCACCTAATCAGAGTGAAGCACAAGCGAAGATACATGCAGAGATAATGAACCAATTTGACAAGAACTTTAACAGACAGCACATGAATAGCACAAAATAATGCTGAGTATAATAATTCCAAGTCTTTCGGAACCCTATTTACAGAAAACTGTGGATGACATTAAGAAACACGCTGAGACTGACATTGAAATACTTGTTGGTGATGATGCAAAACTAAAACTAGGACAGCGAGGGGTCATGAACCACCTTGCACGACAGGCTAAAGGTGAATACATACTAAAATGTGACGCTCACTGCTCATTTGGACAGGGTTTTGACCGCATTATGCTTGAAGACATGCACGATAACGTGATAATGGCTCCCTATCTGCTTGTGTTAGACGGTGAGAAGTGGATAGTACGTCACGATAAACGCTCATCTTCCTACTGTTTTGATACTAACCTAGTGATGAACTACAACTTAGAAGCAGAAAACAAGGAACCACTGAGTGAAACCATGTGTCTGCAAGGTTCCTGCTTCCTAATGACTACTGAGAACTACTGGAAGTGGAATATCTGTGATGAGAGTCTAGGAAGTTGGGGAGGACAGGGAACTGAATTAGGCATTAAAGCATATCTGAACGGTGGTGTGTGCATGACCACGAAGAAAACATACTACGGGCATGTGTTCAGACACAACGAGGAGGATTTTCCATACAAACGTGACCTTGCAAAAGTAAGTGAGTCACATCAAGCCGTCATCAAACAATTTAAGAATAAAAGTATTGCTGGACTGATTGAGAAGTATAACTACCCTTGCGATTGGAATAATGAAAAGGTACTGGAGCTACCAGATGTGGTATAATAGTGATGATTATAGTGAGGATTAACAACTAGACAACGGGTATAGACATGGAAAAAATAGATTTATGTGAAATTATACGTGATGCAGAGGACAATTACACTCACGGTAGTACAAAGATGAGTGAGTACGTTGACTGGGACATGCACAATACGATTGAGACTATTGACGCATATTTAAATTCAAAACATACGAGTGGTTCTACTGACGCTCTTGGAAGAGAAAAACCGTTTTTTAATATCGTCACCGCAGCGGTAAATATCTGGTACAGAGCAACGGACATAGACCGAAAGGACATTCGCATCATGCCGAACAACGAACGCACTACGGTACTTGCGTTTATTGCCACACAGATACTCCAAAATTGGATGAAAGAGTCACGCTTTGGGGTATTTCTCAACGAATGGGGACGTTCACTTGCTCGCTATGGTTCTTCGGTAGTGAAGTTTGTTGAAAAGGACGGTGAACTTATCGCTTCCGTTATACCGTGGAATAGAATGATTGTTGACCCTCTGGATTTCGACGCACTCCCTCGCATTGAAAAAATATACAAAACACCAGCACAGCTTCGCAAGATGAAGGAGTATGACCAAGATGCTGTGAATGCACTCATTACATCGCACACTACTCGTAAGACACTTAACGGTCACTCACAAGATAATCAGTCAAAGTTTATTGAACTCTATGAGGTACATGGTGAACTTCCTATTGCATTACTTGAAGAAGACCCAGACAAAGCAGAGGACTCTAAATGGGAAATATACCGACAACAAATGCACGTTGTCTCGTTTGTGAACACCAAGAGCGATAACTATGATGATTTCTGTCTATTCAGAGGCAAGGAGAAGAAAGACCCATACATGCTCACGCACTTGATTAAAGAAGATGGGCGAACACTTGCTATTGGTGCAGTAGAATATCTCTTTGACGCACAGTGGATGAAGAACCACACGATGAAGAACATGAAAGATACGCTCGACCTTGCATCAAAACTCATCTTTCAAACATCTGACGGTTCGTATGTAGGACGCAACGTACTTTCTGCTATTGAGACAGGGGATATACTTATCCACAAAATAAACGAACCACTCACTCAGATAAATAACACAAAAGCAGACCTCGGTGCGTTTCAAAACTTTGGAATTGAATGGGAAAACTTAGGAAAAGAAATCACCTCAACACCAGACGGAGCAAGAGGAATAACCCCACCATCAGGTATTGCCATGGGGACAGTACAGCTCACCACTTCACAAGGACTTTCACTCTTTGAGATAATGACCGAAAACAAAGGATTTCACATCGAGGACATGCTTCGTGAATACGTCATACCTCATATTAAGACCAAGATGGACACTACGGACGAAGTGGTTGCAATTCTTGACGATAACAACATTGAGAAGATAGACATGATGTACATCAAGAGTACGGCAACAAAGGCAGTGAATGAGAAATTAGTACAGCAAGTCATTGACTCACTTGAAAACGACACTGCGATGCCAACACAAGCAGACCAAGCACAAATGATGCAGACCGAAAGTACGAACATGAAAGAGCAGTTAAATAACGTCATGGGCAATCAACGCTTCTTCAAGCCATCTGAGATACCCGATGAAACATGGAAAGACATACTCAAAGACCTTGAATGGAAGCTAAATGTAGAAGTTACCAACGAGAATACCGATAAGCAAGCGGTGCTACAAACACTCAATATGCTTCTCCAAACCATCGCAAGTAATCCAATGATACTTCAAGAACCTAACGCAAGACTGTTATTTAACAGAATACTTTCTGAGACTGGTGTTGTCTCTTCACTTCAACTCTCTACCTCTACAAATGGTGTAATGCCTAATGTGTCTCCCCCAACGGGTAAACCAGAGGCAGTAGCAGCTTAATAATTAACAAATAAAAATGGAACAAGAAAAAAAGCGGGTGACACTATCAGACATCCTCAATTACGAAGCGGACACATATCTCAATGCAAATGACATCGAGCTTATCCGTAGCACGTTCAAGGACAATCCACGACTCTTGCGTGTATTGCGTAAGATACTACTCCCCTCAATAGGCGACCCAGAAATGCCTATGGAGGAACTAGGGTCAGACGCATGGATGGCGATGCGTGAGTGGGATCAAATACCAGCAGACGAAGCAAAGATTATGATGGTATCACGACAAGATGCATTGAAGTTTATTGCAGGTGGTCTTATTAAAATTAAGATAATTGCAAACCAAGCAGTTGAAAGCCCAGAAGCAAAGAAGCTACGAATGTTGAAAGACTCATCAAAATAGTTGATAAGTATTTGTTGACAAGTACAAGTATGTTATAATAGCGTTAATTGGAGTAGAAACATCTCCTAAAAATTGTTTCTAAATAAATGAGTACAGAAAACAATGGTGTAGATTTGGACACCTTAATCCAAACAAAGATTGAAGAGGACACAGAGTTTCAAACAAGCTTATCAGACCTCAATGACGAGGAAAGAGAAAGTGCCGTTGAAGCAAGACGCAACGAAGTCTTAAAAGAAATTGCAATCTCATCTGTAAAGAACGAGGAACTTGCAAAAAACTATAAAACTCGTGCGGAGAAAGCAGAAGCAGAACGCAAAGAAAAGAAGGAAACAACGGACTCGCTTGACATAAAGGACACAATCTATCTCGGCAAAGCAGATATACATGACGATGACTTAGATGAAGTCCTCACCTACGCAAAGAATATGAAAGTATCTGTCCGTGAAGCACACGAACACTACAAACCTATCCTTGCAGATAGAAATGACGAGCGAAGAACCGCACAAGCAACGCAAACAAAAAGTCCAAGAGGCATAACGAAGAACAGTGGTGAAGACACTCTCCGAAAAGCAGAATCCACAGGGGAAGTACCAGAGTCCGAAAAGGAAATGGAAGCCATGTTACAAGCTCGCCTCGAACGACGTAGACAAAGCACATAGACAACGGGTGGGTTACTATAATTTTTAACCACTAACATGGCCAATACACTATCAACCTACGCCCTCCGCGATAAATACATGAAGAGTAACCTACAGGTTGCACTTCGAGCAGCACTCGTTGCTGAAAAGGTATGTCGCGTTGACCGTTCAGACCTTAAACGAATCCAAAACCCGTACATTACACAGCAAACAGCGGCTATCCAAGCAGTTGCAGGTACATACTCTGTATCAGCAATGACTGTAACCGATGATGCGCTTACTGTAACAGATGAAGTTATCTTTGGTACTCATGTCTTTGATTTTGAAACGCTCACAAGCAACTTCAATCTCATGGCTGACTTCTTTGATGACCTCACCTACTCAGTAGCATTCAAGGTTGACCAGTTTGTTGTAAACGCACTCTGCGAAGACGCAACAAGCTCATACACCACACCAGCAGGAGGATTTACTACTGCAAGCAACATCGCTGTTATCATGTCTAACCTTATCTCTAAGGTAGCAGGGTATCAGTCAGGACTTGCTAATGGACTTTACCTCATTATTGAAAGTACAGACGTTGTAGGATTTGCACAGGCACAAGTAGCTTCTGGCTTCTCGTACTCTGACGCAGCACTCAACAACGGCTTTATGACTAAGTACATGGGTGTAGACATCTATGTAGTACGTCCAAGCACATTCGTATCAGCAACACTCGGTTCACGTTCAGACTTCACCAACTCAGGACACCGTGTCTTTGGAGTAAAGAATACTGCAACATACGCAACACCTCGTGGAGTTCGTTACGAAGAAAAAGGAGTTTCAGGAAAGACAGGAAAGGAAATCGTCGTTGTATCTCTCGTTGGAGCCAAAGTTTGGGCACCGATTGCAGATTTGCATGTCGATATTACCCTGAGTTAGGCCACAGACTAAAGTATTGTTAGCAAACACATGAAACTCATAGAAACTGGAAAAACAAGGTCGGACGTAAAGAGAATCGGTTTTGTAATGGTTGACGACTCAGACTTTGAGTTACTCAGCCAACAAAACTGGCAACTTGGTGCGGACGGTTATCCAAGGTCTCATGGTGAAGTAAAGCTTATGTCTCGATTCATTATGAATGCGCCAAGGCATTTGGAAGTTGACCATATTGATGGCAATCCACTGAATAACCAGCGGGCAAACCTTAGACTTGCAACCAGTTCTCAGAACAAATGTAACCGTGGCGCACGTAAAGACTGCAAAAGCGGTTACAAGGGAGTTTCGTGGCACTCACAAAGAAACAAATGGACAGCTCGAATTAAGGCGGGAACAAAGTATCTCCATCTTGGACTCTTCGAGGACATAAAAGATGCTGTGTCTGCCTATAACAACGCTGCACAAAAATATCACGGGGAGTTCGCGTTTATTAACAAGCTTTAACCATTACTAGCTCACTTTTGTGGGCTGTACTGGTAGGTGGAGCCACCCGTTGCACCTATCAACACAGCACACAAAAGTCTAAGAAAACACCATGGCAAAAGAAGAAGTAAAAGAAACTAAAAAAGATGCTCGACAAGCTCGTTGGGACGCTCATGTAGAAGCATACATGATTTCTAACCCTGTAAAGGGAGCTAGCAAGAAAGCAAACAAAGAATTTGACACAATCCCAGCATCTTTTCGCTAAATTATTAGCTAAGAAAACACAATGGACACAATTAAAACAATCGCAGTCGCACTCGCAACAGCACTCGTAGCTGTACTTGGCTTTGGAGCGATACAGGGTGACAATCTTGCAGGAGCACCAGGTATCAACATCTTGCCATCAGCACAGCAACCGTACAGTGGCGCTGTATACTCAACCTCGACAGCAACAAACTCAACCCTTCTCACAGAAGCGATTGATGATGAGACTGTTGTTGCGATAACCTTGACTCAAGGAAGTGGCACATTGACACTAATGGCTTCGTCATCAGTACCAGGGATACCAAATCCAGGAGACATGAGAACTATTTATATTCGGAATGCCACAACTTCTGCATCTGTCACATTGACACTTGCAGGAGCAACAGGAGTTACCCTTAAACGGGCTGCATCATCAACTGCTATGCTGATTGGTGATACGGATGGGAGTAATACGTTCAAGGTTGACCTATATCGAAAGGCAAATACCGACATTGTAGCAAATCTAACCAAGTTTGAAGATTAACCTTATCTAACTCTGACCCTTACGGGGTTGGAGATTAGATCGGGTTATAAAATAATTAAATTATGAAAACATATACACTACCATTAACACTCATCGGAATTGCAGTATTTTTACTCGCAGGGGTTCTTTTATTCAAACCAATGTATCAAGCGTATGGTTCTGCTTTTACAGGACAAGCAAGCTACCTACAGACCGCTACAACAACAACTGTGGGGAACCAAGCTGTGCCGGCAACAACCATAGCATCAGCACAAACAGACGGGAGCTGTAAGGCACGAGTGATTACTACAAACGGTATAGGTGTATACCTCTCGTTTGGTGACACTACAGGGTTTGGTTCTACCACACTTGCAAACGCAGTTGGTCACTGGCAACCTGCATCTACAACCGTAAGCTATGACAGTGGAATATACGGATGCGGAAGACTCACAGGATGGGCAACAGCATCAACATCACTAACCGTTTCTCAATTCTAAAATGCAGTTTTCTGATACGGTAAACAACACAGGGATTTTGCAACAAACACGAGTTTTAATGCGAGTGGATGCTACACAATATCCTACTGCAAACGTAGTCAACTCATGTAACAACTGGCTTGATTATGTCGTGAGTCACGGTATTGCAAGTGACAAGTTTCTTCAATTTGATGACACAAACCACACAAAACTAGGAGAAGGAACCTCACCACTTACGGTAAACGTAACCGATTACTCATTCCTCACTGACGAACAAGGAAATCCCATTATTACATTACTCGGTATCTCACGCTTGGAGAATGGCAAATACATTCCACTTACCCCCATTGACCGTTCACAAGTGGACATGGGTACCTTTGCACAAGTATCAGGAACACCAACACAATATGATAAAATCCAAGATAACATCATTAGACTCGACAAAATCCCAACAGCTACCGTTAGTAGTGGACTCAAATACTACTTCCAACGAGCAGGCAGTTATTTCACCGCATCAGATACTACAAAGCAACCTGGTGTTTCCCCAGTTCTTCACCGAGGGTTCGTCATTGCAAGTGCCTATGATGGTGCGCTCACGCTGGGACTCCAAAACCTTCAAGCCCTATCAGTAGAACAGGAAAAAGAACGACAGAAGATGTTTGATTACTTCGCAACACGCAATAACGACCAACCAAAGAGGATGATAGCTTCAATCCATAGCAACAGATAATATGTCTATTACAAATACAGCAAAACCTTCGACGAGTATCACAAACACTGCAAAGGTGAACCTTGCAGAACTTTGGAGTACTATCACGACAACTTGGGCTAGTGAGACTAGGACATGGGATGATTGCATTTCACTTATAGATAATACAAGTAAACCCTCAACGAGCATTACAAATGTAAGTAAACCAACATAATAT
>JAHFMX010000025.1 GCA_023267635.1 bacterium | reverse complement strand
AATATCTAAGCGATGAAATAGGTAAAACTGCAAGTCGGTTTTTCTCCATCGCCAAAAACAAAGCTTTTGATATAACCGGAAATTTAAAAAAGAGAATAACTGGATAGAATTATAATTATGGAAAAACCAAAGCGACCCAAAATCGGTTTAGCATTAGGAAGTGGCGGTTCCAAGGGGCTGGCTCATATTGGGGTTATTAAAGTTTTGGAAGAAAATAACATTCCGATTGATTTTATTGCGGGGGTAAGTATTGGCGCCATGGTTGGTGGATTTTATGCGACCGGATTAAGTGTCAAAAAAATGGAGGAGATAGCATTGGAAACTAACTGGCGTAGAATGTTTTCTTTGGTTGATCCCCATTTAAAGCAAGGACTAATTACTGGAGAAAAAGTAAAAACATTTATTGATGGATATGTTAATGGAAAAAAAATTGAAGATTGCAAAATCCCGTTTGTTGCGGTGGCTACGGATTTAAAAACGGGAGAGATCGTGCTTTTAAACAAAGGTGCCATGGCACAAGCCATAAGAGCCAGCATCTCTATCCCTTTGGTTTTCAAGCCGGTAGAAATAGACAGCAGGACGTTGGCTGACGGCGGTTTATCAGCGCCTGTTCCAGTAGAAATTGTTCGGGCTATGGGAGCAGATATAGTTATTGCGATTAATTTAGACAGACATTACCACAATGAAAAATGGAAACCTGGTTGGTACGATATTGCCAATAATTCGCTAAATATTTTACGCCACCATCTAGCACTTTCAAATGTGTCAACCGCTGACATCGTTATCAATATAGATGTCGGCCCAAATAATTACTGGTATCAGTTTATAAATGGTCAAGATAAAATTCTGACTGGTGAAAAAGCGGCCAAAGAAATACTTCCAAGATTGCAAGAAATAATATATCAAAAAAGTAAAAGTGGTCTAAAAAAATATCTGGAATTTTTTAAGGGATAAAAGTATTGGTAGCTGTAGTTATTTACGATTAAATTTAAAGTCACGACGCGTTTTGCGAGCGTGAGTATCTTTCGTCAGAATTATATTCAAAATAAGTTCGAATTTTGTATAATAAACACCACCAGAATACCTAGGGGCTTTGCCACGGGGGATGAATGGCAGGGAGATTAGATGTTTATTTAAAAGGGTTAAGCCCTTAAAATTCGGCGGTAAAAAATCAACTTTTCCTGAACAATTTGAAGATCTCGAACCACAAGAGACTGGCGAAAGCGACCATAAATGACAGCGTGATATCGGCAAGGCTGATGGCCGCGAAATGGAAAACCTGACGCAGGAACGGCACGAATAATACCGCCGCCAAAGTTATTGAAACAGCGGCCAGCATCCAATAAAGGGCTTTGTTGCCGTCGCGCAAAATCGACACACCCACTCTTGACCAGGATAAATTCGTAACTATCAACATTGCGTTGGAAAACACGATTGCGGTAAACGTGATCGCCCGCGCTTCCTCCTCACTCCGCCCTGTTGAAAGGACATAATAAAACAATGCAAATGTCGCCGCTAAAACCCCAACTCCTTGCAATAAACTGATAATGAACGTGCCGCGGTTGAATAGCGGTTCGTCCAATTTGCGCGGCGGACGGGCCATCACATTCTTGCCCTCCGGTTCGGACTCGAAAACCAGCGAACAGGCCGGGTCGATAATCAATTCTAAAAATGCGATATGCGCCGGAGAAAATACCACTGGCATCCCGAAAGCCACTGGCAGAAACGAAATCCCAGCGATCGGGATATGTACTGCGAAAATATAGGCGATCGCCTTTTTCAAATTATCAAAAATCGAGCGGCCGGTGCGTATCGCTTCTGCGATCGATGAAAAATTATCTTTCAACAAAACCAAGTCTGCGGCCTCACGGGCTACATCGGTACCGCGCTCACCCATCGCGATCCCGATATGAGCGGCTTTGAGCGCAGGTGCATCATTAACGCCGTCGCCGGTCATCGCAATCACTTTTCCCTGGCTTTTGAACGCATTGATGATTATCATTTTCTGCTCTGGAACCACACGCGCGAAAATATTGACTGTTTCCATACGCGACCGCAACTCGGACTCGCTCAGAGTCCGCAAATCATCGCCAGTCAAAAATTGGTCTGGATTTTTCAAACCGATACGGTGGGCGATATTGCAGGCCGTTCCAGGGTAATCGCCGGTGATCATACAGATTCGGATTCCGGCGCGATAGCAATCCTGGACCGCGCCGGGAACCGACGGTCGCACTGGGTCGCTAAACCCGAGCAAACCAACGAACTTAAAATCAAATTCATGTTGGTGGTTTGGAAGAGGATTTTTATCGATTATAGCTTGCGCCACCGCCAGTAAACGCAATCCGGAATTCAGAAGCGGTCTCATCTGTTCAACAATTATTTGCTTTTGGCGATCGTCCAAATGGCAAAGGTTAGCGATCGATTCGGGTGCACCTTTAGCCGCCACGATATAATGGTCGCCATCGCCGTAATCCCAAACATAGGAAAGCGCCAAAATGTTGCCGGCAAACGGGTATTCTTTAATTAACTTCCAATCGCTATGCTGCATCCCAGTGGTCAAAAAATATTCACCTATGCGCCGGATCTCTTTTTCCATCGGATCGAACGGGTCATCCTGGCTGGCAAGCATCGCGTGCTCCAAAAGGAAATGGAATTTTTCAGGTAAGGGATTTTCATCGTCATTGTATTTAGCCAGGTCAAGATAATCATCACCAGATACTATCATCTGCAAGTCCATTTGGTTCATGGTGATTGTACCAGTCTTGTCAACGCACAATATCTCGGCCGCACCCAGTGATTCGATCGCCGCCGTATTTCGGGTCAGCACCTTGTGTTTTGAAACGCGCCACGCCCCCAACGCCAGAAAGATCATTAACACCACCGGAAATTCCTCCGGCAACATCGACATACTGATGGTAATACCGTAAAGAACTCCTTCTAACCAATCATTCCGAAAGAAACCGTAGAACAAAACCACGCCCACGCACAGCACCGCGCCAACCGACGCGAATATCCCCACCAAGCGCCGGATTTCTTTTTTCAAAAGAGTTTTTTCCTCGTTGATTTCTTGGAGCGATTTACCGATCCTGCCCATTTCCGTATTGACGCCAACCGCCACAACTTGCGCCATACCCCGGCCACGCGTAACCATGGTTCCGGAATAAACAAATGGTAAGTTATCGCCACCTGGACGATTATCTTCAATTTTTTTTATTTCGTTCCAGACCGATTTTGATACCGCCAGCGATTCTCCGGTCAGCAACGATTCGTCAACCATTAAATTTATCGTTTTGAGTATTGCCGCATCCGCCGGAACGCGGTCGCCCTCCTGCAAAGCAATAATGTCGCCAACAACCACCTCCCGACCGGAAATTCGGTGCCGGATCCCGTCCCTGACCACCAACGCCCGCGGGCTGGAAAGATCGCGCAATGCCTCAACCGCCCTTTCGGTTTTATGCTGCTGGTAAAACGTGATTCCAACCACAAAAACCACGAACACGGAAAGCATCAGCGCGTCCTGCGGCTCGCCTAAAAAGAAATAGATTGTGCCCGCTCCTACCAAAAGCAAAAGCATCGGTTCCTTCAGAACCTCCCAAAGGATAACGAAAAATCCGCGCTTCTTCTGTGACGGTATTTCGTTATAACCTCCGACTTTTATTTTTTCCTCCGCTTCTTTGGATGTTAATCCTTTATGTTTTTGTAAATTTTTGTCCATTTTTACATTTTAGCGGATAAAACAGTTTTGCGAAAGCAAAACAAAACTGTCTCACTGCGGTTTTGATGTAAGCGAAACTTGCCTTCGCAAACCATTGCATTACTTGTTCTTCTGATATGGACTAGAGTTAATCCATGTGGCGATTACTTGTTTTTCTGCCTGCAACAATGTTAGCATCTGGTTTTTTGCAAGCATATTTCCAATTTTGCTCAGAATTTGCTCGAGCAGGAGTTTTCAATTTTGGTTCTCTTGGACAAACATGGAAAGTTAGTGATTAATCTTCAAAAATGAAAGATAGTAATATGGGGAATTGGATTACACTCCATGCTGTTCTTATCGAAGCGGTTGCGGTAATTATTAGCATACTGTTCCCATTGTAACACTGTTCATAACTCTTCACTTGACATTCATTTTAGATTTGATAAGATACTTATATATTTAGTATATTACATAATATGAACAATCGCGAACAAAAAATAAAAGAGTTGATGGAAAGTATCCAGTTACTCAAGCATAACATAACATTTAAAACGGGGGGATATGCAAAAATACCACGAGTCACAGCTTCTCAATGGGGTGTTCTCATGATGATTGAAGAACATAGTGGAGGCACCGTTAAAGATGTGGCAAAGGCATTGGGTGTGAGTAGCAGTGCGGCAACACAGCTTATTGACGGCTTAGTCGCGAACGGGTATGTGGTTAGGGATGAAGATACAGAGGATCGTCGCAAAGTGATCCTGAAACTTTCCAAGAAAACAAAAAAACAAGTTGAGAGAATGAAAATAGAGCGTACAAAAAATCTTCTTAAGCTTTTTAAAGTGTTAAGTGATAAGGAATTGGATCAATTTATCCTGCTTAATAAAAAGATTATAAAAGGCTTTGCCGATAAATAGAAAATTTATGAATAAATTAGTAAAAAAATAAATATGAAAAAATACCTACAAAAAATAATTTCATCACCAAAACTTACAATAGGAGTCGCTCTTGTAGTTGCACTTGCTATCGGCACCGCAAGCACCATCAATCACGGAAAAGATATCGCACAGCTATCTTCAGATATAGACGGATCGCAGGTGGCAAGCAGTACTGATATAGGCAACGGGTATTCTCAAGATCTGACGCTGGCTTTTCCCATAGGAGGAAGGATTAAAAGTGTCAATGTAAAGATTGGCGATTCCGTAAAGGCCGGTGCTGTTCTGGCAAGCCTTGACGCTGAAAGTACTTTAGGAGCGATCAATCAAGCTAAAGCCGCATATCTGGCGGCACAAACTGCATATGATAAATTATTGAACGGAGCTTCAAGTCAAGACATAGCAGTGACCCAAGCATCTGTTGATTCGGCAAATACCGCCCTTGAAAATGCTAAACAAAATCTGATCCGTGATCTCACTACAGCGTACAGCAGTGTTAATACTGTTGTTTTATCTAATACATATGGTTTGTTTTCCAACCCGCTATCATCAAATCCACAGTTCAGCATTATAGGCACTGTTCAGACTAATCAGCAGTTAGTAAGTAATGTTAACAATGAGTTTGTAGACGTTAATTCTCTTCTTGTTAAATGGAAAAATGAAATTTCAGCAATCAGCGAAACAAGCGCTGGTCAGACTGCTGCAAATTCTATGGCTTACATCACTACCGTCAGGAATTATTTAACCGATCTATTAACCATTTTAACTTCTAGCACTCAAATCTCAAGCGGCGGCAACCAAGCAACAATTACAGCTTATCAGAACGCTGTAACTTCAGCAAAAGCTACAGTTGACTCTGTCAATTTAAGCATTACAAATGATGTACAGGCTATCAAAAGTGCTAAATCGGCATTGGATCAGGCTAAGGCAACTTTGGCTTTGAAACAAACATCTGCACGATCTGAAGACTTGAATATTGCTAGAGCGCAAGTTCAGAGTACCCAAGGAGCTCTTCAAATAGCGCAGGGAGCATACAACAATACTGTCATTACGGCTCCATTGGACGGAAAAGTTGTAAATGTATCAATTACTGCAGGACAGATAGCTACACCCAATACGCCCGCGATAGAAATCTTATCAAATTAATATTATAAAATAAATAACATGAGTGAAGAAAAAAATGCAAAAAAAGGAAATATATTCAGCAGGCCATATGTTCAAAGCATAATAGGAATTGTTGTCATATTTCTGCTGTTAGGAGGATTTCTTTTTTGGCAAGGGAGTAGTGGTACTCTATCAATAGAGAATTCGGAAATAAACGTTCCTATAATTAATCTTTCGGGGAATACAGCTGGCACGCTTAATGCCTTATATGTAAATGAAGGAGAAACAATCACTGCAAATACCCCTGTTGCTTTGATTGGAACGTATACAATCACTTCAAAACAAAGCGGTGTTGTGATCAGTCTTGCAAACAATATCGGAGCTTTCTATCCTCCAGGTATGACAGTTGTTTCAGTCATACATCCTGAGGATATGCGTGTAATAGGTGCCATCGATGAAACAAAAGGATTGGAAAAAATCAAGCCTGGGCAAAAGGCAACTTTTACCGTAGATGCGTTCGGTGGCAAAAAATACATCGGAATGGTCGAGAGCGTCAGCCAGACATCGGATGACACAGGAGTGGTTTTCTCCATTTCTGACAAGCGTCCAACGAAGAAATTTAATATAAAGGTACGTTTTAATGTTGCTGATTATCCAGAACTAAAAAATGGGATGTCTGCAAAAATAACAATCTATACAAAATAACAAATTATGGAAGAAAAAGAAGATAGCAAAAAAGCCTCAAATCTGCGCTGGTGGATTTTACTCACTGTTATCGTGGGGACTTTTTTAGGTCGTCTTGATCAAACCATAGTTAATTTGGCACTACCTAAAATTATTAATGACTTTGGTATAACTGTTTCTTCGGCAGGATGGATTGCTACAGCATATATTTTGGCCAATGCCGTTTTTGTTCCTATATGGGGCAAGTTGGGCGATACTATCGGAAGAAAAAAGGTCTATATTTGGGGTTTTGGCATTTTTATAGTCGGTTCAGTTTTGGCAGGATTATCTTGGAATCTTTCATCCATGATAATATTTCGCATAATCCAGGCAATTGCCGGGTCTGCAGATTATCCGACTGCAATGGCAATAATTGCTGTGACCTTTGAAGAAGGAAAAGAACGGGCGCAGGCCCTAGGTATTTGGTCGGCATCTTTTGCTGCTGCTGTTGTATTTGGTCCTTTGCTTGGAGGACCTTTGATAGATAGTTTTGGCTGGCGATCCGTATTTTTGATCAACCTTCCGATAGGTATTCTGGGAATTGTCATGGCTATGTATTTTATAAATGAATCTGTTTCAACTGTAAAAACAAGATCTTTTGATTGGTGGGGTGCATTGGTTTTAGGAGGCATGTTGTCTTCTCTCGTTCTGGTTCTAGAGAAAGGTTCTGATTGGGGATGGTTCTCGGCAGGAAGTATGATATGTTATTTCTTGGTAGCATCACTATTAGGTTTGTTCATTAAAATTGAACAAAAAGTTTCTGAGCCAATAGTTGACCTTAAGTTTTTTAAGATCCCGGCGTTTGTCAACGCTTTGGTTAATAATTTTGTAGTATTCATGGGGATGATGGGAGGCGTATTTTTAATACCTGTTTTTGCCCAAACATTTCTCGGTTATAATGCCACCGAGACCGGATATCTTTTTATACCAATGGCAGTTGCTATGATGGCCGCCTCACCACTTGGCGGTATGCTCACGGGAAAAGTACAATCTCGGTATGTAATCTTTGTAAGTACTCTCATAGCATCAGTAGGCATTTTTCTTTTTACAGGTCTTGATCCAAGATCAACGGCTATTGATATTATAATTCCACTTTCTGTTATGGCATTCGGTCTTGGATTTGGAATGGCTCAGCGTACAAATATAATCGCTTCCGTTGTACCACAAAATGAGATTGGAATTGCATCATCCATCCTTGCCTTAGTGCGAAATATATCCGGAGCAGTGGGTATCGCTATATTTGCGACAATATTAAATAATAGAGTTACTAGCAACATACTTACAATTAATAGTTTCAGTAAACTCAATAGTCATAACCCTCTCGATATTCAAAAATATATTGGACTTATATCACTCAAAGCCCAAATAAATGCTTATGATTATGTTTTCTTAGTCGCATCAGTTATAGTTTTTATCGGAGCATTTACCATACTTTTCCTTAAATTAAAAAACGAACGTACGGATATCAAAGTTCATGTCGAATAAGCGTTTATCACGCACCAGCATAGTTCATACCCTGATTGTAGAAAACCAGAACAAGGAGTACTCGTCTAGATTATACGACAAGATCTGACTGTGAATATGCACATTACGGTAGATTTAGAGTTACTCTAAATCCTGTAATATGAGGACAGCAGAAACTAGTAGTATTGATCAAAATGAGTTTGTAAACTGTAAACTATTAGCATTCTAAAGTAATCTTCTTGTCGCTTAATAGGATTTTACCCCTCAAACATCCAAGTAATTCTCTCTTCTCTCCATCCGTTCCGTTTCGTAGAATATATTTGCAGTAATTACGGATATCTATCTCACCAACTTCAATTTTATCTTTTGAGTTCAGAACTATCTGATTAAATCTCTTAAATCTCTGAACTTCATTTTTTATTTTCTCTTTAATTCCTATCTCATCTATATTGATAGTCTCCATCAACTCTTCAAATTGTTTAATTAAATCAATTTCATTTATATATCCGCCTTTGCAATCTCTGTTTTTCGATCCGTTACAACCATAGTAAACATGTCTATGAACACTTCCGTCTTTCTGTTTCTTGAATTTCTCATCTGGAGTAATACCAGAAGAACATAGCCCACAAATCATTAGCTTAGTAAAAGCAAATTCTTTATTCTCCGTTCTAATCACTGATCTAGTTACTTGTTCTTGAACTTGATCGAATAACTCTTTAGTAATGAGTGGTTCATGTTTTCCTCTATACCAGTTTCCTGAATCTTTAGGATATTCAAATGTTCCATAGTAGAAGTGATTTTGTAAAATCATATACACATTACTTAAGGTAAGATTTTTGTTTCCACTTGCTGTTTTTAAATTCAAATCAAACTTAAGCCAGTTATATAACTTTCTTCCACTCCACTTCTCATATGCTACTTTCTCAAACATTTTCCTAATAATAGGTGCTCTCTGTGGGTCAGTGTATATCACTCCTTTTTCTCCAACATTTTTACTATTCAAGTATCCTGTGGGAGCAACAGATGGCCATAGTCCCATTTCTACTCTAGTTTTTAATCCACGCTTTACATTGATACTTTTGTTATCATTTTCTAATTTCGCCTGACTACACAAAATCATTAACAAAAACTTCTCATTCGGTGAATTATGAAAATGTTGTCCGTACGTTCGGATCTCTAATAATTGTTTCTCATCCATCAAATCAACAAGTGATCCTAAGTCTCCTGCGTTACGACTTAATCTATCAGGTGCCCAAGTTAATATTCCATTGAATCTTTTTCTTCTGATGTCTTCCAGTAATTCTTTAA
>JAHFMX010000050.1 GCA_023267635.1 bacterium | reverse complement strand
TTTTATATATGCCAGAACACAAAACAAGACCTCTGACCGAGGAAGAGATGGGGGCTCTCACAAAAGATCTTCAGGAAGTTTTAGAAAAACATGGAGCTGAAATGGGAGTTACGTCGACCATCAATCTCATGAAGACTTCAATTCCATCACCATATGCAACCGACAATGGAGAAGAAACCAAGAAAGAAGAGGGCAACCAACCCGAGTCCAAGACAGCGGAAGGCGGCTCAGAAAGTTCTGGAGAATCTTCTTAGTCCCCAGCCAGTATCGTTGGGGCAAGTTCTCGATGAGGCGGGATATGGAAGAGTATCTGATCAGCCTGGTCGAGTTATTGAATCAGAAGGATTTCAAGTAGCTCTCGAGGAATTGGGTCTCAAGAAGGCACTCCTTGCTCAAGGAATAAGTCCCCAAAAGATTGCTCAAAAGATTAATGTTCTCCTTGAGGCAAAAGATCGATTTAAGAAAGACGATTACACAGCAATCGACAAAGGCCTCAAGCACGCAACAGCAATTTTTGGAGTCATTCAAGAGAAGCCTCCAGAAGGAGGAAAAACAACATACAACTTCATCTTCAGTACGGAAGTACAGCAAAAGGTTCGAGAGATGGAGAGCGAGATTAAAAGTTTACTCACAAACCCAAATGCTGAAACGTCTCAAGAGAATGTGGAGCCTCAGTCAGAAGGATCCAGAGATCCTCAATAGTCTGACCGAAGAGCAAATTAAAGCAATCCCAAATGCTGGAGATGGCAAGGCTGTATTCATTCCTCAAGGATCCGAGGAGGAGTTCAAGGAGTTTGAGAATGAAGAGAAGGGAATTAGGGGGATATTTGGATTATGAGATATGAATCGACACCAAGGCCTGAAATCGAAAGCCACTACCACATTCGAATGCTTATCGAAGGGCAGGAGAAGAAAGCTGACGATCGAACCTATCACCTGAACAAAGAGAAAACTAAGGCAGAACGACAGGATTTAATAAATGATGCCAAACCATTTGTCTTAACTGAATTCTATTGTCAAAAGTGTAGGGAAGACTTTAAGGCGCAGAGTATCAAGGAAGTAGAAATTGATTGGAGTAATCCCAATCAGTTTATTGCTTTCTACAGAACAAAATGCTTTGAGGGTCATTGGTGTATCAGATTGATCACAGACAAGCATCGAGATGGGTATTGGGTCAGATCAAAAGCAGTTCATCGAGATCGAGGAGTTCATTACAAAGACACAATTCAGCCCCATGAGACTGGATTCAACTTACTTTATAAAAAGATATAACAAAATAATTATGCCAGAACAATCAAACTACTCAGGAACATTATCAAATGCAAAAATGTCAGAACTTACAGCTATGGGAAGAGAATATGGATACGAGAAGTACATCTCAGAGATGCATCAATTGATTAGCAAACTTGAGGATAAGATTCGTCCTGTTTGTTTAGATTTTGAGGGAAATGTTCGAGTTGAGAAGCCAACATTCCCATCATCAGGAACTCGTCTTGAGACAGAACTTCGAGGAGTGATGGAGAGACTTGATCGAGTCGTTGATGTTGTAATTCTTTAACTGTTATGTTCTTCATTACAATCAGAGAACACAAACGAAGGGTGAAAGATCTATTTGATGAGATTGCCGAACTCAGACGAAAGAATGAATACTCAATGAGTCTCAAGGAGATCTTGATGGGCATTCGAGAATGGCAAGAGAATCACACAATGACCATTAAGGCTGGGAATGGTTTAGATGTTCTTCGTGGCTCAGAATCCTGCTCAATCAGTTTGAATGACAACATTCCTCAATATGTTCCTGATCTCATTGACGGAGGAAAGGTTATTAAACAAGAAGGAACTCGAGCAATTCGAATTACTAAAGATGGGCAGGTCAATGTTGGCTTAACTAAGCAAGCTCCAGACAAAGGACGATCTTATAAGTTGATTCAAGAATAATCATGCAAATACTAGGCAACAGAGTTCTTGTCTCTCGACTTGAAGAAGAGGCAAAGGAAGGATTTCAAACAGTCGATGTTGTCGACTCGTTTATATACAAAGGAATGATTGAGCAAGTTGGAGAGGATCTTTTTGCATTCAAGGGAATGTCAACCACTTCTCCATTCATTGAAACAGGACTTCAGGTAGGTCAGAAGGTGATCTTCGCAAAGTACTCTCCTGATACTCAAGAGATTGAACACGGAGGCCAGAAGATGAAGATTGTAAACATTGACGATATTTTAGCTATCCTATGAGCAAACAAATACTAAAAGGAAACAAAGCAAGATTGAAGATTAAAGCGGGAATTGACAAAGCGTGTGATGCCGTTCGTCCAACACTTGGAGCTGTGGGAATGACTGCATTCATTGAAGTTCCAGGCTTAGATCCTATTGAGTGTGATGATGGAGTAACAATTCTTAAACAACTTGAATTCAAAGATAGATATGAAAACATTGGACTTCAAATGCTTCGTAAAGCAGGTGTTCGGACATCGGTCGAAGGTGGGGATGGG
>JAHFMX010000010.1 GCA_023267635.1 bacterium | reverse complement strand
GTGGAACATTGGCAGCATTAAGATTTCCGCGCATTACTATCTGTGCCACAGCCGGTTCCTTCCTTAATTAAACGTGAAGTGGATATGTTGTTTTGTCCAGATATAAAAGGCGCTAATAGCAGTTAC
Organism: bacterium; assembly: GCA_023267635.1. Taxonomy (GTDB): domain Bacteria; phylum Patescibacteriota; class Minisyncoccia; order Phycocordibacterales; family UBA5272; genus UBA11704. Next base: position 42,195 of record JAHFMX010000010.1, on the reverse strand, counting down.
AGTTCCTGCAAGTGCTGCTACTATTGGAGCGAGCCATTTGATAAACTTAGCAACTCCTTGCCCTGTTTCCCATGCTTCTAGAAGTGCGCCAATCTTTGCATCAGTTAATGCCATTTGTTCGTTTTGAGCTTGGAGAGTAGTTGTTACTGCGTCAGCTTGACGATGGAGGGAGGCAATATCATCTTTTAATTTTGTTAGTTCCCTACATAATTCCGGCGGGTCTAATGGCATTTGTTTTTCCTCTTTTAATGTTATTACCAACCTTCAATAACGGCTGCAAAATTACCCAAATCTATTAAATCTGCAACAGACGTCATTATCCTCACTCTATCAATATTCTCATAAGGAACAATAACAACACCACTTCCTATTTGAGTAACTTGGGATACTACGCCACTCAGTCTACCGTCTATCTCGTACAAACTATTTCCCGGAGATATATTATTAAATTGGTCAAAAAGATTTATTTCTACTCTACCATGAAAATTATTAGCAGCAGATGTAGCTCCACCTATTGCAGCAAAACTGTTCCAACTATTAGCTATACCAGCTCCGGTAGATAAAGTTATACCAAGTCCAGAGTAAGTTACACCAGCAGTTATTACCCCATTGTATCCTAACTGAATACCGAATGGAGCAACACCATTAGTAGAAAACTGATTAAAAAATACACTTATTTTCTTTGCCCACGGAGGTATATTTGGAAAGTCAAAGAAAGCTTGTCCAGATATAAAAGACTGAGCAGGACGAACTTGAACTCGTCTATTAACTACCTCTAGTATGGAACTAGACTGTCCTACTGCTAGTTGTCCCTGTCCACCAAGTAATCCGTAATTCATGATTAGAAGTCTCCACCAAACGCTGTAACTATGAAGGCTTCAGCATTGTGAGTACTTGCCCGGAGAGAATATCCGATAGGAATACTAAGTGGGAATGGGTCACCAGTAAGTACGGCATTAAAACTCTGGACAGTACCAGATGGAGTAATTGCAGTAATTGGGATTTCTTTAATCAATGTATGAGTAGCACCATCACTAATATAAAGGCGAACCATACCAGCAGTAGTCGTACCATTAGCTGCAATTACTGCCTTATCAATCCTACTGCCATTTGCACCAGCAGCAAAGATGGAAACAATAGTACCAGTACCATCGCGGTTAGCGTTTGCAGCGTTAACTAACTGCTTGCCTACTTTCGGAGTGCTGGCAAAATTCGGATTTGCTGACATGGTATCTGTTCCTTTTCCTATTCAAAAGTTTGTGCGCCAAAGATTAGCACCGCAGCATTAGTTCCAGCCGGGTTGCCATACGTATTAATAACACTCATGATATTCGTTTGAATATATCCTTTTAGAAGCCTAAACTCCTGTGCACCTTCACTGATATCATCAGTATCAGCAGGAGTTGTAGTATCTACAGGACTAACAACGTAGGTCATGATTGACTATTCCTTAAAATTTTTAAGAGTTAAAGTCCTAGCATTCGTACCATAGCTAAGTTCTGCTCAAAGTACGCAGCAAATACTTTAAATTCTGAATCCTTACCAGTAAGTCTAAAGATGTGACTGCTTGCTTCATCGATGATTGCATCTGGAAAAGATGTTCCAATCCAGCTATTATATCCTCCAGTAGTAACATTTGGATACATAAAGTAACCAACAGTAAGTTGATTAAGTTGTTTGAAACTATTGATATTCAGTGCAAATCCTGCCTGATACCAATAGTTTTGTTTCTCCAAACCATAATCATCAAGCAACCCTTTTGCATCCTGTTTAGTAAACTGAATTTCATTGCCAACTATAGGATTATTATATTCCTTAACGTGGTCAAGTACCCGGAAATATGGATAATTAGCTGCATTGCTAAGGTCTAATTGATAATGAAAATCAGTCTGCACTGGAACTGTAATAAGAACCTCGCTCAAATCCTGCTTGTAAGTATCAGCAAGATGAAATTTCATTGTTGCTTTTCGTACCGCAGAAGCAGTCTCACTAACTAAATCCGGCCGGTTAGTGACTAGATAAACTTCAGCAATGATTTGAGCGAGAGTCATGTTACTGTACGCTGTTTGAATCCACAGCGCCCGCGCCAAGAGTTACTGACGAGCCGATGCCATCCAACTTAGAAGTTAGAGTAGTGATAGGTTCAGCAGTAGTTACTGCAGGAGTTTCAGCAGCGCCAGGTATTGAGTCAGCAACAATAACATCAATAATTGCTGGCTGTGCATCTGTATTTATTTTTGCTGCAGATTGCTGGTCAGCTAGCAACTTCAGTCGTTCTTCTTCCCTGATAGAAGCCCGCAATCCTTCCAACTTTGCAGAAGGCGAGACACCAGTTGCGTCATTTTCATCGACGTAAATAGTAGGATGGCCGGTTTTGATTTCTAAGTCAAGGTCAGCAATATCACCAGTGTCATCTGTGATATACTCACCTTCTACGAAATTACATGGTTTACCATTTTTACGAATAAAACACATGGCTCCACTACGAGACTTGTACTTCTTTGATACTGGTTCTGGTGTAGGCGTGGTCATGGTTGCCTCCTGTTAATGTATTAAGGTGTTAATGTATTACTTAGGACTTAAAAAGAGGGGTAACTGAATGTCAGTCCAGTTACCCCTTTTAGTCCACCCACTCAATCAAACTTGAGTATTAACCAACAGCCGCAGCGGTAAGATTAGTAATCACCGAATTAGCTGGAGGATTCTTGATAACTGCCGTTACTTCTGTAGTCAGCGTACCACCGACTGCATCAATACCGTTGTCATCCGCTTCGTTGCCATCTTCATTAAACAGCTTCTCTTGGGTTTTACGGTCGCCAAGATATGCCAAGTTAAAGGAAGAAAGGTCAACTGCTACTGCCATCTTCGCCCAAGTAGTGTTGGTATTGAACAGAGGATGTTCAATGAGCCGGAACTGACCACGAGCAGTACGAATGGTAGCAAATTGCAAGCCCCAGGAAGTTTGGCCATCAATGAGATAGTAAGTCCCATTCAGACGGCCAATGTTATTGATGACCTTCTTTGCCAAACCACCTACGAACAAGATTCGTTCATTGGCAACTTTGGGGTCAGTAGCTTGGTTAAAGCATGGGTCAAGGAAACCTTCCAGTTGGGTGTAGTTAGTAGTACCGCCCGCAGTAAACACGTTAGGAACACCAGCGTAAATACCGGGATAGTAACTTACATTACCAATTATGGAAATAAGGCCATCCATAGTACGGAAAGGTTGACCATTACGGAAGCCTTGGAACTTCTGACCGAAGAAAAGAGCAGTTTCAATATCTTTCGCATGAAAAGCAGCACAATCTTGCTTACTTTCCGCTACGTTAGTATCACCTGCAATCATTTGTGTTGCACGAACAGTATCACTGATTGCCCAAGTATTACGGAAGATTTGCGTCAGATTAGTAATCCGAATTGGATTGATAATCAAACTATTCGGACGCAAGGAAGCTTCTTCGTAGGCATTACCAACTTGCCATAGGAAGCCATTAGCAGTTACTGCTTGTGCAGAAATATTACCAACTGCACGAGTTACAGACACAGTAGTACCACTGAGGACGGCGTTGATAATAACATTTTCACCCGTAGTATCAACACGCATTAACATCCCCGGAAGAATGTTATTTGTATTGGTAACAGTGAAAACAGTATCAGCAGCAGTTTGACCAGCAGCAGTTGCCTGAAGTTGAGGAAAGAGCATTGTCTTTGTAAAGAAGCCATGCTCTGTTTGTAACGCAGTATCTTCACTAAGCATGGAAGTCATACCAAACAGCGGAGCTGTACCATTTGGCATCAAGCGAGTAATCATACCCGCAAATGATTTCCGTGCTAAGTCTTGCGTTATATTGCTAGTGAGAAACATTCCTGCACTCATTTTAAGTCTCCTAAAAAGTGAAAAGTTATCTGGCTTTAGATACCAGTGTAACTAAAAGCTGCAAACAAAATTACTAAGTGCAGAACTTAAAGCAGTTTTTGACCGAGAGAATTAATTGTCACAGTCGGGTTAAAGGTAAGCGCTACAGTTACATTGGTAGCAGTTGCATTGGCACTGAGAGTTACACCAGTACCAGATTGGATAGACAATACAGTAGTACCACCTGAAATGCCAGTACCAGAAACAAGCTGACCAACAGAAAGTTGCGAGGTCTGTGCTTGAGTCATGCCAGTAACTACTGCACTAGCATTAGTCGTGTTACAAACTTGCACGGAAGTTGGAGTACCATTGGTAACAGTAATTAGGTAATCCTTAACACTGGAAGCCGCGCAATTAACATTACTACCGAGAGTCACACCGGTACCTGCTACTAAAGTCATTGCGAAGGCCACGGTATTAATGTAACTTAGACGCATGGTAGTACCGTTTTGAATACCAGTATTACCAAGTCCACCTAGCATAGCAGCAATGATATTCGCAGCAGTGTCAGTAGTGTCATTAAATGCACCACCTGGGCCAGAGCGAGATAAGATACCGGCTGTTAGTTGTGAACCAAGAATGGTACCAGCACCAGCAGTAGTCAACGTGGCATTAATAGTTTCTCCACCAGCAAGAATATCTCCTTGCGTTACTTGACGTACTAGTGCTCCATCTTGAATAAGAGTTTTAGCGATTGTCATTTCAGTTCCTTAAAAGATGTTAATTCAAAAACGGAGCACTTCGTTACTTAGGATAGTTATTACTATTCTGGCAAGTAAAGGCTCCAATCGACTTCCTTGCGTTTTGGTTTCCCAGAAGCATCCAAATCTTTTACAGGATTCAGAGCTGCTTGCACTTCACTACTCATGTCAAGGAAATACTCTCTTGCTTTTGTAGCTACTTGTGAAGCTGTTAATGTGGGATTCTTACTACGCATGCGCCCTTCAATGGCGCTAAGTATTGGAGAAATTGCGGGGTTGTCAAAGATGGGATTCTCCGTTCGCAGGAGATTATCTACATTCTGACCTCTGATTAACTCTGGGAGAGAGGCCATGAACTCCTGCCTCGTTTTTTCTACTGCTTGTTGAACAATCTTTGTAGTTGCTATTGCTGAATTACCGTAAACTGTTTGTGCGATTTTGTTAGTTATTTCCATCTGAGCAGCAACAGCATCTTCACCACCAGCTTTAACTCTGGCAAGTAATTCTGGAGTTACTACTTGACGGAAATCTACTTTACTAGCAGCTTCAAGCATCTTTTCATTAGTAACATCAAAAAGAGGCTCTGGCGGTTTAATAGTTCCAGTTTCCCATATGTCCTTATAATTGTCCAGAGGAGATTTCGCTTGGCTTCCAGTAACTGTATCTGTAACAACTGGTGTATTAGTTGCATTGGGTACTGTGGGGTTGGAATCAGCAGAGTTAGCGGGAGGTGTGTTAGCAGGAGGAGTTGCGCCCGGCGCTGGAGTTGCATTAGCTGCGCCATCAGTTGGAGGAGTTGCACTAGCTTGTCCACCAGTTGCACCACCTTTTGAGGAAAACATATCGAAGATACTTGCCATGATGAAAATTCCTTATGAAGTTAGTAATAAATGTTACAATAGCAATTAATTGCTAGAAGAAGCCGGAGCAATAAATCCGGGTACATCATTTTCAGGGAGACTATCAGCAGCTTTTTCTTCTGCTTTAGTTTCATTAATCGCCCTCATACGCTCGCGCGCATTTTCGTTAATAACAAGGAGGTGTTGGAGGATGCCAATTTGTCCTGTTATTTCTGCTTCCTCTTGTGCGTAAATAAGAGGTTCCATTGGATTGTATTTAATAGCAAGTTTTGATTCCGCAAAAGTTGCTATCATATTTTGAAGTACCATGATGTTTAAGTCAGAAAGGATACTTCCTTGGATTTCATCTTCATCAGATAATTCCCAAGTAGTGAATAGTGATTTACCTTGTTTAGGCATTTTGATTTCCTTGAGTTGGTGGTTGCTGTTGCGAAGGTTGTTGCTGACCTTGTCCCTGACTTTGTCCAGCAGTCTGACCTGCTACTGCTAAAACTTGGTCAAGAATACTTGGCTTCACAACATTAGTTGGTTGTGAAGGAGCCTGTGGATTATAGCCAAAGTCAGCAGGTTTAGGTTGTGGTAATGCAGCTAGAGATTTTTGAATATCTCCCGGAGCCATGTTTTTCATATTAGCTGCAAGATTATTAACTTGTTGTTGCCACTGTCCCATTGCCTGTTCAAATGCAACTTGTGCAGCAGATTTTTCAAATGGCTTAACATTAGCACCCTGTGTTTTTAAAAGATAACTAAACATTGGGGCAACATTATAAGCAGAAGCAATCATCGGACTAGTACTAAAGGCCTGCATAGCAACAGTAAAGGCGTCAGAGTTAATAAGTTTATCTGTAGGAATTAAACCATCAGATACTTGGAAATCCATTACTGCTTGACGTAATGCTACGGGGTCAATAGTTACTTCCTTATTAGCTGCTTTTGAATATACAGAAGTAGCAGTTTGATATTGAAGAATATTAACTTTCAATATCATCTTAAGTGGAGTAAATATTTGTGTTTCTTGCAACATTGCCATCATCTGACTTCTACCACTAGCATGTTGCATTACATCAGCGTATTCGTGGAGAGTTTTATTTCCCTTTACAAACTGACCTTGCTGCGCCTGATTCTGTCCAGTAATAATATTTGCCCAACTATTAAAGGCACCAATTTCTTGGAGTATTTGTGGAGATTGGTCATCACGATATGGAAATGCGTAAACCGCTTCAGCCACATTTTTACCATATGCAGCTGGGCGTACTGGTATTTTTGCTGATGGATTATCAGAGTTAATATCGCTTTCATTAATCCGTGATGGGTCGTAGACAGTTCGGTCACTAATAGCACGACGGCGCGCCGCAATTACAGAGTTAAGCATACCAGAAGTTACAGACTGAATTGGAGCTACATTACTACCGAAAGATTTTGTTTGATACGCAAGACCATCTTCCAGAGGTTGAGAGAATAACATTGGAAGCAATTGGTGTGCATTAGTTTGCCGTTCAGCATAAACAAGTACTGAACCATTTACAATAATAAGTTTAAAAACTTGTGGCGTATTATCAGAAGGAACGCGCAGGCCAAAGTCACTAGGAATGATTCTAGCGTAAAGAGTAGTAACTTCGTAGATACCCTTGTAATTAATTCTTGGCGTACCATCAGAACTTTCCAGGCCTGCCCAGGTAAGCCAATTAGTAGTGGCGCGTAAGTTACGATTTAGCAGCGCGTCTGGATTAAGTTGTGGAATATAATACGTGGCGGAATTACCTCCGCCACCAACACCAGATTCAAAGGCACTGGTAACATTCATTCTACTTGGCAATCTTGCAAGGAATTGTTTCAATGCAACTCGCCCCATTAGTTCTACATATCCCGCGAATTCTCCCTTACTAGGAATATCCACTGGGTCTACGCGAGTATCGAATAGAATATTATATGGGTCATGGCGCCGGATACAGTTACCTGCCCAAATTACTTGTTTTTGTTTTCCTTCTATTGGACTATAAGTAACATCAGATTCAATTGCATAAGTAACTTCTGTATTCCAAGTTACTTCTAATGCTGCAAGATTATACTTAAGACCATCACGGAAAAACATCATAAGTTCCCGTACCCAACCACCGTAGGTTGCTTGTTGGTCAATAAGTGATTCCATTTGTAACGCAGCATCTTCGTATTCAGGAGAACTAACTACGCCGAAAAGTGGGTTACCAGTGAGAAAAACAGATGCTAAGTAAGTAACACCGTTTTCAACTTGTGGCATTACTACAGGAACAGTTATGTTTTGGAGTTTACTAGAATCTCCATAACGGTTAGCAATCTTTGCCCTTTGATTGGCAAGTGTCCAATCATGCTCACGCATGTATAGTAAATCAATCTCCCGCATTTGTTGTTTAATATTCCAATGCTGAAGCTGCAAGTTAGCATTTGCTTTATAGAACTGCAAAAGGCCGGCCTGCGCTTTAGCTGGTATAATCATTGGAGTATCTGGGGATGTAACGGCCATGATGTTTTCCTAAAAGTTAGTAATTAAAAACTACTGTTTTCTTCAGCACTATGAACTTTAGCTGAACCAATATCTTGAGAACCTATTGGAGAGCGAGCAGTAATAAAGTAAAGATAATCATTCATTACTACTGGTACGTATGCAAGACAATCTAAAATTCCATCTACGTTATCTCTTTTCAATGGGTTATATTGAATTATTTGATTAAAGATAAGTGACCTACATTCTGGATGCAGAAGTATAGTTGGTTTATCTCCAGTTAGTTCTTTGAACATGTTTAGTATTCTAGTAGTTTTCGCCAGTTGCCCAGAATATACTGGAGCTGTTTCAATACCAATAACGCCCATCTGTAGAGTGATGAAATTAAACCAATATAGTAATGAATACTGGTAAGCATTAGATTCAACAGCAATGAATGAGCAACCAGTACGGAAACAGATTTCTAATGCAGTACGAATAGTATCTCCAGGACTGTAACGTCCTTCATGAATTTCTCGTACTACTGGTAAGCCGTCGATTACTACATTATAACTAATGGTTACAAAATCACTATTAGCTTTGTCATTCGATGGGTCAATGATAATAAACTGACCACTGTTAATATCTTCATCTACAAATGGATACGCAGGAATCTTGGATATATCGATGAAGGTATTAACATTTGCATTTTCATCGTTCAGAACTTCTGAGTAAAAAATTTCCGGGTGGCCAAAATTTAAATCACTTTCATATTCTTCTAGTAATTGTTTTATTGGTTGCAAATCTTCCCAAAGAGAAGTTCCATCAATTCTAATACCACCAGCAATGAATTTAATCCAACTAGGATTATGTTTTAATTTTCTTAATATTGACCATTTAGTTGGATACATATTAGCAACGAAGATGTAAAGACAACCGTAGTGTGCCTTTGATTTCATTGCAGTGCCAATCATCCAGCGCTCAATAGCTTCACTAGTAGTTTGGCTATCTGCATCCTCTCTAGTTTGTACGTCCTCGAATATCATTACATCCGGGCGACGATTCTTAAGATTCATACCACGCAGGCTGCCGTTTATACCAATACCAGCGAGAATTATATCTCTACCACGAAATCCAAACTTCTTTACTTTCTGAGTATCTTTTTCTATTCCTAATGTCCAGTCGCCGAAAACCTTTTTAATATTAGGTTCATTTAGAATGTCTACTACATCGGCAATAATATTTTCCGCTAATGCTTGGTTTGCAGAAATTATTAGGATAAATTTTTTCTTAGTAAGAAGGATGCAAAAAGCAGCAAATAGTTTCATTACTGTTGTTTTCCCAAATCCTCGTGGAAGCCCAAGAGCTAGCTTGCTAAAATCACGAGTTAGAAAAACATAAGTAAGTAACCATTCCCAAACTGCTAGGAATACGGGAGGAAAGTCAAATTCAATTATATCCGGCTGTGCAAGACTGGCGAAGAAATTGAGGTCTGTTTTTGCTAAGTCATAAACCTGCGAATGATTATAACTAGCTTCAACTAAGTTAGTATCATTATCAGATTTAGTTTTTATTTCCTCTAATTCAGCCTCTTCTTCACTAGTTATTTCAATACCTAAATCATCTTCGGAGATAGGAGCATCCATAGTTATTAGTAACTTCCTCCTTCGAGTTGGGCTTTGAGGGCGAGTAATTGTTCTTCTGCTATTTGTTTATTTTTAAGAAGCTGTCTAGTACGAGCATCTGCTAGTTGAATTTCAAGCAGCTTCTCTTCTAACTTTTGTTGTTTCGACTTTATTAGTCGAGATTCCAAGTTTGTATTCATCGGTTAATTCTTCCTGCGTAGTATTACTATGAGTGAGTGCTGCGGGTTTATTTGCTGCAACTTGATTTAACAACATAGAGCTTGGAATTGTAGTTAGTGACTCATTTCCAATTTGTACTACTTGTCCATCAATTGATTTCATAATCTTCGCGTATTGATGTTTTGGAAGATTAAGATTTATCACAGTGTTGTTGATAGTAACTTGTTCAGGAGCACTGGAACCTCGCCGGCGGGCGGCATTTATAACTTGTATAGCCCGTAGTATTTCCATAGGTCTGTACATCAATGGAACTAAGTCTTTCATCTTTTCCATTAAAGTATCTTCAAGACTATCGTATTCGTTATCTCTTTTATTATTCACCTGTAAGGCGTCGAATCGAAGTTGCGTTACTTGCATAGCAAATGATTCTTCCGCAAGTAATTGAGAAATGTAACTAGCACTAACCCCGGCCGCTGTGGATACTATTTCACTACTCAGCCCGGAGCCTAGGAGTTTTAATATCCTAAGTTGTAATCCTTCGTATTGTTTTTCACTATTAATAATAGTTTCAATTTCTTTCGCTACTTCTTCCGAATTCATTTCATTTCCTAGTTCCCAAAAATTTTTCCTTCACTATTAACACCTCCATCCTATCATACCTTTTATAAATATAAAATATGCGATTTCTTTTCTTTTAATTACTACTTACTATTTAATAGTGTGTATAAATAGTTTAGAAAAATTTTTAAGCTGGTATAGGATTAGACGCGCTATCAAACCAAAAAAGGCCTCCTACCCCTCCAGATGAGAATGCGTCTCATTCGTAGTAGCAATCGGCAATTGGCAATTGGCAGCAACTAGATGAGAGTGTGTCTCATTAGTAAGTAGCAGGTAGCAGCAGGTAGCAGCGACTAGATGAGAATGAGAACGGCTCTCATCCGACGAACGGTAGGTACAAAAACGTGACAATAGGGTATCATTGGAATTGGGCAATCTCGCCTAGTAGATAGGAGCAGACGAAATGGCTATACTTTCAGACAACCATCCAGTAGTATCAAGGGATATTCTGGACAAGCGGGAACCAGAGAAAGGCGCTCGCTTTGTTACTTTGAAGGCAAATAAAGATGTAGGCAGGGCAGCAAAGGGCGTAGAAGTTCCGGCGCTTGATGTTGCAGCAGTGATAGTACGTATCAACGAAGAGCCGCAACTGCAAAGCATGGTTACTGGTTTACTGGAGAATTTCCAGACAAAGCTAATCCAGGCCAGCATTGCCAACGGTGTTAGCACCATTTACCAGCATGACATTAGTATCGACGCCCTGCTTGTAGCCTTTGAACTCGAAGGGCTAAGTGAAGGCCGCATTAGCAAGGACAAAATCGCGGCTTGGTTCGACACCAGTATTTCGGAGGCTCTCACTGTGAAGCTGGCGGATAAACTCGGTATCAGCAACACGCCGACGGAGCAGGAAACTGCGAAGCTTGCCAGCTTGCTGGATGTGTATCGCGGTAACTTTGGCAAGCTAGCAGCGCGGGAAGTGATGCTGGAAGATAGTGATAAGTCGAAGCTGCAAGCGGTGCTAGCGTTTGCTGATGATGGCGCGATGAAGCAGAAGTTAGATAGCATCATTAAAGAAGCGAAAAACCCGACGGAGATGCTAGGTATTTAGCACTAGAAATGCACTAGAAATGCACTAGGGAAGTTAGTTTTCCCTAGTGCATTTTGTTTGTTAGTTGTGACAGTGGAAATGAAATCTTTGTTTTCTGTTTTCTGTTTTCATGTAGGGGAAATCGGTGGTATTTGATGCCCTGAATTGATAGTTCTGTGGAGCTAGATAGGAACTAGAAGCTAGATAGGTGTATAGTGGTTCCTAGTAGTTATCCCTATGTTGTTAATTATTTAAATTTTTAATAGAGGGTAAATATAGACATCGGGCTAAAGGGGTATGAAATTAGTACTGAAAAGAAAACCCTCTCTGGAAGTAGTAGGAGAAAAAAGAAGGCATGAAAAGCAGGGAAATCTGGTCTATGAAAACAGAAAACAGAAAACAAGGATTTTGAAGTTGATGATGTTAGTAGCAAGTTTCATGAAAAGAACGCGCACGCGCGAAAGGAGCAGTTATCATGAAGATTTACAAAGTGATTGATTATTTTGGGGATGTAGTAGGAGAATCTAGTAGTGAAGTTATTGCTGCTAGAATTGCCGCTGCATATTATCTTGCAATAATTGTAGTTATTCACCGAGGGCTTGAATCATGAACGTTAGAATAGTGGTTAGTATTAATGGAAATAATGTACTAGTTGCAGATAGGGAAACATCCGGTTTGGCAGAAGGATTAGCAGTACCTATTGCAAAGTTACATGTTAGTAATTTCATAAGTATATTCTCGGATAAGTTACGCAGGGTGTTGATGGACGCTTTAGAAGAGGAATTGGAAAAGAAAGAATCTTCAAATCTAAACACTAATGGAGATAATCATGACTGCTAGTGCTAACAGTATTGGGCGCTTTAATACTTATCGCATATTTAGTTATCGGCTAGATAAGTATGGGCGGAGACATAATAAACAGTTTAATCACATGCCACTAGCGGAAGGATTGGCAATAGTGAAGGCCGCCGGATTTGTGGTGGTTAAATATCAACGGGAACTCTGATTATGAGTATGAAGATAACTCCCGGAATAACTCCAGTAGTAGAAGGAACAGTGATGTTTACTCTTTATAATATAGATACTAATATGGTATTTACTATAAACGAGCAAACACTGCTTTTTCCTTCTAAAGAAGCTGGAGAAGAATTTCTAGCTTTCTGTGCATTTAATGTAGTTAATCTGTATGTAGATATTGTGCATACTAAGTTGCCAAGTAATGATAACAAGGTGTAAGTAGTAACCTTTTATTACTAACAGGAAAATTACCGCTTGACAACATTATGAATTTATGTTATCATTGCACATAATTTCGTCAAGTTCTTCGTACTAACTGATTCTATTTTTAGGAGCCTTGCTATTATGCACCCCGAATTTCGTGATGATACTATCATCCTGTTTGTATTTCTCGGAACTCTCATCGCACTGTGTTTAGCTGGAGAGTTCCTTCATTATTTCCTTCTTTGGCTTGATGATGAAATGCAGGACTTCTAATCATGGCTAAAATACACTGTTCTAAATCTGGCCTTGAATTGGAGATTTCCTATTTCCCATATCTATTCGATAAAGGAAATCTCTCCCATCCAATTTTTTCCCTTAATACAAGACAATTACTTTCACTAATTCCTAAGTGGACTGGCCGGGAATTTACACCAATAGATACACGGCTTTATTTCCTTGCACTTCTAAACTCTACTAACCTTGTAGAATTTAGAACCTACGCTAGACCTACTGATTCTATCTGTGAATCTAACATGGAAGCAATGCTTCGTATTGCTAGTTGGATATACGGAATAAAGAATCCAGCAGTAACTCTTGCGCAATTCGCAATAACTCAAGATACAGCCTCTCTTAATAACATCCATCATTGGATTGATATTTGGTATCAGAATCGAAAAGACTTTGAAGATGGTTATAGAGAGGAAGCAATAGCCAGAGATAGGGTAATCCGCGAGGCCGCGCTGGAGAAGCTTATTAAGACTCCGGGGAAAACTCCTGAAAACTATGCAGCTACGTTAGCAGAATGGGCTGCAATCGCTGGAGACTTTCCAACTATGGATGTTATCGTTGGAAATAAGCGAATGTCCTATAGAGATTACTGGAAGTCAATCATCCGACAATGCGGAACTAAAGGTAATGTTTGGCGACTTGATGCTGATGATGTTAAAGTTCTCCTAGAACATTGTGAGGAATACATTGACGCTGGAAGTATCTACGCTAATGCATTGTTCCGATTACTTCGCAACGCACTACTTCGCCAAGATGGCGTTATGATGATGGTAGACACTAACGCAGATATTGAGCGCGCAAATGTTGCAGCTATCATCGCTTCCGCGCCAATTAGTAAACCAATCGAATCAGACTATCCAACTTCTATTGCATATCTCCGTGCTAAAAATGCGTGGAATATTGCAGAAAAACATCGGAAGGAAAATGAGGATAGTAATAAGTTAGTTGACGCAGGCTCGCTTTCTGAACAGGTAATGGAGGAGTTATCAGTTTGGGGAGAAGATGAAGAAGAACTAGAAGAGCCTGAACTCCAAGATACTTACAGCAAATTTACTGACGAGGATAACTAATCATGCCTTCAATTACACCAGTAAACAATCTTCTTGCAACTAAACCGTTGGCTTATCGAGAATTTAATTCCCGCTTTCCAAATCGTTGTAATCTCTCTGAATTCATGCACCAAGTTACTAATGAACTCCGGCTGCATCCAGCAATAATAAAGATACTTGATGCATATTATCTCCTATACTGGAATGGAAAGCATTTACGAGAAGCAAATTCCGGCGGAGTTATTAAACGAGAAGGCCGTGAGTTTGTTATTATCTTCAAGGACTGTACACCAGTAGTTGCATATCGGTCTGCTAATTGCAGGCTATCCTTTCGTGTTATTCCTGAATGGATTAGTAACTGTAACTACTGCATTGTTTCAGTAAAGCAATCTCTCTCTCTATAATTTCATTGGAGTAATGATGTAATCATGGCCACCACTATCTCAAAAGAACGCCTTGCAGAACTACTAGCAAGAGCGCGCGCAACAGCTGCCATTACTACTAATGCAGTAAGTGCACACCCGGATTTTAACTCCTTACCAGCTACACCTATATCTGTTCAAGCTGAAGGAGAAATAACTACGGAGGATAAGTACGGTAATCTTATTACCTATAACTCCCGACAACAACAATTCGTTTCCCTTGCTACTACTAACAAATCCTGTGTACTAATTGGCGCCGCTGGTACAGGTAAGACAACTTGTATGCGAGGAGTTCTGGAACACATACTATCTTCTCCAAATCCTCACCGAATTAGTGACCCGCATAAACACCTAGAACTAGGGGCGCCCGGAATCGTAGTAACTGCATTCACTCGTCGCGCTGTTAGTAACATCCGGCGCGTAGTTCCAGAAGATATGAAGGGAAACTGTATCACAATTCATAAACTTCTGGAATTTGCTCCAATCTATTTCGAGGTGTTCAACGAACTTACTGGTAAACTAGAAAAGACAATGCGCTTTGAACCTACCAGAAATCAATATCATCCATTGGATAGGAATATCCATACTATTGTTATTGAAGAAGCATCAATGCCATCAGTTGAATTATTTTCCTTACTGTTAGCTGCACTTTCCCATCCTGTACAGTTTATATTCCTTGGAGATATTCAACAACTGCCCCCCGTTTTTGGTAGTGCTATCCTCGGATATAAAATGCTGGAACTTCCAACAATAGAACTAACAGAAGTTTATCGGCAAGCTTTAGAATCCCCAATTATTCGTCTCGCGCATAGAATACTTAGTGGCCAATCTATTCCTTTTCATGAGTTCCCTGAATGGAAGTTTCCCGGACAGCTAACTATTCGTGAATGGACGAAACGAGTATCTCCAGAAATCGGCCTACTTACTGCGGCCAAGTTCTTCACTACTGCTATTGAAGCTAACGCATTCGATGTAGATGAAGATGTAATCCTTATTCCATTTAACAAAGCATTTGGAACTGATGAACTTAATAAACATATTGCACAGTTTATTTCCCGTCGAGATAAGAAGCTTACTTATGAAGTTATCGCCGGGTGGAATAAGCATTACTTCGCAGTAGGAGATAAAATTCTAGTAGATAAAGAAGATGCAATTATTACTGCTATTGTTCCTAACATGGAGTATGTTGGCAAAACTCCCCACAATCCTAATGTATTCCTAGACCGATGGGGGCATCTGGATAAAGAACTCGCGGGAGAAAAAGCTGTAGAGTATGATGTAACTGCTTTTGCACTAGAAGATGTAGACCATCTGTTAGAGAAGATGGCTGCAACTGATGAAGATTCCGAAAGAATCCGGGCAGCTTCACATCGTATTTACTATCGCTATGCGTATGAGATCAGTAGCAGTAACAGTTCCAGTGAAGATGTAGATACTGATTCAGAAGATTCAGGACTATACATGGATAGTGCGGCGGAGATTAATACTACTATTCTCGCTTACGCTATTACTGTGCATAAATCGCAAGGTTCTGAATGGAAGAAAGTCTTTTTACTTCTACATCAAAGTCACAATACAATGCTACAGAGAGAACTTCTCTATACTGCAATAACAAGAGCAAAGGAAGAACTTTATATTATCTGTGAAAAAGATAGTTTAGAAAAAGGAATTAACTCACAGAAAATAAAAGGTAATACTCTGGCTGAAAAGGCGGAGTTCTTTAAGGGTAAGATTGAATCAAACGAAAGGCAGAATCCACTCAACAAGTAGTAATAGTTATTAACTAGGAGCAATTATAATGAACACAAACACTGAAATAGTAATGATTTCCAAGGAAGCAAAACTAGATGTTCTATTCCAAATAAAGAAAATAATAGAACGAAGAGAAGTAGAAGAAGTAAAGTATCCTCGTAATTATTATCTTTGTCATATCATAAATAGACTAGCAAGTTCTGAACATTTCATGTATGCAGTACCCACGATTACTCCTGACCAATTTACATGGATGAATAAACTTCTCCAGGATAAGTTAAACAATGGAAAAGGCGGACTATTTACTTTTCAAGCGTCAGTTAGACGCAATGTTATTAAACATACTCCAAACATACCTTTCACTCGTATAAATGAAATAGGTTATGCAATTGCAGATGAAAAGTGTATCCCACTTATTAATACCTTCCGCCTCAAGTGGATAGAGTTAATGATAACTCTCGTTGAATCCAAGGAGTTATAATGCGCCAAACTTATAAGGTAACTATTGAAACTTCCTTCATTCTTGAATACGAAGAAGATGTTAGTGAAGAACGAATAACAGCACTTGCTAGTTGCGTAGTTGCTGACCGCATACGGAGCGGCGCGATTCCATTAATAATAAGAAAACTTTCTTTCGATGTTACTGCCAATGACCCGGAGGGCTTGACATGAACCGTTGACTATGTTATACTGCAAGTTCCAAGTGAGAAAACGAAAGCGATTTCATTCTCTCGAAGTTTCCCCGTAGTATCTTTTAACTTAATAGGAGTAGTTATCATGGTAGAACAGCCAACAGTAGCAGAAGGTTCCCCAGTAGCAGAACAAACCGCAGCAAAACCAGACATTACTAACATTGTGCTTCCTGACAGTGTGAAAAATGTTTCCCTCACTTCCACAAAGTTCAACTTCCGTACTGATAAGAAGCTCGGCACCAAGCGCGCATCTGTGGAACTTGCAATTCCCCTGCCCACTCTGGATGGTATCGTTGAAATCCTCAAGGCCGGTGGCAAAGAGTTGGAACTTCTAACTGATGCCATTTTCGATGTTGTCTATGACCAAGCCCGTGTACAAGTTGATGCTGATGAAACTATCAGTCAAGACCGCCTCGACCTTACCAAGCTAACTTGGCAGTTCATTGCCAACATGCCGAAAGCAGAACGTGCCGGTACTGGAATCCCCAAAGAAGTCTGGGAAGATTTCGGCGAAGATTACATCAACGTCATGCCTGCTGTTACTGGCAAATCCGCAGAGCAAGTTGGTTACGCTGCGAAGTTGCTAGTCGGCAAGATGCAAGCTTGCAAAACTAACAAGAAGATTGTTAGCTTCCTTAAGGAACAAGTGGCTATCTGGTTTGCCAATACCTCCAACGCAGAAAACTTTGCAGATGTTTACAGCTTCTTGGATAAGAAGGCTGAAACTCTGTTGCTTGCAGACGATACTGTGCTGCTGGCAAATCTCGGCGCGTAACTCTGGAAGTTGCAACAAAGTTAGTTGCTAGATAAAATGTAGTGGAGAACTTGTTATCCTCCACTACATTTCAGTGTAGCAATTACCGAAGGAGTAAGTAACCATGCCAACCTTAACATTAATACCTGTACCTCCATATCGTAGGTATCTCTATACTCTTCATGGACAACAAGCTATTAAGATTGGCATTATTACAAAAGATGATTTATACAGTGCTAGAAATCCTTGGGGAATTTCTCCCAACCCTTTAAAAGAATTTAAAAAAGCACATGAAAATCATGGAAGCACAGTAATTGCTTTAATTGATACTGAATGGATTACTGAACACAAAGTAGAAATGATTGAATTAGGCACTGTCTCGTGAAGGTGCCTCCAAAGGTAACGCCACCATACCTTGTAGCAGGAGCTAATCCTTGCTATTAAAGTTGTAAGTCTGTTAAGCTTCGGGAATATAGCAACTACTGCTACCCTGAATAACAACATAGGTTAATAGCCAAAGTTGCGTACAGTGAATAGCCGGTGGCAAGAATAATTGAATCCTTGCAGGATAGTTAGTATTGTAATATGTGAGCACTCCAAAGTATGGAGCAAACGGAAACTATTATAGTATCTAGCCGGTGTGAGATTGGGCGGATGCAGGAGAGAATCCAACAGTCTCTATCCGAGTAGGTATTAATAACTATTAAGATTAGGAATCTTTAACCATGACTACAGCAAATGCAATTATTTTATTGTTAGTAACAATGGTACCAGTAATAGCAATGTGGATATTTTCCTGATAAACTATATCAAATAGAAAAGAGTCCCAATCATGACCACCACACATCAGAAAAGAACAAAGAAACGCGTTAGCTATCTAGTATCCTTCGACCTACCAGCCGGAGTTACTCTGGAAGATGCGGAAGACTTTATTTATTTTTCAATAAAGAATCAATTAGCAGATATAAATACTCCTGCTAATTTTGAAAAGTTTGATGCCGCTTCTGTAAAAGTCAAGCTTGCTAAAGTAATCACGGAGTATCTGTAACTATGACTGCGCTGGCCGCCGGTGAAATTTACCAAGCACTGCGGCGCGCAGAAACTGTACGCCTTCTAGTTTTCCCTGCAAATATCCGTAAATTGATTGTGGATATTAGTGTGATAAAATGCAGGGATGAAAAGAAACTTAAAGAACTTGGCATGGAAGTTGCACCAATGAGATTGAACTCTAGTTACGATACCGAGGCCGGGGTACTGGAACTTTCATTGATTCCAAAAGAGTTTAAGTCCCCGGCTTTGTTTACATTACTCCCACCAGAAAAGGAATCTGATGGCTAGGAAATATGAAGCTATATGGAATCGTATAAAGCAGACTGGTTCTGCTAAGGTAGTTATCAGCCCTCATATTTACAGCACTGTTAAGAAGGGAGTTATAACCGAGAAGTGTAATGATATTACTTTCAAACTGGCTATGGATAATAGTTGCATTAGTACAGAACTTAACCATACCTTTGATGGTAACATGATTACATTTACCCTGACTAAAAATAAAAGAAAAATAAACTTAGGAGATTTATAGTATGGCTACTGGCGATGTAGAAATTAGTGGACTTATTGAAGATGAATCCGATGCTGCTATTAAGTTTAAACTTGATGACTATATTAAGGGGACACTTACTATTTGGATTCCACTTAGTTTGATTAGCAGGATAAAGCATAAACATCCACCGGCGCTGGAACTGGATACTCTCTGGGTTTCGAAGTGGTTTCTGGAAAAGAAAGGGCTGGCGTAGAGTTATGAAACATGTAACTACTAATACTACTCTGTCAGAATTCATGCAGCATCGTTCACCGATGCAATTAGTTTACCGCTCCCCTATTCGTTGTACTTGGGAATGCCGTTGGTGTTTCTGGAAGTTTGAACAAGATGCTAATGCACACGGTAGATTTCCACATCCACTGCATTGTACTAACCCAAACTGTGTTACTAATAGTAAACCAATTTGTGAGACTTGCCATGAGTAAAAGAATAAAAGTCTATGATAAGAATGGAAAATATGTAGATAGCTTTAATGCTAATGCAATTTCTGTTCCTAATCCTGATTACGCAAAACATCTTGCTGACCCATTGAATCCTGCATTTCATGGTGCCCCAGAAACATTGCAAATAAATGGTTTCCAAGCTATTGAGATATTGAACTCTCATGGATACTATGTTCGTAAACAATTCAGCAAGTCTGGAAAAACTTTAATCCGTAGTATTAGGTAACCCTCCAAAGGAACTGCAATCATGACACCAGCAGAAGTAATCAAAGAGCAGATACTAACGCTAGAAAAAGCACTGAACGAAAGGTTACCTAACTTTCCTACAGTGCTTCGTACTATCTACAACAATCTAAAAACTGATGCTGAACTCGTCACATTTCTTTCTCCTGAAGATGTCAACATCATAGTACAGGGGTTAGAACATCAGAAGAATATTACACTGGCCTCCACCGCAATGGGTAGTAAGAAGAAGCCGGCCAGCCAGCTAACTCTTGATGACTTGTAATTACTATGAAAACTCCTGAACAGATAACTGCTGACTTTCCTACTGACTATGAGTTAGCTTGTATGGAACAAGCGGGTATAGATATCTCTGACCCAATGGTTTTTATTCCAGAAGATTCTGTAGTTCTTTGGAGAAATGCTAGACACGATGGTAAGTTGGTAATCTACATGCCACCAGTGTTTAAACTTAATCCAGTAGCAGGAATCTATAAGGAAGAATCACCGCCTACTGTATTCTTTTGCCTTGTTAGTTATGACATTTTGTGGGGAGGATTCTTTGAAATGAAAAGTAACTCCTCCATAGATGCTATAATTAACGATGTAGTAAACTACATTGATACAGAGTATCCAAAGTATGTGTTGGATATGGAATTAAAAAACGGTAGCTTTGTTCCAGAACTGCGGATATGATAGATACGGAGAATATCTCTGTCACCAGCCTAGCGCTAGCAGCATTCGAGGAACAGAGGGTACTGGAGAGGAAACCATTCCCTGTCCGTAGTCTTTTAATTCTATATCTTCGTGCTCCGAATTATGTAGTTTATAAGAATTATTTCGAGGGGTTTAAGTTACTGGCAGCATGGCTATCACCTATAGATACATCTGCCATTACTATCTACCCTCGCAAACATGTTAGTCATTTGTTTATGAGTTATGAACTGAATAAATTGGCAGAGATTTTAGATGTAAATGTTTATAGTCTTTGGCAATTTATGGTAAATCTTACAATAGTATTAGACCTTATGGAAAATACTAATCATGAGTAACATAGTTAATACAGAGCAATTGGCCGCTGTTCACCCGCGCCTAAAGCTACTTAGTTATAGTAGCCGTCTTGACTTGCATAGTTGTCCTCGTAAGTTGCAGCTTAATAGACTCCGCAAACCTGCCAGAGATAGTTCTGTAACCTTTGCTTTCGGCCATGTTGTAGGTCTTGGATTGCAATTATCTATGCAACAGAAAACAATTCAAGAAATTTATTTTCAAATGTTTCTTGCTTGGGATACCGGATTGTATGAAGAAGAAACTACTAATAAAAAATCTTTCTGGTATGCGATGTTTGCTGTGCAACAATTCCATGCAATTAAAAATACTCTCCGACTTGCTGATGGTACTGACTTAAAAGATTATGACCTTGCATATTTAGACGGCAAGCCAGCAGTAGAACTATCCTTCCGTGTAGATATTATGCAGGGATTTTCCTACCGTGGCTATGTTGATGTAGTTCTCCGGCATAAAATTACTGGTGAGTTCTTAGTACTGGAACTTAAAACAACTAAATACAAAACCATTGACGAGGCTACTTATAAAAATTCCGGGCAAGCGTTAGGATATGGAATTATTCTTGATGCTATTTCTCCGGGTAAATCCAGTTACCGAGTGCTATACTGTATTTATAAAACAGTATCAGAAGAATTTGAGCTAATGAGTTTCGATAAATCCTTTACTAAGAGGGCAGATTGGATTAGGGATTTAGTTCTTGATGTAAACATGATTGGGTATTACTCTGCTAACGCATTCCCTATGCATGGTGAATCTTGTTACGCATTCTTCCGGCAGTGTGAGTTCTTTAATATCTGTAGCATGAGTGATAAGGTGCTGATTAACTACGAGGCTATTGCTGTTGAGGATGAAAAAGAAGAAAACAAAGAGCCGGAGTATCAGATTAATATCAGTCTCTTGGATTTAATTAACTCTCAAATTGAAAGGAACATTTAACTATGTACGACTTAGCAGAGAAATCTCTGGCATTAATGTGCGTTTCTGCTTCGATAGTATTTCTAATAGTTGCGTATCTTTTGGTGTTCCATCCAGAAAGATTCAATACTAATGACCACTGCTGCTCTTGTGTAGTACAGCAACAGTAACAGTAACAACAACGATAAGGAATAATTAACCATGACACAACTCACTCAAGTTGCACCGTCAGCTACACAGCGGGTGCTAGTATTCGGGCCGCCGAAAGTTGGTAAGACAGAACTCGTTGGTAACTTAGCGGAAAAATTCAATCTTATCTGGTTCGATTGTGACCAAGGATTTAGTACGCTGTTCAAACTTCCTCCTGAATGGCAAGCAAGAATTGATCTAATTACAATTCCAGATAGTCGAGTATATCCTATCTGTATTGAAACTTGGCTCAAAGTAATTCGTGGTGATGCGGGAACAGTTTGTGATAAGCATGGTAAATGGAATTGCCAACTGTGTATTAAAGATGGCAGTCCAGTTAATCACGTGGAGTTATCGAAAACACCGGCTGATACGATAGTTGTGTTTGATTCTTTAACCCAACTAACTAACAGCGCCATTGCAAATATTACTCGAAGTCAGCCGGATGATTACAAGATGGAGCGGGATGATTGGGGGAATCTAAAGATTCTAATTGAAAAGTTCCTATCCCAAGTACAAGCTGCTAGATATAACATTGTCTGCATCACTCACGAAGAAGAAGTAGAAATGGTTGATGGTGCAAGTAAGTTGGTTGCATCTAGTGGTAGTTCCCGTTCCTCTAGGAATACTGCAAAGTATTTTGACCATGTTGTATATGGCCAGATAGTAAATGGGAAACACAAGTTCGGTAGTTCCACTGCGTATAAGGCCAGCGTAGTTACAGGTTCCCGCAGCGGGCTAGAGATTGAGAAAAAAGAAACACCATCGTTGCTGGATATTTTTACCACCCCGGATACTGTTAGTATCTCCAATGAACAACGGGAGACACTAATAGCCGCCCTCGAAACTGTTAAGAAGGAGATTCAATCATGATTGCAGGTAAGTTTACTCCAAATTTTGGAGAAGAATATAAGGTAATTGCTGTTAGACTTGTAGGGGATTCCTACTCAATTTTCGATGACAACTTTCCTCTTGGGTTTTATGTTAATGAAGAAGATTTAAATGGGGATAAAATACTTTTTAATGGTAGGGAAGTAGAGTTTTTATGTACAAAAGATAACCAAATCTGGGAAAAAGGTAAGGGAAGAAAACTGGGAACACTAGGTAAAAGACCCTGCCCGCCCCCATTTAATTACAACGAGGCTCTTCTTAATAATAAGAATAGTATTCTTAAAGAGGCTCAAAGTATTATCTATAACGATAGAGAGCAGACGTATGGACATCCAAGTAAGAATCTAAAAACTATTGCTGCACTTTGGACAAACTATCTGGATGCTAATAACAGTCTACATGCACATCTTACCATCGACGACGTGTGCATGATGATGGTGCTAATGAAAGTCGCCCGGCTGGCGAACTCTCCAACTCATAGGGATTCAATGGTAGATATAGCTGGTTATACTGCCTTGATGGCACGGTGTCAGGAAGTTATAACTGGCGCAGATTCTAGTAAGAATGGATAGAAGTTTATCCATAAGAAAGTAAATCATTTAATCAAATCAATTAATCAAATCAATTAACTTAAAGGAAATAAAACATGTCAGTACTTGATGATATTCTCGATCAAAACCTTGATGACCTTGCGGATATGCCGGAGTTTGTAGTACCCCCGGCCGGCGCTTATAACGCTAGTATCCTCTCCGTTGAGGAGAAGGAAATCAATGACCACCCGGCAGTTGAAGTTAAGTTTCGGTTCCTTGAAACATTGGAACTTGCAAATGAATCCGATACTCCAGTTGCCAACGGTACAGAAGCTAGTACCTCCTTCATGATGGACAATGAATTTGGCGTAGGGGCTTTCAAAGAACTGCTGAAGCCAATTCAAACCGCTACTGGTTTAGCAAAGACGCGCGAAATTGTTGCTGCTATGCCGGGAATGCAAGTCATGGTGGTAACGAAAGTTCGTTTTAACAAGGACAAGACCCAGAAGTACCTGGCTATTGATTCCTTGGAAGTACTGTAGTAGCGGTAGCAATAGCAGTATCAGTAGGCTAGTTACTTAGCCAATGCACTACGGAGTAGCGAACATTCCGTAGTGCATTTACAAAGTAATTAAATAGTCACTAGGAGAATAACCATGTCACATAATTTCGAACTTTTGAATGATTGGATAAGAAGTAACAAGCCAGAACTTTGGAACAAGCTTGAGAATATTTCCGTAGCAGAATCTCTGGGAATATTAAATAAACTTACAGGCTTAGAGATATCAGAAGATACTACAATAGAGGAAGGCTCTCGTAAATTCTTAGCTGCGTTTAAGAAAAAAGCTTCCTACAAAAAGAACTTGCTTCTATACTCTCAAGAATTACGGAAGTCTGTACAAAGTATTCATATACTTTGTATCTCCTTTGATGATGAAAGAAGTAAAAAAATAAATACCATCTGTGAAACTGCGTTAGCATTAGAAGTAGCGGAAGGTGATTCTTAATGAACTTACTGCTACTGATAACTTCAGAGGATATTAACTTTCTCCCGTTTATGAAATCTATAATCGGAGCTGGCCATTCTACATTCATTGTAGATAAGCAGGTTGGAACTCTCATTGAAGTTATCTCTTACTGCAAGAAGAAGAATATCACTGGAGTTATTACTACCCAAGAACATTTGATTCCAAAACTTGCAAGGGAAACATTCGACCGCGCCCCAACTCTTGATGATTTCGCGGGTTCAATGTTTACACATGCTGATATCGAATTCGTAATGATTCCAAAACTTAATTCAGTAGTTACACAAACGTATGGAAAGTTCCTACTTCAACGATTCGTATCCAAACTTACGCAATCAAATCGCTGGTATAAAAGTACAGCGTTTACTTGGGAAGTTGCTAATGAATCCACTCTCGAAAGGCTTTATAATGAATTCTCCTCCTGTATCGCAATCGCAATCGACATCGAAACTGTTGAAGAAAATCTGGCAATTACTTGCGTTGGGTACTGCGGCATATGGATTAGCGATGTGGGGGATATTAGAACTCATACTATTGTCATCCCTTGCAGTTCTACTTACAATCTTACTTATATTGGTAAATTTAATTCTTTACCTATGGGAAAGATTTTCCAAACTGGTAAGTATGATATCAGCTATTTAGCAAGATACAACGTACCAGTTATTAATTTTATCTGGGATACCGCAGTTATGTTTCACTGTTGGTATTCAGAACTTCCAAAAGATTTGGCCTTTCTTAATTCCTTTCTAGTACGTGATGCTAGGTACTGGAAACACGAAGCTAGTGTAGGGTTTAGAGACGAGCGGTACTATCTCTATAACGCACACGATTGTCATAATACTGCAAACGCTTTCATGAGTTGGTTAATAGAGGCACCGGAATGGGCGAAGAAGAATTATATAATCGAAATGCCTTTAATTCCTATTTGCCATCTGGCAGAAATGACAGGCATTAAACTGGATAATGACCGGCGCCGAGAAGTTAAGAAACATTGGGAAAAAGTTATTAACACTGAAAGTGCAGAACTTAATAAGATGCTTGGAGTTACATTTAATGTAAACTCTTCCAAACAAGTTGCACAACTGAAGATAATTTTCGGATGTGAAGATATTAAGAAGGGCGATGAAAAGGCGCTAAAGAAATGCGGTGACCGTCATGCTCTTAATAAATTCATATTCGATAAGGTGTTACTAATTCGCCAGCATCGCAAGTTGGTATCAACGTACCTAAAAGACGTCGGCCTCGCACTCGGAGATATTCACGATGAAAACAAACAACGCGTACTCTACTCTCTCAATCCATATAACACTGATACCGCAAGGTTGGCTAGTAAAGAACATAGTTTCTGGATTGGAACTAACATACAAAATCAACCCCGCGAAGAAGAAGATAGAATTAAGGAAATGTATGTGGCCGACTTCGGATTCCATTTTGGAGAAGCAGATTACGCCCAAGCAGAATCAAGAGGTACTGGCTATATTACAGGAGATACTGGCCTTATTATCGCAGTCGAAAGCGATAAAGATTTCCATAGTGTTAATGCAAGTAAGTTCTTTGGCGTCCCGTATGAATCAATTATCGACCCCGGCACAGGAGAAGTTATTGACAAAACTCTCAGAGATTTGGCAAAGCGCACAAATCATGGAGCAAACTATTACATGATGGCAAAGACGTTACTGGATACAATGGGAACGGAAAAGGTACTTACAGCGAAGAAGCTGTTAAAGTTGCCAATTCATTTCACTCCTATTATGATCTGTGAGTATCTGCTTAAACAGTTTGAACAAACCTATCCAGTAGTTCGTATTGATTATCCTGCATGGATGATAGCAACTGTGATGGCAACGAGGATGCTAATTAGCGCCGGGGGCTGGACTCGTTACTGCTTTGGAAATCCTAGAGATAATAAATTGAATCTTAATAGTCTTATTGCTCACTGCCCGCAAAACCTTAATGCTTACTTGCTGAATGAAAGTTGGTTAAGAGTATTTAAGGAAGTCTGGTTAATCCATTGGCAGAACTTTAAGTTAAACGCACAGATACATGATAGTATTCTTTATCAATACCGTATTGGCCATGAGTATCTTAATGATATGGTTAAGGACTGTATGCACAATCCAATAGTAGTTAAGGATATTAAAGGTATTAGTAGAACCATGATAGTTCCAGTCGATGTTAAATGCGGGGGTGCCCGGTGGAGTGATTGTAAATGATAACATTTAAGACCCGGAACTTTGAGATTTATTTAAATGTCTCTAGGAAATCACTTTATCTCTTTAAGATAATCTTTCATCGTAGTAAGGTATATCCATTGATGGAGGTATCTGTTATCCTTTTCTATACTTCTTTCTGGATGGGAATTAGCAAGAAAGTTATTAGAAAAAGGAGAGGAAGAGAAATGACAATAGAAAAATGTAGTAATTATCCCCTCATTCATACTATGCGCTTTACAGCTACTGGTAAGTATGCGAAGCAGCGAAAAAATAAAGGAGGTAGATTTCCAGAGCATCCAAAGGATATTACTACTAAAAAATATGTAGCAGAATTTGAACGAGCGAATCATTTGAAACCAATAATAACGATAAAAACCTAAAGGAATACTAATGGCTGCTGACGTAGGTGATGTGGACACTGATTTCATAACTAGCTACATGTCCTACATTGGAGATACTGAAAGTCCTATGCTCTATCATCGTTGGTGCGGTATGGCCTTACTTGCAGGTATGCTTGGCCGCGATTGCTTCTTTAAGTTCGGGCATTTCAATGTACATGCTAATATGTACCTGATGCTAATTGGTTTACCAGCAACACGAAAGTCTACTGCGATAAAGATAGCAAAGAAATTAGCGATGGCCTCCGGCTACTCTACGATAGCAGCAGACAAGACAACTAAAGAGAAATGGTTGATGGACTTAGCAGCACAACACGATAGTACCACTGGCGAGGCCGGGGACATTCTTGATAAAAATCTTTTTGGAGAGGAAGAAGATGATGCTTCAATACTTAGTAAGCCACCGATTGAGTGCTTTATTATGGCAGACGAATTTAACGATTTTCTTGGCAACGGGAATATCGAGTTTATATCTATGCTTGGTGTCCTTTATGATTATGAAGGGATTTACAGGAATAGAATTAAAACTGGTAAGTCTGTTAATCTTCCTAATCCAACTATTAATATTCTTAGCGGTAATACTCCTACCAATTTTAGTCTTGCTTTTCCTCCTGAAATTATTGGTCAAGGATTCTTCAGCAGATTAATATTAGTATACGGAGAACCTACTGGTAAAAGAATTACATTTCCAGTAGAGCCAAGCCCGGCCGCCATTTCAGAAATGGTAACGAAGATTGCAGAAATAAAAAGAACCTGCTCTGGTGAGATACTTGCAGATTCAAAAACACGAGAGTTATTGGATAAGATTTACAAAACTTATAAAGGAATTGATGATGTACGTTTTGACCATTATACTGGCCGCCGGTTTACTCACCTTATTAAACTCTGTATTATTTGTGCTGTTAGTAGAGGCTCCAGAAACATTACCGAGAAAGACGTGTTGCTTGCTAATACTGTGCTCACTCATACTGAACATCTTATGCCTAAAGCTTTAGGAGAATTTGGCAAGAGTAAACATAGCGATACAATTAACAAGATAATGGACGTTCTAAATCGAGCAACTGCTCCAATGACTGCTAATGAAATTTATAAAATAATTAGCACTGATTTAGATAAGTTCTCTGACATAGGAAATTTAATGAACATCCTTACACTTAGTGATAAAGTAATGTTCGTTAAATCCCCCGCGCCCGGAGGCTTCTTACCAAAGAAAACTATAAGTGTAGAAGTAGCAAGTAGTCGTAATAGTGCTGTAGTAGATTTCTCTTTATTAACCGAAGCAGAACGAAATGGAGTGTGATACCATGAAACATAATGTCTTTAATACAGAAGAAGGAGTAACGAAGGAACAAGTTGATGAAACAAGGCTGGAGATAGCAACTGAAGTACTGGTTGGTATGGTAGTAAATCCCGGCCTCTGGATAAAGCAAGCACAGGCACTTGGTATTCCTGAAAGCGAACCTTCAATGGTGGCTCTTAGTGCTATTGCTCTTGACTTGGCAGATACTTTATTAAAGGTTGCAGTTGCCTCTAGTAAAGTTGTACATACTGCTAATGCTACTGCGGATGCTACTCCTCCAGTACCGCCGGCCGAGAATCCATTACTATCATGAATACTTTTCCACCCACTCACATTGTCAACGTAATGCTAGATTTGGAAACCTTGGGAACATACCCAGGATGTGCTATTCTATCCATTGGTGCTGCAACCTTTGGTAAGGATTTGCCAATAGATTTAGCAGATAGACAGTTCTACGTAGAGATAAGTAGAAAGTTTAGTAAGATGGTAGGACTGGAAGAGGAGTTATTAACATTGGATTGGTGGGAAAAACAAGACCCAATGGTTAAAGAGCAGGCATTCAGTGGTACTACTCCTCTTGATACTGCATTGATTTACTTCAATCGCTATATCTATGATGTAGAACTACGCTCGAATACTCCGGTGTTGCTATGGAGCAAAGGCGCGGCCTTCGATATTCCCCTACTTCAGGTTGCTTATAAGAAGATGGGAATCAAAGAACCTTGGAGATATCAAAACACTCGTTGCTTACGGACACTTGTTTCTTTAGCAACTGCTGCTGGAATAACTCTTGACATTCCTTCTGGTACTCCACATCACGCATTGGTAGATGCAGTTAATCAAGCGAAAGATGCTAGTAAGTGTTTGGCTGGATTGGAGGCAATAATAAATCATGCACATTGAAATGTCCCCACAGGAGTTTATTGACCTACAACAAGAAATACTTTCTCACCATCCAGAGTTGCAGGAAAAATTAAATACGCAAAGTAATAAGGATACTGCTGTTCTCTTTGCAGTGATTGCAACGTATCTGGAAATACTTCTGGATGGGGAATACATGTTGCCAGATTTGGCGAGATTATTTTTGAAAAAGTTAAGAGATAAAAGAAGCGGCGCAGTAATTATACTGCCTGCGCCGGGAGTAGTTCATTAATTCCTAAAGACCGTCATTACTAAAATCCTTTAGACTATATCCTCCCATAATTCTTTGCATATTCTGTGCAGTCGGGTTTTTAAGATTAGCTGCTATCTTATTAACCTGACTGCTATTTGCTTCCTTGAAAAGTCCAACGTACCATTTGTTGAAGTCCTGACTCTGACCGCCGGCCGCTGCATACTTAGTAGCGAAGTCATTAATCTCCTCGATACTTGGCGTCTGATTAGCAATCACCTTTGTCTTTATCGCTTCACCTAACTCTGTTCTTTTAGCTGAATCCTCTAGTCCGTAAGCACTCATACGGAAAGCATTGTCGATAGCAACAGCTTCATCAAGAGGCTTAGCACCAGCTAGCCGCGCGAAGTTGGCTAAACTCATAAGGTCATTACTAGCAATAATATCTCCCTTATTACTTGTTGAATAAGATTGTCCTTGAGGATTACCCAGCCCTTCTAGTACCTGTGCGATACCAGTTAGCGGCCGGTTAACAGACCCATGTTCTATTCCTTGCAGTAGTGAGTTCCAAACATTTCCACCCCCCGAAATCTTTCCAATAGTATCACTGAGTGCACCAAAGAACTTAGCATACGCAGAATAGATTGGGGTCTGACTAGGAAGCACTGGAATTATTGAAAGCTGGCGCGGGTTAATATCTCCTCTGGAGTATAGATTCATCTTCAGATTCGGGTCAATTAACATATTGGAAGCTAGGCCGTAGATTAACCAATCCCCCGCTTCCTTGCCAGCAGCGCCATAGATGGTACTGTAAGCATCAGTGTGATTTGTATTCCCACTAAGTGTACCAAGAATATGTTGATTAATAGCATTAAACGCCGGGAGGCCATTAGCACCATAGATTGTACCTTGCAGTCCTAGTAACATCGCGGCATCTTTACCTTGGCCTTCGCCAACATATCGAAACAGTTGTTGCATTAAGTTAAATTGATACGTTTGGAACAGTCCTATAGCTTGGCCAATTGGGCCTTGAAATACTCCTGGGCGTTGCGATGCGAGGAAGTTACCTTGTGTTCTGTTAACTGCAGTATTTATATACGGTAATACATCTTCCTGTTCCATGATGCCGTTCTTAACTGCGATATTACAAAGTATCTCCATCATCCGCGCGGGAAGGAATCTATTTGTTTGCTCTGCTAGGTTATTACCAGTAAGTCTATATCCTTCCTTACCTACTTCTGCAAGGTTTTGATTCAACTTCGCCAGTGCATTTTGAATCTTAGTATCCAGATGAACTGCTGTTTCACTACCATTAAGAGTAAGTTCATCTTGAATAGATTTGAACTGTTGAAGAATGGTAGTATTAACTCCAGCACTTTTATAGCTATTCATAATAGTGCCATCGTCATTCCATAGGTCACTATATGCTTGTGCCATTAATTTACTTGGACTGGAAATAATATCCTTAACTCCTGGAACTTGTAAGTCCATTAGTTTTGAAAGTTCACCTACTGCATTAGCGTTTCCCGCCCGGATATTATTTAGTATTGAAGTGAATTCCGTACCCACAAGTATGTGAGAGCTAACATAATTAACTGCTGCATTAATTGGGTCAAGGCCAAGGACAAGACTTGCCAATATACTATTAGACCTTCCAATGAACTGACTTAGTGGCTTACCTGCTGCTTGGTGGTTCGCCCAAATGTTAGTAGCTGCATCGTAGTAAGCAGAATTGATTCCAGATTTTTGAAGTACAGAGTTAATGGTATCCAAATCAGCAGGAGCTTTAGCAGTATTTAATATATCCCCAATCTTTTTAGTCACAAAACTAACTGCGTTTTCCACAGTATTATTAATTGCACTATACAATGGATACTCATTTAGGTGACTGATATTAAGTGCAGTCTTAAGGTATTCTTCATAAGGATTAGCAACGTTACTAGATGCGTATTTTCCAATACTGCCGCCAAATTTAGAGGTAGCAATATTAGTAAATGCTATTCCTTGTTTACGGAGTATATCAAACTGTGGCTCATACTTTGCATTAATTGCAAGTCTAGCAAGTTGGGATTCTTCTCTAACATGCCAATCAAGTAAATCAGTAGCAATCTTAACTGGGTCAGTAGGAGTATAAAACGGAGTACTAACACCACTACGAGCCATTGCAGTATCAAGATAGTTATCATGCAATGTATTTGCATATGCGTATTCACCACGTTCTTTGTAGTACTTTTCACTATCCGCGCGGCTGAGGATTGTTAGTTCTGGATTATTCTTCTCCACGTTAGCAACCATGCCGTTGAGACTTTCTTCATCATTAGCGTAAAGATATTTAATATGACCAGTAGAAGTTACTGTATCATCTTTAACTATCATGAAGTATTTGAACTTAGCAGGGTCAACAGGCGGGGCGTAGAATACTCGTGGATTTCTATTCGTAGAAAGTGATTGAGCGGCGCGAATATTCCTAGTACTAATGGCTCTGTCACCATTGAGGTCTACGTGCGCCTGTACTAAATCAGCGATGTTTTCACTAAAAGGAATATCTTCAGGGATAGAATTATCCAGTAGTTGTGGTGCTTTGACGCCCGCTTGCTCTCCTCCAGCTTCCTCATATTCCACTAGCTTCGCAAGGCGCAGACCTGTACCAGTTTCATTGATGTAATAATTTTCTGGTATGCTGCGAACCTTATTAAGCAAGGAGGAAAATTCCACAGCATCAGCAGGAGAATTAGCAAGTCTCATAAGTAACGGCTGTAGTTGGGTGTTTACTTTATCCCTACCGCGCGCGACAAGTCTGCTAGTAATGTTTCCAAGATACTCCATTGCCGCATCCAGTTGTCCATAAGTACCAGAAGCAAAATTGAAGAATCCACCTCCAGCCCCACCGCGAGTTGCAGTAGCAACATCCTTATCTCTAATCATTGGCATCTGAGCATTGAACTCATTACCAAAGAATCCGGCGGTTGCGTTATCTACAGCATTTTGCATCAGTACCTGACGTTCTTTAGCAAGTACTAAACCATTAACAAGGTTACCATCAAGGTCAAGAACATCGCCTTTTGAATAGCCAAGTTTTAAGACTGATGGTTGCAGATATGTTTTAATATCAGGAGTTAATGGATTGTGCAAACCAAGTTCAACTTGTCGGTCAGTGTATTCTCTAGACGCGAGTTGGAATGCAAATAAGTCATCCGCCGGATTAGTAGATTGTACTCCGTTGAGATAACTACCACGAACATTCACAGCCTTTGCTATTTGTGAAGGATTAAGTTTTCCTGTTGCTTCTAGTTCATTAGCAACATCATCTTTTGATTGTCGGAGAATATCTAAAAACTCTGCACGAGAAGATGGAGTATCTACTGGAATTAATTCCTTGTTTCTTATTTGTACAAGTTTAACATTATCCAATGGAGTATTTTCCAGATATGCTTTTTCCATCAACGGAATATCGCCAATATTAATTGTAAGAGGTTTCGCGGGAGTTGGAGTTAACTTTGGACTTTCCTTCGCTGCTATGTATCTAGCCTCCAATGCAAACTGCGCCTTCTGAGTATCGGCAATAGCAGTAGTTATTGGCTCCGACTTTTCTGGAACAAGTTTTGCAAGGGTATCCAAAGTAGCATTAGTAGTAGCATCAACAATCCGTACTGCTCCATCCTTAAATGCCACTGCTTGATTAGCCTTCAAAGTATCTGGGATATTTCTAACTTCTGGTGCAGTGTCCGTAATAACTCCACTACCTTCACCGTGAACTTTTAGATACCCTATGTTAATATCCTTATAGGCATCAAGTTCTTCCTGCGTAGCTGTTTCATCAACAACCTTTTTTGCTAGTGACTTCTCCGTACTTTCTAGTTGAAAGCGCTTAGAAAGAATACCAACTTCTTCAAGACCGTTTAAATTCTGGCTGGTAAGAATTTCGTTAGAGCCAATAGCTTTCAGGCCGGAGAAAAGTTGTTGTGCTGCTACTTGGTCACCACCTGTGAGGTTTCCGGCCTCCGCGCGAATGTTTCCAAGTAACCGCATTTCCTTAGCAGCAGCGGATTTCTTTGCACGTACAGTAAGGTCGCCAACTCCATCTACAACTATCCCATCTTCCGGGACAGGAGGAATGTTTCTCAAGTCATCGAGATAAATAGCAATCTTATCTGCTGGTTTCATACCAAGTTCTACACCGGAATCAGCTTCAAAAGGTTTCATAGCAATATCGCTAAGATTTCTTGCGGTTTTTACTTTTGAAATTATTCCAGCAGCTTCAATAGCTCCACCAAAGATTGCATTAACTCCACCGACAGTAAGAATATTAGAGAACATGTCTCCGAAATCTTCATTCTCCAGTAACGGAGAACTATGCATTGCAGCAGTAACAGCAGTTTGAAACGCAGCACCTTCAAGCGCAGCCTGCCCAACTCCAGCACCAATGGCTGTTAGTGTTGCGGAGTTGATAAGCCTGAAGGCATTACCATTTTCAGCAAGACTGGCCTTCGCTGCATCCAGTAACTTAGGCATATTAGGAGTTAGCAGTCCTAGCGCACCGCCGATGTTATCACCAAAAATTCCAGTTTCAATACCACTACGAAGGGCAACTTGACTAGCCTTTAGAACCTTTATGCCGCCGATTCCTGGTGCTAATGAGGTCAAAAAGAAACCAATAGCATCAGCTGATTGTTGATTCTGCATATAGTAATCAGCTACGTTACTATCTACAGAGGCAAGGAATTGGGCAGTAGATGTCTTTTGAGCATCCGCACCAAACCAGTTAGCAACTTCAACACCAGTATTATAAATTGAATTCAATCCAGAAACAGCAGAGACTCCAAGAAACTCTGGAGTATTGGAGACAAAACTTCCTACACGAGAAATAAAAGAATCTCCTCCATTATTTCCAATGTCATGTGTACTTGCAGCTACCATGTAATCTGGCATAGTAGAGAAGTTAGTTGACCCTGCATCAGCAGCGGCATTAAAGGAAGTGAAGTCAGTATCCATAGTTATTATTCCTCACTCCTACGGTGCAAATCCAACAGCGGACAGGCCATTATTACTTGCTCCCAAAGTAACAAGCGTTGTTATATAGTACAGTCTCTGCGCGTCATTTGCCCAATCAACACCATTTATTTCAAATGTCTTTTGTTCTGGTAGGCCATACTTACCGTAGTTATTAACTGCATTATTAGTTCCAATAGCTGCACCAATTAATACCTTAAGGTCAGAGTCAAGCTGAGTCGCACTCATTTGTCCTTTGGCTACTAGTGAAAGTCCTTGAGTTAATATAGAAGAAGGGTCAGTTTTAACTGCACTACCATTAGCAGCTTCAAGTTGTGGAGATAACAACTGTTTAAATAGTTGTGTCTGTGCTACAGCTGGATAGGTATTAACAATACTGCCGATGTCTTTTGGATTATAAATATTTTTAGTATCAGTGTTGTTTACATTACTAAGCCAGCCATTAACACGCTTGCCACTTGCAGGGTCGATACGACCTTCTACTGCATCTTCAACAGCAGAATTGATATAAGCAACCTGTGCTTGCATGTCACCTTTCATAGCTGGATTAATACTTGCATCCCTAGCTAGGCCACCAATAAATCTTGCTATTGGCACTTCAGCCGCCGGTGGTTGCATACCAGTTTTGAACATTACTTCTGCTGCTCCGGCCGGGGTTGCTGATAGTACTGGCCTTCCAGAAGCAGCAGTCTGGCCGCCCACGCCGAAAGCGTATCCAATCTTATCCCAGTTAGCACCGCCGAGATTCTTATACAGTTTAAGTTGTGAGCCATCAATTCTTGGCAGATGCATTACATCAAAGCCAGCATTAGCTTGTTGAAGAATACCAGCCATAGTATTTTCTGTCTCTTCTTTTTCTTGTTTATACAGGGCAAACCGCGCATCTTCTCTAGCTTCAGTGTCTTTTGCTATTGCTAATTGCTGTTGAGAATCTACAAGTCTAGCGGCATCCATCTGTACAGTAACTCCTGCTACAGATAATGACTTAGCTTGCATGATTGCTGCGTTGTTAAATTGTGCTGTATCTTGCTTAATCTTACCAAGAGCTAGCACAGTATTGGCAGCAGTCTGCTCGGCCTGGGCTTGGATAGTTGCAGGAGTTATAGTAGTTGCAGTAGCAGCATTTATTCTTTCTTGGTCATCCTGCGCTTTCTGCAAGCGTTGAAGAATAGCAAGTTGATTTTCTGAATCATTATTACTTTGATTGTATTCATTGATATCATCATTAATTGTGAAGATGTTACTAATGTAACTCAATGGGTCATCAAGGAATTCTACTGAATTCTTTTGGCGGATGTTATCAAGAGCAGTACTCATACGACTTCTATCGTCTGCAACTTTACTAGCAGTTAGAGCGATAACGTCACTAGCACTGCCATTTTGGTCAAGGCCAAACTCTGCAAGAGATTCTTGATTCTTATTCTGTACAGAAAGTTTTGCAGTGTTTTCTACACCTTGAATTATCAACTGTGCTGCACCGATAGTTTGTTCTGCAGTAGCACTCTCTGCTCCACGCTGATTGTTATCAGAAATGGATTGCATTATTTGTGCTGCACCGGCGTTGGCCTGCGCGCTAGCAGTTGCTGCTGATTGAAGGATACTAGGAACGTCTATTGCAGCACCCATGAGTTAGCCCTTTCACGTAATTCTACTAAAGTTCCCAGAGTCCAACAGAGAGGAACACCGATAGCGAATACTATCTTACCAAGAAGATTCTTCTTAGTTCCAGTGATTTGATTGCAGAAAGGAATTGCACCGATGGTGATTAGCTTCGTTGCGAATGAACTTCTCCGCATCCAGCGAACGTAAGGAATTGCCCATAACCAGTAACCTTTCATGATAGTATTGGAGAAATTCGCGCGGGCATAAGCTACATCCTTACTAAGCAACTCACTACTGATTATTCCTTGGCTATACAGTTCTGTACAGATTACAGAACCACCACCAAGGATATCGCCAATGAGGCCACCAATAACTCCACCAACTGGCCCACCTACTGCGAAGCCTGCAATAGTTCCAGCCCCACCACCGAAGTCACCTTGTGCAAAGTCTAATATTGGGCCAATTACTGGGAAGTCTCCAGCAAATCCACCGCCAAAATCAAGGTTACCAAAGAGGTCACCGAGGCCACCAGAGAATGCACTATCAAGGCCACCGCCACCAGAGGCAAGACCGGAGAATACATCATTAATAGTACTGGTACCGCCAGAACTAAAGATATCAGAGCCAGCAGAGCCAAGTAAATCACTGCCTATTCCACCACTTAGGTCTGCTGCTCCACTGCCACTAAAGAAAGAGTTAGTAATGGCATTATCTGCAGCACTGCCAATACCACTAGCACCGGTATCAAATAAACTACTTACTGCATCGCCTGCAGTAGTAAAGGCGGAATTGCTAAGGTCAATAGTTGCAGGATTGATGGCAGCATCAAGAAGTGCGGAGCCTGAACCTACAATGTTTCCACTTCCAGCATTTAAAATTGTATCCAATGCTGATACTCCTGTACTTCCATTACCAGTAAGAGCATCGATGAAACTGTTTAAGGATTGTTCAGTACCAATACCAGAAAGATTGCCAGGATTAGCAATAGCACTGATAAGGTCATTACTACCTAGGAGATTGCTACTATCCGCAAGATTAACCTTTGAAACTGCAGAAGTGTTTCCACTATTAAACACACTATTCATTGTGGAATTAATCTTATCCTGAATACCTGTAGCTTTCAGAAGCTTCTTA
Organism: bacterium; assembly: GCA_023267635.1. Classification (GTDB taxonomy): domain Bacteria; phylum Patescibacteriota; class Minisyncoccia; order Phycocordibacterales; family UBA5272; genus UBA11704. Next base: position 4,981 of record JAHFMX010000010.1, on the reverse strand, counting down.
CCAAGAATTCCACCACCTACTTTCAGTAATGCGCCCATTGGGTCAATAGTTGGAGCAGTCTTAGTAGTCTTGGATTCATTAGCTTGCGCCAAAATCTGTGCAACTTGTGCGGCAGTATTTTGCTTCTGTGCATTAATCTTCGCGTAGTTGTTAATGTTTTCCTGCACAGCAGTTTGGCCTTGAGCAGCAGTACGAGCTATTAAATCATTCTGAAGAAGCTGTGTAGTTGCATCATTATAAACACCAGCACCTTTTTGCGCAGATGAAATATCTGGTAATCCTTTTTGCAATGCATCTTGAACAATTTGTGCTACTGAGCCGGCCGAATCCTTGATAGCAGCATCTTTAGTGTAATCACCGGTACTTGTATTTAAAGAATTAAACAATGACAGCAATGCATTATTAGCAACAGGACTTGTTTTTGAAGAGCTAGTAACATCTCCACTACCAAGGAAGATTGGCGCAAGCGCTTGTATCCAATTAGGGATTGTTTGCGCTGTGTTACTTTGTGCAATATCAGCCATGATAGCTACCTTTACGTTGTATAATCTGAATTAAAATGACCGGCGCCACCAACTCTAACACCAGCATAAATCAATGCAATCTTCCATGCCTTTTCTTCTGTAACTGTACAAGCTTCTTTTAGTATCTTATCAGCAATTTCCCTAGCAACAATTCCTGTACTGTATAAGTAATCATGAATCACTGCGGGTTCTTGAGCAATGTCGCCGAAGATATTAGAAAGAGCCTGGGGGATTGATGCGAAGTCAGTTACGAAACCTGCTGGAACTGTATAAGTAGCTCCGGTTAGAATACAGACGTAGATAAATTCTGCAGTAAGTCTGTAAAGTTGATGACCAGAACGATTCCGTAATGGCAATCCGCGCGCATCGCGCATTAGTTCTAGTTCAAGATTCTTTGGAAATGCTAATAATGCTGGAGGAACAGCGGTGCTAACAGTAGTGCTACTGACTATTTCCATTTTGGATAGAATCCAGTAAGTCATAGGGATTACTAGCAGCACCAGCTGGAATACACAATGCTTTGATAGTAGGTACTAGTTCTGGATGGCGAGTAAGTGCGCTAAATGGAGTAGCACACGCATTCAATGCCCACAGGCGAATGTTATTATCTTCTGCATTTCGTAATGTAGTTAAAGCAGCGGCCTCAAATCCATTAATAGCAGGTTGAACATTAGCACAGCCAGTGAGTAGTACAAGCAGTAACACAGATGCAATCTTCATTATTCTTCCTCTCTAAATGTTTCCTTGTAACATTCAATCCAGTTAGTACTGATACATTTTTGCGCGGCCTGAATGGTTATTCTTCCTGAACAAATCTCTCTATGTAACTCGTTTTCTAACTTATCCTTAGTAGTAGCATTCCACTTATCAAGGATTGGGTCTCCGTTAGCATCGAAACCAAGTATTTGTCCACAGTAACTTTGAGGCCAAAGGTTATGAATGTCATTGTTACATCCTAATTCTAAAGAGCAGCAATGGTCAACTTCATAACCTTTGGCACAAACTGACTTATCATTATATGGAAGGCCATACTCCATGAATACTAATTTCTTTTCTGTTGCAGTAACATTTCGAATAGTGGATGTTTTAGTAGAACAGAGTTCTTCTTTTGTTACTATTCTAACTACGGCCGGGTCATTAGCACATGGAGTAAACGCTGGATTTGGTAACTCCCCGCCAAGTGCAGCAGCTTTAGCTTGCGAGCAGCAAATCACCAAGCTACAAAATGTACCGACTGCACTTAGAAGGAAGTATTTCAACACGGTATCCACTCCTTGTTAGCGATAACTAACTGTCACGTCTGGAGCAACTGTTCCAGTAGTAACAACTGTTATTCCTGTATTCATCTGAATGTCATAGATAAACACACCAAATAGATTCAAAGAATCAACTACTGCAACTACTTGACCAGCAGCAGAAGTGTTATCATAAACAGTAATAGTACTAGCTATTGTTCCCTTGGTATTTACTGCCACCAAATGCACAAATCCTGCACTAGCTTTTACTACCGTAGTAGTTGACGTAGTAATATGTGCGTATTGAAAGTGATGTTCAGTGAATAAATTACCTGAACTGGCTGCGCCAATGTTGACGTAACTACCAGCACTTGCAGCACCTTCAATTGGAACAGCCTTTGCACCAATGCTAATTGCTAACAATAGTGCGGCTAGTAAAGCGCTACGAAAGAGTTTCGTCATGTTAAAAGATTCCTTCAAGTGCGTTGAGAATATAGGCATCTGCATAAATACATCTGCCATTTTCGTGGGTAATAATACCCTTTACTAAATTTTTTAAAGTATCTACGTCAGTGAAATCAAGAGAATCAGTAGAGCCGACATTACAATCATAACTAACAGATGCGATGTAGGCCGAAGTATTATTGTTATCGGCCGTGGGTGCCCATCTGGAAATCACTGCATCAACTGTGGAGTCTATCTTATCCATAGTTACATATGTATGAATGGTAACTCCAATAGCTCTAATTCCAAATGTACTATCTATAAATTGGCAAAAGGCGGCTTCACTAGGAACACCAATTATATGAGTAACAAGTCCTTTCCACTGGATGTGAGGATTTTGCCTAATATTTCCAGGGTTATTATTTCGTTCTCCTCTTGTTAATCTTGTAGTAGTTCCCATAATAGCGAGTCCTTATGAAATAGTCAATTAGAGATTTGTCTTAGAATGGAGTATTATCAGGATTGAAATATAAAAGATTAGCTCCAAGTCCAATACCTACAAGTTGTTGCATTCCGGGCGAAGGTTTTACAGAAGTAATTGCACCAGGAGTTGTAGATGCCCAATACATGGTTCCAATAGTAAGGCCACTTACACCGTTACAAAGTCCTGGCCCACAAATTACTTCCCCAAAACTTCCTGCTGCAATACCCCCAACTGTAGAACACCAAGCATTTACTCCGAAACTATTAATGGTAGTAGCATCAGAAAGTTTTCCTCCAATTATTCCACCGCCCGGATTAGTAAGTCTTACCATCTGACCAAAAGCTATATTGACACTAGCTTTTATATATAACCTATTCATGTTTTGATTAATAATCGTTTGGTCAGGAGTTACTACTGATTGTACAGCAGTATCTTGAGCGGCCGCGCCAGTATAGGCAGTTGCGCCAATTTGCAGTTGTCTAATAGCATTATAAATCCTATTAAACTCCGCAGTTATTTCTACTGGTACTTCTCCTGATAAATCTGGAGTTAGTGGTAATCGTACATCAATAGGAGTGTTTACTACAAAATTCGGTGACGCCATTATCGTCTACCTTGCCTAGAGAATGTCATAGTTAAACTGGTAAGAGCAAATGCTCCTTTGAATAACAAGCTATGATTTAATGCAGTAATATTAGCAAGATACTTTCTAAAGTCTGTAGTATTCATTTGTAAGTACGGAGTAGAAGGGGTAAGATTTTTACCATCTGCAGCAGACATTACAGTAAGAGAGAAGTTTCCAGTATTCCCACTTTCTATATTTTCTACTGCTACTTCTTCAAGACGCACTGTTTCAGTTCTTACTAATTGATACTTGCCAACTAAACAAACTGCATCTGCTGTAATGTCTCCTGCATCAAATAAGGTATAAGTACAGGAACCATCAGCAGCTAGGAAGGCTATTGTTCTTTTAGCATCTGCTGGTAAGTTACTAAATGTTAGCATATCTCGCCAAGCAGTTCCTATGAATGCATTCCATCCACTGCCAAGAAGAGAAATCCAACTTCTGTTAGCTGCTGCGTTTACTGAAAGTTCAAAGCAATCTACATGTGGAGTCTTTAACTTTCCCCAACGCTTGAAAGCAGTATCGTAAACTACTGCATGAGTTAGAGAAGATATTCCATAGGAAATTATTAAATACCTAGAACCTACGAAACATAACTTGAGTTTGAATCCAACTGAAACTGGTGTACGAATGAATGTATTACTGCCAGTATCGAAATCTTCAAAAAGTCTGCCAGCAAGAAAGTCTGTTACTTCTGGAAAAACGGGCACAGCGCCAGCGGATGTTATCTTCAACACTCCACCAGAAGTCCAAACATAGTTACTACCATCGTCACCATCAACTGTGCTATATTCAATATCAGCAACACCCGCAGAATTAGGAACACCTACAAAAATCCAAGGATACCGAGTGTTACCACTATATTTCGCAGTAACAATTACAGCAGTAGTCATTACTATGAAGCCACCACCATAGGTATTTATACCAATTATTATTCCACTAATATCGGTAGGATTGCCGGAACTTGCACCAGTAACAAGACTTGGAACGAAGTCGAGTGGATTAACAGTACTGCTCCAATACACTGTAGTATTATCATGGAGTAGTAAGTAATTCGCGGCTGTTCCAATACCTACAATATTTGCAGGAGTTACTCCAAGCAATGCTGCAACAGCTAAACTTGAACTAGCAATGTTTACAGTATAGATGTTAAACAGAGAAAGACAGAGGTATGTAACTCCATTAACTACAGCTATACTAGTAGCTCCTCCAGTCCAACCTCCTCCAGGAGTTATATCTACCCATCCACTTGTAAAGGAACTTAGGATGTAAACTTTACCAGTTGAGGTTATACCAAGTAATGCCTTATTTTCACTGGAGTCTCTAACGATGTAAGTTCTAACAAAACTGCTTTGTCCGGGAACATTAGCTACAATTCTTTTATAACTAACTGATTGCATTCCTTGACCAGTTGGCATGCAGTTATGCGCATACCATATTTGTGGAATTCCCTTATCAAGCTGCGGGTCTTCACCACTAAATTGTGTGCGTTGGAAGTTCTGGTCATATTGCGGAATAATAATACTGCGGCCGAAAAGGTTACTAAGAAGTGGAACATTGGCAGCATTAAGATTTCCGCGCATTACTATCTGTGCCACAGCCGGTTCCTTCCTTAATTAAACGTGAAGTGGATATGTTGTTTTGTCCAGATATAAAAGGCGCTAATAGC
>JAHFMX010000009.1 GCA_023267635.1 bacterium | reverse complement strand
ATTGAGATCATTTTTTATCTCCTCTATATCTTTTCTAACCTGTTTCAATTCAATTTGCATCTCCGCCAAACGAAGTGCGTTATTTGAAGTAATACTGTCATGGTTCTCAAGATGATCCACTCTGTTATTTAAAACACCCATATAAAAAGCGAGTGCTATTACTGATATAATATTCACTCCAGCTGCTATCTTGAAATTGTTAGAAGCCGTTTTATATATTTGTTCTTCAAGCATAGTGGTCGGTACACAATGACTCCCTAGGGTAACACTTTTCGACGGCCGAGTCAACCACTATTTTCTGTTTGTTTTCAACGGGTTACGTTTATAAGCCGAGCTTATATTCGATTTAGGTGATTTTTTATATTTTGGAGAGCGATTTTATAGCTAAATTACGATTATATAAAGGTAAGGGAGTACTAGAGTTTGCTATACGTAGTACTGGTCCTATTTGGGGAGTACCGGTAGTACTATGAGTACTATACGTACTGAGAGTACTAGAAGTACTAGCCGTACCATTACTACTAAAATACCAAAGGTTGAGTACTAGTCACTCATGGTACTTGTAGTACGTATCGAAATAGGTAGCCAATAGAATCAATAACTTACGAATAACGGAAACGAAAGTATCGAATACCGATTGCTGACTCAGAATCGACCTAGGATCAATCAATCCAAAACGCAGCATACGAGGTATCAAGCTACGCTTGCCGATAGCTTGTAGAAAATTGGCTATTGAATTGCTCTTAGTATCATCCAAGCAAATAAATAGTTGACAACCCGACGAATAGGTGCTACCTTAGAAGTATGACAAAAACCCACTATCGCTTACTTATCCTCATAGCTCGTGCCATACGACGAGGAGATAGTATCAGAGCCTATATCTATACTGTTAGATTGGTGAGATTATAGAAGAGCCTATACTTAGGCACAGGAGAAAAAAATGAAGCTAATAGCTGGTTACACCTACAATGTGCGTTACCATGGTAAGATTATTACATGGCAGTATCTCTCAACAGTCATCCATCTACCACCTATCAGTAAGGTGACTGGACATCCAATGTGGAACAAGACTACATCTTATGTCGGGAGGAACTTAGGAACTGGACAAACGATCACTCTGAAGTCTACACGTAAGATAGTCTCTTGACAACCAGACTGCACTATGCCATACTTAAAGAGTCAAAAGGTGAACCGATCACCCAAACTCGGTAGAAGGACAAAAACAATGCAAGTTCAGAAGTTCGATATCAGTAAGAAGATTGAGACCCTCACAGGAGCGAAAATCACCCGCAAGGGGATCATGTCGCTCCAGATCCCCGAGTCGTTCGACGATGCTCGATCGATTCTGGGCGACGACATGTGGAAGTGGGCCAGACACGGCTATACCAATCATGCCAAAGTAGTGGCAGGCAACTCTCTGCTTTCCGCTGGAGGTGATACCGAAACGAAAAAGCTTATCCGTGCATTTGGGGATGCTCATAAAACAATGGTAGAAGTCATGGAAATGACTCCTGACGCCGCGACGACCTTCCTGTTGGGCAAAGAGAAGTTCGCCAGTTTACAGGACTACATGGACAGTCTTGCGAAAGGCGACGTAGTTGCAGCCATCGACTATGTAGGTGAGCCTGTACCTACTCCTCGCTGGTTCGACGGCGATGATTCCACCGTCGAAGAGACTGAAGGTGAAGAGACCTCCAGCTAGTCAGTAGTCCGCGTGTGTTTGTATGCCCGCTAGATGGTTACTAGCGGGCATACTTGCGTCTAGGCTCACCGTTTGTGACTACCTCCATCCCAGAGACCTTCCTGTCGGCCGGCATCCTTCTATATACCCTCAACCCCTCTTTCTCCTCCTCCAATGACCTTCCTCTAGACTCTAGGATATGCCCTGTCTTGCCCTTGTGATGGCCCTAGGATCAATCGGGCAAGACAGGGCCTTCCTACCATACTCCCCTAGCCAAGAGGCACCTTGTAGGACCTCCTAGCCAGAAAGTAGCAACTACTTTTTCGAGTTATCACTACTCGACAAAGCTACCAGTGATTGAATTCTATCCACTCTACGACCGTTCTCTAGCGGATATAGCATGGATGTTTGCATGATCTTTTCTTGCGTATCCTCATGACAATCAACAGGTTAGCTCTTACCCCTTCTCGTATAAGGGAAGGGGGTGGGTGGGGGGTCGAGGATGGGGGGGGGCGCAAACATTAAGCAAGTCGAGAACCACCTTGACCTGGTGGCAGAATTTGACGTTGCAAGCAAAGGTCTTAGTTCTAATATAATATATTATTATATATATATACACATTTAGAGAATCATGTACCATCTTTTAAAAGTAGTAAATAATCCTAAAATTAGTAAACAAGTCAAAAAGTAACAAATAACCACATTAAGACCACCTTCATCTTTGCTGACCCCCCCTCCTCGACCATGCGCCCCCTTATCAAGGTAACGGGACAGGGGGCTATGCCTATCTCCATGATTCTAAAAGGCAATTAGCTCTTGACATCCTTCTCAGATCAGCGTAAGATCAGACATGACTCGACTTATGTCCAGTCAGACCTAGTACTAAAGGTACTAGCAAGCTAATAGCAATTCGAGGAAATAGCGAACAATGCAACCGTTACAACTAACCCGACGAATCTGTGAATGTTCCTTGGAACTAATCAAAAATCCCAAGTGTAAGCATAGAGCTGACGAGTGCAAACTAACAGCTCGGCTGTTGGTTAAACGAGAGGAGTCTGATATTTACGTCTGTCTATTTTGTTTACTCCCGTCTGATACTATCATCGAAAAACTAGATATTCCAAAAGATGATACTCAAAAAACAGTAGAAAGACTCCCTGCTATAGAACACGATACTCTAATCGAGTTCAGTAATCAAGCGATGAGGTCTCTTGAAGATCCAGCCAAAAATTTCATTTCCAAAGCGGCTACTGATATGAGTTTGGAGGAACTATCGGCTGAGATACATGCTGCTAGCGTGCGCTTTACACAACTAAAGCGAATAGCAGAAGCTAAGAAGATTCAGCTAGGTCGCTCTGAACTAGCCAATCTCAAGGATTCTCACCAAAAGAGTACTGGTTTGGTAGCAGTAAAGCCTGCCAAAACTAGTAAACCAAAAGTTACTAAAGAACCCGTGGATAAAGAACAGACTAAGCTTTTGGCTGTTTTTCACAACTTATCACTTGGTAGTAAGTATCCCAACTACACTACAATGTCCAAACAGGAACTAAGGCAAGCTATTTTAGATAGCTAAAGAATCAAATATGTACTGCCAAAAATGTAAACTCGAACGTCCGATAACAAGTCACATTTCAAGTAAGAAGTTGGACTTGTTCGTAATGGGATGCGGTCACTACAATGAACAACTACGTTGGTTAGTATCTCCCACCTTCGATGGAAGTTACGACAATAGCCAATGGCTCCCATACTATCTACCTCCAGTTTTCTATGGAGTAGAATTTCCTATTGTTAAATCCCCCAAGAAACCCTTTCAAATCTTTCTTGATAGTGTCGCGACTATGGATAGTTACTACTGTCCTAAATGTACAAGCTATCAACCAATCGTTACTAGATTAACATATATTACTTTTCCAGGAGTACAATTAAATCTAGCATGTAAACATATCATTGATATAGTTGAGAATGCTTTTAAGACAAGTACACCTGAGCCAGTAATCAATCCTCCTCCACCTGAACCATCAATTCCACTATCTCCTGATAACCCAGAAGTAGAACCTATTAGGGATGAACGATGGACAGACTTCTATCCGTATCAACAGGCAGGAGTCGAATTTACTGAACGTAGCGGTTTTCGTTGCCTAATAGGCGATGAAATGGGACTTGGAAAAACCATTCAAGCTATTGGAGCTATTCGCTATAATCAAGAATTGCTAACACCTTGTCTAGTAATCTGTCCTGCTTCACTCATTTACAAATGGCAGAATGAGTTTAAGAAGTGGTACTCTGATAGGTACAAATCGACTGAAGATATTCCTTTCATTCAACGTAACAATGGTTATGTCATGGAAGGCCAGAATATCTATATAATCTCGAATAGTCTGATAGCTAAAGAAGGTCTACTGACAGACCTATTAGCTTACGGATTCAAAACTCTGATAGTCGATGAATCGCATCAATTTAAGAACGATAACGCGAATCGTACAAATGCTCTTCTCTCATTATCTGCTAAGATTCCCTACAAGATTCTCTTGTCTGGTACTTCTATTCTCAATCGAACCAGCGAGTACTTCAATAGTCTCACGATTATCCATAATGAACACTGGCCTAATCGACGTTGGCTTGATAGCTATTGTTCGATTGATCGGAATGGAAAGGTCTTAGGATTAGATCAAACTCGTAAACAGGCATTCTTCAATCGAACTAAGGATTACATAATCCGTCGAAGGAAGTCTGAAGTATTAACAGACTTGCCTGAAAAACAGGTGAACTACACCTATATCTCTCTAAACGATCAAGAGGGATTCATCAAAGGTTACAACAAACTTTTGGATGAATTAGAAGAACTAATTCAGTCTATCCGGTCTAAGATGGGACAATCGGTAACCTTACTTGCTATTATGTCACAAATGAGACATCTAGTAGGAGTCGCAAAAGTCCGAGTGATAGCCGATCAAATAGTAGAGTTTCTTGAAAACACTGAAGGGAAGATTTGTATTGGAACACACCATACGCTAGTTCGTCAAAAGTTAGCTCAATTACTAGCTGAATATCGACCTTTAGAAATAAGTGACGAAGGCGCAGCTATTAAGATGGATCGAATCAATACGTTTAGAACCAATGACGATAGAAGAGTCATAATAGCAAGTATCATTGGTGCGGGCATAGGATTAGACATTCAATTCTGCCCTAATGTAGTAATGATGGAACGAGAATGGAACAAGTCGATTGAGGATCAATTCGAAGGTCGTTTTCATCGAATCGGCTCTGTTGAAAAAGTAGTAATCGATTATGTAATGGCAAAAGAAACAATCGATGAATACTACGATGAACGAGTCAAGCTAACTGGTCAAATCTCAGGTTCTGTACTCGATCAAGACTTCGCCATTGACAATAAGTTCATGTTGGAACTGGCAGAATCGATGGTTCAAAAGAGGATGAAGTATGTTGGATAACATTATCCATAGAGATTGGAATAGAACTGAACATTATGATAGATTAAATTAGATTAGATTAGATTAGATTAGATTAGATTATATTATATTTTCGGATGTTATGCCTTATCCTTCGGGAACTAGGTAACGAGTGAGAGTTTTTTAAGTAGCATTCATTAGAGTGCTACTTATAAAAATGCTGACTCAAAGAAAACAAGAGTATCAATACGAATACGTAGCCTTTGCGCCTAGAGCTAAAGAGCTATTAGCCTTAGAAGGTTGGTACTCGTTTGTTCCGGACAACCCTCTCTACTTAGAATGGTCTAAGAGCGGTTCTAAACTAGCATTCTCTCGATGGTTACTTAAATCTAAAAAGCTTTTAAGCGATGAAATCTCTAAAATTTGCAAGGTACAACCAATCCAAGTTAAGCTAAGTTGTCGCTATAATGACTTTCTTCGTCTAAGCGATACTCCTCACTTTACTAGTTGCCTTGCAGTTAATCATTCACGAAGTGATATACCAAAGTATATATGTGAGGATAGATATTCCGCACTTTTATATACTCCAGATAAAAGTGGTAAATTTTTAGGTCGTTGTGTAATAAGAATCCAAAATAATATAGTTAGGATTATGAGACCTTATGGAATTTACAACTTTAGTATTGTTAAACAGTTTTTAGAATCCATAAATCTTCAAATCGATGAAGTAACCTCTTATAGTAGTTGGAGTGATACCGCTGTATATTATGGACGTTTAAGGCAAGAAAAGAATTTACATGCACAGAATAATGCTATTCAATCATGGTTTTGATAATCTACGAGAATTGTCTCGAACGGAAGCTATCCTAAAGATAGCTCTAAGCCATAAGATTGAGCTAGACCAAGCTGAGACTTTGCTAGACAATAGTAATCCAGCTAATCCAGTAACTATTAGAACTAAACAAGTCATTTGGCTTGAATCAACAGGAGAATAAAATGATAGCAGACTTTGGACACTTGATAATAGCAATCATGTTATTGGTGATTGCTTGGACGTGTAGGAGATATTGGTACTAATGAATCAACATATTGTAAAACTAGAACTAGTTTTCTTCTACGAAGAAAGTCGGAAAGTAGAAAATATAGTTCGAGACCAAGATAAAGTAATCGAACTAATTGTACAACATTCAGAAAGTAATAAAGTGCAAGTGACTCGTTCGCTTCCTATTGTTACTTTCAGTAAGAAACGAAATATAATCCTACCTATAGATGGGAGATTAACCTAATGCACCTTGTGAGTCACACTAAACAACTCTTTGATGAGATTCAAACACTTCTTGAAAAAAAGAATCAGGATTATTCAGGAGGTAATCCTGACGGGTTTGAAAACTTTAGAGAATCGGCTAGATTTGCAGCTATTTCTGTAAAAGAAGGGATAATGTCTCGTCTCTATGACAAAGTTGCTAGACTTTCAAGACTCCATTTTAAAGAAACAACAGAAGGTACAGGACCAGCTGTTCAAAATGAGTCCTTTGAAGATACCTGTATTGATCTTATTGGTTATACAGCTATTTTAATAGCATGGAGAAGAAGTGTTATTGATCCAGATATTGACGAACTTAATCTAGATGAATAAGAATCCCTGGTTAGGCAAAAACTATGACAAAAGATGAAGCACTTGATAAGATAAAAAAGCTGTTAGCTCTGGCTGCTAGTCCAAACGAATCTGAAGCTAAACTAGCAGTGGCTAAAGCTCAGATTCTAATGACCAAGTTTAACATTGAGAAGTTTGAGCAAATAGATCAAGAAGAGACTAAAGTTATACGAAGTATCTATGAACCTCCGGACTCCCTTAAAGGTACTGAATCTATCTATCAGTCATTAGCTTCTGTTGCTAACACAATAGCCAAAATCCTTGGAGGAAAAGCTATTCATGTTATTGGACAGCATGAACGAATTGATCTATGGGGATTCCCAACAAACCTTGAGATTATTAAGTATACTTGTGATTGTATACTAATACAAGGTATTAGTGACTATAAGGAAGCTTATAAGAAGTATAGAACAATAGGGCTTAAACCCGTTTTTTGGAATAGCTTTGCAATAGCTATTTATGATAAATTTGGTAAACTAAAGAATAATGAACCAGGTTTGGTATTGTATGATAAAGTTGATGAAGCTGCTAATTTAGCTTATAAGCTTGTAAATATGCCAGCAATTTCAATAGGTTCTTATGGTGAAGAGAGCGGCCGTCAAAGTGGACAGAATGCTCAAATAAGACCAGGAATTAAAACTAATCAGCAAGGGAGAATGATAGAATGAAAACTTTAGATAATCCAATAAATGCTAATCAGTTCATAGATGAAGCGATGGGACTAGAAAATAAAAAAGATCCATCTAATTTCAAACTAGTTCATGTAATGTTATCTATAACATTCGTACTTTTGATTTGTCTATTAGTTGATGTATGGACATTAACTAAAAAGATTGTTGAAGAAAAGATGAGGATAGATAGTATTAGGGTAGAACAGTGTATAAAAAATGGCGGCAATCCCAAAGTACTATGGGCTGAACATGATGTAATTTGCATTAAATAAATGAGCTTTAAAAATAGAACCATTTCGATAGCAGTCTCAAAAGAGACATTGCTATGGTGGCAACATCAAGCTGTTCTTCAAGGAATTAAACTTTCACAATTAGTCGGAGAAGTTTTACAACGTAAAAGGAACGAAATACAAAATGGAAATTTACATACCGAAAAAAACATTGATACTAAATAGTCATGGACTTTCTGACTATCAAAAATGTCCTCAACTATTTGGTTATACTAACATTCAGAATCTAGAACCAGCTATGACATACTTGCCATTTGCAAAGGGTACTTTAATCTCTACTCTACTTGAACGCTACTATACACTCCAGATAAATGACAAACTAAATAAAGATAATGTCTGGAATGTTATTCAAACGACTCTCTATAACGAATCTAATCCTATTAGAGACGATAAAGAACTTATGCCATTCTTAGAGATGAGAATGCTCCAATACTGGAAATTCTATCAGAAAGAATCATGGGTGACTATAGCTGTTGAAGAAGGTTATAGTAAGACAATCTACGAAGATGATTCTCACTTATTTGTCTATGAAGGACGACCAGATTGGACAGGTTATATTGATAAAGAGATGAACAAATTAGTACATGCCGATCATAAGAGCCAGTCCAGACATGACAATATCTATCCATTCAACAATCAAGCTCTTGGTTACTGTTGGGCTAGTGAAATAGATATATTTATTTATAACTATTTCGGGCTTCAAACTACTGGAAAGCCTGAAGATTGGTTTAGACGTGTGCCACAAAGGTTTTCTAAACAACAGATAGAAACTTGGCAGAATGAAACTATTCAATGGTTCTTTAAGATTCTTAAGGATCGAGAACGATTGAAAAGTTGGCAATGTACTGGAAAGTATGGAGTATGTGCCTATAAGAAATTATGTGAAGCTAGTGAAGATTGGATAAGAAAAGATTTGATAAATAGAGAGTTTAAATCTCGGCATTACCAGTCATGGGAGGTTAAAGATGAAGCACTTCCACATCTATCAACGGATCAAGAATAGACCGACTTATTTTAGATGTATTCATCCAGATTGTAAGCATTATTTGGAGAAAGAATTAGTTATTGGCCGACGAGCAGAGTGTCCTTATTGTCATGACGATTATGTTATTCAACGACGGGATCTTAATAATAAGACACCACACTGTTCTAATTGTATTGCTCCAGGATATGAAAACAATACAAAGACAACTAAGATGAAACCAAAAGATAAACTCAGAGTAACTAAACTTCAAACACTATTTGAGGATAAAGTTTCTAAGTTTCTAGAAGGAGTAGAAAGATGACAATTCGTGACTTACAGATCGAACTTCAGAATTACGATCCAAAAACAGAAATTGCATATTCACAGATTGAATATAGTGCTACTAAACATTGCTCTGGATTGGAACCAGGTAAAATAGCTAGTACTGAAGGCTATATAGAAATAATTATTTGTTTACCTCTATCTCCTACAGTACTACCATTAAGCATTTCTATAGAAGATAAAGTAGAATTTGGAGAAAAACTTGGATGACTTTACGAGTACTAACAGCTATTACACTTTATAAACCACCTGAAGCTATTGCAGGAGTTATTGCAAGAGAAACTCCTGAATGCTATTGGATAACCTCTAGTTACAGCGAGGATGAATTAAGAAGTCGTCCTGATGAAGATGATATTATTCTTCCTAAGTGTATACTAAACAACATAAAAATTTACAACATGGAGTTTGAGATATGAGAAAGATAATCTATTACAAGACTATAAATATAGATTGGCAAGATACAGCTTTTTTACTCAGTGAAACTGAAGATTACTATATAACAGCTTCTTACTTTAGTAAAGACGTACCGCAAACTCTAAAAACTGTTAACAAAGCATCTGTTGGAGATGTTCAAATCTTCGAGGTTACCTATGACAATGAGGAAATCAAATGACTCTCTATGAAGTTTTTATATATCTTTTAGATAGATATAATATTCCTTACCAAACAAAAAAGGAGCAATATCTAGCAATGGAAGGTCTTAAACTTAAACCTAGATATACAATTACTATAATATTAGATGAGGATAAATTTGATGACACTAAACGATCTTGACAAAAATGATCATTTCGTGGCTCTCTTTTTAGGTAAACAAGGAACTGGTAAAGACGTAGCTGTAGCTAGTTTAGCTAAGAAGTATATTGAAGCTAAGAAAAAACTTCTTATTTGGGATATTGACCAAAGAGCTAGAGGAATTTTAGGAGCGGCTGACTTCCTTGACAAATCTATTCTTGATAATATAGAAGTAGATCAAGATTTTGATGTAGGAAAAGGTTATGCTGGTTTAGAAAAGAAGCTCGAACTTCTCCTAGCATATCAAAATTCTGGACAGGTTCGTTATGGAGGACTTGTAATAGACAGTGCATCTACCATGCAAAAGATGTTATTATTTGACTCTATTCGTCTTAAAGGACAGCAAGATTCATCCAAAGGTCGAATAAGAGGAACAGTAAAGTTTACTAGTCCAGACGATTATCTATATGCTAGTATGGCATTTCAACAGTTCATGTACAACGGTTTCAAGCTATTAAAAATGGATGTTGTAATGTCCGGCTGGATAGTAGATAGATGGGGGAAAGATAAATCTGAAAAAAATGAATACGCTGCTAATGTAGTACTCGGTTCTAAAATGTTAGCTACTGAAAAATTAGCAGAAGAAATTCCAGGTTGTTTCGATGAAGTATATGTATTCGGAAAGGAAGATACAGGTATAAGTAGCAGACCTCTTAAATACTATGTAGAATTTGAAAGTGATGTAGCAAAGACAGCTCGGCCTAAGTTGAAAAATAAAGGTCAGGTTGATCTAACCAATAAAAATTTCATTGATGTTTATACATCCTTGATAAATGGAACTTACAAAGGATAAGAAAAAAGGATAAAAGAATGCCAATTATTCATTTGAGTCAGAAAGATATTAACAAGTCAAAGGCTTGTGATGCGGGTTGGGCTTTGTTTCAACTACTTTCAGTTGAAGAGAAAGCATCAAAAGATAAGAACAGCGTAAATTATACATTCGAGTTTGAATGTGTAAACGCTCAGAACTCTGACAATATCGGAAGGTATGTCTATAATATGGTCAATAGTAAAGCACCTGGGATTGGAATGATTCCTATGGTATCGGCGCTATTGAACATTCCTATTGACCAAGTTACTGCTGGCGATGTGGATTCCGATAAACTGTTGAGTAAAAAATGCTGGATCGAAGTAATCGATGAAGTCTATGAAGGTAAGATCCAGAAACGATGTTCTGCCTTTGCAGCCGAGATAAGTAGAGTACCTTTCTAAGGAGATAAAATATCAAATTTATCAGATGAAAATGAAAGTGTAAAGAATACCTTTGGTCTTGCCATTAAGTATATGCTAACTGGTTATAAAGTAGCACGCTCTTGTTGGAATGGCAAGAATATGTGGATTGCTATTCAATCTCCAGATGAATATTCTAAAATGACAAAACCATGTATTTATATAAAAACGGTTAAAAATGATCTAATTCCATGGTTGCCTAATCAAGAAGATATGCTAGCCGTTGATTGGAATATAGTAGATTAGTTAATATAAAACCGTTAGACATTATGGGAGCGTTATGAACTCTCGAAATGGTTCGTACTACGGTTCGGGAACTATCATATAATTTGATAACTAAACCGATCTTTAAGAACTAAGAATGAACATCGACATAAAAGCTGATCTTATAAAACTCGACTTTGATCCGGCTGCCAAAATAGTAAGCGGCATTGGTGCTAACAATCCCAAACTAATGATAATTCAAGATTATCCAACTAAAGATGATGTTTTAACAGGGAACTCGCTTACTGGTAAAAGCGGGGCTATGCTAACTAGATTACTTACAGCACAAAATTTTGAAGTATCCAATTCTTACTGTACTAGTTATATTAAATTTTATCCAGAAGGCGTAGATAGTCATAACAAAAAACTAAAAGAAACTCTTATTTGGAAGTTAAAGCAAGCTGAATCTTTTAAAGAGATTCTTGTAAATGAGATTAATACATTAAAACCTAATGTCATACTATGTTTAGGTGAGCTAGCTTTAAATTTTCTTACAGGAGAAGAAGGTATTCATAAATATCGAGGTTCTATCTTAACACCTTCTCTCCTGTTGCGCTTAAATTGTACTCCTAAGATTATTCCTACCTTACATCCCCGTCAAATATTTCAGGATATGGCGGCTCTTGCTTATGTTCCAAATGATATAAAGAAAGCTCTCCGATTTCTCTATCAAAAGGAGCCTCATAAACCAAAAGAACTTATATGGATCTGTAGAAACTATAACGAATTATGCTCTTATTGGAGCAGAGCACAATATGGAGAATTTTTAGTTTTTGATATTGAAACCTATCTGGGTTATATTACCTGTATTAGTTTCTGTACAGATGGGAAAGAAGCTATTAGTGTTCCATTATGGGCAAATCCGAATATTCTGGAACAGACAATGCTATATAAACAAGTAGCGATTATTCTTGCTAGTAAAATTCCAAAGGTAAATCAGAACATAAAGTATGATACACACTATCTTGAAAAATGGGCGTTACCCGTTAACAATATCTGCGGTGATACAATGCTACTTGGACATACATTGTACCCAGAACTTCCTAAAGGTTTATATTTCTATACTTCACTTTATACCGATCAGCCCTACTATAAAGACGAAGGAAAAGATTATACTCCTAGGTTACATTCTGCTGACCAACTTTATACGTATAATGCTAAAGATGCACTTGCAACTTTCCAAGTATATCTCGGACAAATTGAGGATGCAAAAGAGTTGAAAGTATTTGACTTCTATCAATCGAAAATTATGCCGTTGTTCCATACATATCGAAAGATAGATAGTAGAGGTATTTTAATAGATGAAGAACGCCGTTGGAAGCTATTATGTCGTTATAATTTATTAGAGCTTATCCACCAACAAGAACTAGAAACAATCACAAATAGCAAGATTAACGCTAACAGTCCTAAACAGGTAGCCGAACTTATCTATAACACTATGGGACTTCCACAAATAACGCATAAAAAACCAGATGGGACAGATGCACTAAGTACTGATGCTGAAACATTAGAAGAACTTTATATAAATCATGTTGATTCACTTAAATATGATAGTGATTACAAAGAGCTTATTAAGAAAGGACTTAAAGAAATAATCATTCTTCGGAAGATTCGTACTATTAGAAACTATATCACTAAAAATACTCATGAAGATGGACGACTTAGAACAACTTATCGTCTAGAAGGTACTAAATCAGGAAGAACAAGTGGATCATCTTCCTACGATAATGCATGGTCAATAAATAAAAACGGAAAACTTGAGTTTATGGAGCTTGGATGTAGTCTGCAAACACTTCCCAAACGACCCTATGAAGCCGAAGAATTTGAAGGTGAAGTATTTGGTAGTGATATTCCATCAATGTTTGTACCATCTCCGGGATATTGTTTTGTAGAAGGTGATGGTAAAGGGGCTGAAGCTGGAGTAGTCTGTGTCTTAGCAAAAGATTTTGAGACACTGGACTATATGTATAATCGAAAAGCGGCTATCAAAAATAAACACGGAGTCAAAGACGATATTCATACGCTTACAGCTACATGGTGTACTAGTAAGAAGTTTGATGAAATAACCAAGTATCTTAGGGAGAACAAAGGAAAGCGTCCACGTCATGCTGGAAATTATGACATGGAGGCTTATCGATTCTCACTAATGATCCATCAACCCGTACATGAGTGTCAACTGATATTAAATAGATTTCATGAGAATGTGCCTAAAGTAAGAGGAGTTTTTCATTTAACAACTCGAAACTTAATAGATAATCAAGGATTTATTTTAACTCCACATGGAAGAAGGAGAGACTTTTTTGGTCGTAAAACAAAAGAACTTTATAAGGAAGGCTTTAGTTATACTCCACAAGCAATAGTAAGCGACCACACAAAATTTACACTTCTAGAATTAGAAGATAATGGAATTGATTGGGCACTTCCAATAGTTGAGAAACATGATGGTTTGCTATTTGAAGTACCAATCGGTAGACACGAAGAATTTGCGTATATTTTCAAACAAATATATGAACGATCAATTAATTTTAAAGAAGGCTCGTTTCCTAGAGACTTCGATCTAACTATACCAGCAGAACTAACTTGGAGTAGTGATACTTGGTATGATATGAAAGAGATAGAATTATGTTAGAAATATCTGAACAGTACCCATATTTTTTAGCAAATGTTGGAGAATATAAACTAAAAGCACATAATGGAAAGACAATACGATTTATAGGAAAGAAAATCTATACTTGGCATGAAGTTTTAATTGGTGTTTGTGAAGAAGAAAATGGAAGAGAGTATATATACGATTATATGTACTATTGTCTTTCTCAAAGATCAGGCAATTATGATTGTCGTCAAGCTTATCTAGATTGTATTTATCATAGACCTACAAAAACTTATGAAAGGCAAATTAAACACTAATGCCATCTAAAATTGAATTCTATAATCCTAGATTATCAAATTTCTATAAGACCAGAGATGGTCGATATGTAGTAATTGAAGCCAGACTACCACAAGGTTATAAAGGGAGATTACTAACTGATAATCCTTTAACAAATCGTTCTATAGGATGGCTTATGGAAGTCCTTTATGACCTAGATGGACTTAGTTTTGAACAGCCCGAACTGGATTTAGTAGAAGGAGTATTACCAAAGGCTACTTAAATGCCTGACTTTAACTTTATCGAATACTTTATAAGCTATACAAAAGAAGCAGAAAGTCCGACAGAGTTTTGGAGGTGGGCAGCAATAGCAGGAATAGCAGCAACTTTACGAAATAATGTTCATTTAACGTCACCACAATTAGGAACAATCTTTCCTAATATGTATGTTATTCTATTTAGTGATAGTGGAATAGCACGTAAAGCTGCACCTTGTAAGTTAATGGGTAAGTTAGTTCAAGCTATTGGAAATACTAAGTTCATAAATGGCAGAGCATCAATGCAAGGTGTGATTAAAGAGCTAGGTCTGTCTTATACTAACGAGAAAGGGGTCTTGTTAAATGGAGCAGCGGCTATGCTCTATAGCGAAGAACTGTCCTCATTTGCAGTTTCTGATCCAGCAACTATTCCTCTTCTAATAGACCTTTATGATTATCATGAAAGCTGGAGGAATAATCTAATAGGTTGGACTACAGCTCTAAAAGATGTTTGTATAACTCTCCTGGCGGCTAGCAATTCTGATCTCTTTCGAAGTGTCTATACGGCACAAGCTATAACAGGAGGACTTTTAGGAAGAACTTTTATAATTAAAGAGGATAAATATCGACATAGGAAGTCATTTTTTGATCTACAAAAGAGTGAGTTAGATATAAAATTACTTCTTAACCATTTAAAAAAAGTAGCAGTAATAAAAGGCGAGATAGAATGTGAAGCAAGAGCTATTCAATTTTATAATGATTGGTATTATGATATACCAGATGAAGCAATGCAAGATAAAGTCGGCTATGCTAGTCGATTAGGAACTCATGTACTAAAAGTGGCAATTTCTTTAGGGGCAGCAAGAGAAGATTTCGATAAAACACTTAATATCGAAGACATCGAACAAGCTATTGATCTTTGTCAAGGAATAAAGAAGCATTACAAAATGTTGACAGCCGGTTCTGGAACTTCTCCGTTAGCAACCCAAGCAACTTATGTACTAAGAGCTATAATATCAGAAAGAGGTTATCATATAGCTAGAAAAGATCTTATTCGTAAGTTATTAGGAAATGTGGATATTGAGGATTTGGATAAAATACTTGTAATGCTAGTCCAAGGAGAACTTTTACAAGAGATTTCTAAGAATATGGAACCAGGTTATAAGCTAACCGTGAAGGGAATAGACGAGTTTATTTTAGGAGATGAGAAAGATGAAACAAACAGTTGAACTTACTAAAAAAGAATTAGAACTTATAAAATCACTTGCTGGTCATCTAATTTTTATTCATGGAGCTATGAATAATAGACTCAATTTGACTAGAAAACTTTATAGACTCATAGATAAAAAGTTAGCTAGTCTTGAGTTTCTAGACCATTAGGAACAACTTTACCCTTATTATTGACAGTTCCAGTTCCAACAGTAGCTCCATCTGGAGTTAGAAATTCTAACTGAGCACCTTTCATTCCTAAAAAGAGACTTTTAGTAAGTAGTTTAGCTGATGTACTTTCTGGAGGAAGTTTAGCAAGTTGGGTTACTATACGAACAGCTTTTGGATCTAGTAGAATATGTCTAACGAATCCTCGACCACTTAATGCTAATCCTAAAATACCTCCACCAACAACAGCAGTTGGAGATAATTCTCTATTAGCCATAGCTACTCCGGCTACACCACTTGCAAAATATAGTCCGGCTCTGCCTAATTGAAAACCAACACTAATAATATTTTGCTTAGCCGCTGTTGGATCAATAGCAGATAAAGTTTTAAAAAGCTGATTATGGCCTGCCCGTTCAACAGAATTAAAAAGTGTTTTATATGTTGATTGATTATTCAAATCTTTTATAATATTAAATGGAGTTTCACCACTTATAGATTTTTCATTTGCAGCTATAGTTTTATTAAGAATTTGATTCATAAATTCAGATTGAAAGGCTAAATGAGTTATTTGAGGATCTGCACTTGCTTCAATCGCCTTTTTAATAGCAACTGGATCTTTCATTAGAGATTGAAATTCTGGCATACCTGAAAGCTTAGTCTCAAGGATTCCTTTTGTATCTGGATTTTCGTGATAAAGCTCAATATGTCTTTTAGCTTTTGCTTTTGCTTCTGTATATAGAGAAGCAGCTTCTTGACCTTTATAACCAAAGTTTTTTACAGATGTTTCAATATCTTTATCAATAGCAAAAGCAAGTTTTCTAAAGATACTTTGCTCATGACTAGGATCAATTTTACCAAAATCTCCAAGATCTCCAATAATATGCTTTGCATCCATAGCAGCTTTTAAATTGACAGGATTTACTCCGGTCTTTCCACTGGAAATATCCGCTATTCCTTGAAGTTTTGTAAAAATCGGTCGCATATCTTCTTTAAGAAGTGGAAGAAGTTTAGCCGATTCTCTAGTTCCATAAGTCTCATAAATCTTTTCAAGAGCTTGTTTAGCTAAAGGTTTAGCAGTATTAAATGAAACTGGTCCTTTAATTTCATCCGATTGACTAATCATTTTACCTGTAATTGGATCTCTAACGCCTACATTTATCTTTTGAATGTTTTTATCTCCAATATCGAAAAACCTATCATAAAGTCCAGTTCTTTCTTTAATAGATCCAAGTCTACCAGCTTCAAGATTTGCCTTAACTACATTTGTAAGATCTTCAGTTCCTGCTTTGAATGGAACTAAATCCTCTAGTTTCTTTGAAAATTGCTTTACCTGTTCATCAACAATTTTATTCTTTCCAGAAACATTCATCATTTCTTCTAACTTAGTAGCAACTTGACTTTTAGTAGCTTGTCCATAAGATACTGGTATTTCTGGATGTGCTTCAAGATAAGCTCGAACTTCTGGATCTAATTCACCTGGTTTTAGAAATCGTTTCATTAAGGAAGAGTTCATTAAAGTAGCATTTAAACGAGATCGGCCGCCAGAAGTTGCTAATTTTGGAAGTACAGATGAAGTTATATTGGCAGCAGGATTAAACATACTATTTATTGCTGTTTCTAAACCAGCTTCTCCTAACATAGAACCTGTAATAGGTTGATACTGAAGTCCTTTCCCTTCGGCTGTAGTACCTTCAATGAACTGTTTAGCTAGACTACCAGCAAAGGTACCACTAGCAAGCCCTACTGGACCTCCTAGACTACCTACAGCGCCGCCTAATAGAGGTAAACTTTTTGGACCTTCATCATACAAATATTTTCCAGCTTGATAAGCGGGACCACCTAGTATAGACGGAACAAATTCCATTGCTTTTTGTAGAATAGTATCCATATCGCTAGGTCTTGCTTCAATAGTTTTAGCAAATCCACCAATTTCTTGAGAGCGTGGGGGATATTTATCTTCTTTAGTTTTTGAAATATCTATTGGTTCTGTTAGATCTAGACTAACAAAATTATTATTCTCGTCAATAATAATACGTTTACCCGTTATCCTATCAAATACAACTCTATTTGGCATTATTTAATCTCCTCATAAGGTGAAAGTAAACCATGTGTATTGACAATAATATTTACTTGTTCAGGAGAGAAACCAGCAAGAGCAGTTTTTTGAGCAGTTAAGATAGTTTTTTCAAATCCAGTAACAATAGCATCATTAGCAGTAGGATTTGTAAAACCATAACTAAATTTAGCGACATAACCTCTCATAGCATCTACGTCTTTTTGAGAAATAGCTCCACGTTGACCACCAATACCTGTTGCAAGAATAGCTAATCTACCATCAATTCTATCTTTTAAAGCTCTAGCATCTGAAAACGGTAATGAAGCTTTTATTGTATCGTTCTTTATCATGTCTCGTAATTTAACAACATCTTCATAGATACCTTTAATAGGAGACAATTTTTGGAGATTAGTTTTTGTTTGCTCATTTACTGGAACAAGATTTCTTGCTGTTAAAGCATCATTAACAGCCTTTCTCTGTGCCATTGTATAACCATTTTTTAATAGATCACCTGTTGATATAACTCCAGCCGCTAAATCTTTCATCGCATTTTGAACACCTGGATCATCTAAATCAATCGTATTAGTTTGTTTTCGAATATTTGCTACATCTATTGCATATCTCCCTCGTATTTTAGCAGCATCTATTAAACCTTTATTATGTAGCTCTGCTATATCTTTAGAAGTAGCTGCTCTAGCTTCTTCAACGGTTAAGCGTTTCTCTAAATCTAAATTAGCCTTTGTACTAGCTAATTCTAGCTGTCCAGGTAAAGTAGCAGCTTGTACAGCACCAGCCTTTTGACCAGCCGCGTTAGCTTGTGCAGGAGCTAGAGTATTTATAGCAGTTACTTGCTGGCCTAATTGAGCTTGTGGAGTAGGAGCAGCAAAACTAGGACCACCTAAACCTGTATCAACAGTTTGTTGAGTATTACTAGCATTTGGAGTACCAGCTATTTTACCTTGACTTAACATATCAGCAATCATAGCTTTCATTTTTACTTCATCAAGTTTATATTGTCCTTTATGGAGTTCATTTTCAGCTACAAACCGCTCTTTAGATAAAGCCATCTGTTCTTTAAACTGTTGAGCATCTTGTTCCAACTTTTGCTGTTGGTACATTTGCTGAGCTATTCTATTTTCTTTTTCTTGGCGAAACTTTATCCCAGCTTGCCAAGCCGCAAGAATACTATTTATGGCACTGGTATCTACAGGCATTATTTCCTCCCAAATGGGTTATAGAAAGTAGGTGTAGGATTTGTAGCTTTAAGTCCAGGATAACCTAAATTAAATTGGCCAAAGTTATAAGCGGGAGCCATATTAGTAGGCTGCGATTGATATGGAAGTTGTCCAGGAAAAGTTGTAGGCGGAGCCATATTTCTATAACCTAATGCAGCTGATTGCCCCTCAGATTGACTAAATGCCCCTTGTCCATACAACTGTGAAAGAGTAGCAGCTATTCCCGTAGCAGCTCCGGCCCAAGGATTACCCGGATCTGTTAGAGTTGTTTGAGTATTTCCAGTTGTAACATCTTGGCCTATTTGTGTTCCAGTTTCATGTGTAGTAGTTCCTACTGGAAGTGAACCTAAGAAAGCTCCAGCATCTTTTAGTCGTTGTTGTATCATTTGTTCAAGAACCATATTTCTATTATTTTGATTCTGAACAAGTGAACTAATTCTATTCTGATCTAAACCAGCTGCTCCAGATGCCATCGCTGGAGAATAGCCTAAGCCTCTAGCGGCTAACGTACTTTCTAGGAGCTTTTTTTGAATAGCAGAGCCTTGATTTATATTGATAGCATTATTAGCAGTTAGACTATTTGCGAACCCTTCGGCATCTCCACTTGACAGCCTAGATAAGAACTGTTGTAGTAAAGTATCTCTAAGAGCTAATTGCTGTGGATCATAAGTTGGCATTTGAGTACCAGTTCGATCCCAACTTGACGATCTATTAGTCGTCTGATTTATTTGTTGCTCTTGCTGCTGTGTTTTCTTTCGATTAGCTAGATAGCTAGCAACAGCATTTGCTGCCATCATTGCGAATGGAACCCATGGCATAATAATCTTCCTTTGTTAAACCTAAAACAATTATATCAACAAGTTCATTATTTCGTAAAGCATGTTGACGTAGAATACCTTCTTGTTTAGACCCTAAACGCTTAGCTAAACCTATCATTAGGAAATTATCACTAAAGCAATAGGTAGCAATTTTACGGTAACCTTTATCAAATATGTCTTCATATACCATTTTCATAGCCAAATTAACGGGCCATCCCCAGGCAGTCTTGAAAAATACTACATGTTGAAAGCCTACTATTGGAGAAATAGGTCTAAAGGTTACTAAACCAACTAAATCTTCATCTCTCCAGACTTCCCAACTAAGTTCTGTTTCTGCTACAACCTTCCAATGATCTACGAAATCCCCATAGGTCTGTGGACCAAAATCATCCATAGTTTGATGTTTATATCTATTTAAAAGTGTCCAAGCGGTATAAAGATGTTCTTCAGAAAATGGTTGTGATATTGTTATAGACATATTAGTATGCAAAATTCTTCTTAGGTGTAGTATCCGGACATGAGCAAAGCGTATAATTATAGTCCAATAGAGAGTAATAAACTAAACCGCCATTTACAGGATCATCTACACTAAAAAGTGTATGTAATCTAAGTGGCTTTGAATCACCTAGACGACTCTTAGGAATAACATTTACATTATGAATAACTGAGAGTCCAGTAAAAGGGGCTATATTAGAAATATCCAAAAGAGTATTACTAAGAAAATTATAATTATGTGCATCAGGATCTGAAAACGAAAAATGAAGAGCTTTAATCCTAGGCCCATCTGAAAATGCTATAATCCATGCCTGTGAAGGATTTGAAGTAGGATCCAAAGCAATATCTAAATTTGTAAATTTTAAAGAGGAAATATCTAGAGGAGGTATAAGTGTATCTCGAAGAGATAGTTGTATTATTCTAAAAGAAGCTAATTGATTATCTCTATTCCCTAATACTAAAAGTGATACTTGTGGATCAGAAGCAGTATATTGTAAAGCACCAGCATATAGAACTATATTTAAATTATCCCCAAACGGAAAAGTTACAGCATTTCCTAAAGTATCTGGATGACTAACACTTCCCATAGGCATACGACTAGCGAATAATTTATTTGGAACAGGAGTTAGTGGAACTTCATTTTTAAACTGTTTAACCCAATAACCATATAAGAGAGGGTTATCATCAGGATTTATATAAGCAGTAGTATATAATACTTCTGATCCAGAAGCACCGCCTGGAAGAACTGTACCAGGAATTTGATCTGTTAAAGGAAAGTTTTCTATTGGAGATGCTCCAAATGGAGAATAACTCCAAGTTTGGCTACCTGTATTCCAAGCTGTACAACCTACTCGATCATATCTACGAAATGCAGCGGGTTCACTTCCAGATACTTCAGAATAACTAATTGGATGACATATATATACAATTCCCGTAAATCTATTATAGGCCATTCTACAATGCCCTTGTAAAGTGTAACCTAGATTTACAGAAATAGCATTATTATATCTCCATAGAATATGAGGATAAGACCATGCTGAACCTATTCTGCCTAAATCTAACCAAGTATCAGTTTGAGTATCAAAACGTATCAACTTAGCGGAATAGTTTAAGTCTCCTGGAATAGTTATTGAGATAGAACTTATATTAACAAGTATATAAATATATCTAAAAGTGTCATAAGTACAATCAAACCCAGCAACTCTGTAGTCAGGATTCAAACCACCTATTCCATAAGTATCTATATTAGTTATTCCATTATCTACCCAAGCACTAGTTTCGGCTATCTGACCTAAATCTGTCCAGTTCATTCCACCATCTGTACTTTTAAAAACATCCACTCCATACCAAGCGGGTTTCTCAGGATGCATAGGATCTATAGGAGTAGAATATGCTTTAGACTGAAGTACACAATAAAGAGCGACTTCATTTCCACCAGAATATTTTATAAAAGGTCCAAATCTACCTCTAGCATTGTTCGGAAATTTATAGGTATTAGAGACTAGATTAATAGCCATATTATGTCGAGCTAATTTCGCCTCCTAATCCAATTTCTACATTTGATGTATCTCCACCAGATTGAATAATATTTATATCGAGCCAATCATTCGGACTTAAAGAAGTAATAGTCATATCGGCTGTGAAAATTTGGACAGATTGAAATGTACCTTGAAGAATTGTAATAGTACAAAGATCCAACCAACTAACTCCTAGATTATTACTCCAAATAACTCTAGCAATAAAATCTCCACTATTAGGAGGTATCTTACAAATTCCACCAGCAGATTTTAAACTAATAGTATTTCCAGAAGAAAGCTCATCAAGTCTATATGGAACATCAAGAACATTAGTTCCATTAGCTATTGTCTTCTCTAAAACGAATTTTATTTTCCAAGAGGACTGACTAGTAGTTGTAGAAGAAGGTCGTTGAACAGCCGCAATTTCTGCTAACAGCTCGCGTCGTACTACATAATCATTCTGTTCCTTAGACGGAGAAGCATTTTGTATACGGCGGCCGTGAAAATCTATATTCGTCGATTCATAAACAGCCAGACGATTATCTAAATCCCGTAGGACTTTAATAGCATCTTCGAGACTGTCTATCCGACGTACAGGCATTACTTAATCTTTATCCATTTCGCATCGGTGTCCATACCACTAATATTTACTTTCATCTCTAAAGAGTAACGATTGAATGGGAGAGTAGTTGGACCGAGTTCGATTCTGAACACAGTTCCAGCAATAGTTTTAGCAAGTTTCATAACTTCATATACTTTATCTACATTTGGAATTGTTACAATCGTCCCCGTTGCAACAGCAGTATCTTCTTTATAGATAGTATACGGAAGATTTACTTCTTCAGTAATTACTCGTACTCTAAACGCTAATAGTTTGCCGAGTCTATCGAAATCAACAGGACCAATCTGATCAAATTTCTTTGATACTGGGAGTACTTCTACATTCTCTGGTTTTCCAAATTCATAAAATTCAAAAGGTGAACTACCTACGAATTCTCCTCCAAAATCAATACCAAAAATATCAGTAGTAAAATAATGAAAAGCTGTAGTTTTACCATTGGTGATGATAGTTGATGGAGTACCTGTATTGCCATCGATAATAGGAGTGAACGTGACATTGTTACCATTTGTATCAATAATGATAGGAATTGTTCTAATACGTTTCTTAGCTGCAATTCCAAAATTTGTAATAGGAGCATAAAATTCCTTCAATCGAGGAGGAAGTATTTCAATTTGTTGAGGTTTAACTACCCCATAAAACTCAAAAGGTGTATCTGCCAAAGATGCTAATGTTCCACCTATGTCTATTCCAATCGTATCGGTAGTAAAGAAATACTCGACAGTTCGTTTTTCAGTTGTAGAAAAATCAAGAGGTGTATAAGTAGTTCCATCAATTTTTGGAATAAATCTTACACTAGCCCCTTTTGTGTTAATCTGAAACTTATAGCTAGAATGTCTTTTTCTATTCGGCTGTCCATAATCATCTTGTGGAATAATAAGAAATTTTCTAGGAGTAGGTAGTTTCTCACTAACTATTTCGTCTGGATTGATCCCATAAAACTCAAATGGTCCACCTAGTAAAAGCCCACCAATATCAGTACCTATTGTTTCATTAGTAAAGTAATGAATATATGAGAGTTTAGTTGCTTCATTAACAACTGAAGTAGCTAATGCTGTATTATCTAACATTGGTGTAAAGGTAACATTATTTCCAAGAGTATCTATTACGAAGGCATACTGTGTAAATCGCTTTCTAGATACAGTATTCAAATTAGTATTCGGAATCCTCAGTGTATTAAGTTGCTCTGGTCTTGGTTCATATTCAATAGTAAAGTTAATAAGTTTGAATGTTGAAAATCCTGTTCCTTTAGCCCTAAGAGCATAACGAAATCCGAGTGGCACCTTTGATAAAATTTCAAATAGTTGCTCACTTGGGCCGTTAAAGTTCGTAGTTCCAAGAGGGATAAATGGTCCTTTGTCTCTTGAGATTTCAAGTAAAACATCAACACCGCCTGTATCTGCGGTAATCTTACAAGTAAAGACATCCTTGCGGTTTCGTGGTTGATTATTGTCATCATAGCAAGTTAGAAGATTTACTGACTGACCAGCACCACCAACTGTATTTCCAATATCTAACTGTAATAGAACATTTCCAGAGCCGCCACCAAATCCAGCTATTAACATTCCATCTTCTTCGACATAGAGACTAATAGCTTCTAACAGCCGAGTATGCCAGTACTTACGTACAAAATCATAGACTAATCCTCGCCTCGTACCATCTGTATGAGGATTAAATGTCCAAAGTTGATTTCTATAGAGAGCACAAGCATAAACGGCTAGAGCATTTGGATATGTTGCTACTGGCGGATATTCATATCTAGTTTCTCCACGCCAAAGTTTATCAACATCTCCTAACATTAGTTCAGAACCATTACCACTAGTTCTACGCCAACCATCCGGCCCTATGTAATAAACTGTTCCTCCATCTACACATTTGCTCTTTGATATTGGCGCATAGCCTATTCCTAACGGCCGAACTTGAATATCCAAAGATCCATCTGGTAACTCTCTAAAAGTTCCAGTTATTTCATAAATATCACCAGTAGTTGCTACATAAGCTGTACCTGGACCAACTTTAGCTATCCAAAGATTCTTTTCTGCTTGTGAACCTGATAGCCTAATAACGTGGAAACTATTATAAGAGTCAATATCTCCAAAAGAAGAGATAATAACATCTTTGTAAGTCATGTATAATACACGGCCAAAAAGTGGCCCGGCCATATCTAAAACTTCATCGTTTAAATCAGCCATACCTACTACTGAAGGATCAATAGTAATACCCAGCTCAAGAGCCTCTTCATCAGAAGTTGTATCAGTAAAAGAAGTCGTATCCGAGATGCCTACTCTATAAAACTGATCTAGCTTTGGAGATTCACCAATACGAGTTACATCTGCACTAGGATCTGCACTTCTACGATATATCCAATATTTAAAAGTTCCAAAAGTAGGTGTAGCTCCCCAAGTTAAAAGGGTATGACCAGAATTAAGATAGATAACTTCTGAAATAGGCGATAAGGCTGATTTACCTTGATATGTTATTCCATCATAAACAGCAACTACAACATATTCATAAGCTAAGAATTGTTCATTATGAAGTCCAAAAATAGCACTATGGGCTACCATTACTATTGAAAAAGGCTCCCAATCAATAACTTCTGTTACTATAACTTGCAGAACACAACCTTTTACATTTCGCCAATCAAGATTTACATTAGTTCCAATTCTATTAAAATCCCCTTTTGTAGCTGAAAAAGCTGATCCACCATTATCTATAGAATTCCAAGCAGGAATAGAAACAGCATCAGATTCCCCTTGTGTCCATTGAAACCAATAATAATCATCAGAAGCAATAGGATTATCAAGATTTATTTGAAGAGATACCGAAACTACTTTAGTAACATCTGAAAAGTTAATCTTAAACTGAATCAAATCTTCAGGACTATGTATACCACTAAAACCCGTTTCTTGAAGATTTATAGTATTTAACTGATATACAGAACCTGAAGTATCAGTAGTTGTAAAAACAGTACTTGAGACGGCTGTTCCATCTACTACGACATAGTTAGGAGCTTCTGCTATTACTAGTTGATCTGGTGCTATTCTAGTTACTACAGGTTGTCCAGGTGCCTTAATACCGAGATCAAGAGATTCTGTGCCAGTAAATTTTATCTTTTTAGAACCAGAAGTAACTATAACATGTCCAAACATTGTACAAAAGGCAGCATTATTTGGACTACCATCCTGTAATAATCTTGTACCAGATTGAAGTCGAACACTTCCATCGCTAAGTCCTATGAATCTAAACTTAGTACTATTAAAGTACTTACTATAAAGAGAATGTAGATAACCATCATTATAGGTTGCTATTAGTTGGGTTCCTTTAACAAGAGACACAACTCCATTCTCATCTAAATTGAGATTATCCATTCTCAATAGACCAGACTTACGACCATTTATTTCGTCGTCGGATGGAATCCAGCCGTCTTTCCAATCGTTTCTTGTTAGGTTCAACTTATACTCCACTTCCCACTAGTCGGAAGAATAGGCCGATGCGGTTTTCTACCAAAAGCTGATTTAGCCTCACCACCAAAACCAAGTTGAACAGCTTGTGGAATTTTATTGATAAAACTCGTGTAGTTCTTAAGAAAGCCATCATACTTCTTCTTAAAATATTCAGAAGCCTGAAGATTCTGATTAGGACCTTCTCTAAGATAAGCTCGCTCCATAGCTCTATACTTCATAATATTTCTAAAGAGATAAGTAGGCATTCTAATAGAATCACTATTTGGATCGGCTAACCGATAGCAACTAACTATCACTCTTGATGCTATGCCAGTATCAGTAGACAGATTAGTATCATCAGCCGCTATAGTTTCGTTAGGAATTGGATAAAAGAATATCTTATCCCATCCATAACTAACTCGATTATACCATTTAGGCTGTCCTTGTACTCCTTGAACTTGCGGCTTTACATACGGATCACCTTGCCAATCTTCAGGATCATATGGGTAAATAGTTCTGCCTTTCCAAGTTATTTCAAGAATGCCTACTGGAACTGGACTAAGTGTATAAGTTGAAACTCCTGTTGTAACAGCAATAGAAAAACGCTGAAAGATACAGCTTATCTCTTGTGAGAGCTGTTGCTCTGTTTCGTCAATAAGATCGTTTAGATAAGACTCAGTGAATATTGGCATGAAAGAGCATATATCCTTTCTGGCAAAGTTCTACGTTCAAGAGCTTGTATAAGATTAGCTAGATTTTTTGTAAAAAGCTCTGCATAATGAACAGACTTCTTAAACTCTAAATCTTGATCTAGTAGATCACTAGTTGCATAATCTACTAAAATATCGTGCATTTCTGGAAAGAAAAGAGGCTGAGTATTTCCAGAAAGTACTGGAGCTTGAGCATGATAGAAAACAATCATACTACTTGTACTTGCAGCCGGTTTAGGATAGATACAAATATCTTTATATCCTAGAAATGCAAATTCCCGCATATTTCCTTTAATAGTAGACCAGCGTGGAGAGATTGCTTTAAAACCTTCTAAAATATTTGGATTCATCCATTTCCTATTAACATTATTCCAAATTGCAAAAACCTTAAAATAGTCACTTATCTCGGCTGCGAAATCATAATAGGTTTTATTAGCTTCAAAATTGATAGTTGCTATCTTCTCTACACAACCAGTCATAATAGCAAGCAAATCATACCCATCCTGGATAGAGTCATTAAGATCGTCAGGAGTAAAATGTACAGTACCAGCGTCTTCAAGATTTCTTGATACCTTAGCACTGATTTCATCTCTTGTCATAATTCTTATAATCCATATAAGTTCTTTTTGCTTGAAATTTATTAAGTAAGCCAATTCTTATACTACTTAAACCATAAAAATTAGATTCTTTATTTAGTTGTAATCTTGGACCTTCTAAAGGCTTTCCCCAAAATTTTTCTAAATTTTCTTCTATTAAGATCCAGATATTCAATGGACGCATTATAGAAGGAACTATTCCACTTGCAAATCCATTTTCATATGCAATTTCTCTATTCTCTATTTTCCTATATCGTCTAACATTATTTCTATGCTTACAAACTTGACAATGTCCGCAAGTACAAGTTAGTTTCATTAGTTCACCACATCATTCAAATACCGTCTTAGGTATCCAGTATTAGTTGATCGTTTATTGGTTCCAACAACATCATTCCAACTGGATGCTAAACTATCAGCAGCAGTTGCTGTTAATAGAGCAGATAGAGATATTGTAATATTATCAGTTAAACTCATTGCATCTGACATTGTAGTATCTGATATTAGTAAACTAAGATTAGTAGCATCTGAAAGACTCAGTGTATCAGATTGATTCATCCTAGAAGTTCCAGCTACAACAACCCCATCAGCTAATGTAAAATTGGCGATTATTGAAAGCGCCGAGCCGCCACTATAAGACATAGCATCCGATAGAACTAGAGTATCATTAGCTGTTTTAGTAATTCCTACAATTGTATAAGAAATAGAAGCTTCTTCTACAAATACCAAAGTATCTGAAACAGCAAGTTGAATTTCTAACACAATATTTGCTCCATCAGCCCATTCATAAAAAATAGTATCAAAACTTTCAATAGCTCCTGATCTATTAAAAGAAGCGGCATCACTTAGATTTAAAGTATCACCAAAGTCTAAAGGTCCTGATACTGGAAGTCCTTCAGATACTTGTATCCTATCTTTAAATTGTATTCGTTGATTATGTAAAATTTCAACATCTATATCACCAGCTTTGAAAAGAGAGAACTCTGATTCTATTACTTCAATTTCATCCGAAAAGCTAAGTGGTATATCAACTGTTATAATTTGTAAATTCTTAATAAAAGCATCTGAAAAAGCCAATGAATCAGATGTTATAACTATTTGATCACTAGCACCTAACAGCAGAACTTCTATTGCATCACTAAAATTGTCTATTGTATCCGAAGCTACTTTTGTAAGTCCGCTTGTATCTAATAAACTTAGTTCTATATTTTCACTAAAACTTAAAGCATCTTCATAAGAAGTATTCCAAACATTTATAAGAACTTGTATTGCTACTTTAGTAACTCTAATTTTACGTGTAGATGGTTGAACTAGAGCTTCAACACCTACTTTAGTAACTCTAATCTTTTGCGTTGTAGGCTGAACAAGAGCCTCAATACCAACTTTAGTAACTCTAGCAGCCATTTATGATCTTGTCTCTTGTCCAGGCTCAGCAGCATCTACACCAGAAACTGTCCATAATACCCCAGTATTAGGATTAGTTTCAAATAGACGTGCATAACTTACATAAGAATCAGAAAGTGCAATATCACTTCCATTATAATCAGTAGCACTAACTCTTTCTATAAGTCTTACACTTCTAGAACCAGCATCATCTTTTCTCATTTGTGCTACATGCTGAATACCATAGACTGTACCTGTTACTCCTAAAGCAGCACAATCATAAGTATCTTTATTTCCAATAGTAGAATCAGAATTATAATCAGTATCACCATTAGGATTCGAGTCGTCCACGTTCTGCCAGTTTGAACCAGCACTAGGAGTCCATTGGGTGTAGTTACCAGCGCCAGTCGGCACTACTTCTACAACTTTACAATCACCAAGAAAGTCGTTGTTGACGGAGCCGCTGGTGTCGCAAATATACATATCATCAAAGGTATGTTGACTAACATCACAAGAAACTCCGATACATGCGCAGTACGCATTTGTGCTATTTTTGGTATCTTGAGATGTGAGGTTAAGAACCTCAACACCATTGACACGGACAACAACAACCCCAACCGTATCATCAACGGTCCATTTAACTTCTATATAGTTCCATACTCCTGATAGATAAACACCTGAAGCAGATGAACCTAGCAAGGTACTGGTTCCTCGGTAGGCGTGAATCTTACCGGTACTAGCTTCTCGCTTAATTGAGCCATGAATAGTCCCAGCAACGGCATCCTTAAACAGTAGCATCGTCTCTGTCGCGTCGGTGTTAAATTTGTACGCAAGACCAACTATTACAGTCGCTGGAGTTCCTAAACTTACTGTTTGGTCTACTGTACTATTATTGGTGGTTTTGCCCCTACCATTTCGACCCGAAGCAGTAGTACCGTTACCACCAAACACAGCCCAGTTGTGACCATAGTTAGCGGCGTTCCAAGTCTGCGAAAATTCAAAACCTTCAAGTAGTAAAAGTGCCATTAGTAAACTCCAATACAAATAGGGGCCACAGGCGCCCCTTTAATAGTTCCAGACAGGAGAAGTATCAATTTATTTACTCAATAGTTTTGGCTACCTCGATTGTTCCAGCTTTCTGAAAATTAGCAAGAATATTATAGCCTTCTTCTTTCCAAGAAGATACAAAATAACCTTTAGAATGTAATAGATCCTTAAGGTACTTTGGAGTAAAACCATTATAGTGAAAGTCAAATTTATTCATTTGACCACCATAAAAAACATTTAGAATATCGTTAGTAAATTCGCCTTGACGTTTAACAAGCTGTTCTGCTGCCCACATAATATTGGGCAAAACTAATCGAAGTTCACCAGTTGGTTTTAAGATACGTAACCATTCTGCAAGCACAAAGTGATGTTCGTCTCTACTAAAGTGCTCTAAAACATGGCTAGAAAAAACAATATCAAACTCTTCATTCGCAAATGGAAGAGTTCTTACATCACAGCGATAATCTGGTCTACAACCTTCATCAATATCTACTCTAACAGGTTTCGTACATTCTGGAAATTCACGCCAGATATGACCACAACCTAGATCGACTACTTTTTTTTCATCCTTTGGAATAGCTAAGTTCCGAGTAGGTAATGAGTAATGAGGTAGTGAATATACACGGCCAGTATAGACATCCACATGATCAGCTATCACGCCTGCATCACAATAAACCTTCCATTTAGTTTCTTCAGTTACTTTATGAAGAAAGTAAAGATCCTCTGTCCAAAGTTCTACACTGTTTATAGCATCCAAAAAAGTATCTACTTCTTTTGTATGAAACCAAGGTTTAGAAACTTCTTTAAGAATATCAACACGAATCATCGTACAATCCATTCCTAAACCTGTTACATTGAAAAACTCGCCAACTTTCCAATCCCAATAGCTACCTTCTCCATTACCCTTAAAAACAAGAGGAGCAGATGGATCGGTTTTACTAAAGTAAACGCCGCCTACTACTCCACAGTCAGGTGTATTTTCCATACGAAAAATAAACTGTTTCAAAGCATGGTTTGGAATAATTGTATCATCACCTATAAATAGGATATATTTACAATTATGTTTTATAGCTTCCTCACACATTAAGTTACGTGCTTCTGCTACTGGTTTTCCTTTAACTACCGAAAAAATCGTGTTATAGTTAATAGGAGGATTTAAACTTTTAAAGGCCATTGCCCAATCTAAAGTTAATGGTCTGTTTAAAGTTGGAACACCAATTAGAAGTCCTGACATTGTATCCTTTCAAATTTTATAAACCGCGTGGCTTATTTGCCATATCCATTCTATGATCTACAATAAACGCATAACTACCTAATCCGAAAACTATGTTATTTGAAACATCTGAACTATCTGAGAAACCAATAGCTTCTGCTAAGTTTAATAATCCTGCATCAATACCATTGTAAACATCTGCAAGAGTAATAGTATCTGTTAAGTCTAGTGCGATATAGTTTATAGTTTCAGTGCCATCAGTTAGACTTAGACTATCACTTACTTCAACTCCATATCCAGGATGCATTTCAGCTTCATCCTGCAAGCTTAGTGTATCAG
The DNA here is from genome assembly GCA_023267635.1 of bacterium. Lineage (GTDB taxonomy): Bacteria > Patescibacteriota > Minisyncoccia > Phycocordibacterales > UBA5272 > UBA11704. Next base: position 11,301 of record JAHFMX010000009.1, on the reverse strand, counting down.
ATATTTCTACTGAAAGAATAGCTACAAATTGAACAGTGATTTCATCACTTAGACTAAAACTATCTTCAATAGAAATTCTATACTCAGCAATGGATTCATAAATATCGCTGAAGCTTAGTACTTCTGATAGTTCTAAATCAATCGTAAATATAGCATTAAAAGAGTCACTTAAGACTAAAGTATCTTGTACATCAACTGTGGGCTGTCCTTCATTAGCAAGATTGGTTTCTATTGCATCGGCAAATACAAACGTATCCTCAAGAGTTATCCAATAGCCTTCTTCTATAGCTTGAGCATCACTAAATGTAATACTATCTGTAACATCTATTTGATAAGATGTTTCTATAGAAATTGCATCTGAAAAACTTAAAGTATCAGAAATATCTATCTGAAGATCACCATATAGTTGAGATTCAATACTATCTGTAATAGTTATAGTATCACTTAGATCAAATAGATAAGCTAAAACAACTTCTATAGCATCAGAAAGTGTAATGGTATCACTAACATCTAAAAGCGTAGTGAATATTTTAGAATTATCATCACTTAAAGTAATAGTCTCATTTTTGTCTAATAGTGTTACAAATATAGGTACAAACTCATCAGCAAGAGCCATTGTATCAGCTTGTGCCGATGGATCGATACTTCTGGTAATCTCTGCAAAAATCAATCCCCAAATTGCTGAATTATTAACAAATGCTAAACTTGTACCTGTTTCGCCACCATCTCTAAAAGCTCCTGAACCATTACTAGTAGGTAACGAAAAACCATTGTCGCCTATTTCTGTCCAACTACCATTTGGCGGAGCAGAAACATTTGCAGGGTTAGAAGAGGATAAATCACCCATCCATCCCATTACATAAGCATCATTTGTATCTAAAGCAGTAATTGCACCTGTTGTAGCATTTGTAGAATTTCCAGAATTTGCTACAGCTTGCTTTATTGGATCAGCTATATTTGCATCTGATCCAGTAATCTGGAACATATAAGCAATACAGCCTGTAGCATTATCACCAGTTGTACTTACTCTATAAACACTAGAAGATGGAGAAGCTGGAGTTCTAGCCCAATAAAGATAAACTGTATCTGCACCACTATTAAATGTCCCAGAAGTTTTTTTAGTCCACGTTAAAGAAGTTCCTGAAACATTAACTATCGAACCAGCAGCAGTTGTACCTCTACAAAGTGCAATAATAACTAAAAGTGCATGCCCAGTAGGAACAAAAGCACCAAAGTCATAACTAGCAGTATTACTACTAGATACAATTTCCGCTACAGCTTCTGTTGTAACTGTTGCCAATTAACTTAGTCCTATTAAACTACCAGCAGTTGTTCCAGTTGAATAAACTCTTTTAACTTGTATAGATAAAAGAATACCAACAATTAAACCAACAAATGTAACTGCATTAGTATCATCTTGAAGCAGAACCTTTAGATTCCCTGAACTACCTATATAAATACCTCGAATAGGTACAGGAAGATCATTATTATCGTCTGGAGTAATTAAAAATCCAGACGCAGATGGCATTACTCCAGACGAATTTCCCATATTAAGCACTCAAAGTATAGCTAATCGACAAAGTGTTCGAGGTTGTTTTGTTAATAGTAGCAAATGTAGCTCTAGCAAGTAGAGTACCACCAGACGAACTATTAAACATTCCAACTTCACCCAAAGTTGTATTAGCTTGGTTTGTTGCCCAACTTGCTTCAGCTCTCCAACTTGGCGGATTAGCTGTAGTGTTACTAGTCGTGAAACTATTGATAGCTATTCGAGAGTTCTCAGAACCAAGAGCAGTATCACTAGTAGCAGGAGCAGCAGTAGATGTTCCAACTGCCATATGAGAAACATTTTGTGCAGTAGCATGATCTGTTGATTCAAGCTGTTTTAGTACCCAAGCTCTACCAGCAGTTACTACTGTATTTTGTACATAATCTTGAACTACGTTGCCAAAAGGATCACGTAATTGAAATCTAAATGCTCCACGAAGTTTTACAACATCATATTCTTGCTGAGTTTCCATGTTTGTCTCCAAAAATACCTTTATCTAAAATTTCCTCATATCTAGGTAGAGGATTACCTTTTTGGCACTCAACAATTGTATTATATGGTGCCGCAATTTCTTCTCTAGATTGTATATTTTTGAAACCAGTTCGATCTAACATATCTTTTATTTCTACTGTATTCATAATTGAAACATGAAAATCACTTGGACAAGATTGACGGCCATAAATTGTCATCTCCCAAAAATCTCGCTTGCCATGTGTATTTTCAAGCCAATTTCTAGCACATTTTTCAAATTCTGGATATGCTAAGATCAAAAGACCATCAGGTTGTAAAATTCGATGTAACTCCGAAAAAATAGTTGGATATAATCTCTTTTCAAGGTGTTCAATAGTATGTAAGAAAAGGATTTTTTCTATTGAATCGGTTTCCCAAGGAAGAAAACTACAAATATTGATTACTTGATCCGGTTTAACTGTCTCGTCGCAATCAATATTGATATAACCTTCGAGTTTCGAGTTTCCACAGCCGAGATTAAGCTTCATGACGACCAATTATTTTTAATTTTTCAACTACTTCTATGATATGATCTTCACAATAGTAAGCACCTATTTCAAAAGAACCTTCTTTGGTTGTAAGTGTATGATAAATTTCAGAACTTGCATTTTTTGAACATCTAATTTTAACACCATTATATGTGTGTACAACTACCTGACAATTCATATTTTAATACCCATTTGACTTTCTATATATTCTTTACTTCTATCCCAACGCTTTTCATCTTTTTCTACTTCTTCTTTCAATGCCGGAATCCGGCTTTCTTCAAAAGTTTTCCAAAACTCTACAGATTTAGGATCAATTATATCTGATCCTAGAATATGTCCAGTTTCTACACTAACATCTACAAAAATAGATGTTTCTGGAAACTGTTCTTTCGCCCGCTGACAAAAATAAACATCCTCAGTTTGTTGAAGACCAGTTACAAAAAAAGGTGTCAACATTCGTTTAAGTAAAGCTACTTTTATTAAACAGCAACTAAACCCAACGGCATCTACTTCAAGAAGTTTTGTTTCTTTATCTGCTTTTTCAGCATAATCAACAACATAGCTATTCTTTTTATCCTTGAAATCAAAAATCATAGGATGAAATGGATAACCGCGAATATGTGTTACACCTGCACAAATATCTTTATCATGATGTTGTAACATCTGAAAAGCATGAAAAGGGATAAGTACGTCATCATCGATAAACATAAGATAATCACAATCAAGTTCCATTGCAATTTTGGCGGCTTCGTTCCTCATTCGATCTATGCTCATTCGACGCGGGTTACATAGAAGAAATTGATCGTTAGGAAGTTCCTTACCAAGTCTATAGAAGAATTGAATATGATTAGCATAAGCTAGCTGATCAATTTGTGTTAAGTTGTTAATTCCGATTAGAGTTTTCATAATAAGAATAGGGCCTAACCCGAAGGTACTCAAAGTTAGGCCCACTTTTAGCTCATCTATAACTAGTTTTCATAGTAACTAGTTTAGTAGCTAAAGACTAGAGACTTCTCAAGAAAACCTTAGCCGCTACTGTTAGCTTAGTTCCATAAGAAGTCGCTGTTGAATTAGTTGAGGCAAAAGATGCAATACTTTGTGCCAAAAAAGCATACGGAGAGCGTCCAGGATACATACTAACAGTAGTATTAGACGCAAATGTGACAGATCCAACATCAGTTGAGAATACGTTATTAACAGTATCAAGAGAAAGCAAAACGCCTTTAGCAATACTGGTAGAACCTACCCAATTAGCTGAATCATCTGAACGAGTAGCTCTAAGAACTTTTGCATTATTAGAGATACCGTGCTTTTGTACGTTACCAAGATGAGCCGCAGCAATACCAGCAGCATCTTGAACTACTCCATAAAAGAATGAATCCGCAAGGGCTTGCGAACTCATACTAGAAGGAAGAAGTACAGCAAGCCCGTCTTCTGTTCCATCAAGAGACAGACAAACAGGAGTGCCAAGAGCCATAGTAGCTGAGGACTCATCGTTACGAACGCGATCGTTTACGAAACCAGCTTTATCGCCAAGTGTTTGGAAATTCATATTATTGTTCTCCTTATTCTTAGCTTAGGGATCTAGGAATCTTGCCCCAAACACCCAACTTACGTCGGTTATTCACAGTCAATTGACCCATGAATAGAATGTGAGCAAGTCTAGAATCGCCCTTTGGCGGTTTCTGAAAGTCAGTCATTTCAAAATTGGTTTCAGCTTCATATCGCATCTTTAGGAAGTTCGTATTGAGAAAATACGCTGTTCCATAAGTTGCAGTAGAAGTTGTTCCACTTTCAACATCACAGACATATTGATCGTAAGTAACTGTTGCACGATTAAACTTGAAGTTCTCAAAAGGATAGTTATTATCGGTATCGGCTGTTCGACGATATGCCTGGTAATATGCATTTCTCCAAACTTCATAAGTTTTCTGATCGCACCAAATAAGATTCGGAGGACCACCAGGACCGCGGGCACAAGTATTGTACAAGTTATCGGCTTCGAGAAGAAAACCGTTAAAAGTTGTAGCAGAACTTGTTTTTGTACGATTACGCCACCAAGTAAAAGTAGACTGATTAAGATTGCCTACACTTCTTGAAACTGTAGGATCATAATCAATAATACTACCAAGTGGTTCAATAAACTGTGCTCCATTTAAAGTTGATGTATATGGAGTCTTAATAGAAGCTCCACCTTGCATCAAGCTACCTTGAAGTATAGCTTTCGAGAAAAAGTCAACAAATCCCATTTCAGATTGCTTCATCTTACTATCAATAAGACTAACAATCCGATGTTTGTTGAGTTTCTTTTCTTTCATTGAATATGAAATTGGTACTGCACCTTGCCGCCAGTCAAAAATTACTTGAGTAATTCCATCAGACGGAGTATCAGGCAATTCATCATATCCATCGTATGCATCGGCTACTCCGAGTTCATACATTAAATCCTCTGCTAAATAGGCTCCGCCATCAGCAGATTCCCACATATTACCTTTTTTCATTTCGTAAAACAGAGCGTTTGACTCTGAAATGTTATCTTGTAGTGTTTTTTTATAATTTGCTAAAGAAGTTGCAAAAACTGCATCTAAATTTGTAGTTACCTGCGATGGAGCACCTGCGCTACCAAATGTAACTGCCATTTGTTATTCTATCCTTTTTCCTTTTAAAGCCATTTCTACGGCTTCTCTACTAGTAATACGAGCCGATCCTTGTTTGATAGATCGAGGATCGGGCCGACCAGATGTTTTTACATCAACATCTTTAGCATTTTCCTGAATTTTATGGAATTTCTTAGACTCCGTTTTTTCAGGACTAAATCTCTGTTGTCCCTTAGCCATAAAATATAGATTCTGCAAGTGAGTTCGTTGAGAGACTCCTTTAGCAGGAACAACAGTAGTCATTAGTTTCGTCATTGCATTTGCAAACTTAGGAGCATCAGGAAAGGTTTTAAATAGCCAATCTGTTGCTTCATTCGATTCTCTAACAACTTGCTGCTGTAGATTATCGTTAATTTGCTGCGAAATAGTTTCAAGTTTAGAATCTACTAATCTTGAAAAAGCAATCCAGGCTTTTGGAGGAATTTGTTCAAACTCATCCCCCATAGTCTCTTTGATTTCAGCTAAAATATCTTTTTTAGCTTCTTTAATTTCAGTTTTGGTTTCACCGCCAGAAAAACCAGCCGACTCTGCTAACCAACCAATAACCTGTTTAGAAGTCTTCGGATTTATAATCATCCGAAGAAGATTCTTTTGATCGGCTGTAAAGTTTTCGGCTTCTTCTTCCTCATCAGACTCTACTTCAGTTTCAGACTCTTCAGTTTCATCTGACTCAGTTTCAATGTCATGAGTTTCTTCAACTTTGGTATCTTCAATTTCAGTTGTTTCATCAATTTTCTCTTCTAAAACGGCTGGCATTTGTTATTCCTTTATTATTGTAGTTGGTTAGTTGGAAAACCTTGGTTATCAAGCTGGTTACGAACTTCTTCCATACTTGGTGGTGTATTAGCTGCAACAGTTTGCTGTGGGAGATTTCCGCCTTCCATAGGCGGCATACCCATATTCTTAAGACCCATTTCCATTTGGCCAAACTGTGAAAGCATTGCCATTTGTTGCATAGCTTTGATTACTCGCTCATTTCGGTAGCCTGTTCTATAGGCCACTTCACGAATAAGCGTCGGCGACATTGCTAATTGTGGGAATTGAGTAATAATCGCCATGAACTTCAATAGCTTCTGTAGTTCTTCCTCATTAGCTACTGGCGACGTAGTACCGATTGATATATCCACATCAAACTCAAAATTGTCAGGACCAAAATCAGTAAGTGGATTAATTCTCCTAGATGTCGGTCTTTTCTCAGATATTTCGCCAATAATTTCTTCATCTTCCTGTCTTGTACTATTAACAGTCATTGGGTTAATAAGTTTGTCCTTCATAATAAGAAGAATTTTCTTAGCTACCCGTTTAAAAAAGTTAGCTACAACTACTTTTTCACGACTTTCTCTAATTTGTGCTCGCTGATTAGTAATAGTTGCGGCTGTCGCTGTTACTCGATCAGCCTGACCACGTTGTTCCGCAGAAGTACCTGATATGATATTAAAATCATCCTTACTCGTCTGCATACTAATAGTGGCAGATGCACCTAAATCTGCATTTGGAATAGGCTGAATTGCATCACGAATCTTTGTTTCTATAATTCCGCCATCAGGACCATTCACAACCTTAGCAAGTTCTTCCCGATCTACTGAATTTTCTGGTACTTGATAAAGCCGTTTTAGTCTACGTCGATGTGTTCTATGCATTTCACGGGTTTCATTTATTTCATTTTGTGGAGAAATCCAGTTAAAAGTTACTGGAAGCGGATAGAATCCTTTACGAGGTTTTCTAAAACGAATTTCTTCAAAAGGAAATATTTTCCATTTTGCATCATAGAGAATAATATTGTGAGTATCTGAGATATAGAGTTTTTCTTTTCGACGGTTATCCCAAATTTTCCAACACTTAATATAATCTCCACTAGCTAAAAGAGGATCTTTACTATCTTGCCCATAACTTATAATCGAATGTTCTAGGCTATGAAAGCCGACATAAGGAATATCTAACTGGCTACTAATCTGCGGATGTGCTCTAAGATCGGCTATTCGCATATATTCCCAATAGCCGACCCAATCACATTGATGAAGAAACCGTTTACCATCTACGGAGACTCTAAATTGGTCAGCCGGAATGTATTTTGCAAAGATTTGTTCATTACGAGGCAGCTTTTCAGGCTGTCGAATAACATTCCTATTTTCGTTGAAGTCTCGTGTACTATCACTTCTAAGAAGTGGCTTCCCAGCTTTAGGATTATCAACCCAATCTGTTGAATAGCCTGTTTCAATTACACCAAATCTAAACCAGGCATCAAACAAGGCAGCTTCCATTTCATCTTGAAATTTGTTATCTTCATTTTGTACCCAATCATTTATTGCATCTTGAAAATTTACTGCTACTTCAAATGCTAAATCTGGATCAATATCTATTTCTTGTGGCTTTGGCTTAACATGAAAATCAGGATTATCAAAGATTAACTGGGGCATCTTTGTTTCAATGGTAGAATAAAAAAGATTGATAACATATGGATTATCTGTATTATCTGACCATTGAAAACCTTGGTAATATCGTTCTAAAGCGTCTACCTTATACTCTTTACGCCAAATATCATAAAGATGGTTAGATGCTTCGATCTTATCTTTCCAAACTAAACCCTGAGAGTCGTTTACCATTAAGCAAGACTCCTATTGTCTCCGTAAGAGTTCATAGCTCGATATTCTTTAAGTGCTTTGAATCTCATAGCAGCCCCAGCAAAACTCGTTTCAGATGGTTTACGTTTTTTGACAGCCGGTCTATTAGCATTTCCGTGCATTGCTATAAAATAACGAAGTGTATCATAAAGATGGTCTGTTACTTTGTCATCCCGTTCATCTGTATAGATAGATCGTCCATTTATTTCACCATGCTTAATTCTACGTTGAGAGCGAGTTTCTTTAATAAGTTCAATTATTCCGTACTTATGAAGATCAGGTGTAGGCTTTACAAAATAGATTTGAGGAGCCGGACTCTCTCCAGTAATAGGATGGGTTATTCCAGCATCTAACATTAGTAATTCATTTATTCTGTTACGAGTAGCTAGTTCGTTATTATCGGCTGGCATCCATGTTAAAGTAGGTGCTTCAATAGCACTATCATTGTATTCTTGTGCAACAGACCAAAATCCACCATCTTTTTGAGATTTCTGCTTAAAAATGTCTGGATCAGCCCAAGAGCCGCAGATGTACATTGGTTCTCTATAGTTGTTAATTGGAATTTCACTAAGTTCAGAAATTCTACGACGATGATAGGAAATTGGTCGTCCAGGAGTGTTATATTCCTGAAAACAGAACATCCATTTCTTATAAACTGACCACCATGTACAAGCTGTTGGAGAAGAATCACCATGATCTAGAACTCTATAGATAGCACCTTTGAATAGCAAAGTATCCATGAACTCTGGAGAGACTTCTATTTCAGAATGCGGTAGAATTGTATGGATACTAGCTTCACTAATGCCCCATTTTCCATAAACATAACGTCTGACCCATTGTGGATCACGACTAAGCATACTCTTGAGTAGTTCTGGCGAAAGAGCCGGATTATCTAATGAAGAGACTTCAAAATAAGCATGATTTGGAAGTCTTTCGTTACTATCAGGATGATAATATCTCCAGATCCAATGAGTTTCTGTATCTGGATTAGGAGTTAGAAGCATGTAACTTGGAACTTTCCAGTTGCCCCAAGTATCTTTCTCAAACTTAATTCCAAATTGGTCAACAAGATTGAAATTAGGAATGGCTCGATCCCATCGTGATACGCGGGCGTCTAATGCAGTATAGACTTGTTCACTAATTTCTTCCGGCTGATCTATATAAACACTATTTACTTCTAATCCCTTGACTGTTGATTCATCTTCTGCATCTAAATGCCGCCAAAGAATTTCTGAATTATTCTTCAATCGCATATAGCCATTCTGTTGATTCCACTGTGCTATAAACGATTCAGGCATAATTTTCATAAAGGTTCTAAAAGTAGTATCTATTAGATCTTTATAGACTTGACGGCCGATTACCCATTTGTAATTGTTGAATACTGTAGAAAGGACTGCTATTTTTTCGCAAGCTGTATAAGTCTTTGTTGATCCATAACCTCCAGATAGACACGAATTTCTGCTAGTACAGTGAAAAAACTGTTTAGCAGGTTCATTTAAAAATGATATATTTATTTGTGCCATATCTGGAGGTTACTTTGCCTTGGAAATTTGATGGGCTAACTTCGCTTAAAGCATCCTTTCTCCTTTCTATTTAGATTTCTTACCATAAACTTTTGAAAGAGCTATTGCCAAAGCCTGTTTATACGGCCGACCAGTTTTCTTTAGCTCTTTGACGTTCTTACCTATATTCTTTTTTCCTGGCAAAAGTGGCATCTTAATGAATCTCTACTTCTAATGAGCTTTTAATTCTTAAGGTAGGATTAGGTGTAGTGGATGTATCTAATACTAAGTTATCTAAACTAACACTAACAAATTCTCCATTAACGTAAGCAACAATACTATTATTAGTTAATTTTAGAGGATTTGTTGAAATCATTTTTATCTTAGTATCAGATAAGAGAATCATAGCTAAAAAGAATAGTAGAGTTAGTTTCATACTTTCTCCCACCATGAACTAGAGAAGAAAAAATAGCCTGCTTGTTTCTTTAGATAGGTTCCACTAATGTCAGTAAAGGATTGACCAGGAATAAATCTGTCGTTTAGATTCGATCGGTAGCAATTTGATCCTTTTTCGGGCCAAGATTCACCAAGTGGATTCAAAACACCTATTAGGATAACCTTACTTGGTTTGTCACAAGTAATCATTTTAAACGGCAAACTAAATTCGCGGGCTATGTCGATATAGGCCACTTCAGGATGGTAATAAGTTTGAACAGCATCAGTTGAAATTTGTTTACTATCTTGCTTCCAGATAATTTCGCATGGCGCATATTCTAAATCGCCTGTAAGATGAGTAGTTCTGCCTGCTATAATTGATGGATCTCTTGGACATCCATTAGCTATTAAACAGGAAATGATATTTTGTAAATCACTATAAGTAACAGGAGGTAAATTAGGATACCATCCATTACCTAGATTACTTAAGTTTGGAATAGCTTCAGTTTCATTCATAGTAATGAAGATTTCTTCTTTTTATTTGAGAAATAACCAAGAAGCCCAAGTCCAGCGGCAAAGCCGAGTTTAGCAATTTGACTAGTATCACCTTGTGCTACCTTACCGTAATCGACTTGTGTTGAACTAATAACCGCTAGAATTGCACCTATTAGAGTTGTTGTTTGATCGTGGTCCACCTGTTATCTCCTTTTAACTTGCTATTGGCTGACCCGGAATATTCATAACATCGTCATCCTCTCCATAAGAAGTCCTATCCATAAAAGGACTCTTGGTAATATCAAGAAAGAATGGATGAATACTAATAAAAGTTAGTTTCCATTTGCTACAGTAACTTTCTCCTTTATGTCTAGCATCTGCAAGATCATCTGCTACAAATGGATCATTATGAACTTTGTGTCGTTTTTTATAGTTTAATACAAAAATTTTACCAACTAAAAAGTTCTGACTTTCATGAACTGGTACTATTGGACTAGCTTGTGGCATTTTCTAAATTCCTAACTGGGTTTAAAATATTTGCAATGTTTACGTTATCTGAAAGAACAAGTTGAATTACTGAACCTTCTCGATTGTTCTCACTTAACATTCCGTGCATACGAAGAATTGTTTCACTAGCTTTTGCTCGAATTTCGGGCCGATCTCCGTTATGCATAAGATCAACTTGTACACCAATGGCAGCTTGTTTAGTAGCTCCACAAGTATCCAATATTTTAGAGTTATCGATTGGATCGGCTGATCTAAAAGCCGGAAGTGCTCTCTCTAATTTTTGTTGTAGTTCTGGAAGATTGATTATCGGCATTTTCTTTTGCCCTAAATTGTTCTAGAATTTTAGTAAGAGGAGATTCTTTAATTCGCTGGCGGGCTATTTGTTCGAGGTTGTCGATTTTGTCTGTCTGCAATTCCATTGAGATCATTTTTTATCTCCTCTATATCTTTTCTAACCTGTTTCAATTCAATTTGCATCTCCGCCAAACGAAGTGCGTTATTTGAAGTAATACTGTCATGGTTCTCAAGATGATCCAC
>JAHFMX010000024.1 GCA_023267635.1 bacterium | reverse complement strand
TTCCCGCATTGGTCAGGCGTCACCTCCTATACATCCACTTACGTGTTCGCAGGAAGCTGTGTTTTTGGTAAACAGTCGCTAGGGAAACTTTCGCTGCGGCCCCCATCACTTTATTTTCAAAAGTGATGTTGGTCATAGAGAATCATTTCCATCAACACTGTATCTATTTACATAGATACGTTTGTGTACCCATCATTAGCTCTAATGTGGGTACGATTTTGTCTCAATATCATCTAATTCTCTAGGACCATCATTTTGTTTAAAAACAAAGTGATGGGGGCAGGCCTTATCGCTAACTTACGGCCGCTTTTTTGCCTAGTTCCTTAGGGAGAATTCACTCGTTCGCCTTAGTCTACTCGACTCGAATACCTGTGTCGGTTTGCGGTACGGATTAATAGTAACTTAAGCATCTATGTGTACCTTATTGCTAAGACACACATAGACGTTCTGTATTCACAGAATGTAGAGACTTTTCTCGGAAGCGTGCTTTGTAAAGTTGAATCAGGTTGCCCATCATCTTCATACAGTGCTTGGAGTGGTATTAAAACCAGTTGCGTGGATTTCCCTGCGCATCACCCTTACACAATAAACGTCAATCCAATAAGACGCTTTACATACTACACTCCGTCATCCCATCACATTACTACCAAGTCAAGGAATATTAACCTTGTGTCCATCGGATCCGGCGATAGCCATCTCCTTAGGCCCGACTAACCCTACTCTGACAATCATTGAATAGGAAACCTTATTCTTTCGGCGGGAGGGGATCTCACCCTCCTTGCGGTTACTTGTGCCAACATTCGTACTTCCACACGCTCCACTATGGGTTACCCCTTTAGCTTCAACGCAGAGTGGAACACTCTCCTACCGCTCATACATAAATGTATAAACCCTCAGTTTCGGTGATATATTTGAGCCCCGATTATTTATGGCGCAGAGTCTCTCGATGGGTGAGCTGTTACGCTTTCTTTCAATGATGGCTGCTTCTAAGCCAACATCCTCATTGTCAATGAAACTCCACCTCCTCGCTTACACTTAATATATACTTAGGGACCTTAACTTGAGATCTGGGCTGTTTCCCTTTTGACCGACGGAGCTTCGCCCCCGTGGTCTTACTGCTGCATTTTTAACTCTTGGTATTCGGAGTTTGATAGGTGTTGCCGTATTGCTACTAGTCAAAACCTTCCAGTGCTCTACCCCCAAGAGGAACACACAACGCTAGTCCTAAAACTATTTCGGAGAGAACCAGCTATTACCGAATTCGATTAGCTTTTCACTCCTTACCACAAGTCATCCAAAGGAGTCGTACAACCTACTGGTTCGGGCCTCCATACATCTTTCGATGTACTTCACCCTGCTCATGGTAAGCTCATTCGGCTTCGGGTCTGTAAGCTACTACAATTTGTTTCGCGCTATTCACACTTGCTTTCGCTATGGCTCCGTGACTTTATACCACTTAGCCTGCAGTAACCTACAACTCGTTGGCTCATTCTTCAATAGGCACGCAGTCGAGGTATAAATACCTCTTCTACTCTTTGTAAACATACGGTTTCAGTTCTATTTCACTCCCCTTCCGGGGTTCTTTTCACCTTTCCCTCACGGTACTAGTTCACTATCGGTCTCTAACAATATTTAGCCTTACCGGTTAGTTCCGGCTGATTCATCCGAGCTATTCGTGTCTCGAACTACTCAAGATCAAAAACAAAAGAGGGATAAATATTTCGAATACAAGGCTATCACTTTCTTTGGCGTTGCTTTCCAACAACTTATTCTATATTTATCTTTTGTAACTCTTCTAGAAATCTACGTTTTTGTCTTACTACCCCGACTGTATTACTACGGTCGGTTTGGGCTTCTCTGTTTTCGCTCGCCGCTACTTGCAGAATAACTTTTGTTTTCTTTTCCTCCAGGTACTGAGATGTTTCACTTCCCTGGGTGCGCTTCTGTGGAATGCTCCATCAGATTATACGACATTACTCGTATAGGGTTTCCCCATTCAGAAATCTCCGGATCGAAGGTAATTAGGCACCTCCCCGAAGCGTATCGCCGCCTGATCACGTCTTTCATCGCTTGTTAGAGCCTAGGCATCCACCGTATGCTCTTATGTTCCTATTAGGAAACATAACTACCACATAACTCCGGACCGCTCCTTCATTATGCGTGTGTACATCACAACGTTTACAAGGTTGTGATGTGTTTGATTATCTTTCATGTGTCCGTGTCACAAACTCCGCTAGACCCCAGTGAATCAAAATTCTACTACTGGATAACAGTACTGTTGCGCGTGTTGTGCACGGGATTCTGTTGTCAATTTACTACAAGCTGCTTAGTAATTTTGAGAAAATAAAATCCGCCTTATCGGCGGCGAGTAACGAAACGTTACTTTGCCTCCGGGTTAGTTGGTTTTAGTTTCGTTTTTTATCATTAAGCAGTGATTCACATACTATCAAAATGGATATTGAAAGTCAAGGGGAAATTCAGCGCATAGCGGGTAGCGAATAGCGTATAGTTAAATACTAGAAAATATAAAGAAAAAGCCCTCAAGATTATGAAATCTTGAGGGCTTTAGAAGTTGATTTTGGCTACCTCTTAATCGGTCGCTTAATCCTATCTTCTACCATGGCCTCTAACAAGTCCCCGACGGTTGAGTAATTGGCGTGCCTAAGCGGAAATATGACTGACACCCCAGCAAAAACATCCTCGTCTTTGTTATGGGTTTTGAGGTAGTAATCATTGTCGCCGCTTCCAGTAAAGAGACAAAGGTACCCGCCAACACCTTTGAAGTCAATTGCCTTGTTGATTACTTTCTCTTGGTTCTTTTGCCACAAATCTCCGAGAACCGCTTGTATTTCTGGTGAACGGCCCCCGTCCCTACCACAGTATCGGACACTTTCTGTTGGCATTCCACTGCCACCATCAGGAGCAATGTTCACACAAACAATTAACGTCCCATCTTGAATATTTGCGGTTATCGAGAGCAACACAAGAGGATTACCATCCCCAGGTCTCTGTGTGAGAATAGTATCTACATCAGTCATGATATTGAACCTTTCAAAAAACTAACTGCACAAATCCTATTCTTTTTACACTTGAAAGTCAAAAGAGCGGCGCCTACGGCGCCGCTCTTTTTCCTACCCCTAACTATAAACTCTTAGCTGGGTTAGTTCTGCTTCATCTTTTCGATAGCTTTCGCTGCCGCGTCCCGTCCACCCAAACCAAACGCAAGACCAAGAGCAAGAGAGAGTGCGAACACTACTCCTGTGAAAAGAACTTCAACAAGCCCTTGAGCAATACGTAGCTGTGTAAGAGCTGGGAAAATTCCACCTACAATAATGATTGACCACTTAGCAACTTGCGCTGCAAAGTGTCCGCGCATACCGATACCACGAGTTGAGTGATCAACGAGGCGTGCAACGAAATCTCCAACAAGCATTGCAATAACCAAAACGATTGCTGCAATAAGTACCTGTGGAATGTACACGAGAATATCTCGAAGGAGTTGTGTTACTTGTGTAAGACCAAGGATCTCAGCTGAAGCGATAGTGAACGCAACAACAACAAGCCACTTGATAATACCTCCAAGGAATCCTGCTAGAGAGATATGAACACCTGCTCGCTCACTTAGTTTATCGAACCCTGCTTTATGAAGAGCATTGTCGATACGCAATACAGACACGAGGTGTGCTACTGCGCGCCCAAGGATAGAACCGAACGCCCAGCCAAGAGCAAAAATAATAACGGCGATAACGACATTCGGAAGAAAGGCGATGAGTGTCATGCCTGTATCAACAAGCGCCTGACCCAAAATATCAACTGGATTTAACATACTGAAGAGTACTTAAGAATTTTATAAAGTGTGTATATATACACCTTTATATTCGACATATAAAGGTACCTACAGTATACCGTTTATATAGAGTAATAATTCGTGATTATCCACTTTTATGGTATATTCTTAAAGCTTATGCTCAATAGAACAATTCATGGATACATCACTATTGGGATACTGACTGGATCACTCGCGCTCAGCGGTGTTTGGTATGCAACATCTCCTACCACTGAAATCGCTGAAGTGCCCCCTACTCCCATTGTTCAAGTGCAAGCTCCGCTCTATGAAGGGAACTATGTTGTTGTTCATTTAGAAAAGATGCAGATAGAGCTACATAACGGAACGACCACGATTGAAACGCTTCCTATTATAAGTATTGGGAAACCAGGCAGTTATTATGAAACTATCGGTGGGGCGTATGCCAATGATTACAAAATAAGAAATCACTTTAGCTCTATTGGGCACGTCTATATGCCGTGGAGTGTACACGTATTCGGAAACTATTTTATACACGGGATTCCGTATTATCCAGATGGAACAGAAGTATCAAGCACCTACAGTGGTGGTTGTATTCGCCTTTCAAACGCAGATGCGGAACGTATCTATGTCTTTATAGAAAAAGGAACTCCTATTGTTATTACGGAAAATACTGAGCGTGATTTTATTGCCACAGAAACAGAGGCTCCGACCATTTCTTCAATAGAAATAACTCGTCTTATGGTCGCAACTATTTCTCTTGAAATACTCACTCAAGACAACGAAATTACTGATACTGACGGTGTATCAGTTACCACTCGAAGAAAACTTCTACCTCGACTTCTTACTGATGGTGATGATTCAATCGGCAAAAAACTAGCCCAGGCATTAGGTGAGGAAGCCTACATTAGTTACATGAATCAAAAGGCACAAGCGCTTGGTCTTACTAATACAACATTTACTTCTGTTACTGATCCAGTTACTACAACTCCTGCTGATCAAGAACGTTTTATGCAGCACATCGCTAGCTACAAAATGTATCTTCTTACGCTCCCTCCAGTTACCCAGTAACTCTTTCTGTTAGTTTATCAATTACCTTTTCGTGAGGTAAATCAATAATGTCGCGAACAAATTTATCGTACATCTTGTAGCGATACTGATACTCTTCTACATCCATCATTGAGTACACAACCTCTCGCCCAAGCTCAGCAGAAAGTGATTCAAACAATTTATCTGCCTTTGGTTTTTTGATTGACTCCCCTACCAATAAAATATCTACACGAGATTTCTCATTGCCCATAAATACTCCAGAAACAACAAATAATTTAATACGACCAACTGGCTTGAAACGATTAGCAAGTTCACGCTTATCAAGAAGCTCAAAATCAAAGAGAAGATCTTTCAGCGCTTGATTGTGTGGAAAGAGTGGATTTAATTTATATCCAACAATTTCTTTCATTTTAGATGTAGCCTTTGCGCCCTTTCCAGTAACAAATGTTTTAGCTTTTTTCTTTTCAATGAATCCAATCGCAGTGAGAGCGTTAAGTTCTTTCCGCGCAACGGTACCTTTCGATTTTGTTTTTTCTGCAACCGTGTTTCCACTTACAACAAGCTCATCGTTATAGAGAAAAAATCGCATTATCTTCACTCGTTCGTTTCCACCTAACAGCCGTGCCAGAAGTTCCATATCCCTATAGTGTACCGAATCAGAAGGTGCTCCGCCAGTCTTGAAAAGACTTTAAAAATGTGTCATTTCAATATAAAAAGCACCCTTTCGGGTGCTTTTTATATTGAGCGGAGTATTACTTTAGTTCTACTGTCGCACCTGCTTCTTCAAGCTTCTTCTTCATCTCTTCAGCTTCTGCCTTCTTAACATTAGCCTTAAGATCTACAGGAGCTCCGTCAACAAGGTCCTTTGCTTCCTTAAGACCAAGTGCGAGCGCTTCCTTAACCACCTTCATAACTGCGATCTTCTGTTCGCCAGCTGATGTTAGGTGAACTGTGTAAGCATCCTTTCCTTCAGCTTCAACTGCGCCTCCTGCTGCAGGAGCTGCGGCTACAGCCTGTGCTGATACACCGAATTTTTCTTCAATCGCCTTAACAAGTTCGTTAAGTTCGATTACTGACATGTTCTCAATTTTCGTGAGAAGTTCTGCAAATTTTTCCATATTGTTTGATTATTAATTAATATCGGTAACTATACTTACGCTTTCTTTTCGGCAACAGCCGCAAGTCCAATAGCCAAAGCTTGGATAGGTGACTTGAGGAGGTAGGCGATCTGTGAGAGAAGCACTTCGCGTGGTGGAATCGTAGCGATTTCCAACATTTGTTTTGCGTCCTTAAACTCTCCATCAAAGATTCCCCCAACGATACCAAATGTATCTCTGTGAGTCTTTGAGAACTCGTATGAGAGACGTGCTGGTGAAAGGAGATCATCTCCCCAAACAACTGCAAGTTCTTCTCCTACGACTGGAGCTTCACCTTTGATTCCTGCTGCTTGTGTTGCACGAGTCCAGAGAGTTTTCTTCACCACTGTGTAGTGAATACCTTCTCCGAAAAGTGAGCTACGAAGTTCCATAGTCTGCCCTACTGGAAGACCTTTGAACTTTACGTACACAGCAGACTTACAAGCCTTAAGTGCGTCAGTATAGCTATCGATAAGTTCTGCTTTTTTAGCTTTTTTTAGTGCCATAGAATCTTATCGATTAGACTGGTAATGTACAGGTACGAGTCTATATTCCCATAGTTTCGTACCAGATAAACACAAATGAGTAGATAATCATTACTGATTATGAACCTCCGCTAGATTTACGAGTTGCGTAACAACTCACTAACTTCTTTGGCTTATGAATGAAATACTACCACAGAAACCATTGTTCATCAACTAGACCTAGTAAGCTCATACACAACAAAAGCCCCTCTTGCGAGGGGCTTTTGTTTAACAAACTAACCTTTGGTTAGAATATTCTTTACAGAATATAGTGCCGCAGATTATCGCTTTGTTGTAAAGCTGTTTGTTGGGAAGTTATAGATAAGCGCACCCTGTTGTACAGTGTTGCCTCCAATAACGTCCTTCCAGTAGAATGTCGCACCTGATGTAAGCTTTGCAGTTACATAAGGAGTGATAGACGCCTGTGCTGTACCAGCTACAACTGCGTAAAGACTGAATGTCTTAGACTGACCAGCTGAGATCTCGTACGCTGTGTTGAAGTTAACAACAGCTGTTGATGAACCAGTTACCGCTGTGTTTGAGATAGTAGTGTTACCATCTGCAATACGTAGTGATGAGAACTGTACACCTGTAACACCAACTGCTGAAAGGTCAATTGAAGTTGTTGCAACTGCAATCTTACCGTTAGCATCCGCTGTTACTGTGAATTCACCAACCTTGTTTTCAGCACCAAGAACGAGTGTGTCTGTATTACCAGCTCCCACTGTTACGATTGGCTTTGAAGCAACAAGCGTATGTGTGTTAGAAGCAACCACAGTTCCGTTCGTGATAACTGTTCCAGATCCTGAAGTAGCTTCTACATAACTAAGTGAAATCGATGTTGATGCCACTGAAGTCTGTAGAGAACCACCTGAAGTTGTACTCTGGAATCCAGAATACTTAACTGTTACAGGAACATCAGTACCAGTTGAACCGATAGCGATGTTAAGACCTGTTACTGTTGAAGTACTTGACACAACTGGAGCTGTTATGCCACCAACTGTGATTGATTCGATAGCATCCGTTCCTGTTGTAGAGAAACGAAGTTCACGAACTGTTGCAACTGTACCTGCAGACGCAGTCTTTAGGTTGAATGTTGCAATACCAAATGTTGAACCACCTACTACATACTGAGCCACCGGTGAAGATGACTGTAGTGTTGAAGCAGCAAGAGTTGAGGCAGATGAGCTAATTGCTACACCGTTAGCAGCTGAAATCGTAGTCGTGTTACTGATAGCACCACGGTATGTTACCGCCATTGCTGTCGTAACTGTTGGGTTAGACGTTGTTGACGCTGCTCCACCAATATCTGCATATACATCGAATGTACGTGTTCCGTTTGCAGGAACAGTAATATCAGAGAATGAGAATGTTGATGTACCTGAAGCTGGGTTTCCAACTGGAGTACCAAGAACAGTAGAACCAGACTTTACAGTAAGGTTACTGTAGTTACTAATCACGTTTGCAGAAGAACCGTTTGATCCTCCTACTACAGGGTTAACACCGATAGAGTTAATTCTGATATCTTCAGCTGAGTTAGCCTGGATAGTGAATGAACCGATCTTAACGTTTGCAGTATTAGGAGACACAGTTACAGCTGTGAAACCTGATGTATTCGAGAATGTTCCAGCTCCTGATGAAATTGTAAGTGTGTTACCTGTGATAACAGATGACGCAACTGTTACAAGTTCATTTGAAGATTGTCCCTGTGCATTACTTGAAACACCACCGATCTTAGCAGCAATAGTTCCTGATGTGTAAGCACCGTTTGAAGTGTTTACCATATCGGCCTTAACTGTAAGAGTTACAGTTTGCCCTGCTGGAATGATAAGTGATGAACCAAGGTTGTATGTAAGCCCTCCTGCAGTAGCAGCTGCCACTGTGAAGTTCTGTGAAGTTCCAACCTGACCTCCGTTAACGTATAGAGATACGTTGTTGAAAGTAGAGTTAGTTGTTGTAGCAAATGTCACTAGAAGTGAATTTACCTTAACATCTTCACCATACGCCTTCATTGTGAACTGTCCAACTGGAACATTTGTTGCTCCACCTGTTACTTTGTTAGCACTGAAAGATGGGTCAACGTTTACTGTTACAGAACCACTACTGATTGAAGTAGTTGTGTAAGCAGAAGTTCCCTGAGTAAGTGGGTTAGATCCAACATATGTTGAAACGTTTACACCTGAAAGACTTGAGTCTTCAAGCATAAGGTCTGCAACGTTTTCAATGCTGAACTGATATGTACGAGCTGAACCCTTAACGATATCACCACGAACTTCGATAGTGTGAGCACCTGTCCTTAGAAGGTAAGGTGAGTTTCCAAGATCGAATGTTAGCTTACTACCGTTTGAAGCGTTGATTGTTGAAGGACCTGATACCTTAGTACCATCCACATAAAGTGAAAGGTTAGTAGCAAAGTCAACTGGAGCTGATCCAACGAACTTGAATGTTGCTGCTTTAAGGTTTACATCTCGTGTAGAGATTGTATCCTGTCCTGACCAAACAATCTGATTGATTGTTCCTGCGTTAACAGGAGTTGAACCAGTATTCATAACAAGTGTTGATGAAGCAACTTGTGCTGAACCAATCTGCAGTGTGTTACCCATTACATTAGAAAATGTAGAGGCTGATCCATTTGCAGTTACACTGTTAAGCTTCACTCCAACTGAGTTTCCTGATGTTCCTCCAGCAATGTCAGCGCGTACAGTAATTGTACGTGTTCCATTAACTGAGAAAAGACCAGAAGAAGCGTTGAAACGAATGTATCCACCTGTTACTACAGACGCTGCATCTGTGATGCGAGTGTTTCCGTCGTACAAGTAAACATTAGTAAGTGATGAGTCAGATGAAATTCCAATTCTTTGGAGTTCAACTGATGTCACTGTACCGTTACCTGAGAAAGTAAAGTCAGCAAGACGAGCACCAGCCTGAGCTGCTACTAGCATTCCTGTTGGCTGTGACATTCCAAGCATTGCAGATACTGGACCTGTTGTTCCTGTGTTACCACCTGTATTACCACCAGTGTTACCTGTTGTAGAACAGATAGAGTTAAGAAGCGCACGAGTTCCTGCAAACGCGTTGCCTGTAGGAGCTGTGATACCAAGTTCTACTAGGTGTAGAGCATGGAACTTGTTAACTGCAGCACGAGTAGCTGGACCAAAGTATGAAGTTTCCATTCCTGGAGAACCTGCACCTGATTCAGACACACGTGTCTGTGGGTAGGCGTTAAGAACCTTTTGGAGGTTCATAACGTCAACACCTGTAGAACCGAGCTTCATGTTCGTATTGAACATGTAAGAACAGTTCTGTGTTGGAAGGTTGAGAGCAGCTGATGCAGTAACTGCACCGGCCATCGCACCTCCGATGACTGTAGCAACTGCCACAGCCTTGATTGAGAATTTATTAAGCATAAACGTTTATGTTTATAAGATTTGTGAATGATGTATTACT
>JAHFMX010000008.1 GCA_023267635.1 bacterium | reverse complement strand
CATTTATTTTAGATTGTGCAAATCTCAATGCACCTTCAGGAGTTGTCTTATCATATTGAGAAAATGCCTGTACTGCCTGACCCAAGGAAGTCCCTGATTGTGCCATTCCTTCTGCTATTGCTTTTGCTTTTGCAAAATCTCCTTTAGAAGCATAATAATTTAGAAGTTCATTTCCTACTTGAACATGAACATCTGTTTGTGGATTGAGAGCTAATCGTTCTGCGGTTACAGGATCAGATTGAATAAGTTTTAGCGCATCTGTCTTTAATTGCTTATTCGATCTCACAACATACGAACCTGAAACAATATCTTTTACTCCTTGAGGTAATTTCTCCGCATTTTTAACCGTCGTAATGAATCCTCGCTCCTTAATATTGCCTTGATCTGTTATAATACTCCTAACTTGTGAAGAAATTTTTGACGATATTTGACTGGAAGGAATTTTTCCTTTATTTACTTTTAACACCTCTGGCAATCCTTGCGCTGTTTGGGTTAACAATTCTGGTTTCTGTAATGTTTGGAGGGAATTAACCCCCTCTATCCCCCCACCGCTTACTCCTTTAACAGCTTGAGCAATTTTTAATGATGATGCTCTATCTGCTTCATACGCTTTCATCTGACTTCCTGTTAAAGTTGATGGGTTCAAATCTCTCCATTTTGTATAAACTTTATGTATTTTCGTTGCTATTTCCAATGATTGAGGAGTATGAACTTGAATTTCAGCTAACGATCCATCCTGCAACCTAACTTTCATATTGATACCTTCATATCCCCAATTAGTAGGATTTTGAAAGAAATTCTGTGTTTCAACTATTTTACCCGTTGACTGTAGTTTATTTGCTATTTCTATAGCATTTTGAGGAGTTGTTGCAGGTATTCTCGTTCCTAATGTATCCGCTATTTTCAATGGATCTTCTCCTCTTCCTATATAACGTTGAATTTTCCCTTGCAAACTACCAATATCTTTTATGCGAGAATTAGGGGTTAATCCAGTAGTTTCCTTTACGAATTGCTCTAGTTCAGGTATCTTAGTTTGCATTTTTTGACGAACTGTGGTAATATAAGATTGTATGGAGTCTTCATTCTTCAAGTTAAATGGTAATTTATTCAGAGTTGATCGTTCCCCCGAAGCTATTAAGGGTTGGAGATTTGATCCTGTTGATAAATCTTGGATTCCCGCCGGCGTACCTGAGATAGAAATGGAGGGAGTTCGGGTTCCTCCTCCCGCCGGTTTTGTTCCTATAACCTGAGTTAAAACAGGAACATTCCCTTTATCCGTTAAAACATTTTTTATATTCACCGTATCTCCTTCAACTAATTTTGCACTATCTATTCCTAATGCTTTCGGATCAATAGCCATTTGATGAGTTTGTCCTTTGAACTTCAACATCCCACCTTCAAACGTCAACTCAGGATTTTTAGCTAACTCAGGGGAATTTTTTATAAGACTTTTCAGATCGGTACGGAATAACTTAATTCCCATATCCCGAAGAGCAGACGCAGTTACTTTTTCTTCGGAAGTTGTATATCCAAGACTATGTGTTCCCAAAATAGAAAATGGAAGAAATTGAACACCTCCCATAGCAATTTGTTTGGGATTTAATTGTTTTCCTTGTGCTAACTGTTGCATCGCCGTTATTCCCGATCCTATACCGAATTGTGTTGCCAAAGCTCCTAGCGTCGGTTTTATAATTGATGTTGCTCCCATCAGCTCAGGATTAGACATAAATGCTTGATTTGCAATGTCTAACATTCCGGTACCAGCCTGAGCTATAGATTGAACTGGATTCTTTATTACTTGTTGTGCTGTTTGTTGTAAATTACGAAAAAGATATACTGGTTGCTGTTCTTGAGTCTTAAATACTTCACTGCCTCCACCAAACCGAGAAGCTATTTGATTTGGAACATCAATCTGAGCTGGCTTAAAACTAAAATTCTGTAATTTATTAGCTATAACACTATTGGGAGTTGAATTTAGCGGAATAGAATTAAAATTCTGTTTCGCATACGTCTGCGGCGATGGAGTCTGTGGGAGAGATACTTTCGGTAAGTATTGTTGTACAAAACTCGCCGGAGTAGGATTTTGCTGAATAAAGTTAGAAGCCCCGCCAAACAGCCGGGAAGCCGTAGATTGGATATTACTGAATGTCTTTTGGAGTAGAGTATCGAGTGCGCCCATACCGCTAGGGTACGAGATAAGAAGTTATGTTATCAAACCTCTATTGATTGTAGATATTATACGGATCGTAGGTATTACTCTTGAATCCTATCTGTCCCATTAAGTCTTTTTGATTATTGCTTATTTGACCCGTTAATCCTTGTGTAACCGGAGAAGAATTGCCAACTTGTAAACCGGACTGGGGATTGGTTGTTGTATTCCCAATGAATGATTGGGCCGTATTGGTTGAACCCTGTCCTGATGCTTGTAATTTGGCTATATAATTTTGTAGATCATTCTGTGATGCCTGATTTTGTGCATCAAGAGCCTGTTGGAACTGGGCATTCTGTTGATTGATTGAGAAGACTTGGTTTCTTAATGTTTGAAGAGCATCTAAACGAGCTTGGGCTTTTGCGCTTTCTATCTGCGCCCGGTTCTGACTGATTGATAAAAGTTTGTTTTGGAAGTCACTCTGTGCTGTCGCAACAGCCTGATCTTTCGATTGCTGTAATTTCATCTGTCCGGTCTGATAATCAGTATCCAGTTGAAGTTTCTGTTGGTTAATCTGATTGACCGTGTCCTGATATTGACGAGTCGTTTGACCCATCTGGCGCTGTTGCTCAACGCTTGAAAGCTCGCTTGCCGCCTGTCCGGCTGAACTTGATCCCCCGAATCTCTGTTGATAGCCCATTCTGAGCTGACTGTAGAGTCTCCTGGCGGCTGCAAGTGCGTCTTCTTTCTGTTGACCGGCGGCTACCTGATTGTTCGTGATTGTGGTCGTATTCTTCTGTTTATTACCGGTTAATTCCTGAATTGCGGTCTCATAGGCCTGTTGTGCGGCATTGAGAACATTCGGTAAATCAGCACGTAGATTACCTTCTGCCTGGTTTAGATAATCCATCGAAGGCTGATAGACTGCATTTAGATCGGCCTCGGAAGGGCCAGATTGACCACCTTGACCTTCGGGAGGTTGCCAATTCTTCCCGTCCCATCTCCAACCATTCCTAAATTCGTTGACATTCGTTCCGGGAGAAGTAGGCTGACCGCCGGTAGATTGTGCGGGCTGAGTAGGAGTAGGATTATTCGAATTTCCTTGATTCGTATTTCCTTGATTGGTATTTATACTCTGATTCACAGGAGAATAACCACCAGTTGAAGCACCTTGAACTTGACCATTATTGCCTTGATTGGAACTTAATTGTCCTAAAGAAGTTCCTGCAAATCCAGGTTGCTGATTTCCAACAAGTGGAGCAACGGGAGTAGGACTTCCGGCAATTCCTTGAGAAATACCTAGATTTGGTATTTGCCATATTGAACCGAGTGTTGATAATCCTGTTCCTGCGGCTTGTCGTGCATCTTCTAAATAACCCATATTGTCTCCCACTAAAAAAACGTCTGTTCGACGTTCTAGGAGAACTATACCAAGGGGATTAAGGAGTTATCAACTATGTCTATCGACTAATCCATCGTTTCCAGATTACCTTGTTAGAACAATGTTTACTGCAATACTTCTTTTTGTTATTCCATCGTTCCCACAAAGGAGGAGTAAAGGCTTGACCACATCCAAGACAATATCGTAATTCCGGTGAAACAATAAACTTAATGGGGGCAGTATTCATAAATTTTTCTTAACTTTTTCTCAATTTTCCAAATCAAAAAGATAATCTTGTTCAATAAATCAGGTCTAAATGATCCTCTTAAATATAAATATCTATAGTGTGAGTCTCGTAACATCTTCCAATAGTTAGGCCATGGAAAACGACCACTATATGTCCATTCGTGCCATAAAAGTGTAGGAATGAACCAAGGTAGATGAAAAAACTCTCTTATTTCTTTCTTACTCATAAACGAATATGCAAGGTACTCATCGCCGCTACATAGCTCAAAAACGATCCTAGTAAATAGCCAATCATAAATCGTACTGATCCACGATTCCAAAGATTATCGTGCATAAGAAAAATCTGAAATAATTATTTTTTTCCAATTATTCCTTTTCATCCATGCTCTATAACATTCTAGACTGTGAAATATTCTAGGATTCCATCCCCTTGCTTTCTTATCGAATAACTTACCACATCCTTTACAGGGTTTTAGCATAAATTTTTCTTTTACCATTTCAATGTAATCTGATAAAAATTAGTAAGCCATTTTAGACATGATTTACATATCGGATAGGCTTTATCCTTAATATAAATGAAATATGTCCCTTCGTTTTGACATCTTCCACTTTCTCCCGTACATTTTACTGGTGTTTGTATCATACTTTTTTCTCCATATCTCTTAAGTCTTTAATATAATCGAGAGCTTGATACGCTTGACAGACAAAACATTCCTCATCAAAATCAGGACATTTCTTTCCGACAAATGTAGGTATTTTCTTCTTTAGTTCTTGATATATTTTCTGAAAAGTCATATCTCCTCCTATTCAATGAGCTATCTCTAATATATACCAAGAAAAAATCCACCAATAAAGGCTATAATTATTGCTCCTGCTCCTAAAAAAGAAAAAACTATTATATTCATATCTCCTCCTTAAAAAAACTAATTTTTATCTATTTTCCATTGTTCATCTAACCATTTTGCGAAATTCAATATCGCACTCCAACGTATATCAATAGGTTCTTTTCTATCAGGATAATGTAATTCTAACCATCGTTCTGCTAGGTAGATAAATAATTTTGTTTTATTTTTCATACTCTCCTTTCCTTTTAGAGAGAAACTAAAAATTATATGTCCAAAGATAAGGCCAATATTTATTTTTTGTCCATCCTTTTTTCTTTGTACCACGATTATAGTATTGAAATTGTTTTAGAGAACATCGTATTACTTTTATACCTTCAGATTTATTTTTCATACTCCTTAGAGAGAAACTAAACTATTTAAACTTACAATAATAATTTATATTATCATTATTCACAAAAGCTGCTAAAGGAAAAGCCAATCCAACCCATTCGGAAACTATCTTTGGTTTACAACCTAGTTCTTTCTTAACTATTTGGTTATTTACCATTGCAGACGTAGCTCCAATTATGAGAAGTTGAAATATAATCCACAAAATAAATAATTTATTCATACTTTCTCCTTCTCACGAAGGACTGTATTACAGTAATTCCGTAGACTGTCTTTGGTTACGTTTCTTCCTTTTGTCCATTTCTTGAGGGCTTGAATTGTTTCCTTACGAACCTCTTGACGGATATCCTCTTGGGGCTTGGGCTTACCATGACAACTACATTCACAATCTTCTGGCGCACAATTTTTATAATCACTTGCAACTAAACA
Source organism: bacterium (assembly GCA_023267635.1). Classification (GTDB taxonomy): domain Bacteria; phylum Patescibacteriota; class Minisyncoccia; order Phycocordibacterales; family UBA5272; genus UBA11704. The sequence continues at coordinate 37,929 of JAHFMX010000008.1, read as the reverse complement.
ATTTTGACAACGATTTCCTGGTATCGTAGAGTTTACGGTTCCTGAAGTTTTAAGCATAGGTTTCATAATAGCCTCCATAGCGGATAGGTGAAATTCTTCACCTTTTTCCAGTTTCTTTATCCGGCTGTCTAATCCTTTAAGAGTGAGTTTCATAGATGTGAGGTAGACTACTTCTTTTGTGGAGGTAATTTCCCTCCATGTGACTTACGATACTTTTCTACACCTTCCCATGCTGACATATCAGTTACAGCAATCAATTCTTTTAACGCTTTCAGTTTTGCTTTTCCATGTAATTTTCTCATATCCGTATACTGACAAGAGAGCTACAATTTATGTGCTTTATATATTTTTATTTTCGGATGCATTCTTGGTTCGGCTGACGGGTCATCTATCCATTCTGGTTTAACTTCAATTTTCAAGTATTCTTCTATTGCCCGTAAATGTTGAAATACTTTATTCAAAATATATTTTTCATTAACATAATCGCCTTCCGCAAAACACGTCGTTGGCTTTTCCTGTAAATCTTTAATGTCTTTTTCTTTTCTGTTAATACTATACCAAAGCCGTTCTATCTCTTCGTCTAAAAACGCTATTTTCTTTTTATTAAATATATCCATATTCCTCCTCCTGTATGAGCTAGACTACTTCCTCTCCCTTAAATCTATTGATAAACCATATTCTACTCCGTAATCCCATTCATTTGCTTTGCGAACTGCATCCTCTAATGTGTGCTCATAACCCAAGTCCGCTAACATTTGTCCTGTATCTGCATTTCTATGCGTAATATGGAAATCTGTTCGTGTCGATTTTTGCGTAATTTTCAAATAAGTATTGTCACTCATGCTTCCCCCTTCGAGAGTAGTGCGAGAATATCAGAAATGGCTTGGTTGTAGTTTCTTGGAGCTATACAACACTTACAAAGATACTGTGAACGAGAACACACGTTTCTCTCTTTCGGTAACCTCTTTATCATTTCCGCCCTGTCCTTTGTTTGCTGAGAGGAGAGAGCCTGACGAAATGTATCAATGATTAACTCCATTTCTTTAGGATAGAGCTGCATTATATGAGCCAAATGATTTCGTAAGTCTTTCTCCCACTCCATAGTCTTTTGTGTCATATAATTTTTTTGTAGAAACATTTAGTACAGATAGCCTGCAAATATCCGCCTTCACCTCCATTAGGAGATGAGAAATAATGAAAGATTATCTGATATACGTGTATACACTTTTTCTTTTTAGTCTTTTGTGTAGGGTTAGGTTCCATAGATGTTAAAACATATCATAGCCAAAAAATATTCTAAAAGTATCTTCTGCCCATGAAAGTATTTTCTCATTGGGTTTTCTTTCTCCTGATTCAACCTTACAAATATATGACTTACTTATTTTTAACATTCTGGCAATTTCTTGTTGTTCTACGCCCATACAGGCACGTGCAATTCTAACTAATACTTCAGGTTTTAATCTATTTATTTGAATTGCATATACTTTATTTTTCATATTCTATTCTTAGAGCGACACTGTTTCTAATTCCTTAAAAAAATCTTTCCTAATTTGCTCATTCCAATTCACCGAACCAACCTTTGCTTCTGTTTCGTGAGTAATCAATCTTATGTATGCTTTTTGCAATGCTTCATCTAAAGCCATACGTAACTGTGTATCGGTAGTTATTATCTTTTTCATATACTTTCTATTGAGTATTCTCTAAAGATGGTCGAGGAGCGATTATCGAAAGACCCAAGAATGCCCTAGTTCTCCCCGTTACTTCCCGACCAACTTCAAAGAATAATCTAGGTTACTTAAACAATTTCTTTATTAACGGCCATAATTCCTTCATTTTATTTTGTGCTTCTCGAAACTCATCGATATAATGACTACAACTACTACAATATGTATGAGAAGCTACTATATAGCCATCTCTTCCTTCTTTAATTGTCGTCCCACAAAGATAACAAGTCATATCTATGTTACTTTAAGTCTTCGGATTACATCTTCTAAATCTTCAGTCATATGGTCATTACAATGTTCTTCAACAAACTTTGCCTTTAACGGAAAATGCTTAGCAACTAATTCATTAAATGCTCTCGGATTATTCGTGTAATATACATGATGGCCTGAACACCCGCAGAGCGCATTCATTAAATTCCACCGTATTGCTAATACTCCCCTGGTCTCAATGTGCATTGTTTGTAATACATTACTACACTTTATCTTGTCTAAACCTGCTAATTCACACTTACCCCAACTACGGACTATCTGACTGAATAGTTTATCTGCTTTATTCTTCAGTGTTGACCGTTTAACTTTCTTAGGCTTTGAGTATTTAAGTTTCATGTTTATATTTTAACCATTCTTGATATTCGTCTTTCGTTAATCGAGTACAATCACATGAACCACAAACTTCTTGGCATTTATCACAAACTCCTCCAGTTGCTTCTTGTCCACAAATATAACAAATATCTTCTTCATTCATACCCATCCTCCAAGTATAGAGAATACTAATACCATACAAGCGCTAAACCAGATTATAGACCAGTTAAGATTTTTCATTTACAACCCCTTCCGTACCAGAGATTAAAACTATGACTTCTAAGATAGATTTCATGTGCTTTTTTAATGTTGGCAATATAGTCAAACCGTTCATCTAAGCTCATTTTCCATATATCATTTATTTGGGCGATCCCTCCGTCATGTGTCCCGTTATAATTTAAGTGAACGGCGCTTGGATTAAGTCCTGATTCACTGTAAAAACAATTTATTGCCCGAACAACTACTGCTGTTCCTTCCGGTTCAAAGATGTAGGCTATCTCTGCCACTACGTCACCAACTGTAGGAGGCTTGTAGGTCACTGTATTGACCGTAGACGGCTCATAAGCGTATAGTCCGCCTACTCTATCCTTGAAGTAAAAGGCTAATAAGAATCCTAATAGTAAAAAGAGTATGTATTTCATATTCCCTAATGTGTGCCGGGAGCTCGTCTCCTGTCATTATTTCCGCCTCAATGACACGAAACATTGCTTCTCAAGTCAATCAAGTCCTGATAGTGCCCGGCACACGCCAGAGAATATCTGGCGACCCAAAGCTAGCGATAGTATTAACAATCCACTAATTGAACTTTGTCTCTTTTTAACTTCAACTCTTTAGAAATTTCTAATATCCGAATTCCTTTAATATTATATGCTTCATCTACTAACCAATCTTCTAATTCAATTTTAGAAAAAAATAATTTATAGGGATAATTAGTCATTGTTGATTTTCCTCTTTGTTGTAACGCAGTTAGTTCTAAATCATAAATATATAAAACTACATACTTTATCTTTTCCATATTTCACCTCCTTTTAATAATCATTAACTCTTTTATCTCCTATTCCTAATTTATTTTCGGTGGTTTCTTTTTCTTTCCACTTACTCACGGCCTCATCAATAGTTCTTGGCTGACAATCGTAACACAATACTTTCCCGTAGTGGTACATTGACCATTCGTACGTCTTATCTCCTACTTGATCTCCGCATCTGTCGCAGTGATATCGAAACATATTATCCTTTCTCTTGACACCATGTACCGTCTGCTAATTTTTCAGTACAACTATAAAATCTGTAGGGTCGTCCGGTTTTCTTACTTACTCCCTGTCTCAGTGTCATGGGAAGGTTGTGTGTCGGACACCAAGGGGCGTCGTGATCCTCAACCTTAGGTTTAACCGGAGTAACCAATACTTCCTTTTCCCATGTATTCTTCCATCCATGACTCTCTGCGTAGTCAATCATGGTTTCGGTTTTCTTTAACAGGGAAGATACTTTTTCATCACGAGCGGTAAGCATGACCCCGTATCCTTTTATCCAGACTCGGAGTGTCATAGAAGCTGGGGCTTCCGGTAATACCTGATCCTTACGATCATCTACGGCCATCTGTGCTTCATCTAGTGCTTCATCAACGTCTTGTGGTTTAATCATAGATTTAATAATAATGTTGTACTTGGTACATATTTTCGTCTTCTATCGTCCAACCTGCTTTCTTCTCTTCCTCGGTTTTGTCTTTCCGTATTTTATCTATTGCCTCGTTCCGGGTCTTTTTAGTTATAAGACCTTTACGGTAGCACATTTCTACAAACGATAACTGAGATGAAAACTTATCAACTGGTTTAATCATTTTTGGGCCTCCGTAGTAATAGGACTGATTATTTTAACAGTCGGCACTATACTTATTCTAAAATTTAGAATATACAGAAAGCCGAGTGCTACCATAATAATGACGGCCTCATAAACGAGAATCTTAACGACTCTCATTGCCTCACTGAAGTAGTAAGGTAATTGAACATTCACCAGCGTGCGAACAGTTCTCATACATTCTCCTTTCCTATAACGGTTTTTAATATTCTATACAGCGAACCTCGACTAATATGATATTGAGAGAGAATTTTGTTTACTGCCATTCCGGAATTGTAATCAGTAACTATCCGTACTTTGGTATCGGTAAGAATTCGTGGTCGTCTTAGCTTCATATGTTCTTATAGTACCACAGTTCTAAGGTCTTGTCAAGGGGTAGAATTATTCCAAGCTATTTAACACCCCTTTGGCCTCTTCCCATTCTTTAGAAAATTTATAGTTCGGGTATTTACTACCAAGTTTAGATTGTAAATCAGACTTTTGAATAAAACCTACTCCTTCGTTAAATTTCCAAACTCCTTTGAGACGAATGAATATCGGATCGTTAAGAATTACATTCTCTTCCTTCTTGTTCTCATGTTTTTGTTGCATAAGCCAAGCCCGGAATCTCTCTAATACGTTGGGAAACTCTTTTCCTGTACCCTTTTGCCATGCCTGAAACCTATGAACCTCATACTCTAGGTCTAAATAGGGAAATTCTTTCTTTAGTTTTTGTTTTTGGTTTTCTGTTAAAGTCATATAAGATGTATTATTCTTACTTCTTACTTCTTGTATAGTGTTACTTTGTTGTTCCTTTGTTGTTACTCCGCTGTTACTTTGTGATTCCATGTTTTGATATAAGGCCCATTTGGACACTATAATCTCTGTATACTTTGTTGTTACTACTGTTGTTACCAAATGGTACTTTTCTGAAAGTCGTTTTAGAGCCTTATAAATCGTGCCTTGTTTGATCTTTAACATAGCACTTAAGTATATCCGGCCCGTTTTCATTGACCCCGTTTCTCGATTAACAGACATAAGAATATATGAAAACAATAACCAAGCTACGGGATCAGTCATAATCTCGTTGTCTCTTGCTTTTCTATAGAGCTTAACCCACGTTTTATCCATTTTTCCCTTCTTTATTTACTATCCCTACGGCTTTCATGAACGCAGCTGTAGGATATGAGTGCCACCAATTAAACGATTGAGCGACCTCAATAATATGCCCCATCTTTTCTGGTGAATACATTTTGGCAAACCGCATAAGAATACCCTGACCCTTTTTATCGGCTATCTCCATTTTCTCCGCTGTTGCTAAAGCAACTGATACAAACGGTAACATAGATTATTCACCTCCTTTATCAATCCATCCTTCCGATTTTGCTTGTTCTTCTTCCCAGGGTAGTGGCTCTCCTAAACCATTGTAATATACGGACGATTCAACCTTTGGTTCTTCAGACAACAATGATAATTGTTCAGATGCCATATTTACCAATCCATTACATATTTTTCTATGTCTTGCAAGGGAGTCAGTTTACAATTTCTTTGATACATGGTCATAGGACGATCTGGTATTAAATATATTTTTTTAAATTTAGTAGATTCACTTTGATATTTTTGGGGAGAAATTATTTCTTGTCCAAAAGGAGTTCTAATCAATAAAGATTTTTTCTTTCTTTTTGCTAGGTCTATCCACTTATCACGAATTGCAAAATTATGACCAAACATAGGTTCTCTTAAAGGAACAACAACATATTTTTGCAATTCATAAGGTTTATCAGTAAAATTTTCCATAAAAATAGGCCCTGAAAGGTGAACACCTTAGGGATGTCCACCATTCAAAGCCTAAAAAAATGAGTCCCCAGTTCCCCTAAGCTCATGAGACTTTGACTGATGTTGTTAACATTATAAACTGTTTCTTCTTCTTTGTCAAATCCCCTTTGAAGTAGCGAAGATAAAATCTATCGTTGCCCACATACAACACACAAACCCCAGCCTTATCGAACCGTGCGTAAGATAATAAGCCCCAGCACAGTAATAAAGACTGCCGGTAACAAAAAGGAAATAATTGTTAGCCATAGGTTATTCTCCATGTTCTACTCTAAAAATCATATTAAGCATATCTCTCTGTGCGGTTTCTGGATTATCGTAGAGTTCCATTCGTTTTCCTCCAGGTGAGAGCATAATCGTATATCCAGGTGCGCCCGCTTTCCCCAAACCGACCTTCTGACCGAAAGAGTCATTGAGTTTATACGTTCCTCCGTCTACAACAATCTTTCTTTCTCCGCCCTGACTAAAAACTGATCCTGCGGCCTGATGATCGTCACCGAGTAAGACAATATCAGCCCCAGGATACGTATAGAGTAACGCTCTATGTCCACTATTTTCAGGTGTGATCTTAGATGTGCCCCAGTGCTTGTGCGTGACCCCTATACGGTAGTTCTGACCCTCTAGGTTAACATTGAGCATACCTCCCTTGTGAAAGACGGGAGCGGATAATTCTCTCATAAACGTCTGATAAAAGTCCATTCCGGCATACTGCATCCAGTCCTCATGGTTCCCGTAACAGAGCGCTCCTACCTTGCTTTGGCGGTCTAATTCAGTGATTTTTGCCATCATTGCCTCGGCTTGGACTTGTGGAGGGAATACGTCACCCGTCGCCGCATGAGGATGTTTTACAGCGCTAAAGTTATCAATTAAGTCTCCTCCAAACAAGACAAACGTATTCGGCGTATCCTCAACGATTTTAAGATGATTAAGAAGTCTCTGATGATCCGTTCCTACGTGTCCCCAATGGATGTCCGTCATCCAGACGAACATAATCGGTAATTGGGGATATTCGCCATGCGGAAGCCATGTAGCGTTTTCCTGACCGACCTCCATCCGTTCCCGAAAATCAGTCATATCCTGTACTTGCCTCGTTGCTTCCTCAAAAGAAATAGACCATTCTTTCTTATCAGGAAAAGTTTCATGGTTCATATATTTGTTTGTATAAATGGTTCCGCTTACTGTACGGACAGGTTTTATAAAACTTCACACTCCTTTTTTCCAAATAATCATAGCAAAATGTTCTGATTGACTACCATCCCGTTCAAAACCATACCATTTTTTCTTAAATGTATCTTTATCAAGTGTTTTCCATTCTCCGTAACTTGGATCAGCCATTCTTACCTTATCTTCATCTGCGTCCACGATTACACTATAATGACAATCACTTTCAACTTCTCCATCAACATCACTCATCCATTCGACAATAACCGGCCAACCCTTTTGTTTTGTTAAAAATATCAAATCAATATACGGTACATTATACGTTGTTAAAACATTGTATCCGTGTAATCTTGCGTTGTCTTCCATTTGTTGATGCGTTGTTCCTCCAAAATACTTTGAATCAATCATGCCTAAATCCGGTTGAATTTCTCCTATTAAAGTCTGCTCATCAATTCTTTCTCCCCATGAACGATATATTGTTACAAGAGATGCGGGGCCGCATGTCCCATCAAGTTCTTGTGCATACGGTATTACTCTCTCAATAATGGGTAAATAATATAATGTCTCATTCATGTTTCAATATCTTTCAATATCTTTTAAGCCTCTTGAAATGGTTCATCATCTCCAGTTTGACTTGTATAGACAACTTTATGTTTTACCGTCAAGGATTTTTCCTGATACCACTCCCCTATTCCCAAAAACCAATCTACTCGATCAGTCGCATCTGTTTTACACCCATGACATCCACATTTTTGTGCTCTTCCGTTTTCATGCCATACAAAATTCGCTATAACTGAATTAGCATCAAATACAATATCTGCTCCTTTTGGTGATGCAAAATACAATTCTTTACTCATACGAAAAAGGCAGTACCTTACGATACTGCCTTAGTAATTCCGACAGTATTTTTATATTTTTACTCCGGTAATTTCCTGAACTGGCTGATCTATAAGTTTTCGAACCACGTTTGCTATAAATCCCCAAAACATCACAACAACTGGTGTATAAACACCAAAATCATGTCCTGTGACAAAAGCGGTAAGATAGGTCAATGCTGCGCCAACAAGCGCAACACCAAGACCTTTTAATAGAGATACTAAATCTGTTTTTGTTAATTTCATAAATTTCACCTCCTAAAATTTTAATATAAAATCCATTATAAGTTTTCTCCATCCGGTTAAAACTGGCTGTTGAGAAGCTTGTTGAAGAAGAGCAAGTTTTCCAAGCGCTTCGGTTAGTTGATTTTCAGCCTGTTGAAATTTTGCTTTAAGGTCTGATGCCTGAACTGCTAGCTGAGCTTCTTCTACCCGCATTTTTTCATGATTCGTCTGTAAGGTATTAAATTGTCCGGTTAGATCGGTTAATTGTGTTTGAAGTTCCTGAATTTGTTTGTCTTTCTGAACGAGCGTATCATCATTTGCAACGAGTTTATTCGCTTCATTGACTGCCGCATCCACGTTCGCTCCAACCCCTAGAGCAGTACAGACAGATGTAAACCAGTCCCAATTCCTATCTCTCTCTAAACGGGTTTGATCGAGCTGAGACTGAAGATCGGGAGCGATACTTTTTGGATGAAGCCAACCTGCACAATATCCATAGGTATGTTCCTGAATATGCGGAAGAGAACCTGTGGGCCAGTTTGCATCAAAACTCCTAAATTTATTTGCATCTCCCTCTACAAAGATACATACATGACCGAACGGAAGCGCTGAGGTACACTTAAAAACGACTATATCGCCTTCTAAGGGTATTCCAGTCGGGGTATTTTCTATCTTATCGAAGTAGTCTGTTTCCGTGAAGTTATCGAATATCTGACACGCTGACGGGTGAGCGAGGATTGTCTTGTTGGTAAGCCCCAAAACATCATAGACGTACTGATGGGCGAGATCGAAACATTGATTCGGAAAAACGCCATCGAAATCTACGGGTTTCCCTTGCCACTTGACCATGAAGTCTTGAAAGTTCATATTATCGTTCTATCCGTGTCACCCGTTGAGATAATTCACCCCATTGCTTTTGCATCTGATTATAATGGGTATTTTCAAGTCCTTGTAATTCATTGTCTTTTGCTTGCATAACAAGAAGTACTTTTTCCTGATTTGATAAAAGAATATCGAGCTTTTGACTGAGTAGATCAATTCGGGAAGAGAGGGTAAACCATGATCCGGCAATAATAACCGCCGAGGTTACGATAGGAACCCAAAAAGATATCTCCGGTCTTGAAATTAATTCTTTATATTGACTCATGTTTCATACAAAATTTTCTATAAAACTAGCTCCTGACGATACAACAGGCACAGTATAGGTAATAACTAATTGTTGAGGACTTGCACTCCCGCTTACACGAATAGTAGCATTACTTTCATTTGGATTTGGATCAGTATTTGATATATCTTGAGATATTCTAAAAGCAAGTTTGGTATTTCCTGTCTTATTTATTTGAGCAATTCCATTTGCATCTAAAGAAAATGTATTATAAGCGCCTACCGACAAACTTGAAATATCAATGGTAGCAAAAACTGTTGATCCTAAATTGTCCCAATCAGATGTCTGTAGTACGCCATCCGTAGCAGTACTACTAACTATTTGTAATGCTCCTCCCCCCGTACTAACAACCGCAGAAACATAAATTTTCAGATCAACTGCTGTTATAGTGGCAAGAGAAGTTAATGCTGAAGTATCCCATCGACAAAAAAACCTACGAATAACCCATTCAGGATTATTATATCCTGCTTTAATTTGATTTATTCCGCTTTCAACAGACAGACTGCTTCCTACTCTTGCTAAAGCCCACGAAATAATACTACTTGAAAGAATATCTGTATCATTTGATAAAGCATTAAAAGTAGATTGTGCCATATTATATGTTCTGAGACATGATAAATCCGTCAAACTTGGGAAGCGTGGAAATACAGGCGAAACCGAATACATCGGCTCGATTCATGATCGCAGTAGGAACAGGAAGAGAAGCGCCCCACGAAAGCGTTGCATTGATAGTAAATAAGTTCAGAGTTAATGAAGCCGTTGAAGCATATTGAACCCGAAGCATTGCAACACTTCCCATCGTTGCATTGGAAGGAGCGAACGTTCGGGTTGCATCAGGAACAATCGTAGCCTTAAATTTTGTTCCCAAAGAAAAATCAATTCCCATAACCGACGCATCAGCAATATCTATGTATGTTGTATTCCTAACTGTTGTCCATACAGGTAAACTGTCGTTCACTACCAACATTTGTCCTGATGTTCCTTTTGCAAGTCTCGCCAAAGAAGCTCCTGAAGCTCTGTAATATAAATCTCCCTGTGCGTCTGAACCTACAACTAAATTCGGAGCAGAAAGAGTTTTATGAGAAAGTGTTTGTACGGAAGAAGCATCAGCAACTTTTGTCGTATCTAAAGCCAAAGTGGTCGTATCAACGACATTTGCTAGTGCATCAACGATAGCTTCTGCCCAAACTACATCAGGGATAAACTCAACGATTGCACCAACGGTGTGATCCTGATCCGAAGATCCTGCTAGTCCCCGAACCAACGTAACGACAGTTGATCCTGAAGTACCTGCAAAAGATATGTATTCCCTCTTAGCCGGAGTTGAAACACCATTAGCATCTATTCTGTCTACAACAAACATCCCGGGCTTATTCTGTATCCCCGTTACGTTATTAAGCGCAGCCGATGCAGTCACTCCCGTTAGAAGAGAAGAGTTTAGCGTCTTCTGAATACCATTTTGTGTCGGCGGATAAACTAAAGGACCTGCCATATAAAAATACTATACGAATAGTATGAAGATGTTATCAACTATTGAGGAACAGAGAATAGAAGATGTTTTGTCAAGTGTACTAACCTCAAACACGCTGGGAAGACGGGAGCGCTCCTTCTTGCTGTGCATCTGCCGTCATGCGTATGTGTAATAGTTCAAAGTTTGAATTCGCAACCGTACAGGATACTTCAATCTGAACAAGACGGATTTGTTTGAATAGTTGCCCCCATCTCGTTAGCTCATCAGTAGTTGTAATGACTTCACCCGATGAAGTACCCCAATTCTGTGTTCCCCATAAATCAATGCCCCACCCCTCGCTTCCGGCGACTGCTGCACCGGAGATAGTGAAAGTTTTTGTCGTGGTCGTTGTACCATTCCGGTCTTCAATGAATATGTTTACGTTTACGTCTCCTGTTATATTCCTAAAAAGTATGTAAAAAAGTTTCAGTATCTTTAGGAGACTCCATGTATTAAAGGCTTCTTTATTCGTCCGTAAGGTCTTCGTGATTGTTGTTCCGTCATCTGAATTGACCGCCGCATCAAATACATAGACCTGATTGGATTCTAGCGTCCCGACGACCCATCGCTCCGTTCCCGAACTATCAACGACCTTCTTCATCGTATTTATACCGAACGGAAGTTTCCAAATACCTGCAAAGCATCCTCTCTCCCGGTCATAGACAATAATTTCTTTTCGTAACGGGAAACTAAGTAAATACTTATTATCTACATACATTGAACACGCTGTCTTATAGTCATCGTCATTGAGAAGTTTCAGGTAAGGCCGTAGTCTGGCGCTTATTTCATTTGTCCTAATGATATTGAGGAAGTTCGGCTCATACCCGACGACGTACATTCCTTTTCTTCCGAAGTAAAAAATATCATTTTCTACCTTCTGGATTGTATCGAATGTTGACGCTCCAACCGACGTTGATACCGGAGTATAGACTGGGTCAAGGATATTGTAATTCCCTAATGCAATCATGTTTAACTGGACTGCATAGGAAGAAAATTCCTTGAAAACGATTATCTTATCGCTTCCCGGTTGAATATCAATTCCGGTTATTTTATAGCCTGAATCTGGATCAATATACACATATCCACCTCCATCAGCCCAAGAAAACTTGCTTTGATTTGGGTATCGTCCAGAGATAAGAAGTTTGGTCGGATCATCTTTATCTATCATCAATAATCTGTCGTTAAACTTGACTACATACTCACTCATTACCCCTCCGGTTGTATTGGCAAGGGGAGGAAGAATAACATCAGAAGCCGGATCACCTAAATCAGTATATTGAGTAACAGAAGCATTAACCGCAGCTAAAAATGTTTCATCTCCCGGTAAGCCACGGTAAACCTCATATCCGTTAATAAGAGAGGAAGCTGCTGAAGGAGCGCTCCAAGAAACGTTTATTTTCGTCTGACTTAGGTCTTGTGGTAAATTACCGAGAACAAAATTTGTTGAAGGAGTTGTTTGTCCTCCGTTTGTACCTAAAGTAAGAACTTTCCATGAATATTGTGCTGGGCCGGAAGCTCCTGATATATTCGTTACATAAAGACCTGTAGGAGCTGAGAGAGTTGCAAATGTATCAATCTGAGTCCCGTTGTATCGGGTCATAGGAACGTCTTTTGATACAAAATATGTATACCCTCCGAGTTGTTCCGCCCGTACTTGTGAACCGGAGGGATAGGACTGACCAGGAATGACCGTTGATCCTGTACCATTCCGTTTAGCCAAATAACCTTGATCTGACAATGCGATTAACTCATTCGTAAGGGAGGTAAGATTGTTATAGGTAGCAAAACCCCGGATTGAACCCGTTGCATTAACCGTAAAATACTTTACTGTTCCCCACCGGCCCGTTGGAACTCCCGATCCGACCAACATGATATTATCTCCTTGTGCATATTCTTCACGGGAAAGTTCTGTAGGCCGGAGAAGTAAATTAAGACCCTTCCGAAAATTATCCCACTCTGCTGAAAGGTCTTTCTTGGATTTGTATGGAATGACTTGTGTATCTATTTGTGGCATACATATTATCCTATTGAATAGGCTGCTGTCCCTTTCTTCTTCGTTGTATTCACTCCCCCCGGAAGTTGAATCATCTCTGTCCCGATCATATTTTTGAGAAGTCTGTTTCCATCAGCTAGTACTACAGGGAATCTCTCATCATTTCGGGCTTGGAGAACGTAGGAAATAATCCTATCGGTTACAAACTGCGGATCAGGTACTTCACAAACGTCTGATAGTGTTACCATAACAGAAGCTCCCCGTACATAAGGGATAGAAAGCGTTGCATTAACATCTATCCCATTAACGTGAAGAGAAAATCCTGACGCATCACTTCCCATAATATAGGAATATTTTGCATTAACATCTTTTTCATATTTATCAGCAGGAGCAATTTCAGGGTATGCTTGATAAATTCCGTCTGATAAAAATTCCATTGGCGCTCCGTCTAAATACTGGAAATTAGGAATTCCTATAGAAGCAAAAGAAGCTAAACTTGGTGTATATTCTACTTTTAATTGTCTCCATTTATATGAATTACTCCATTCCCGAACAGCTTGTTGACTAAAATGGACACGAGTTGTTAATTCCGTTCCTGTAGGTATAGTTGCATCAAGATCAAGATACGATGCTGAATCAAGTAATATGTCATTGAGTGTTGCCATGAACCCATCCTACTTGCGAGGAGTTTATGTTATCAACTTACCAGTACTTTGTATTTGGAGAAAGAAATTGTCCTGCTGCACCACCGCCTGTTGGAGTTTCAGAACCTAATGAATAAAATGTTCCCGGATTACTTTCATTATTCCATTCGGTCTTTTCCCAATTTGCCCCCAAAAGTCCTGCATAAACTCTCGCTTCCTGAATGTTGGCCGGTAGTGCTGCTCCTCCATCAGGGCTATCGAGTAAAAATGCTTCCAAACCCAAGCTGAAATTACAGGAAAGTGACCCTGAAGTATCGGGCGTACCGTCAATATAGAACTTCTGTAAGGTTGATCCGTTAATTTCACAACTTATCTTATGCCACGCATCATCCCAAACACTCCCAGAAGTAGCGAAATTAGAACCAACCTGTGTAAACTTTAAGAAATCCTGATTCCACTCTGCATAGAGAATAGGTGCTGCTCCTCCTCCTATCGGTCCGTATCCCATCAGATACCCACCGTTGGTATTCCATGCCATCTTTTCCCACACTTGTAAAGTAACTACGCCTGCACCTGTTGGAAAATTCGTATCACCATAATAAATTTTACCGCTTCCGGCAGAACTGACTGAGTACCCGTTTTTCCCGGTAGCGTGATAGGTAAGACCTGAATTTGTTGAACTATCATTTGCATTTGACGTACTATCATGGAGCGTTCCAGAAGCCTCATTCAAATGGAGAACCGCCTTATATGCTGTTTTCCATACCCCGTTCTTATTCTCCTGAGAAGTAGAAATTGTATTATCTCCGTATAAGAGATAAATTATATCATCAGAACCTGTATGAATTGTCGGTTGACGGAAATACGCAATAAATTCACCCGTAGTCGGTATGTATTTTAGTATTTCGTGGTCAAGTTTGTCTGCTGAATCGGTAGAAGAAGAAAAGATAATATCATACCCATTGGAATCAGTTACATGACCACCACTTCCTGTAACTTTCAAATCAACATCAATGGAATTAAATAGAACGGGGAAATCGGTTTGATTGCTAGTTTGAACCTTTGTATGGTCTATAGTGACCGTCTTGTAATAAGAATAAGCCATAGTTAAATCTCATAACCGTTTACTAAAATATATTGTGTTGGCGCACTTGGTTCGATAGTTAAAACATTGTCTACAGCACCAGATACTATGGGAGTTTGGAAGTTAGAAGACCAACCACCATTTGCTGCTAAAGATAGTCTAATTATCGTATTACTTGCTAACCCATCCCGAAGTGTACAGGTACTTGCAGCAACTGCTGAAACGACTATATCGGTAATAGCAAATTTCTTTCCACCGGTGGGAGTCCATACGACACTCTCACTAGCGAAAGAAGCGAGAGAGTATTTTCGTATAGGTGTATAATTGATTACGTCTCTCTTAAAAGCACCGATGATATTCGTTCCCGTAGGAAGAGCCGGAAGGGAAGTCATTGCTACATTACCGATTGTATTTCCCCCAACGGGTAATGCTTCAGTCATTTTGATATACGCCATACCCGAAGCATTGACTGCCCACCCGTTCTCACTATCTGCTGTTCCGTCGAATACCTTAATTTTTTGATAGTGAGCAGAACCGACTAAATCGGTTGCTATAGTTGTTCCTGAACCCGCTGTGACGGCTACATTATCTGGCATATTTTTATATTATAAAGATCAATTTCTTATGTTATCAACTTAACGGAACTCTCATAATTCCTCCTGAACTATTATAAGAAAATTGATATGTTGAAGGAGCGGTTGCTCCTGCATACGTTAAAGCAAGAAGAAGTCCTCTCGGAGTTCCTGCAATTCCATCGGGAGGAGGAGTAAATTTTAGTACCCACGCCTGTTCTACTGTGGGAGACACCGGATCACTGTTTAATTCTGGAATTGCAACTGCTCCCGCACTATAATCACTTAGGTCTTTAACTTTGTGTTTATGATTAAGAGCCATTCCAAGGCTTTTATCTATCTGCATATTAAGAAAAAGATATGGTATTAAAATTATCAAAGATATTCGTGTAATTATCATTCCCATTTGCCCACAATACATTCCCGTTCACATCTTCTGCCATGAGCTTCCAGTTGGCTGTACTTGTTAAAGTTCCGGGTTTTGCAAATCCTGTGACAGTAAGAGAGGCGTTCGTAGCCGCCTGAACTGCAAGACTTGGAATAGCAACGAACTTAAAAGGTTGGCCCGTAGATACTCCTCCGGTCCTTCCGTGTTCGGCCATATCAATGACTGTACCGTCCTGTATGGCACCTTTACCGAACAAATTGATATAAAGATCACTTATAGTTGTCATATTTTTTCAAACTTAGCCCGTTCTGCTTTCAGTCTCCGTTCTTCATTGAGAAGATAGCAGTACCGGCCTATAAATTTTATATTATCTTCCCCGAATGGTGCACTTCCTAAATTAGCCTTGAGAGAACGGATAACCCATTTGAGAGACTCCGGGGAATGATCTTCTGTTTGGCTTTTGGCGTATTCTACGAGTGTCTTCAGATTGTCAGAGTATTTCCTAACTTGTGAATCTGTTTCTAAACCCAATACCATGCCAATAGATTTCTGATCGAGATTAAGATCACCTGTCGTTGTCGTTGGAGTAATAATGGGACTTAAACTATCTTTTTTTTCTTCCCCTTTGGCATCAACAATCTTGATTTCCATAGGATATTAACTAAATATGGCTATATTTTTTGAGAAATGAGGAGTTGAACCACCGCCTCCACTACCTTGTTCTGCTCCTATTTGATAAAATGAACTAGGGCTATTTTGATTGTTCCATTCGGTTGCTTCCCAATTAGCACCAAGTAATCCCGCATAAACTCTTGCCTCTTGGATATTAGCAGGTAATTTTGCACCAGCATCCGGACTATCCAATAAATAAGCAGACCTAGATAGATCAAAATTACACGTTAATGCTCCTGATGTATCCGGCGATCCATCAATATAAAATTGTTGTGCTGTCGAACCGTTAATTTCTAAACTTATTTTGTGCCACTCATTGTTCCACACGGTTCCTGATGTAGCGAAATTTCCTCCAACTTGTGTAAACTTTAGAAAATCAACATTCCACTCCGCATATAAAATTGCTGCTGCTCCTCCCGCAATCGGTCCATACCCCATTAAATATCCTCCGTTCGTGTTCCATGCCATTTTCTCCCAAATCTGTAAGGTAACAATAGCTGCTCCTGAAGGAAAATTATTGTTAGGAAGTAAAATAACACCACTTCCTGATGAACTGACTGAATATCCGTTTTTTCCTGCAGCATGATACGTTAATCCTGAATTTGTCGTACTGTCATTATCGTTACTTGTTGAATCCATAATAGTACCTGACGGTTCTTTCAAATGCCATACTGCCTTGTAGTTCGTACTCCATGTTCCGGTGATATTTTCCTGAGACGTTGTTACTGACCCATCCCCATAAAGAATATGAATAACATCATCGCTTCCTGTATGAAGTGTTGGTTGACGGAATTGAGCTATAAATTCACCCGTAGCAGGAACATATTTCAGTATTTCGTGATCTAGTTTATCTGCGGAATCAGTAGAAGAAGAGAATATGATATCGAAGCCACTATCACTAGTTACATGACCGCCATTGGCAACGGTAGCGAGTTCGGCTACGGTAGAATTAAATAGAACTGGAAAATTCGTTTGATTCGATGTTATAACCTTTGTGTGATCGACGGTTACAGTTCGATTGTATGTATACGCCATACCATGAAGATACGGGAGGAAACACTATGTTATCAACTTACTTGTAGGTTATACGGATACTTGTGGCATTACCGGCAGCGACATAGACGGATAATCCATTCGCCAGTGTGGTATCGTAGAGGTAATTTCCTTCGTTAATTCCACCGTCAAGTCGTGCAACAAGTGTCCCTGAAATACCAGATGAATTATCGAATACGGAAAGACTAGGTGCGGATTTCATCTCTATATTTATAGTATGAAGAATTCCGGCAGTTGACTTCATAATAGAATACGTTGCAGAAGCACTAATCCATGAAGAAGTCCATTGACCCACGGGAGTCGGAAGACCTTTGGCGAGTTGATTTGAGATATCATCTATATTGCCCATATAAAGAGATAATAAAAGAAGGTTAAAGGAGTTATCAACTACTTCTTCGCAGATACGTGGAGACTGTGTTCTTCTTCTAAAACTTCAATTCTAAACCCTGCTTCAGTAAGTAATCGAGAAAGTATTTTAGGAGTAAACCCTGTCTTGTGGAAGTCATATTCATCCTTCTGGCCTCCGAAGCAGTAATTAACCGCTTCATCATCCCGTTCTTCAGCTAATAACTGTGCGTGCCACCTGAAATTCGGTACGTGAATCTCGAACTCCCCATCTTTTTCTAGTAAGCGGTAAATCATCGTGAATAGTTCGGGTATTTTTCTAGTGGGGAAGTGCTCTAGTACATGGGAAGCCCGTATCTTTAAGCATTGTTCAGGTTGGATATGCTTGTCCAGATCAACTATATCACATACCAACGTTACATTTGGTAACGGTTGGATATCCTGTAGGATATACCCTTCGGGCTGAAACTCGCCGTCTTTCGGATCACCTGATCCTAAATCTATGTAGAGGTGTTTTCCATCCATAGTTCGGCATCTTTAATTATTCTTTTAATCGCATTCTGATATGAAAAATTCTTGCACACATACTCTCTCCCGGCTTTATGAATTCGTGCAATCTCTTCATCCGATATATCTCCGAATCTTTCTATCGGTAAATAATGAACATTCGGAATAAGACCTAAATCGTCAACACATTGATCCCTATCGGTCATTAAGCATCCTATTGCACACCCTTCAAGTAATCTATAGTTGGCGCTTACGTCTTTTCCTAATCTCGGAAGTACATTGAGAATTATTCTTCCTTTAGATAATAAATTAGGATATTCTCCTGCTGAACATTGTGTTATCTGAACGCTCCATTTCTGACTCTTTAATTTTTCCAAAACTTCTCTTCTGTGATCGTATACAGGATCACCGGATATTTTACCGACAAAAATATAATCATATTCCTTTTGTACATCTCTAGGGTAATGCCATTCAGGATCAACACCTGATTGTAGAATTTTGGTGAAATCAGGATAATAGGATAAATACCCCTTATTGCAAATATATAGAAGATCAACCTGGTCATAAATATCCGTATTCTTTCCTTTAATAAGAAACTCATCACCTTCAATGTAAATAGTACACCTGCTTCCTTTCCTCATTTTGTTCTTACCAACAGAGCAGATATTTAGGGCTATTTCAGAATTTGAATCTCCCCGGATACCCATATTTTCTAACAAACGTACATAGTGGAATACGCTTGCATAACTTTCATCATCGGAATTAAGATAGATATTCATAACTCACAGAGGATTGATACTCCAGGATTCGTTTCAATAAATTCCAACTTAATATCTCCGAACATATCCTGATTGTAAAGTTTCTTCCCGTTCGGTAAGTTCATGTAAGTATCGCCATGTAATGCCCGGACTATATCAATAATACCTTCAACAAACTTCCCATGCGGTATATCGGAAGAAAAGTAGAACGGTGTATTGATCTTCAAGTCATCACAGATAGCCCGTAAAGTTTTAGTACAATTTAGAGCGATATTATCAGTTTGACTCAACAAATCTACATACTTACTTTTTATTGGAAAGTGCTTTTTATCTTCCTCTATATCATAAAAGTAACATTCGTTAATCTTTGCATAGTCAGAATGTTTTTTAAGCCTGAAAGTAAATAGGTCAGGAAAATAATTCCGGTTAATCCAACTCCCCTTCATGTACTTCGCATCATCATAGATCACAAACTTGTCTACAGCTTTAATAAGGTCAAAATACCCTTTATATGGGAAAAGATAAGGCTGATTGATACCAATTTTCACACCTTCAGAACACAGACTTCCGAGGCTATTTTGTCTAAAATAACATTCGGATGCTGGATCATATACTCTTTGACGGCCTGTACAACGCCAGGGAAAGCATTTTCATTATAATCATGACACGCTATAAAGTGACCGGGTTTCACATACTTCCCCCACTCATTTAGCGTATCAAGTGTGTCCTTATAACTGTGTTCGCTGTCAATAAAAAGAAAATCTATCGGCCAGGTAAATGTAGGAACTATAGTGTGAGAACTTCCCCGCACCTGAAAGATGTTTCCTTCTTCCAAAACTGCTTGATCAATTTGTTTCGGAATGATAGTACCTAAGTGTATTTGGTTTTCCTGAGTTCCAATACCATCTTGGTTACAGATATCATTGGTTAATATCCGTATGTTCGGGTTTGTGTAACGCCAGAACAATGTAGACTTACCGTGAAACGTGCCGATTTCAACTAAGAGGGCATTCTCCGGTAGTTGTTCTACGTACGGCCCCAAAGAACTCATCTCTGACTGACTAAACCACCCTTGAATGGAATTGAGTTTATTTAATTGTTCCTCTGTCATATAATTTTTTATACGCTCTTCTAAATACCTTTGCTTCCGCTTTATATGACTGTCTATAACACTCATCCAGTTCTTTACAGTCGAATGTAACCTGCGAAATTATCTCCCCTGAATCAACTTCATCTATCATGTAATGACACGTAGCACCCATCTGTGCTTTTTCCCTAAAGGCTTCTTTAATCGGACTCTTGCCTTTGAATTTCGGGAGTAAAGATGGATGGATATTGATAAAGATATGTTTACCTAGCTTTGATATCGGTAAAATGTACGGACAACCATTAGAAACAAGAACATCATACTTTTCTTTCAGAATCGAAGATACTACCTGTTCCCTGGTCAAAATGGGTATAACTTTTACCTGTAATCCCAAAAGCAACATCTCATTCAGTACCGCCATTCTGTTTCCTATAAAAAGATACTTCATAAGGTTTGTAAGGTGACTTTAATAACCCGTTGTACATCAGCATTAGTCAATTCGTAATATAACGGGAGACAAAGAACCCGACTACTTAGATCTTCTGCAACAGGACACTTTTTACCATTGAATATCGTATTAAGCGCCGGATAAAAATAACGTCTTGGGTAAATATGATTCTCTTCAAAAATCTTAATAGCTTTTAACAACACTTTTTCTGTTGAATAAAAAAACGGATAATATGATAAATTTTCCCCATAACCTGACAATTTATCATTATACATATTGATAATTTCATCATATCGTTTCTCGGTCTGATCTATGGTATCTAAACTACAAAGACCCATTACCGCATGAAACTCCGACATCTTAGCATTTATTCCTACCCCGAAGTATTTATATTGACCATCGTGACCGAAGTTACGCATCCATCTACTCTTTTCAGCTATATCGTCACTATTGGTTACTATTGCCCCTCCCTCAACGGAATGGAATATCTTAGTAGCATGAAAAGAGACAATAGAACAATCACCGTATGAAAGAATTGACTTACCATTTACTTTTACACAAAAAGCATGAGAAGCGTCATAGAGGACCGGATGTACGTTAGTAAAATGAGGTAATCCGTATGTATGGGTTACAAAAGCCGGTCCTTTATACTTCTCCCCTATATCTACGAATAGAGGTTTAATTCCCAACCATAAAGGAACTGAGACGGTTGAAACATAGGAGAATGGGGAAACATAAATCTCCTTCTTTATCCCCATTGCTTTCAAAGCTATCTCTGTTGCTGAGGTTCCGCTACTCACACAGATAACGTGTTTAACCTTCCAATACTTCTTTAATCTATTTTCCAACTCCTGAACGAAGATACCGTTATTGGTGAGATATCTTGATTTCCATAAGACCTTTAGATACTTATTGTATTTACTTAAAGGAGGAAGCCTTGTCTTGGAAACATATAAGTCTTTCATAGGAAAGCCCAGTCTATATTCTGCGGGTCACGACCATGTTTATTTATAAAGGTCAATCGGTTTTTCTCTACATACTGATCTCTGCCTATTTTACTGATCGTTGCCCCTCCCTTGTGCCAATAGGATACTCTATCGGTCCAAATCGCATTATATTTAGCCTTACGGAGCCGGTAATAGTAGTCCCAATCATCATACCCCCAAAAATCATATTCTGTATCCCATCCACCTAACTCCTTGTAAATCTTTGGATTAAGCATAAAAGCGGAGAAAAACATTCCGTCTTTCGGTGAAGGATTATAAATAACAGTATCTCCTGTCTCAAATTCTTTACCCCAGTCAAGAAGTTTCGGATGAACTAAGGCTACGTTTTCCTTTTCAAGTAACTGAACTAAAGGAAAAACCCAATCACCCTGAAACTTAATATCGTTGTTGAGTACCGCAACATAATCACCTTTCGCAACCGCCATTCCTTGTTTTACTGTTACCGGAAACCCGCCGGACACTTTGTTTCTAATATAAATATCGGCAGTTTTACTCATCCATTCCTGACCAACAACCGACGCTTGGTCAACTAAGATCAATTCTTCAACATAAGATCGGATTGTTGCGACGGCATCTTTTGTCATTTCCAACAATTCCTCATCTAACAATTGACACTTTACTATTGCACTTGTAATCATATCGTGATCCTTTCCGCAGTACAGTTCTTGAAGTCTACTCCGCAAACCTTCTCGTATACCTTAAACTCATTATCCAACCAAATATCACTCTTCAATGAATTGACTTTGTCCCGCTTCCATTCCCCCTGAGTCTTATAATCTCTCGGCATCTGAGAAGACATGAAATGTAGGTCGTCATAGGTGATCCCCCAAAAAGCTAATTCCTTTTTAGTCTCTTCTATCCGTTTAGGATTTCTAGACGTAACGATATCAATCCATTGCTTACTTTTGTGGAGTTTGAAGGTAAACCACTTAAAGAAGTCAGGGTTTGAAGCGATAACTCCATCAAGATCGAAAGCCCACGTCATAGGTGTTTCATTCTTAATAAATGAGCCGGGTTACCGGCAATAATACAATTATCAGGGAATGACTTTGTAACAACCGATCCCGCACCAACAATACAATTATCACCTAACGTAACGCCCTTTAGAATAATACTCCGAACTCCAATCCAACAATTACTACCAATATGGATCGGTTTATGGTTCCCGTGAGTATTGGCTATACTGTATAAATCATGGTCAGAATCGATAATATAGACATCAGAACCAATCATTGTCTTTGCTCCAATCGTCACTTCATCAAAGCAGATTATTTCTACTGAATCATTTATTTCAGCAGACGGATCAATAGATAAAATACCTGTATTTGTTCCGGTAGGTCTCATACGTATTTCTCCCATACTGACTTCCAATCAATGCCGGGAGCCATAAATTCTTCCACCATGTGCGTAGAAATCGAAGGTAATGGAGTCCAAAGGGTATATCCCTTCGTTCCGAAGTCAATCCACCGTTTATGGTCTTCCCACCCCCACGACTGGAAGAGACTTAAGGTCTTTTTTAGAACTTCCCCTCTAGACATGAAGGTTGAGGTCGTAGAGTCCGTTGTACGCCATTTTTTACCGTTTATAGTTGAATACTTGATGTTTTTGGGAATCATACCCTTTTTATACTTGTCCGGGTGATCGTAAGGGCTTATAAAGTCAAACTCATTGGCCGCATCTATCATTTGTTGACCTGTATCGGGGAGGTAGAGATAGTCACACTCCTGAAATAAGTACAAATCGTCATCTTTCACGTAGTCATACTGGTGAACAGCGTTTTCTCTTACACCTGAACTAGTAAATTCAATCTCCATCGGAAAAGGAACAAGATATTTTACAAACGAGGCATAACTATTCGGACAACGATCAAGGATCATCTTGACCTTGGGCTTAATATTCTTGAACGCCTCAACAAATGAACGAAGACAAATCTTATTGAGCTCCATTTTATCGTCCCAATAGACAGGGGAAGGGTTCGTTGAAGTTACATCAGTCATTCTGTAGATAACTATCATAGCCAGGATTGAACAATAGACTTGTAGTTTTGAGTTAACCACTTCACCTCGTCGCCGGGCTTCACATCTTTAGGCATCTTGTAAAGAAGCTCGATTGTATCGTCTCTTTCCTGAGTCCTCACTAAAGGTAATTTTTCTTCTTCGATCATTTTCTGCATCCAGACATACCGGGGATCATTGAGTCGTCTCTCCCGTTCCAGTCCGTGTTCCGGTGTTCCTTCTAAAGTTTTCCAATGATCAATACAGATTGCTACGTTCGTCTCGTCAATAAGTATCCTGTACCCTCGTTTCATTGCCCGCCATGCTATCTCGGTATTGTCCCATCCTAACCCTTCATCAAAAAACTCATACCATCCACCTAACTCTTTGGCTATCTTAACCGGAATAGCGCCATAGTTCTGTTCGTAATCCATAGGGTTTGTTGTTTCCCGGAGTCCTTCATTGGTTAAACGAACATTCTGTCTGATAAACTTTCCTACAACGTCAGTATTTCCATCAAACCAGTCTTCCTTTGAAGAATCAGGCTTTATTTTGGGTTCAACGTATACATCCGGCAGACCTTGGAGTGCATCAGGGTTCTTTCTGTAAAGGGTTGCTATTTGCTCAAGTCCATCTAGCGGGATTAAGATGAAATCCTGAAGAAAGACCATCACTTCACCAGTTGCGTGGGCAAGAGCCGTATTATTGGCATTACAGAGGCCGTACGTCCTTTGTACAGCTCTTTCCTTACCCCGTAAATAGACGATATTGAGGCTATATTTTTTGGCATACTCTTCAGCCACCTTACTTCGATTCTTCGGGTAATCATCGACGATAATCCACTCGAAATTCTTATATGTCTGTTTTGAGAGGTTATTGGCCATGATATTCCAAAAACCTTTACGGATTGTCGGTGTATAGACGGTTAGTTTAATATCCTGATTGGTTTTCTCTATTTCCTTTGTCCATTGTTGAGCTATCTTTGTCCAATCAAACTTAGTCGCCCACTCTCTTCCCTTATCACTTAGCTTCTTCCTCTTGTTCTCATCGCTCATTAGGTTAAGAAGAGCATTGAGATAATTACGTTTAACTTCTGAGTCCTGAATATCTCCTTCTACGATTACCCCGTGTTCAACGGTCTCACTTAACGCTCCTATCCCCGTTGTTACCGGCACACAGCCGTGTAGTTGCGCTTCAACTGCACTTATACAGAATATCTCAAAGAAGTGTGAAGGATAAGCTAAAATACCACACGTTTCCTGTAGCTCGATCAGCTTCTCTTTCCCTATACGTCCATGATCGGTTACACCGTCTTGATGCATACGGCTGATCATCATTATCTTCCATTGTGTCCGTTCAGGATTGTTGGCAGTTAGAGCATCAAACGTATTCCAACCGTAGGCTATATCAAGAGTAGCATCAGGAAACTTCTTCTTGATATCCGGCCACATCAATAAGAGGTGTTCCAAACCCCTATCATAACTAGATTGGTAAAGTAACTTATGATTTCGCATAGTCTTGTACCATAATTTTAACGTAATGTTCCAATAAGACGTAACTTAAAAGACGTTCTATATTGATTATCTTTGTATATCGTTCATCAATAGTCTTTAGCTCAGCGTATTCTTTAACCAGTTTGTCAACGGTTGCTACTAAATCAACCTTATCAAACGCAGAAAATGACTTCATACCCGAACTCCATTCCCTATGACACAGACTTTCTCCTGCGGTAGATTGGTAAGTAACGCCCGATGAACCTTAGACTTAAAGAATACCTTATCTATATTCCTCGCCTGTTCGTCACTTAACATGGGAGGGGATACGATATCATGGAGGTCAACAAAGAACTTCCGGGCCTTAACCTTTCCCGCTAGTTCCCATGACCGCCATTGAATAAAAATATTAAAGAAGTCTTTTCTGTTGAAGTAGTACCAGGGAAGCCACGTAATCCCGAACTCATCCGGTCCCTTCTTGTCCGGGTCGCCGTAAACCGTTACCTTATATCCTAACTTGCTCCATTCCTTTGCGAGTTCGATAACTGCAGTCTCTGATCCTCCGATTCCTTTCTCAAGGTTATGTGCGTCCCACTTTTCGAGAAACGCTCCACCAAAGTTAGCAAAGTAGACTATCTCCTTCTTGCCCCATTTCTTCGGAGGACTGTATTTATTTCGTATGTTAATGGCAAACGGTTGGGCGGTTATTGCCATAGGTAATACGTCTAACATGGTGAGCATACGATTGTCTTCTCCTATGGAATGTAAGTATTCGGACAACTTATCTACATGACGGCAAGCCTCGTTGAGATCGTAAGCGTCCTGAATGAAGAGGAGATTTTCTTTATTGTTGGCTGTGGGATTTTCTTTGAAGAGCATCTGTGCGGCCTCCAATGCCTTTTCCACGTCTTTCTTTACATTCCAATTCAGATTGAGGAGGAGTTCGGCATACTGGACTTTAATAGCTTTGATATTGGTCTGATCTCCTCCCTGATTATCTATGTTAAGGGAAGCGCCGACCTTCATCCAATGTTCACATTCCTTAAACCTCCGTAAGTTAAAATAAGATTGAGCGAGTCTGATATAGAAGAGTACTTGATAGGGGTGTTCTTCAATCGCCTTGTGTAAGCACTTGTTCGCATTCAGATCGTCCCCCGTCTTTCCGTAAGCAATCCCCATCTGTTCGTAACAGACTCCCCGTTCCTGATTCCATCCACTTTTTCTCAGGTATTCTTCGCCCATCACGACACACTTCTTACATAATTCCTCTGAACCTATCTCGGAATAAATCTTCATTAAGTACAGAAGCGTCCGGGGATCGGCTTCACCCTTCTTCCGTTCTTCTGCTAGTTGAATTTCCAGAATCGTTTTATTCCTCATCATCTTCGATTCCAGTCCCTCATCTCCTGAAGTGTGCATTATCGCAATGGGACGCTCTTTAGAATCGTATGGGTATCGTGTATAGCGTGGCTCATAGCCGGGAACGGGAACAGGAGTTTCATGGAGCCTAGACTTCCATGTATTCGTCCCCGGCCTTATGAGTCGCTCTCTAAGGTGTTCCAGTTGTACTTCTTTGAAGGTCTTAATTGACGGTTC
The DNA here is from genome assembly GCA_023267635.1 of bacterium. Classification (GTDB taxonomy): domain Bacteria; phylum Patescibacteriota; class Minisyncoccia; order Phycocordibacterales; family UBA5272; genus UBA11704. The sequence continues at coordinate 11,380 of JAHFMX010000008.1, read as the reverse complement.
CCCGTCAAATGCACACCCATACCAATACGTTAGGAAGACTATATCAATCCTATTTAACTTTGCATTTTCTGCTACGTTTCGTAAGTATTGACCCCCTACCAAGAGATCGTCTGAGTCTAACCAGAATAAGAAATCATAATTAGCGTGTTTAATCGCTTCATTGAAGTTGAAGTTTCTTGTAGCGCTAAAGTCATTTAGCCAGTCTAAATGGGAATGGAAGAGCTTGTTGTGTTCACAATAGGCCTGAACCTTTGAATACTCTTTCCCTGTCGTCGTAATGAATATCCCGTCCACAAATGGAGCAATAGAGTTAATAGATCTTGTTAGTTGGTTAAATTCACTATCCCCTTTAACGATAAGACAACCGGCTATTTTAATCATATTGATTCATTATTAAAACTAAATATGAAACAATAACATACACTACTATAAATTCTAAATGGATAAACCAAAGAAAAGAACAAAATCCGCCCAAAAACAAAGAATAAATAAACCAAAGAGTTGGTACTTTTTTCATATTATTATATGCGTTTTTAGTATGCGCATCCCACTATTGGTACCTTAACTGACCAAACCCAACCCCACCTGACTACACCCGAACTTACCTTACCTCAATCTATTCAACCTTTATTACTTCAAATCTTCCATATTCAGGACGATATCCTAATAATCCATACTTCAATCCTGCAAGTTCTATAACCTGTTTCAGATAATCTTTCTTCAATTCCGAAACTTGCATATCTCCTTGTACCGACCATTCTTTAATTATCGGACGGTATGATGGAACGGTAGTAACTTTCTTTCCTGTTGTTCTCCGTACCATCTTTTTAGTTATACCATCATGATTTTTCCTTTCCGGTAATATGGTTAAATTACTCGGATTGATAAATAACTGTGCCATTAAAGTTTGTCTGATAGCTTTACCCTTTTTGGGACCAGCTAATTCGATAGAGGCAAGTATCATACAAGCCTTAATTGCAGCAGCTTCTATCGCAACGTTTCCATCATCATCACGATAGACTTTTTCCTCTGCCTGTTTAACATACCCATCATCAGTCAATGGCTGTGCGCCATCAACGTATTTATCCATTAACAAAGGGGCTATCCCTTTGATTTCAAACTTAAATGTATTCATAATTTTCTCCTTATAATACGTAACCTTGTTAATACGAAACCTTACCTCACCGCACCTTACCATACCCCACCTCACCTCACCGTATATTTTTTCCCAACTTATGGGGTTGCGTATTCCGGCAACTGTTTCTTAATTAACGTCTTTAATTCTTCCTTATCAGACGCTAATTCCCTTGCAACTGATAAACCAATCATTTGTTCATTATTTTCAACTGCTCGAAGGCGAGTATATGATCCGAGAATACCGAGATAAAAACGTACATTATCCCGATCCTCTTTGGAAATGCCAGTCTTGATCATATCCTGAATTGCTTTGCAAGTATCAAGGAATGATGATCTAAGAACTGCGCTATCTTTTTGATCCATATTTTTTCACCCCCTTTCTACAAGTTATATTTGGTCACTTTCATTTTCGGATATCTTCGGATAAACTTTAACGTAAGTTCTCTATCTTGTAATTTTTCATTGGGGAAGTAGACTTTAATAAGTTCTAAGAGTCTTGTGGGATAACTGATAACCATATACCCGCCTGATTTGTTCGCTTCATGGACGGTCCGTTCAACTGATTGACTTTCTTTGATCGTATCCCGGAAGTCATTGAACTCCTGAGGATAAATACCGGCGAATATCTGCATCATGGCGTCTAAGACCTTCCATGCGCTCTCTCCTTCGAGTCTGTTGGGTCGTCCGGCTTTTACCCATACTTTATGTAAGTATTCGGTTGCGAGACGCTGTTCTTCTGTTGCGATATCGTACCATTCTCCGTCAACCAGAATACTTGTCATACTTCGTCCGATTATAATACACACGTCAAGACACCAGAACCCCGCATTGCTGCGGGGCTCTGCATTAAGTAGTTCCGGGTTATACCGTTATTGCTTAAAGAACGTTTTGATATCCTGATCGATGAACACTTGCTCTTTGAGCAAATGCTACCACAGTAAGTTCAGTAATGTACTGACCTTTCTGTGCATCACCTGTCTGTGCTAATTCCTCGTACTTCGGTTCACGACCTGTAAGGAATGAATACTTGAATGTATCCTCACGAAGTGCAAACACGTGTGCGGAGGTATTGGCTGTTCGGACATCTTTGTGCGGGATGATCATAATGTCTTTCCCTACCTGTGATCCATAGACACGAACCTGGCTGTCAAGTCTTTTGTCCTTGGCATCTATCATCCGTGTTAAGTTGGCGGTAAAGCCTGAAACTCTGCGGGAAATAACCATTGGACACAACAGAATATCTGCTATGTACTCGCTCCCGACCTGATTCCATGAATCCTGCATAATATCATTCAACTCTGTTTCTGTGAATGATGTATTAGTATCACGAACCGTAAGTCCGGTTGAAAGCATTAAAGCAATTCCGTTGAATCCTCTCGCAACACCACAGCTACCTGCGGCTGCTGTTCCATTGATCGTTGCCCATTCCATTTTCGCCTTTAGCCTTTTAAGGGCATTGGTTTTCTGGAATACTAGCGGGTCCTCACCGGTAGCAATCTTCACAGCTTCTGCTGATCCGGTCACTAACACTGGTTCGGAAATAACGCCCGTATAGTTACTCGTTAACGTTGGGGTATCAAGGGCTGCAAACGTCGCATCTGCTCCTTCAAGCGTGTAAGTCAAACTTGTTGGACGTGCTGTGTTGTAAACTGGCCATGAATGGAGAACGTTTGTCGCATCCGGCGCTCTTCCAAGATTACTGGTAAGATAATTATCAGTATTCGGAGATACGTCACGGAGTATGCTCAATAAGCTCTCCCGATCATCGCTTTGATTGTCTGTTCCTAATCCACCTACGACTGGCATAATAATTCACCTCCTTCTTATTGCCTAAAAAATGAGTTTATATTGCTCTAACAGAAAGTTAGAGTTAGTTTCCTGAAGCCTGTAGCCTTTTGAAGAGTGCAGAGTCGTCACCTTTGAGGGTACGTGCCTTTAATTCTTCCATATCATTCGGCTGCGTTTTCCCCCGGTTCTGACTTGCATCATTGGCTTGGTCACGTTTGGTGACTTTTGTCTTGTACTCTTTGACTGCTTCTTCCTTGACAGCCGTTACATCAGACTTCGGCGAGTAGAGACTGGATACTTTCTTTGCGGCTTTGACGATATCCTGCTCTCCATTCATCATCTGCCCGATCAGTTCATTTCTCACCAGTTCATAGAACTTCGGATCGAAATCAGAACTGTGGGGGTCAAGCTGATGAAATTCAGCATGGGCAGCCCGAACTTGAGCTGACTCTTCAAACCGTTGTACCCGTTGCTCTGCTTGTTGCGCCTTGTCTTCTGCACGTTTTGCCCTGGAATCGGCATCTTTGAGTGCTGACTCTAGCCTGGCTACATCGACGTAACCGTTTTCATCAACAAGCGTACTTTTGATCTCTTCAACCTTTTTGGGAGAGAGATTAGGTGTTGCCACCGGCACATCTTGCGATGGTCGCAGTTCGTCTAAGACAGAGGTCTTACTTTTATAAGAATCCAGTTCTTCTTTGAGCGCCTTATTATGGGCTTTCAATTTATCGAACTCCTCCGTTGTTCTCTCGCTTGCCCCGTCGGGAAGTTTGGGTTCATCGGACTCTGCTGGTTTGGTTTCGGTGGGAATTGCCGGTGCGGTTTTCTCCTCCGCTTGTGTGTTCCCTTGAGGAGTATCCATAGATAGTCCTCCTTCCGTAGCAATGGTTTATATTTGCTCTAATCTATAGTGTGAGCATCGCACTCGCTACAGATAGTAGTAAAAAACACTTCGGGGTATGTTATCAACTGATGAGGAGCTTGTAGAGCTTGTGAAGATCGGGTCCGGTCCATGCCGCACCACAAGAACAACGAATCTCGCTTCCGGTAAAAGTAGCGTTCTTATGTTTACATCGTTGGAATTTTATTTCAGTATTCTGTTTATCTCCGTCAAACGCATCAGTAGGTAGTGGAGGCAGTTTGGGTTCACTCATAGTTCGTAATTCTTTTCGGGATTGTTTATCATCTCCCGGAGCTTCTTGACCCGTTCACCCTGTGATGCCAGGAAGAGGATTAACGCTTGGGCCACCTGCGCCTTGCTGAACGCTAGGTTGTACGCCCGTTGGAATTCCTCCGGCGTTTTGAACTTGTTGGGGTCCAGCCATGTTTGGCGGGAGTCCTGCTCCAGGAGGGGAAGGAGGCGCTGTTGGAACTCCTTGCTGTGGTAGAGGGTTGTTAAGTCCATTGCTTCCGAGAGTTGGGCCTTGAGGTTGCTTAACGATGAAGTATTTTTCTGCATCTTGTAGTCCTGCATTGTTAAAGACAGAGATCAATAAGTCTTTGATCTGCGGCTCTACACCCTGCGATGCCAACAACTGTAACACACTTGGGTTAGTTGTCAAGGTTGCGAGAGCCTGTTGCTGCGCCTCTTGTAGCATTTCTCCGCTTCCCGATTGCATACTGGCAACATCAGGGATGTAGTCGTACAATCCTTCCAAATCTTCAGGGATAACGTTTATCTCAGCCCCGTCACCCATATCATTGACACTCATCTTGGCTTTGTACTGCAATTTGGCCGGATTCTTCTCATTCGGGTTCTTAAAGACCGGATAAATAGGAGTCTTGGCACTTTCATAGAGCTGATTGACGTCTTCATCGCTCATATTCCCGCCCTGTAAGTTAATAATATCACCGATCATCTGCATTGCTTCGGGTTTGACTTCCATTCCATCCAGTCCGGCACGCTTAAAGTAATTAAAAAGATCAGTACCGACTATTCTTAACACATATTCCTGTTTACTTGGGTCCATGAAGAGGAATTGCTTGTTATTAGATAGCCACATCATCATCATATCGGCGATAGACTCTCCTAAATACATCTGATTGCTTTGATCTCTCACATTCTGTTGCCTCTCGGAATGTTTAATTTCTGTAGCGGTCTTCTTGGGATTAAACGTATCAACACCACTCACTCCCTGTGAGGTATCACCCATTGCCGTATTGAAAGCAGAGATAAGCGCTGAATAGGTTGTCTGGAAATAGCGCATCGCCTCACCGTTTGACTGCATTTCAGTAACTGCATCAGGCCTATCCATCATCCACTGTGCTTCAGGACCGAATACAATCGTCTCAATCTGTACGGCTCCGCTTATGATTTTAAGGGGCGGGCGCATGTGAATGTTCATGTTGTCTAAGTACCCGCAGAGCGTCGCACAGATAGCTTTCCACATCGGAATAACCGGCTCAACTTCGCTTTCCCCTAATGGATCATCACCTAAAGGATAGTATCTTAATTGAACGACGGGAATCTGACCATGCTCATACGGGTTGTCTATATCACGAAGAATGATGTGATAAGAGGGACAGAACGTAACCCAACGATCTTTTCGATATTCGGTTACTAACTCAACAACTGGGAATGACTTATCTTCTCCTGTACGATCTGAAAGACCTTTATTTTGTTTGAGTCTATCTCCATACGCTGAATCTCTCCGGCTGATGTTGATGTATCCGTTGTCTTCAATGTATGCTTTGAGCTTACTAAGCCCCGGATACTTCTTCCCGTTGGGTGTGTCATTTACATTCTCTAGGTCTTCAATCTTGGCCCAGCTCCTGAGCTGAAACCACTTAGCGTTTCGAATATGACTTGCTGTCGGATCAATACCACAATCCCGTATATCTTTCGGATAAAACTCATTACCATCAAAGAGAATCTCTCCATCCTTTTCTTCTTCATGCTTCCACGTAACTAAAGCGAATTTGCTCATGTAGAGCCGGGTATCCATATCCATCGCCGCCCACTTGGAAAGCATGGACCCGCTATCATTGGCATTGTCCCATTGGAAATCCAAGACAGCGTTGTTTATACGGGCCTTTAGTACATCTCCTCCCTCACGGGGGACCAAGCGACCTCGCAGTTTAGCGTTGAGCAGCCGGGCGTTCTTCTCAATGAGGGAGGTACGAATCCTTGGATCAACGACCTTAGACAGATACGGCCAATCTTTCGGCAACTTTCCCCAATACGCATCAGTAACATCATTCCAACCATTCTTCCGTGTTCTTCGCTTGTCATTATCTTCCCGCCACATCCGGTAGTGATCCTGACACTCTTGGAGAATCGTAAAATAGGGGTTCTTCATTCCTCAAGAATAAAGACTAAAAGATTATGTTATCAACTAAAAGTCTGGAATGACCTTTCGGGTAAAGGTAATAAGGTCGAAAATATTGTTGATCTTCCGTAGTAACGCAATGTTCAAACACGTCGAACATATCCTCCCGAAGTCCTGATCCTTAATCCTGATGAGGTATGAGGGGAGGCCGGTAGACTGTTTCTCGTTACAGGCTTGACAATACCATTCATCATCATTAGTTAAGTATCCATGATTTGCGCCACCCCACTTCGTCCAACCTCTCATGGCCCGGCTTATCTCAGTTGGAATGTTTGTCTTGGTTACATCTGGTTTCGGTTTCTTATACGACGATATCCAGCCGGCCTGATGCGAGAGGCGCATCTTGATTCTTATTTCCTCTGTCCGTATGTAAATCCCTGTAGGCATATTATATTGACCACTTTGATCTATTGTAAGGTAGTGTTTCTTTTTCAAGTGGTTTTAAATAATCCGTACAAAAATAAGCTAGATCATATACACCATCAAAATGATGACCGAATTTTCTATGATCATTCCATTTAGGTAAAATTTCTACTCCTTCAACTTTCTTTTGTTCTAGCCATTTAAGATTTTCAATCTGTTGAATCAACCATGTAAGATTTTTATTTATAAATAATCTTGGTTCCCCAGTTCCTTTTTGAATACGACCAAAACTTGCCATAGCCTCAGCCATCGTTTCATCCCATGATTTCTTTTCGTTTGGTGTTTTTTCTATTGGAATTAAACTTATTCCATCAGGAGGTTTAGATAGCTCTTTATTTAAACGAGGATTATCGTTGTCGGATATACCTTTACGAATAACTAACCCTAAGACTTTATTCTTTCGTTTTTCTTTAATATCTTCAGTTAATAATTCAGTTTCTTTAAATCCATCAAGTATATTTATATCTCCTAAATTATCAATACCAATAAGTAACCATGTCGCTGGATCAGTCCAACCACCATCAAATATCTCAAAGTATGACCAATCGACAGGAAAACTTTTATACTCCCGTAGATGTTTTTCTCTTCTCCACCATGAACAAACCAAACCTACCCTACTGACAAAATGACCTTTTTCTCGAACTTCCAATGATTGTCCTCTTTTCTCTAAAATACCTCTCATAATGTTCTTTTGAGAATCAGTCAAATAAGGATTATCATTCCATTCTGCTTCAGAAATATAATACAAAGGGTTTCCCGTATCTGAATAAATATCGTCATAAATCCAAGTCATTCCGTTGATTGGAGTCATCGTTATCCAAATATCCAAAGGTATTCCAGCTTCCTGACGTACTACACACTCTTCATAAATATCGCTCGGCGGTTCCTCATCAAACCAAATCCATCGTTTAGCAGCAGATTGAAATTTCTCTCTTCCTTGTTCATATGTTTTAAAAGTCATTAAAGAACCACACTTTAATCTTAATGATTTCCATATGGATGATCGAAGATAATCAATATGTTCTATTTCATTAGAACCAATATACTTTTCTAATTTTTTTTGAGTTCCTTCTAACTGAAGATCAAACGAGGGACTAATAACCCAACCATCATTAGGAATTATTATTTTTTTGAAAGGATGAGTTCCAGTAGAATATCGTACAGATTCTTGAGCGCCCCATTCTGTTTTTCCTACTCGATTTCCCCAGAATAGGGCTCTAATTGGTTGTAATGCTTTTGTCGCCTCAAGTTGTTTCGGATGTTGTTGAGCGTACTTCATCGGATTTAGTTTCATCCGGTTTTGTTTCTCCTCCAACAACTGTACTAATTCCAACCTGGGCAATTCTTGATTGGATAAGCTGATCAAGTTGTCCATCAGATAAATTTGAATAAATGCTCAAAGGATTATCTTTATCACCAGCTAATTCCATCTTATCCTTCCATGCAAATCTATTTTTCATGTTGAATATCCATGTTGTAGCATTAAAATTTTTACCTTCTATCGTTCCAATTATTCCTAATTCTTCCCAAAAATCCTGACTCATTGCTTCTGCTACTTTTATGGAGTCCAAAAACTCTTTATTTTCTTTCATCCAATTATATAAAGTTTGTTTTGAAACCCCCAAATGACCAGCAAATGCTTCTTTGCTTTTTCCTCCTCCAACATATAAAATAGCTTCTTCACAAAATGAAGGATCGTATTTACTTGGTCTTCCTCCTGGGTGTGGCATAATTAGTTACTATAACACACAACGTCAATTATTTTTTCTTCTTTTTAGTGGCTTTCATAATGCGGGCTTCTATATTCCCTCCGTTTACTTTGTTGGGTAAACGTGACGGAATCCCATACGAATCTTCCCAACGTTTTGCGATGTCAGGATGATTTGCATATAGGAAACGCATCTGAGCCTTTGACTTAAAAGGCATAGAACTCACCTCATTTCTTAGTTGCTTTTTGAATTCTTTTTGAAATCATCATGTCTGAATGAGACATTCCGTGATAATTCTTCATTCCTGGTGCTGCTTGAGCTGCTCGTGCTAAATTCCCGATCACACCACCTGGAACTCCCTGTGCTTTCAGTTGGGCGGCTCTGCCACCATGACCTAGCGCATTAGACTTACCATGAAACTTCCCAGTCTTCTTTATTTTTGCCATAGAACCTCCTTTCACTTAATTTTTCTCGCTTCAATTTTCAAAGTTTTCAGTTCTTCTATATCCGCTTCCGTTACTCCAACAGTCTTTGACTGCAAGGTTATTGCGGCCACTCTTGCATTTTGGACTGCGGTCAGTTGAACCTTGACTCTTGGAATACCAACATCTGATTCTGCCATAGTTTATCACGCCCCTTTCACTTTTAACGGTTTAAGACTTATAGACTTAGCTTTTAACAATTTAATCTTCTTTGCTTTCTTTACTTTAAGTTTACCGAGACTTATCTTCGGAACCTTTACTTTGGGTGATTTCTTTAGGGTGGGCCGGAGACTCGGTAGTCGTACTTTTAAGGTTCCTGTTGTCTTTAATCCTTTCAATTGAACGATTTGTGAATTTGCGTCGCTTTGACTTATCTGACCATCTAAAAATAGACTATAAATATCATTTATTCTTGTAGTAATCGAATTACTATATTTTGCAGTTGCCAATTTATCAAGTTCTGTAAGTCCAGTTGAAATTGGAGGAGTTAAAGGAGTAGATAGATCAATATTTTTTACTGCACCTGTTGTCTGATTTATAAGCGTATATTGTCCTGATAAATTTTTATTTGTTGGTTGCGTAGAACTGTTGAGATCAATAGTTCCTTTTACTTGTTTACGAACTTGACTTATTATCGAATTGATCGCATTCGCTTTCTCTTCATCCCCCAATGTCTGATATCCTTGTGTTTGAATCAATTGATTTAATGAATTTATAACTTGTGGTCCTGCTGTTGATTCAAGTATATTAAGTTGTTCAGGAGTTAATTGCATCTTTACTCCATTGATAGTCTGCTTTGCAGTTATCTTTGAAGGCGTAGCATTTGAACCAATATCATTAAGTCTTGATAATTCATTGACAACAGGATTAACAATCGGAGTTTTTGAATTGAATAAATCTAAATAAGCCCCTAAACCTGTCGGCTGTTGAGGAATTGGATTTCCTAATACATCACGTTTAATCAGATTCTGATTCCGTAATCCGGGAATAGAATTTGTTACATAATCTAATGGCTTATTATTTTCTCTTGCATATGGATCAAACGCCTTGGAAGTATCTTTAATTATATTCGGAACTGCTGATGCCATCTGATTTCCTGCATAACTTGGACCATATCGTACTGGATCAGTAATAACGTTTAACGGAGCGCTCATCCCTTGTAAAAACGTCTGTCCCATAAAATCTTTTGCAAAATTCCCCGCAAATGTTCCTATGGATGCTTCGCTTCCTTTCTGACGTTCTGCTTGTGCTTTTGCCCCAGCCAACAAAATAAGATTTTGTGGACCAATAGAATTTATAGATCTCCATTTTCCACCAATCATAATCGAATTAGCTTGTTTTCCTTCTAGTGTCCATTGATCCGCTTCTTTTGTATCTTTTGGTTGCCCGGTCATAAGTCCTTTGCTCATAAGATATGCTCCCAATCCAAAGAGTCCGGTTCCCATTACTCCTCGTCCAACTTCTTGTGCAGCTTGTCGTTGTAATTCTGGTACACTTCCTGCAAGCACTTTTCCTGTGTTAATAGCTCCTTTTACTAAGCCAATAGGAGAATAACTTATAATTTGAGTTGCTATGGATGATGGAACTCCCGTAAATGGAGCAAATATCTCACTAATTGCTTTTGTAATTTCATTCTTTCCCATTTCTTTCTTAAAAGCGTTCGCTATTTTGCTTAATCCTGATTGATCATGAAATGTCGCTATGTTTGCATCTTTTGTTGCACTGAGCATCATCTGTTCTGTCGGTTTATTAACAAGATTTTCTATAAATACCTTATCTCCTTGTTTTCCAGCGTTAATCGCTTCCGCACCCGCTTGATCATAAAGTGACCGGGCAAATGATGATTGCCAGAATGGTTTATCCTGCGCTCCTAATGTACGAAAAACAAAATCCGTATATTTCTTTAATCCCTGCTCTACAGTATTGTTTCCCCAAGTCACATGACGGACATCATATTTAGATATTTGTTGGGTAGGATCAAATCCTGTAGTTACAATATCTTTTGCAGATTGAACTCCTTGTTTTGCTCCCGTTCCAACTCCTTGTGTTGTAAATGTCATTGATCGTTTTCCTGTTTTTAATCCCATAAGTTTATCTGCAAAATTAGCAGGGATATCTTTCGCTACTTCGGCTGCCCCCTGAATGGTATTTCCCAATAAATTACGCTCTGTTGTCCGAAGTGAAGTCAAAAGTCCTGCCTTCCATACGGTTATTGCTTTATCAACAAATGTAGAAGGAATAAGGTTGTTGACTTTCTCCATTAAGTAATTTGAGGCAATATTTCTTTCTCTTCCCTGTGGCATAGTCTGAATTTTATGAGCTGAATTAAACAAATCCTGTACTTGTTTATCAGTAACAGTTAATTTAGCCTGTGGATGTACTTTGTTATATTCATTTATTTTAGATTGTGCAAATCTCAATGCACCTTCAGGAGTTGTCTTATCATATTGAGAAAATGCCTGTACTGCCTGACCCAAGGAAGTCCCTGATTGTGCCATTCCTTCTGCTATTG
>JAHFMX010000023.1 GCA_023267635.1 bacterium | reverse complement strand
AATCAATTCCGCATAATACCTCAACCGTAGATCGCGGTAATTCATCGGTAAATAAATGCTTTGCTCGATCAAATTCCTTATACACCAAGCCAGACGTCTTGCGAAAATCTGCCATGTATTCCTGGGCGAATCGATCTTCAGTAAGTTCATCTTTTGCTTTCTCCAATTCATCAACAGGAATATGGTTATTATCGTAACTTGTAAAGTGAAATGACTTAAAATCTGTATCTGCTAACTCTTGATTAAAGAGATCATAGAAATGGTTAAATCCTTTAGGGGTTGAAATAAACAGTGCCTCACCCTTCGTGTCTGTCAATGTTGGTCTAATGACTTCTTGCCAATTCTCATGCCAATTACGCATAGAGGCGATCTCGTCCACGACGATAAAATCAAAATGTTGACCACGTAAAGTCTCAATAGCCTCCCAACCACGTAACCAAATGCTCGAAATTCCACCCTGTTGTGTTTTAACCTTTATTTCTAGTCTAGATTCATTGACGACGTCTTGAATTACGAGAGAAGCCTTTTTAAGTTCCTGCCACGCGATGTCTCGTGCTTGTTGAAATGTAGGAGCAATATAGGCAATCTTCTGACCATTCTTTGAAAAACCTTTAGCCAACATCTCAAGGATTGCGAGAGTGGTTTTCCCAAACCTTCTCCCGCAACACACCACTCTAAAACGATGCGTGTCTTTAGCTATGATCGATTGAGCTGGAGTAAGAATCATCTGGAATTTCATTCTTTTTAATCAATTCACTCGGTAAAACAAAAATCCTCTCTCCTTTGCTAGTTAAATCTTGTTCGATTCGTTCTCCATATTTCTTTGGCTTCAACTTAGATGCGATCCATTTTCTAGTATCTACCATCAGCCGTGCCCTTTGTGTATCCAAACTTTGATCTTGCGCAATATCCAGCATATCTTCTGTAAACATATCAGCCGCCTCTTGTTTCGCTTTCTCGTATTGTTCTAAGAATTCTGGATATTTTCGCATCCAAGAAAATACTGTTTCGATACAAGGCATGTCATCCCCTTTAGTCGCAGTTCGCAACGATTCACCAATAGATAACTTAGCACACAGCTTTCTAGCTGTTTCTTCATTATAACTATTTGGTCTACCTCCTGGCATAGTTTAACAATAGCACTTTTTCTGCGTTCTCTCTAACTTCCCTAGCCTTTTCTTTGTTATTGAATAATCCAAGATAGTATTGCTTCCTTTCAACCATTTTTTTTATTTCCCCTTTGTTTATACGTCATTTTTGCAAACTAACCAAAGATACATTGAAAGTATCCCCCACTAAATTCTTCAATACAAGCATGTCCTCATCAGACATCTCAGATGTAACTAACGTAACCTTGTAAGCCCTCGGCTCGGTTGCAAATTGGAGTTTCTGGAAATCAGCTTGGAATTGCATATGTCTAAGTAAGAATTATACCACGATTTATATAAGTTTGGATAGAATGACAATTTGGACATAATATACACAAATTACTTAAATCATTATTTCTTCTATCACTATCTACATGATGTACTTCCAAAATCTTTTCGTATTCTTTGTATCCACATTTAGAACATTCATGCTTATACGCACTAAAAGCCAATTCTCTATAATATTTAGAACCACCGTTTTTAAGCTCACCTGAACGAAATTTATCTAAAATAGGTCTAATTCTATACTTAGACGAGCAAAACTTTGAACAAAATTTGTTTGGGTTTCTTTGCCATTGTTTTAATTTAAATTTTTTACCACAGAATAAACAATCTTTAAAACTTTGGTTTCTTCTTTGAAAAGAATCAAAACAATGTTTATTACAAAATCTACCTCGTTTTATGTGTCTATTATCGTTAGATAATTTAAATATAAAATTTTGACCACAAAACTCACATATCTTTTTTACTCTAAAACCATATTTTAAAGATTTGCATAAAGAACTGCAAAAATTTCCAGAAATTGGTCTTAATTGTCTAAAGTCCTTTAAAAGGAAACTTTTATAACAGTTATCACAATTTAATTCTTTCTCCATCTCTACATGGTAACACAGTATCTGGAAAAACGGTAGCTGGTATTTAACCCTTTCGCTTTGCTATCATTTTAGATAGAATCGCACCCGCTACGCGCTTCCCAGCGGCTTTAGAGTGGTACTTGGCGGCAGCCTCAGAGGCGATCTTTGCAAAACCTCCAGTTTTCTTATTTCTACCGAGCTTTGCAACCATTGTCTTGCCTCGTTTTGTTTTTGGTACGGTACCTTTCATATCTTTATTTTCCGTACTTGGAACCTTTACTTGCTTTTGGATTCTTAGCTTTCGGTCCTAGAGGACTGATTTTCTTTCCCATAGCCATCTGTTTGCGAGGGCTGACTTTCTTAGATTGATCCATAGATTGAAATAACGAATAAAATTGTTTCACAATGCGTTTACTCTACCTAGTAAAGTCAAAAAACTATATTTCACTTCACCAGACAAAGGCGGATGAATCCGCTCAGTGGCTCCTCAATCCGTCGTATACCGTACGTAAACCGTGCATACGCATATAAACAGGTCTTGGAAGTGGGTAGCCGACTTGATGGTGACAAGGAAATTGTTTAGACCATCTGTCCTGCTTGGTGAAATTGTACCATATTTTTTTGATTGTCAAAAGTCTCTACGAAGTCTCTGTGCAATCTCTGTGCAATCTCTGTTAAGTCTTTAAATTGATCTCCATGGAGTTGGAAATTCCATGATCTCTTTATTTTGAATTAGGGGTGCACCCTATAAGAAAGAGAAGAATGCACCCTTCTCTTCCTTACTCTTCTTCCCTATTTGAACCCCTACTAAATGCACCCCTGTCTTTTTGTGTAGTTTTAGCGTAGATAACGATCTAGGGGTGCATTTTCAAATAGCCTTTTTTTCATGCACCCCTGTATATGCTAGGGGTGCATCACTAAAAAATATGCACCCCTCGGTTTATTGGGCTTTTTGAAGTTTTTGTACAGTTTTTGCCATTTTGGGGTGCATTTACGGGTGCACCCTATGCGCAAGCGTATAATCGCCTCTTTCCCCACCAATTTGATGAATTACGTCATCTTTCTTGAGTCTCCCGAGGGCACTCTTGATCGTCTGCTTGTTCACATATAGGAACTCATCTTCTATCTGCTTCCGACTCTTGATTCCAGTCTTTAAGAAATCGATAATCTTCGGAGGGAGCTTTTTATGCTCCTCCCAGTCATCCATATTGCCAACACGGATGGATGTTTCTAAAGACTGGCTGAAATCCACTTCTAGTGGAATAAACTTGGAAAGTTTGGCATCATTGCACTTTCGGTGAAATAATCCTACCCGTTTTACGGAGTCCTGATCGTCTTCATCATCCTTTTTAAGGACGTTCCATATATTTCTAGGCCCATTGTGGAAATAAATAGACCCAATAGCATGTTGCTGCCCTTTGACCTTCTTTTCGTCATTCATTGACCCCTTGCTAACGTGTGCGATGGCTAGACTGGCTACGTTGAGCATCTCTAAAGCATTGAAATAGCGTATAACAGCGTCCGCCTTCTCAATTTCAGCCCCACAGGCATAGGCAGCTGAATCGATCACCAGAAGGCCAATTTTTTCTTTTAAGATCTCTTCTTTTAATTGCGGGACCATGTCGTGTAAAGCGACACCTTTTGCCTTCATGTACCTGAGATTCTGCAAATCTTCCAATGAAGGTTGAATTGCCATACCGCCAGCTATTCTGTTCACTCGATCTGCGAACTTTCCTCCTACGTCTTCGTAATCGAGAAAAAGAACGTTACATTTCCTAGCAGGTTTGAAGCCAGCAAACGGAAGACCACTCACCATAGAAATAGCTATGTGGATGCAGATGTACGACTTGGTACTTCCGCCATCTCCAAAAATCAGGTTGGCTGATTTATCGGTTAAGAATGGTTCAAACAGCATCAGATTTCCTGTGATAGGACTGATCTCAGTGACAGAACTAGATCTAGGGAGCCTATTTAATTCTTCAATGACTAATTCGATTGCTTCTGATAGATGACTATCAAATTCCTTCTTATTACGAGCTATCCTGGATAAAGTCCTCGCAAAACCTTCACGGCTTGAGAGGGAGGAAAGATTCAACCTACCAGAGAATTTTGTTAATTCTGTGCCAGCATGCACCACCACTTCCACGAAAGCATTGAATTCACTGCGTTTCAATCTCTCAACTTCTGAAAACTTGAACACAGTTGAACCTTCTTGTCCTTCTCCGTGTATGATAACAACGGAAATAGAGCCGTCATCATTGGTAACGGCTTTCGTATTGAACCTCATATCTTTTTAATATCCAATAGATGTGCAAGATCTAAAAGTTGTATGAGATGTTCATTTGTAAACCATTGTTTTTGGCCTAAAAGGCCCAATGTCCTCAATATGGCGCGACGTGTCCATATCTCTCCTTTGTGTAAATTATACTCCCAAAGATCAATACTTTTGCTTGTCTTGAACTCGACATAATCACCAGTCAAACGTACGCAAGAACCATAAAAACTATAAAGAACATCCTCACTAGTCATAAAAAAAATACTTGTTGCCCATGCTCGTGCTACTACCCGTCGGATGACGGACACGAAAAGGGGCAGTAAGTATTTTTAACATCGTGGTAGTAGCTACGACGGCAAAAAAAGTATTTGCCAGCACAATGTATCACACTATTTTGTATTTTTCAAGCATCGACTCCAACTCCATTCTAGTCCATTTTTTTACCTTGTGTTTCTCTCGTTGGAGATCTATTAAGATGTTATCCCCATAAAGAGCTAACAACCGAATCGCATAGACATCCATTGCTCCGGCTTTGAATAAATTACATGCAGCATCCTGGGGGTTGCAGTTCCGTTCGTCCCATCTCAATGAACGGTGTGCTCGGCTTACGTAATGGCCGTTTTGAAGCTCTTTCCAGTGCTTTCTGGCTCCACAAGTGAAGCAGGTATTAAAACCTCTACTGTCCATACCACGCTGCCTAATCCAAATTGAAAATACCTTATCAAGATCCTTTATCAACGCACGGATCGTTTTCTTTTTTTTGTTTGTTTTTCCCATAAATCACGTTCAACTCGATTAGATATCGGCTTCGCTTGGACTTCCCATTCTTTAATGTTCTCTTGAGAAAAACGTATTTGTTTTTCTTTAATAACGGTTGAATATCCACTCATTCGTAGACCAAGTTCCTTTGATTGCGCACCCTCTAATGTATTGCACACAAAAAATGTCATGTAATCCATCGTAGTATTATAACACACATTGACCTTATACCTAGCGCATGATAGTATCTTTTTATATGACTGCATCAGAAATGGCAAAAAAATCCCATGAAGTACGCAAAGCTACTCTTGGGGAAGATGGGTACAGAAAACAAATGAAAAAAGCATCAGATGCTGGTGTGGAAGCACGTAAAAAGAAGAGAGCACAAAAGTATCCACAGGTATCGCTTGACCAAGCGCATGGTATGTGATACATTGTGTCTATGAGATGGCAGAGGGGGACTGGGAACAAGTGGTAATAACTGCTTCCCTCCCAATCCCTCCGGGTGAGTCCCGGACCAGTTAAGTAGAACATCAACGACAGGGAGTAGATGGGAGCGCATCGAAACCTACAGATACTTTCACAATTTAGACGAATAGATGGGAATACAGCAGGAATTCGTGTCTATTCATCTGCCGATGAGCTTATCGTCGGCTATAATATGAATTATATGAAATATCTAAAAATTAACGGTCACGAAGCCGTATGTGATGACTGCGGAAAACAGATCGAAGAAGGTAATAAAGAAGACGAAATGGCTTATTTTAATAACTCACGATGTGCAGAAGATGAGGCCAAGTTGCTCGCTTATATGAAAGAATATAATGAAAAAGAATATGAATTATTTTACAGCTAAACAAGATGCTGCTTTAGATAAATGTCTCAATGAAGGGTATCTCAACGGAATGATCCCAGATGAACAAATTGCATGGTTAAAGACAATGGATCCAAAAAACATTTATGATGCTCATTCCATTATCGAGTGTATTTTCAAGATCGCATATAGAAAAGGCGTCGTTTCATTAGTTCAGTCAGATATTATGAAAGAAATTGAAGAAGCAAAAAACTTATTAACATCTATCTACAAAAAATATGAATGAAGCTCATGGAGAATTTCTCCAGTATTATCACTATCAAGCACAGACAGACAGATCATTCGCAGATTTTGAAACTTCATTGCTGAAGATTATGCGAAAACAGGTAGACAGCTTAGGTCTTTCAGAAAATCCTCTTTTAGAAAATTCATGGCAGTCATTTCATGCGAATTATATTGGTGGAAAGACCAAATTAGAATCCTTTGTAGTAGGGAACATGGCTATCAAAGAAAAATTACAATATGTCGCAAATCAACAAACTCGCTAATATCTTATATCTCCACCTATCAGATGCTCAATCCGACGGATGGATGAGTAAAG
Organism: bacterium; assembly: GCA_023267635.1. Taxonomy (GTDB): domain Bacteria; phylum Patescibacteriota; class Minisyncoccia; order Phycocordibacterales; family UBA5272; genus UBA11704. The sequence goes on along the minus strand of JAHFMX010000023.1, from coordinate 3,658 downwards.
AACGAGTAATACGAGAAGCTCAACCTCTTGGTTGTGGAGGAGATAGTCTAAGTGTCCGCTTACGTGAAATGGTCCGAGATGGAAAAATAGAAAAACGCATTATTAATGGTTTCACTCAATATAGATATTTAACCAAATACGATCTTGTATGAAAAATCTTTACCTAAAACTCTTAGAAGCACAGAAACAGATTAAAACTCTTAAGAAAGATACAGAGAATCCATACTATCATTCGATGTATTTAGACATCAATTCTCTCTTAGGTGAAATAAAACCGATCTTATCAAAGATTGGTATTGTCATACTGCAACCGCTTACTCATTTAGAAGGAAGACCGGCCATACAGACAATCATTATTGATAGTGAAAGCGGAGAAATGTTGCAATCTATTACGCCGCTCATTGAAGCCAATGATGCTCAGAAGCAAGGGGCTGTCGTTACTTATTTTAGACGTTATGCGTTGGTCGCTATGTTATGTCTTTCTGCGGAAGATGACGATGCCAATAGTGCAGTTCATCCTACTCACGCTGGCCATGATAAGCCCGTTAAAGTGCATACAGATGAACCTGTATATATAAAAGATCCTTCTAATCATGTATGCGATACTTGTGGAAAACCAATGACAAACTCTAAGTTCAAAACTTGTTTCACATGTAATCAGAAAAAGAAAGAAAAACAAGAGATCAATCTTGATGGAGTCCCTTTTTGATCTTATAGAATTTCCTCTCTCTCCTCCCCGTTTGATAGCCAAAGCTCGGCATATGAAGCGGGGAGGAGGGGAAATCATGGAAAAAGCATACGTTCATTTGGGTGAGTTTAATCACTTCGACACTGAAGAAATGATTAAATGGGAGAGTGAGACACAGCACTGTAAAATCTGTGTCACCAATTGGGAATGGAAGGAAACCGCTTGTTGCCACGCCCATCTTGAAGAGTACCTTCGGTCTCTGAAAAATATGGGGAGTAAGGAAATCTTTCTGGCTAGGGAATAAATTCAACCGTTCTCACGAAGTGATGAAAATGGTTGGGGGATTTTCTGGCCATTTTCATATAAATAATCAGAATTATATATGCCGTATATTCACTTAAAACCACTCATTGAAGAAATCAAAAAATCTCAACACGCGACAGATGAAGATATTGCATTAAATATAATTGTAAAACTCCATCCAACCTGGATCGCAAAATTACTTCAATTATTTCATATTCGTTTTGAAGTTATTATCCAAGGTGGACGAATGGAAAATGATAAATTTGTTTATACATCTAAATGGGATATGAAATGATATGAACCATCAAGAAATGTTATATGCTTATGCGAATATCGTTGCTAATTATTACGCAGGATTTGGACAACATAGAATTGCTACTCTCATTCGATTCTATCCTGAATCAGTTAATGGATTGATATTAACACATTCATATGCAGATCAATCATTTGTATGACCGACCAACAATTCATAGATTCTCTCTGTGACAAATGGTGGCACGCTCTTGGATGTACCCATAAATTCAATGATAAAAATATATCATCAAATACCACAGGTATGATACCAACATCTGATTTCAAATTCGAAAATCTCTCTAAAGTTGATTGTAAAATACACGGTAAATCACCTACCGCAGAATTTCGTGCAGATGGCTATCCAGATATTATAGTCTGTGCAAAATGCTACTTCGATAAGATCACTGAAGGCTTAGAAAAATTCACGAGAGGATGATATGCCAGTATACTCTATTAGATTAACGGAAATAACATTCTTCGACATAGAAGCTCCAAGACCACAAGCAGCAATAAAAATAGCTAAAGAAGAATTTGGAGATAGCATACATCAATTAGGCCACTTTAAAGATTACAAATATTTTCTTAATGGAGAAACACGAACAATGACAGATGAATGATATGCCTTCCCACACTCACATAAAAGACCAAAGTGAATGTACTATCTGTGGAATCCAGTTTGACCACGTGCATCCAGATAACGAAATCCCAAGAGAGTTTTTTACGTTAAATGAACGTGAAGTTACTCTTGATAAGAATGTTGACGGATGGCCAATTGGAAATGTGAAAGAATGGTGGGAGAAGTACACATTGACCGCTTATATGAATGGTATGAAAAAAGAGTCCATACCATTGTGTCTACAAGAACAAGAATTACGTGTTAAACAAGAAATCCGAGAAGAGATTGAGAAACTCAAATACACAAAAGAATCTCCAAGCGTATTCGAGGTCTCATTTAACTTGGCGGTGGATAATATATTGAAAGAGATATAATCAAATGAAAAACTCTGATCCCAAACCCGGTTGGCACTATAGATACTGCGCAACTTGCGGTGACCAAAATGGTCGTGTGACACATTATGCTGGAAAAACGCATATAGCCGTTTGCTCATATTGTCTGCTCATCCCATCATACTGTAGTACATGCTGGCTAAACTCTAATTATTCGAAAGTTAGCAAAATGGCTAATAAAGTGAAATGGTCACTACGATTACCAAAACAAAAATAAATTATGGTTCCTTTATTCTATTTGATGAAAGCAGTAGTAACATCTTACAGTCCATATGAAGCCTGTCCTTTTGGAAAACTTGAAAATTGTATCAACGCTCAAGGGGAAATCCCAACTAATGGATTTTCTATCGCATGCCCTCGATCAATTCATCTCGGAACATCGGTTATCGTTGATGAGAGAATCTATCTTTGTGACGACCGAACATCAAAAAAATATGACGGTCGTTTCGATCTATTCACAACCTCTCAAGAAAAAGCTAAAAACTATGGTAAACAAGAAAAAACAGTGATTATTATCAATATATAAATGTATACAGTTATGTTTAAAACTCCAGATCTTTGCCTTGCCGCCACATTAAAGAGTCTTAAATTTCCCGTCATGGAAATCGATACGTCGGACTATAAATTTCAGTTTTGTTTTGAAGAGACACAAGCCCTAGAGTCTCTTCGCACGCAATATGATCGAGATCAAATACTTGTTTCACCTAAAGAATATGATAACTCTAAACGAGAACTCCAACGACGAATCGGTAATGAAAAACGACACCAGAACTTTTCTAGCATTTCAGACTATGAAGAAGCCTGATACACTGAATACAGTATGTGAACTTTGCGATCAGCCGATACTAACAAAGAGATCTGGATTAATCGAATATAACGAGAAAACAGATATCGCACAAATTCTTCACGTGAATTGCTATTTTATAAAACGTAATCTGGAAAATAATTCATCCGCTCGCATGTAAATCTTGTAGAGAATAATATGCCAAAGTTAACGCTAGATAATATGAATGATCTTTATGAGCAAACAATGAAAAATTGTTCTCATGGATTGATAATTAAGGAAACGAACAAATGCGCGAGTTGTGGTCTAATTATTTCAGACCAAGATTTTCTTGCAAGACAACACAACCAAAACAAAAATAAATTATGGTTCCTTTATTCTATTTGACGTAATCAAAAACTATGATTTATTTAAGCCAAAGAGATGCACGTTGGGCAAATATAAAGCTCGGAAAATCTAACCAAACAATCGGAAGATCTGGTTGCACGACTACCAGCTTAACGATGGGGTTAAATTACTTTGGTTTCCCTATTCAACCTCCTTATATAGCTAATCAGGACACATATACCATTGATGGGTAC
>JAHFMX010000049.1 GCA_023267635.1 bacterium | reverse complement strand
TTTGCTCCAGATGTTCTATTTGATCGAGAAGGAACAGAAGCAAACATAGAGGAGGCCTATGAAATTCTTGAGGAGATCAAAGCTGATTTTCCAGAGTGTCAAACCAAACTTGCTGCAGTTATTCAAGCCAACAATGCTGATGACTTTCTAGCAAGCTACCTCGCAATGACTGACGACTCTCGAATTGATTTGATTGGTCTTTCAATCTTGTCAGTACCAGAATCATTCAAGGAAATCTCAGGAACAGACGACATTACAATCAATCGAATCATTTGCCTCAAGCGTCTTAATAAGCTCCCAATCCATAAAGATTCACACCTTCTTGGACTTGGAGGATCTTACGAGGATGTTGCGTTTGCAAACGAGAACTGTCTTTGGGTCGTAAGTCACGATTCGAGTTCTGCAGTCTGGAATGGCGTTCAGGGTAAGCGAATTGACAAGACTTCTCTCAAGGTTGATGGAGGCAAAACAAAGGTTCATGTTGATTTCGCATTCGATCAAGACTTGACAGAGGAACAGATCAAGAATATCGAACACAACATCGAGGTGGTCAGATCAATTATTTAATCAGTTGCTAAACATTAAACAAAATATATGCAAATCAATCCAAGAACAATCCTCGATCGAGGAATTATCAAATATGTAGAGACAACCAAGGTCCAGCAGGTAGGAGTAGATCTTTCAATTGGGCAAAGCTTTATTGTGGAGGCGGGCAAATCAAAGAATATTAACTTCAGAGAAAGCATCAAACTTCCTGACAATATGTATGCTTTGTTCTATGTTCGATCCTCATGGAGTCGAAAGGGAGTATTTGTCAGCTCTGGTGTCTACGACAGTGGCTACGAAGGAACAATTGGGTGCACCATCTACAATATGTCCGGAGAAGATGTTGGGTTTGAAGAAGGGGAGCGCATTGGGCAAATAATCTGCTATTTGGCGGATGCAGCGTCAAGTTATTCGGGACAATGGCAAGGAAAATAATATGAAAGTAAAGATTAAAATATCATCAGGAAAAACCCTCGAGATTGAGGGGAAAATCCTTGAGAAGAGAGAAATATTTGGACGTAAGGAGGCTTTGATTGATGGGAAGCTTTCGAAGCCTATCTGGGTCACAATTCCAAAGAAGTGAAAGGAATAGACTTCTCCGCATTGAAGGAGAGGTTGAAAAATCCAACAGACGATCTTCCAAACTTCCCATACGAATTTTGGGTAAACAAGACAGCAAAACTACTGAAGAAGCCCTACATTCAAGTTCATGGACTGGTCGCAAAAGAAGGATTGACGCTTGAGGAGATCATGAGGAGATACAATAACGCAACGAAGCATAATGGGGACATGCCGCCAGAAGTCTACTGGTGGTGGAGAAGGAAGGTTGAATATAAAAATGAAAAAGAAAAAAGTATACCCAACAAACAAAAACGTGCACCTTCTCGGAAGGGTGGTGATGAATGAGGGAAAACTCAAAGTCAAATTGAATGGTCCTCAGTATCTGGATCATTTCCTCAAAACTCACACCAAGGCTGGAGATGATGTTTTGATGGTTGTGACTGCAAAGAGGCCAAAGAGGTCTCAATCTCAAAACAACTTCTTCTTTGTCTATTTGGATCTGATATCTCTATCGTGTGGACACTCAATAGAAGAGCTCCATAAGTGGGTTAATGGGTATATCTTAGGAAAGGGAATTACTGAGGTGTTTGGACAGAAAGTCAGAATGACAGGAAGTACCTCCAACCTCAACATCAGCGAGTTTTGCGAAATGATAAACAGAGTCCAAGAGGAGACTGATATTCCAATCCCAGACCCTGAGCCGTTCAATCTTTCTCTCACACACGATGAATTTGGGAAGCTTAAATTAAAACAAGAGATGTTGTATAAAAAGATGAAAAACAGACTAACAAACACAACGCAGTAAAGCTGACAGAACAGATTGATGGTATAATAAGTGTCACGTTGTTCTTTCGCAGGAGGCTCGTAATGTCAAAGCGAATTAAGAAATCGCATCACAACTGGCATCACCGCAAGCCACGGAGTTTGGGGGGAGATAACTCAGACAGAAATGTCATACATGTTAAATCCTCTCAGCACCAAGCATGGCACACTCTTTTTTATAATTGCAAACCACATCAGATTGCTTTTATCATAAACACCACGTGGATCGATCCTGACTATGAAGTGGTCGTGGTCAAAAAGAACCCATGACAAAAGCAAAGCCACTCCCGAATATGAGAGTGGTTTTCTAAACAAAAAACACTATGCACACCTCTCGTTTCTTCTATCTTCAAACTCTTGTATAATAGATATAGGCAACTTTGTACCTTTCAATCAGGTTCTCCACCAGCACTACAATTATACAAAACCCAACCATAGTAAACTACAGCTGCTCCCTCAAAAGAGTACAACCGAGCTGGATTCTACAAATTGCCTTGCTCACACAGGCGTCGCTCCTGCAATATTCTTCACTTTTTTTACCATAGAAAGATTACGCAGAGCTAGACTACGTTCGATTCGTAGTGTGAGTCATTTTATAAGTAAGCAAATCATTAACAAATGACGCCATAAAACACACGCCTACGTTTATTAATTTATTTTTATATATGCCAGAACACAAAACAAGACCTCTGACCGAGGAAGAGATGGGGGCTCTCACAAAAGATCTTCAGGAAGTTTTAGAAAAACATGGAGCTGAAATGGGAGTTACGTCGACCA
>JAHFMX010000007.1:19103-46403 GCA_023267635.1 bacterium | reverse complement strand
CCAACTGATGACCAAGAAAAGTGGGACGCTGTGAAGCCTCACATTTCTACAATCATTGATGAGTGTGTAGCTGTAATGAACGGTTTGAAATAAAGATCGTTTTGGGACAAAACTAACTATGAAAACTCTAATCATTGCTCTCTATCCTTATCAAGGACAAGGTCTTGATGCCTGGCATGACCATGGAGCTGGGATGACTTTCACCTCAGCCAAAAACGCAGGCTGTGATGTTCACTTCCTTGATATGAAAACTCTTCGCAATGATCAAGAACTTAAAACAGCACTTAAAGGTTTTGATCTAATCTCTTTCGGTCTTAAAAGTTCTTACTATTCCCTAGGAATGAAGGTAATCAAGATTGCAAAAGAACTTGGATCAAAGACTTTAGTCGCAGGCTATCATGTAACAGCGGCGCCAGAACAACTTCTTGAAAATCCTGACATTGACTATGTCTTCCACGGTGAGTCTGAGATAACCTTTCCTATCTTCCTTAAAGCCTCTCACTTATTCAACCGGGAGATCTTTGGTGAGAAACCTCAAAATCTTGACTCGCTGCCCTTCTTCGACCGCTCAATCTATGCCAATCCGACTGAGCCTGTAACAGGCTGGTGGCATGGGCCTAATCGACATAAGATGGTCTCGGTAATGGCAGCGCGTGGTTGCCCCTACAAATGCGGTTTTTGCCAGCCTATAGAAAACAACCACTTTGGAAAGAAACTTCGACGGCGCTCTGTTGATAGTATGATAAAAGAGATGCTTTGGCTGAAAGACCTCTATCATCCAGACTGTCTAATGATTCATGATGATACCTTCCTTATCCAACCTAAATGGCTTGAGGAGTTTGTAGATAAATATCCTCAAGTTGGCCTCCCTTTTTGGGCCGCTGGGAGAGCTGATGGAATCTGTGAACATCCAGAACTTGTTAACAAATTAATCAAAGTTGGTTGGGAACTAGTCTCAGTCGGCTTTGAGAGTGGAAGTCAGCGCATCCTTGACTTAATAAATAAGGAAACTACAGTCGAGCAAAATCTTGAAGCAGCCAAGATAATCCACTCTAACGGCGCCAAGATCTATGCCAACTACATGATTGGCCTTCCTCAAGAGACAAAGCAGGACATTCAAGCAACAGCGAAGATGGCTGACTTAATCAGGGCTGAGATGCCTTCCTGGGCCTTCTTCACTCCCTATCCAGGATGTGATCTTGGAGAGCAGTGTATTAAAAATGGGCTTTCTCTCCTTGATCGTGAACACTATGATCGATGTCCTTCAGGAAAGAAGGTGAAGGGGGTTGATTATGACTATCTTAATGCTATATTGAGGGGTTATAGGGAAGACTTCCGTCCTCCTTTCACCTGTGATATAATCATTCCAGCATACGAAAATGAAGAACTTTCCCTTAAATGCTTAGAAAGTATTAAGAAATATACAGACCTTAATACCTATAGAGTAATCTTCATAGACAATGCATCTAAGGATTCATCAAAAGTTGAAAATTTTCTCTCAACAATACCTTCTTTATTCCATAAGATGGACAAAAACGAAGGATTTGTTCTTGCAGTGAATAAAGGCATAGAACTTTCCTCAGCTCCTTATGTCTGCCTCCTCAACAATGACACTGAGGTTTCAAATAACTGGCTTAATAAACTAATTACTGCTCTAAAAACTGACCCAAAGCTTGGAATCGTTGGCCCTTTAACCATGCCAGACCTTCGTGGGAAGGGGATGATGGATTCTCATCACTCACTCTCTCTTCACAATACTCTCCTTCCAGCTGATCTCATGAAGGCTGATAAGGAAACTATTAACAATGCGCTTGAGCAGCGTTATACTGGAAAAATCTACACTCCTTCCTTCGTTGCTTTCCTCTGTGCTGTGATTAAGCGAGAGGTAATCAACAAAGTTGGTCTCCTTGATATCAACTATAAGGTGGGAATGTGGGACGACAACGACTATAATCTCTCAACTCGAAAGCTTGGCTATAAGTGTGAACTTGCACTTGATACTTGCATCTATCATCGGGGCAGATCAACATTTTCAAAGATCCAAGCCGAAGAAGGCTTCGATGTAGACAAACTACTTCAGGAAAATAGTTGCTATATGGCTAACAAATGGTCCTTAGGCTCTGTTACATTTAAGAATGTTCCTAATAAGACTTTAAAAACCAACATAAAAGTCGATCCGAAAAGATCGTTTTGAACCAATACGAACTAATGGAGAACTCAAGATGAAAAGATTAAGAATTTTATTTCTCTCAATAGCCATAGTCTTAGCTTTCTCTTTCAATGTCAAAGCTGAATTCTTCTCAGATATTATAGCCTCTGGGCCTAATGGTATCTGGACTGATTCTCGTGCTTATTCGTCTTTAAATGCAGCTATTACAGCAGTTGGAGCTAATCAGCGGACAGTTAAGGTTGTGAGCCCTCAGGTTGTTACATCTCTAACAGTCCCAGCTAACGTTACTCTTGAATTTGAACGAGACGGTTCAATAACTAATTCAGACCAACTAACAATAAACACTAAAAACATTGTTGCTGATAATAGACAGATATTCACAGGTGTCGGGAACATAGACTTTGCCTCTGGCTCGATTATTAAGACTGGTTGGTTCTCAAATATTGAAACTGCCTTCGCTCTTACCTCCAATGATACTATAACCTTAATTGTTTCTAAGCCTCAGACAATCACAACTAGTTATTCACCTGGTAGTGATGTAAGTCTACAATGGGAAGCGCCTGGTAACATCTTAACTGTTAACGGTGGAGTAACAGTGAGTAATATTGGTCAGGTGATTGCTGGCAATTATCAGCTCTTTGCAGGGGCTGGCAATTTTCGTTTTAGAGATGGAACAAACCTCAACTCTTCTTGGTTCTCTAACCTTCGTTCCATAATTACCTGGGTATCTACCAATAGAGTGACTTTAACAAGTCAAGGTACGCTTCTTGTTGACTTTACTGATACAGTTCCTACTAACATTCATATAGATGTAGACACACAACGAGGATTACTCTCTGTTTCGGGTGGAGTCACTTTAACAATTAATAGTAATATCCAAGCTGGTCCTTATCAGTGGTTTTCTGGGGCTGGTTCGGTTGTGCTTACTTCTGTAGAAAAACACTATCCAGAATGGTATTCTTCAGGCACCTATACCCAAGCCACCATCGAAGCCGCCCTTACCGCAATCGGCACGACGAATAAAGCCACCCTGCTTCTGAGGCCTGGCACCTGGGTAATCTCCTCCAACGCCAACTGGTCAGCCTATACCAATGTGACGTTTAAGATTGAGCCGGGGGCGGTGATAAGTCATGGGGCGTTTACGGTGAATATTCCGAACCTTGATGCCAGTCTTTATCAGATATTCAGCGGGACGGGATTAGTAACCCTATCCGGGAATGTAAAAGAAGCATATCCTGATTGGTATACTACAAATGCAAGCCCCGGAGTGACTAACATGACCACCGCTATCCAGGCGGCATTAAATAGTTCAGCAAAAGCTGTTAATATATTTAATACTTACGCAGCGACGAGGGTTTATGCGAATGCTGCTATAAGGATATATGGGAAAGGGACATTGGCAAGACTATCCGCCTCCTCTACGCCTTTACTTGACATAACTGTATCTAATATTGAAGTAGAAGGTGTTACGTTCAACGATATTGCAGTAAATTCCAATGCAGGGGCAAGAGATCAAAATAACATTGGTGTATCTGCTTATGGAACTTCATCAGCTGTTCCAATAACAAACATTACTATAAAAAACTGCAAGTTTAACGGATTCCGTGGAGATGGGATATCGCTGGGGTTTGTTGAAAATGCAAGAATCATAGAAAATGATATCAGATATATCGGGTACGCTGGGATATATTGTATATCTTTGATAGATTCTGTGATTAGTGAAAATGGAATCTACTATGTTGATTCTCCGACAACAACTGATGAGGATAGGTACGGGATAACCTTGTCTCGGTACGCTAATGCAACCTTAGCAAATTCCGCGAAGTGTACGAACGTAATGGTTACAGATAATATCATCTTTTCAGTACCCAGATGGTCTGGAATTGACAATCATGCTTCTGCAAACATCGTCATAAAAGGGAACCGGGTTTCTGGGTGTCCAAGCGGAATTTATGTCCAGTATGACAGTCTGGTTGAGGCGAATAGGTCTTATGATTCCGATATAATTATTACCGGGAATACCGTTGAAGGGATAGCAACGGCGGCAAATAGTAAGATTGGGATTGGTTCTCTTGGAGACCCTACGCAACTGAATGAGCGAGTGATCGTAACAGACAATATTGTTAAAGGTAATTTCCTTACAGGGTCACTTTATTTCAATAATACAAAGTATGGTGAGATTAAAAATAACATTGTTGAAAAAGCCTATGGGTGCGGGTTGACAGTGCAGGGCGGAAACGACATAGAAGTATCGGGAAATATAATCAACGGCGTAAAAGACCCGACGGCTGATATAGGATGGTATTTCCGTGTCACTCCCAATATATCTACTAAAGTAAGATTCGATGGTAATAGGGCATTCAATGCGACAGGCGATGCTACGTATTCTCCGACTGCTGGCATACTGTACGCTGCAACTGGCACGGGGGTTGTGTTTAGTAAAAATAGGATACTAAACGCATCGTACCATACCTATGATTTATCGGATAACGACACAAATATTTATGCAGACCTATCATGGGAGTTTGAGTCTGAGACTATCAAGTTCAATAAAACACTGTCTGGAGGTTCTGCGGTTGAATCAATGGGCGACTATACGGCCTCATTCCGAAGGTTGCCAGCCGGACTGATATTCCCAAGTGTTACCTTTAGCACGGAAGCCGCAACGGTTCTTTATGGAGTTTCCATTCTGGTATCCAATAATTATACACCTATTGCATTTAAGTACGATGGAACGAATACAGCAGCAGTGACGTTAAATAATATTATTTTCACCCTACGAGGAATATTCTTTGGAGATTAAAGGATAGTAACTATGCCAGCGCAAGATTTCAAAGGGACAATAAATGGACGGCTTATTTTACATACTGGACGGGAAATTATCCATTATTGCCTTTATTGCGGCAAGCTGATAACGGCGTGGCTTTGTCTGCAATTAAAAGCCTGAATGGAGTGACGTAAAAATTATTATTTGAACAATTAAGGAGGTGTAAAAATGCCTATTGGAACTGATGGAAATATCGGCAAGGACCCCAACGTAGAATATTATATTCAAATAACTAATGGATAAAGAACTTGAAATAATTCTTTCCAAGTGTGCCTTAAGCACTCGTATGACTGCTCTGACATTTTTCCCTGAGCGTTTCTACATGCCTTTTGCTGACGATATACATGGAAAGATCTTTGATCTCATCGATGGGCCAGAGCAAAAGGTAGCTATTGCTGCTCCTCGTGGCTATGGTAAGACCTCCATTGTTGCCCTTGCATTGATGGCAAGATGGATACTGTTTCGTCAAACAGGTTTCATTGTCTATATAAACAAGAGCCATGATGCTGCCTCTCTCCAAACTGAGAATCTTCGTCGTGAACTTGTGACAAACAAGGAGATAAGAGCCTTCTTCGGCTCATTCAAACAGCGAGACGCAAACAAAGCCGAGTTTGATGAGGTATTCAGCAAGAAGGCTTGGGTTGCCTTTGATACACTAGTCTGGCCTCGTGGGGCTGGACAACAGGTTCGTGGGGTTCTATTCAAGAACGACCGACCTGGACTAATCGTTATAGATGATCTCGAAGACCCAGAGCAGATTGTTAACGACGAGTATCGTAGGAAACAATATGAGTGGCTATACGCTGACGTGGTTAAGTCAGTTCCTCGAATAGGTGAAATGGCGAAGAGTTGGAAGATCGTCTATATTGATACCTTGAAACACGAAGACTCGGTATTACAAAAGTTACTTGACTCCCCCGAGTGGGCTTCGGTCCGACTTGAAGCGTGCGATGATAACTTTCAATCCTCCGCACCTGAATTTATGTCCAATGAAGATGTAATGAAGGAATGGAATCAGCACGTTACGGCTGGTCAGACAGATGTGTTCTTTCGTGAGCTTAGGAATTTACCTATATCAACAAAGGATTCTTCATTCAGGACTGATTACTTTCATTATTATAATATACCTTTTGGAAACGCTCGAAAGGAAGGTGACGTAGAAACTCTCGATGTCGATATTCAACAAAACCAGAATATTGAAACAGTAATCATTCTCGACCCTGCAAAAACGGTCAAGATTCATTCGGCTGAGTCAGCTATCATAGGCATAGGAATTGATCTTGCAAGTGCTAAAGTCTACATTAGAGATGTTATCTCAGAGAAAATGTATCCAGATGAGATCTACACTGCACTCTTTGGAATGGCTCAGATGCTTGGGGCTAAGGTCCTTGGAATTGAAGAGACTTCTCTCAATGAATTCATCAAGCAGCCAATTAAGAATGAAATGTTTAAGCGTGGAACCTTCTACGAACTTATCTGGTTAAAAGCCAGAGGAGGGATGAAGAAGGAACATCGTATTAAAGAACTAGTTCCTTATTATCGTGGAGGCTACATTTATCATAATGCAGCTTGCGCTGGAATAAGGAAACTTGAACAACAATTACTAATGTTCCCTCGTTCAGCCCTCTGGGACGTAATGGATGCTGAGGCCTATCTCATTGAGATGCTTGAACTTGGTGAAAGATACTTTAGTCCTGAGGACGATATCAAAGATGATGAGGCAGAGTTTAAAGGAATCTCATATGAAAAAGCTATTTCAAACTGGAGGACTGCCTAGTGGATTTTTGCCAAGAACATAGTGGGTGCCTTAAGGAAATAGAGAACCTTAAAGCTTGTGATAAGAAGCAGTGGGAGGAATTAGGAGATATGAGAAAGATCCATGAACAGATTATGTCAAAGCTTAATATAATTTTAGGCGGCTTAATAGTTGCATCAGTCGGCTTATTGCTGAACGTTGTGTTTAAATGAGATCGTTTTGAACCAAAACGGACTAATAAAATGGCACTAAGACAAATAAGAATTGGATCACTGCCTGGTTTCCAGTATGATGATGGAGATTATTCAGAGGCGGTGGAGACAGATCAGCCAATTAAAGCTGGAGCACCAGTTGATTCTACTGATGTTTTACGCTTAGCTGATCTTTCTACTACTATCTTATCAACAGCCTTTCCAATCGGCTGTGTTTACATTACAGTTATATCTACCAATCCTGGAACACTGCTTGGAATGGGTACTTGGGTTCGTATAGCTGAAGGTCGAATGTTAGTAGGATTTCTTACTGCCGATCCTGACTTTGGGACAGTCGAAGGGACAGGCGGGAATAAGACTATTGCTCATGATAATAATCACTCTGGAACAGCTGTTGCAGCCCATGCAGATCTTGCTCATACTAATAACCATTCAGGGACAGCTGTCACAGCGCATACAAAAGTTGCAGGAGTTCAAGGTGCCCTTCCTGGTGATGTAGTCACTACTGAAACTCATGCAGTGACTCAGCCAGATGCTCATGCAAATCATTCAATAGATGCGCATGCTATTACTCAGCCGACTGGTCATAGTGACCATAATGTACTTAATCCATTTTTCGTAGTTTATGTTTGGAAGAGGACTGCCTAATGCCCTATATAGTAAAGGGAGAACCAGATTCTTGGAAGCTTAATAATTATAAAGATAAGGACTTTGACTATAATTATCCTGAAGGCCTTAATCTTCATCCTAATAGTGCATTGCATAAGAAGCTTCGTTCAAGAATCTGGGAACGTGCTTCAGCATCAAGGAATGAAATCTCCAAGCGCTTTGCTTCTTGGCGTGAAATAGATAGGACATTAACAACCTATGTTGATCTATCGAATACTGACAAAGGAACGAAGGAAGATGATATTAGAATTAAAGATCCAACTAAGCCTCTGACCATAGTCTTCCCTTATTCCTACTCAATGCTTGAGGCTTTGTTAACCTACCTCTCAATGGCTTTCTTCCAAGACCCTATGTTTCAATATGAGGGGGTTGAAGATGATGATATGGTAGGGGCGATGCTAATGGAGCTGGTTGTTAGATTTCATTGTATTAAGAACAAAGTACCTCTTGCAGTTCATACTGCACTCCGTGATTCTTTATGTTATGGAGTAGGTATCGGCATTCCTGAATGGCGTAGGCAGTATGGAAAAAAAGTTGTAAAAGCCTCTGTAACAACCGACTCAGATCTTGGAATTGAAACTCAGCAAATGAATCAGTTTGTTGATGCCTTGCTTTTTGAAGGAAATGGATTAGGCAATATAGATCCTTATATGTGGCTCCCTGATCCATCTGTTTCAAGTGATAATATTCAAAAAGGTGAGTTCATAGGATGGGTTGATCGAGATAATTATATGAACTTGCTTAGCAAAGAGAGTGAACTTGATTCAGGTTTATTTAATGTTAAGTACCTTAAATCCAAAAATAACAAGCGTTCAACACTAGCAATGGATGAAAGTGATAGACAAACAAAGCATGGAGGTTCATCAGATATTCATCGTTCTATGTCAACTACTGTCTCTCCAGTAGATCGCATTCATATGTATATTACCTTGATTCCGAAGGAGTGGAAACTCGGCAAAGGTGAGACTCCGGAAAAGTGGTACTTTGAACTGGCTGGGGATGATATAATTATAGCCTGCGAACGAGCAGATCATAATCATGGGCAGTATCCAATGGCAGTTGCAAGTCCAGAATATGATGGCTATTCGATTACACCTACTGGAAGAATGGAAGTTCTTTATGGTCTGCAGCATACATTAGATTTTCTTTTTAACTCGCATGTAGCTAATGTGAGAAAAGCTATAAATGACATGTTGATAGTCGATCCTTACTTAGTCAATATGAATGACTTGAAAGATCCTCAACCAGGCAAGCTCATTCGCTTGCGAAGGCCAGCATGGGGAAGAGGGGTTGATAAGGTAGTTCAGCAACTTCAAGTGACAGATATTACAAGACTTAACATTAGTGATAGTGCATATATTACTCAGTGGATGGATAGGATCTCAGGCGCTGACCAGTCTATGCAAGGTTCACTTCGTCAATCAGGTCCTGAGAGATTGACAGGCGCTGAATTTTCAGGGACAAGAAATTCAGCAATGTCTCGTTTACAACGCCTTGCAATGATTATTGGAATGCAGTTTATGCAAGACATTGGAACGCAGTTTGCTGTTCACACTCAACAATATATGACTCAAGATATGTATGTGCAGATTGTTGGGCGCTATGCTGAACAACTGATGAAGAACTTTGGAGGGAAAGTAAGAGGTCGAGTAAGTCCTTCATCCTTAGCAATTAACTATGATTTAATTGTAAGGGACGGTTCAATTCCTGGAGGAAACTTCAGTCAGAATTGGATGGAGCTGTTTAAAGTCATTGGGACAAGCCCTGAGCTTTCCCAGCAGTTTGACGTAACTCGTATCTTCACCTACATTGCTCAACAACTTGGTGCTAAGAATGTTGAAGACTTTAGACGAAATGTAAACAATATGCAGATGACTCAGATGCCTGACCAACAAGTTGAACAACAAGCTCAGGTTGGAAACTTAATGCCAATGAGAGGGATATAAGATGGAAATGATTCAAATTCGCACTTCAATTGAAGAAGTTGAAGCATTTAAAGAATCTATCCTTTGGGCTGATATGATAGAAGAATTGAATTCTTGGAAGAAAGGGTTTAACAGGGAGATGTTATCAATAGTTGATGAGGCTGCAAGCGGCAATCCTTCAACAGCTTCTGTACTCATGCATATGGGAGATCTTAATGGAAGGCAGAAGGCTGTAGATTACTTTATGAGCCTTCCAGATATTTTCATTGACCTTTTAAAAGAGCAAAAAGAGGAGAAAAAAGATGGACGCGACTAAACCGACTGATCAGGAATTGATTAGTGCTATTCCAGCATATATTCGTGAAACTCGAGCTGCTGTAAACGCTGTGATTGCTGAGGAGAGTGATGTAGCAATAACAACGCTTATCATCTCAGCCGGAACAACAGCGCTCGTTATTGGCACTACCCTTCTTGCAGTGGCTATTGAGGTTGTAAAATTAAATAGCCTTGGTGCTGCTGATATAGCACAGATTAGAGGGGGAACTGAAGGGCAGATCAAGATCTTTATCTTCCAGGGTAATAACATGACCTTCGCCGATGGAGCAAAGGCTCTTGGTGCCCTATATCTAAACCAGCTTCCTGTTGGATCTCTACTAGCTGCACAGCAGGATGATGTTTTAGCGTTGGTAAATATAGGAGGGAATGGTTCTACTGAATACGGATACTGGAAGGAACTCTGGAGACAGATTTCAGTTAAATAGTCCGTTTTGATCCAAAACAAACTTAAAGCAAGGAGGTATTAAAATGGAAGTGAATAAGGAGATCGAAGAAATGCTTAAAGGTTTAGGAGATCCTACTCCTGACTCTCTTAATCAGGATGAAGAAGAGGAAGAGAAAGAAGAAGTAATTGAAGAGAAAAAAGAAGAGAAGGAAGAAGAAAAATCTGAAGAAAAGATTGAAGAGGAAGAAGAGAAAGAAGAAGATTCTGAATCTGAAGAAATAGACAAAGACAAAGTCATTGAAAGTCTTCGTCAGCAACTAAACGAACGCCAGGCTTTAAAAGAAAAGAAAGAAGAGTCTGAAGAGAAAGGAGAGAAGAAAGAAGAGTCCCTCAAACTCGAAGAAACAGACTTCATTGGTGATCTTGATCTTGATGATCTTACGCGAGATAAAGATATGTTTAATAAGTTATTAAACGCTGTATATTCCAAAGGAGTTAGTGATTCAAAGAAGATTGCGACCGAAGGTGTGCTTATGTCTATTCCTGATATAGTAAAGCACAATGTAGCCTTGGTAACATCTCTTACTGAGACAAGGAAGAAGTTCTACGATGAGAATAAAGATCTTTCTGCTTACGAAGGAGTTGTAGCAGTAGTGTTTGAAGAACTAGCTGCTAAAAACCCTGATAAGATATACAGTGAGATTCTTAAAGATGTAGGACCTGAAGTCCGTAGGCGTCTTGGGCTTCAGAAGGACGCGAAAGAGATGGAGAGGAGAGGGAGCTCTAAAGCTCCTCGCCTTCCAAATTCAAAGGGTGGGCCAAGAAGCCCTGGGAATAAACCTGAAACTTCAGCTCTTGCAAAGGAACTTGAAGAAATGAACAAACACTTAGGGAGGTAATAAAATGGCTTTAGAAGATCGTGGTGCTCAGCATGATAAAGAGGTAGTTGATAAGTTCATCGATCCAGCTGCATCGGTTCAGATGACTACACTTGACTACGTGGTTCGACCTTCGGCAACTCTTGCAGCAATAACAATCCTCTTGCCGCCTGTTGCTGAGGCGAAGGGAAGATTCTATTCAATTGTTGCAAGGGCGGCAGATGCTATTAACACTATTACTATATCTGACAAAGATGATAGTGAGTGTTGGGCTGATATTATTCTTAATGCAGCCTGTGACCATGTACTACTTTACAGTGATGGTCTCTATTGGCATGGGCTTGGTGCGGGAGCTACTGATTTTGACTATCCGCGGACTTAGTAATTTTCAGATCGTATTGATCCAAAACGATCTTTAACTTTTAACTTTAGGAGGTAACTAATTATGTTTTTAGGAATGCGTTAAGTAACCGGCGCATGTAAAACTACTCTAAATCGGGGAATATCTTACTGAGACAATCCCGAGCCAACCTGATACAGGAGGTGTAACGATCATGACTATACACAACATTGATAAGGTAAAACAGATGATTAAGGAAACTGAAAAATTAAATAAGTGGCAAGTTACTGAGGCTATCTATTGGATGATCCTTGGTGACGGTTCCATAGAAGTAAAACAGCGAGGTAATTATTGCCTAGCTGTATCTCATGAAGAGTCTCATGAAGATTACCTCTATTGGAAAGCCGCTATTATAGACCATGTTACAAGCTGGTCTATAAATCCACAGACTATAAGCAGCGGCTTTGGAGAAGTTAGAAGCCGAATGCTCAGGCTACGATCATCTGCTAATCCTTGGTTTACTAGAGCTTATGATAGGATCTATGCCCCACTTGGACGAAAGTCTATTGATCCTCATGCGCTTAAATTACTAAGCCCTCTTGGTCTGGCTATACTCTACCAGGATGATGGAAGTTATCATTATAGTCCAGATGCAGGGCATAACATACTTATTCATAAGCTCTGTTTTAGTAAGTTTGAATTAGAGGCATTAGCCAAAGTGCTTGTGGATAAGTTTGGAATTATATTCAGGATCAATGAAACTAAGGGAAAAGGTCTTGGATATAGGCTTAGATTAAGGGCTAAAGATAGAGAATCCTTCTTTACTTTAATAGCCCCTTATATAGTTCCATCAATGTTGTATAAAGTTGGAAAGGGTAGCACTTCAACTGAAGTGGTGATATGATCTGATCCCTACAGTAATGTAGGGAGGCTAACAGAAATGATTAGCCCCTCACCAATCTGGTGAGAGTAACAACTATGGGGACCGGAGACTGGGTTGCAGATCAGCGACCTTTAAATTGGAGGGAGCAGATTTTATATCTGTATCCTAATGGCAGTGCACCATTGACTGCTATCTTATCAATGCTGGGGTCTGAGAGTGTCGATGATCCTAGATTTAACTGGTGGACACAAGAGCAGACAGCGGTTGGTGGGGCTGTAGCTGGTATCTATAATCTTCCTGACCTTTCCTCTGCTTATGTAAGTGGTGGGGTTGCAGGTGATGTAGTCTACATCTCAGTTACTACAACTCTAGGCAATCGGATCAGAGAAGGCCATCAAATTCTTCTCCGTGATGCATCTGATTACCGAGTCGATGTTGTGGGCAAGGTTACAGGAATAACTCGTGGGACTACAGTGACTGTGCTTGCAGTTAAGCTCTTGGAAGCTGATGATAATTCTCCTTCTAATGACTTGAGCAACTGCGACACGTTTAAGATCATCGGTAACATTAATCCGGAAGGTGGTGAGATGCCTGATGCTATCGCCCTCAATCCAGTTAATGTTTATAATCTTACTCAGATCTTCAGAACACCTCTGAGCCTGACTCGTACAGCGTTGAAGACCAAACTTCGTACACCTGAACAGCGTGCTAAGGCTAAGGCCGAAGCGCTGGAAATGCACTCCTGGGAAATGGAGCTTGCCTTCCTCTGGGGAATTCGCACTGAGAACATCGGAGACAACGGTAAGCCTGAACGTACTACTATGGGATTGATCAACTTCATCCGACAGTATGCGGCAGCAAACTGCTCCGACTACACTCTTGACACTACCTATGCTGGTGTAGCATGGAATGGTGCAGGTGGTGGTGGAACTTGGCTCAGGAACATTCTTGAGCAAATCTTCCGCTATGGTGCCACTGAAAAATTGGTTCTCTGTGGTTCTGGTTTCTTACTCGGCATTGATGCTCTGGCAAGGGCTGAAGGGCAGATTCAACTTCAGGTAGGTGAGAAAGCCTACGGTATGGAGATTATGAAGTGGATCACTCCCTTTGGAACTGTCAATATGAAGACGCATCCACTTTTCAGTTACGATGCAACTACTCGTAATATGGGAGTGATTCTTGAGCCGAAAGAATTGACTTATCGTTACATAGACGATACAACTTTCTATGGCGAGTCCTCGGCAAAGCAACATGCTGAAGGCTATGGTCAGCGGCGAGTTGACGGTATCAATGAGGAGTTCCTGACTGAGTGTGGACTAGAGTTTGGTCTTCCTCAGAAATGCGGAGTGCTTAACGGGGTTGGTCTGGACAATGCGCTGGTTCCGTAGATCTTAGTCCACGACTGACGGCTGTGAGGAGGGATTCTCTCCTTGCCCTCCTTACAGCTTTTTTATTTTGGAGAATTGTGATTTATGAAATCTTTTCTATTATGGCATCCATATAGCTCAGGGATAAAAATACCAGTAGTTAGGTCCTGGTGGCAACGACTACTATACCATAAGGGGTTTGCTACTTTATCTGAAATCTTATTATATTATAAATATATGGAGGTATAGAGATGAACTACCTTCAAATGCGATTAAAGTTTCGTGAACTATCTGGGCGCTTTGACTTGGTTGATGATACAGGTGTCGATCAAGGTGCTGGATTCTTTCTCAATGAAGGAAGAAAATTTCTTGATCGGATGCAGGAGACTCAAAAGTCTTGGGGAACTGTCTTTCGTTTTCTCGAAGTTGGATTCTATTCAGTTCAATTTCCCTACTGTAGGGCGATTAAAGAAGTTTACGCTGCTACATCATCGGCTCGATGGCAACTTGAAAAAGTAAATATTCAAGACTTAATTAACGGCTACTTGCTGGGCGATCCAAGTTCAAGAACATCTGGTTTACCATTGTACTACTCACCTTGCATCACTCGTTATATTCCAGAGAATGCGGCTCCATTATCAATCGAGTCTTTCGCTGGTTGGGTAGAGATTCCCTCTGGCAATGCTCATGAGTATAATGCAATCTTGGTTAGTGTTCCTGCAAGCGAAAAGTTGACAATCCAAGTGAATGGTCTCTTTTATTCACCTGAGCTTGTCAATGATATAGATGAAAATTATTGGTCAGTAGTTCATCCAATGTTACTTTACATGGCAGCTATGAGACAAGTTGAAGTGACCAATAGAAATACTCAGGGTGTTAAGGACTGGGAGTCGGCTATAGATACAGATACTAAATCAATTGGCTTTGATCTTGTTGAAGAGCTTATTGCTGAAGTTAATCAGATGGAAGGTTAATTTATGTTAAAGTTTACTATTAGATCAAATGATGTTAAAGGGCCTAGTAGTGCACCAGAAGATTGTAATAATGTAGAAATAAATATTCTTGCTACTAATGAAGCCGAAGCACTTGAAAAAGTAAAGAATATTATAACTAGAGACTACTATCATATTATTCATATAGAAGAAATGGAGAATAAAGATGGACAATGATAGAGTTGAGAAGCTTGAACAGGTCACTGATAGATTGATGAGAAGAGCCAGTAAGCGAACTACTGCACTTATTACTCCTTACCCAATTTCCAATGCAGTTTTTGGTGATAAAGTTGAGGGGGTTCTTCTTTGTTACATGTTCCCTTGTGATGGAGTTATTTCAAAAGGGATGTTTAAAGTAGGAGCAAAGCCTAAGAAGGAAATCTACATTGAGGCAAAGTTATTCAATGATGTTGAAGTACATTCTAAAGGATTTACGTTTAATAAGAAAACTTTCGTAGCTGATAACTTAGCTATTGAAGTAAAATCTGGAGACTGTTTAAAGGTTTCCTTATCTCCTACTGATGAAGTAGTAACCGAGTTATGGGTTTCGTTTCTTTGGATTCCTACGGTGAAGGATGTAGAAGTTAAAAGTTATTTGATTGAGGAACTTGAAGATGATCTACAGAAGAAAAGGCTGACCGCCGAATAAGGTCTGTCGTGCTACAGATTGTTTTGAACCAAAACTAACTAATTTTCTGATTAAGGAAAAGGAAGAACAAGATGCGCGAATTCGAGTTGATGATAGACAAATCACTGACAAACGGATTAGCTCCTGAGCCAATGCCTACAAATGCTGAGTTTCTTTATCAGTGTTTAGGATTTAGGTGTGGAAAGGGAAGACTTGAATCTCATGTTACATTGACTAATCCACTTCCAGTTGGGCTGACTTTATATTATAACTGGCCCTTTCCTCAGATGATAACTAATGAGAGATATAATATCTTGGTGGTTAGAGACTCTCTAATCCAACACTGGGATTCTGTGTATCTTGTCAGCGCTGACCATTCAACTGTCACTCACATCTTTAACATAGACGAACTTACATTTGGAGTTGGTACTATGTTAGAGATTGCTGACTTTGGTGAATACATCTTTATGACCAATGGAGTTTTAATGTTGGTCTGGAACGTAGCGCTTGGAGCCTGGACTAATTTTACTTCAAGTGCATCAATCCCTATGATGAAAACAGTATGCAATCTTAAAGGTCAGGCAGTAGGTGGTGGGGTCATTAGTGCTTGGTATGACTGTGATGAGACATTCTATACCTGGTCTAATATTGGTTCGATGGATTTTACTCCTGATAAAGGAAATGAGTCAGGTTATAGACGATGTCCTTATGGAGGAGAGATTCAGAATGTTAGAAGGTTAGGGAACGCTGTGATAGGTTATTCCTCAAAGGGAATTACCTTGATTCAACCAGTCCCTGACCCAGCAACAATTGGATTTAAAGAACTTTCTAACATAGGCATTATTAACCAAGGAGCTGTAAATGGCTCTTTGACAAACCATCTCTATGTTGGCGAAGATTATATTCTTCGCTTAGTAACAGCTGAAGGAGTTAAAGAACTTGGTTATCAATACTATATTCAGCAACTTGTTGGAGAAGATATTATAGTCTCCTACGATCCAAGTAAGCAAGATTTCTATATTGGGAATAGTACTAAGACATTCTTATTTTCTCCTTCTGGGTTAACTGAAGTTCTTCAACATCCTTCGACAGTTTGGAGAAGCAATAAAGTGTCTTATATGTTACCTGAGTCAGTGGATAGTTCATTACCTATAATTACTACTGAGCCTTTCGACATGGGATATGCAGGACAGAAAACCTTAGCCGTAATTGAGTCTGACATAACTGTTACTGACTCACCTGAGGCAGGTGCTGACTATACAAACAATAATCAAGTATGGACTACTTCATCTTACAAACCTTTAAATAGTCAAGGTGTAGTTACTGCACCAATTTCAGGGAACGCGTTTAAAATAAATTTAAGGTTTGCTGAGATCTATAATAATACAAGGATTAGTTATATTAAGGTGCGTTATAAGATGACTGATCTTAGGGGGATGAGAGGAGTTTACGCACCACCTACTTCATTGCGAGGACAAAGATAATGCTTACAAAAATGCTTCCTGATCAAATTTCAAAGTTTTGGCCTATTATTAAATATGCAGTTGAGGAATCTTTACCTCCAATGGTAGGAGAGAACCCTGATAAGATGAATAGAGTCTTATCGTCGATGATTAGTGGGAAGTTAGAAGTCTGGGCTTCTTATAGATATGAAGAAGAGATAATCAAGTTTGAGGCAATCTTAGTTACTCAATTATTATTCGATGAAGCATCAGGAATAAAGAATTTATTACTATACTGTGTTTATGGGTATACAGTGATAACCGATTCAAGTTGGTTAGAAGGGTTTAAAGCCATCTCAAAATACGCAAAGTCATTAGGATGTAGTGGGATTGTTGCCTATACAGCAAATGAGAATGTTGTTGAATTGGCTAAGAAATTCGGCGCTGATACAAGTTTCGTATTTGTCTCTATTCCATTAAATAAGCTTGTTTTGGATCAAAACGATCTGGAGGATTAAACTATGGGAAGCTCAGGTGGAGGAAGTTCGGGAGCTGTAACACATTCAGTTTACTTAGAATCTGTTCATGCTGACTGGCTTAATACAACTGGAGTTGATAAAATTGAAAAGTCAATAACAGAAGTTATGGATACAGCCTTAGGTAATTCTCCTTGGGTAGCACAAGCTGCTTATAATCCAGCAGCGTTGTTAGCAGCTAATGATGCTGTATTGGTAGCATTTAAGGCTATCTTAGCAGGGATAGTTGATACTACTAAATGGGTATCCTTTTTTACTCAGGCTCAAACATCAATAGGAGCAGTGGTCCCTTTAGTTGTAGCAGATAGGGCAGTTGCTGATGCGACAGAGATTACAGACGCAGCAATTCTTCTTGACGTAGCTGCTATGGCAAATACTTTAGATGATGAGATAACAATTAAAGTTCTTCCGCGTTTTAGACGTGGGATGCAAGATATTAATGCAGTTGTTTCATCTGCCTTTCCAATAGGAGAGTCGATCATAGAAGGCTTTCGAGATAGAGATGTTGCAAAACATGACTCAGCACTTAGAGTAGCTGCTGCAATTAAGAATGCAGAGGTTAGAATATCTAATATGACTAAGGAAACTCAAGTTGGGCTTGCAAACCTTTCTAAAGATCTAGATATAGGCAAGATAAATTTGCTGACTGAGGCTGAGTATAAAAAACTGTATCTCGATGGCACTAGTCAAATCCTTAACTTGCTTATTAATAGAGTGAACTGGGAAGATGGTTATGTAAGGATGTTTGTTGAGGCTAATAGGATATCTATAGTTGCTTTGAAGGAACAAGTTGATTCAGATCATACTATTGACGATCTGGATGCAAAGTGGGATTTGGAAGTTTTTCAGTTCGGGGCTAATGTAATGGCCGCTTCCGCTGGTGGTACTTCGTCACCAGGGATTAAAGGACCTTCAAAAATGCAGTCGGTTCTTGGGGGAGCTATGAGTGGGGCAGCAGCTGGAGCTATGATAGGTAGTGGTGCTGGGGGAGTAGGTGCTGTTCCTGGAGCCGTAATTGGTGGAGTTCTTGGAGCCGCCGCAGGATTAATGTCTTAGAAAGGAGTATTAAAAATGGCTATGGCAGGTGGTGGAGCAGGAGCAGGAGGAGCGGCAAGCATACTTGAAAATCCGGCATTTTTACAGATGTTATTCGGAGCAGGTCAAGATATATCAACAAACTCTATGGGACAAGGTCGAGGAACGCCTGGATTATCAGGGGCTTTTAATTCGGCTATAACTGATAAAAAACAAGCTGCTGCATCACAGAACTTTATGAGACTGCTTGGTAAGTTTTTAGGTCCAGATGGAACAGGGGGAACATTAAGTAATAAGGGACTAAACATGACTATTCCAACATCTGAGCTTGCATCTGTGTTTGGTGGTGAAGGATATTTTTCAAACTCAAAAGACCCAGCAATAAATCCTTCTTTATCAATGCTGAATCAGGGTCAGGCTCAAGCAGCGCCAGTAGAAAATCTTAATCCTTCTGGAGGTTCTTCACTTCTAAACCCTTTCGTCGATAACCAGTCTAATATGGACTTGAATCTTTCAGGTGCAGATCTAACTGGTTTAAGTCCTCAAGATATAGTGGCTGCATTTGGAATAAAGCAAAGACAAGATGAGTTAAGAGATAATCAGTATATTGAACGGAAGAAAATGGAAGGGGTAGATTCTTTAGATAGAGATTTTCCTATCTCTGTTCCTGGCATGGGTACTGTATCATTAAGGCAGTGGAATTCAATTCCAGATACAGAGAAGAGTTTTATATTAGCTAAGGTTCAAGCAGAAGAACTTGGAGATAAAGATTTTACTAGGGAGGAATGGGAAGATACTAAACCCAGTGATAAAGTAAAGTTTCTTGAAACCCTTTTAAAAAGACCTGAGTTGATGAAGGCTGAGGAAAGATTAAGAAGGGCAGGTGCAACAGTTTTTAATTCAGGTGAATTTGAACAGAGGAAGACTTTAGAGAGTGATCTTGAAAATGAGAAGTATTTTTCTTCTGGAGAATTTACTAAGGGTATAGATAAGAAAGTTAAAGAGTTTGATAAGAATTTTTATATGCTTAAAGATGAAGATAAAGAAAGAGCACCAAAGTTGAGAAAAGAAACAGCCCTTGAAACTGTTGAGGGTGATCTTGCATCTCGTGGGTTTACTATTAAAAGAAAGTACTGGACAGATGCAACTAAATCCACAGTAGCTATTGAGGCAATTAGTAAGCGTGGTAAGAAACAAACAATTAAAGTTAAGCTTGGCCAATAAGGAGGTCTGTTGTGGCATCTATTCTTGACACAATTGAAGAGCCTGGGGTAGTAGGACAAATAGGAAAGCAGTCTAAAGGCTCTATATTAGACACAATCGAAATGCCAGAGGGATTTAAAGATGCCTTAGCGCCTAGTCAGGAAGATGCTAACTATGCAATATCTTTGGATGCTAATCTAGGTCTCCCTAAAGGATTTATAGATAAGTTAGAACCTTTAAAGACAGATACACCAAAAGAGGTTAACGATCCTTATGATGTAAATAGTTTGATGGGTCAGATGGTCCCAAAGGTTCCTACAAAGAAAGAGGCTAAACCTAATGAACCAATTAGCTTTCGTCAAGGTGAAGAACCTTCCTTTGTTTCAAATCTTATTAACAAATCTAAAGAATTATTCACTTCAAAAACAGAAGAGGCTGCTAAGGCTACTTATAAATTGGTACTAGCAAATGAGCTTGGAGTGAAACCTTCTGAAGTTGATCCTGATTTGGTAGACGCTTTTAGATCTGGTTATGGAGATACTCCATTTGGTCTTATTAGTCAGATTGAAAGAGGGACAAAGTATCCTAAGGTAGATGTAAGAGGAATGAATGCTATTCAACGTGGAGTTCAAGGACTTGGTGGAGTAGCTGGAAGTTTTCTTCCTTTTGCTGCAGGTTCTTTGGCTGGTGTTGAGGGTGGGCCTATAGGAATGCTAGCTGCTGGCTTTGCAATTGATAAAGGATTAAGAGCTTATTATTCTTATAAACTTGATAAAGGAGAAATTAACTCACCTGAAGAATTTATAGAGGTTTTAAAAACTGTAATCCCAGAGACTATTAAAGGTGAGATTACTGGTGCTGCTACAGGGAAGGCTGGAGCCTTTCTTGCTCCCTTAGGAAAGATTGCAAGTCGAATTGGTGAAGCGGTCACAATGTCAAATGTAGGAAGCTGGTTAGAGGGAAAACTTGCATCGCCAGAAGAAATATTTGATAGTGCTATTCTTCTTGTAGGTCTCCACAGCGCCACCAAGACAGCTAATGTAGCGAGGAATATAAAGAAGGTTTGGGTAGAGACTGGACGTAGACCTAAGGATATAGTAGAAGATGCTAAAACTGATTCAGAGACTGCCGAGGCCTTGAATAAAGAAGGTGAGATTCCTGAAGAGGTTCTAGCTAAGGCTCAGGCAAAGGTTGATGCGCTAGAAAAACTGCAGGCTGAATTGGCTGTGAGAGAAGCTGCAGCAAAGAACCCTATTGAACCAGAAGAGTTAGTTAAAGAAGATTTAAAAATTAAAGGGAAGAGAGTTAAGGAGATTAAGGAAGGTAAGGCGAAGAAAGCTGTAGAGCCTGTTGAAGAAACTTCTTCAGAAACTATACCGACTGAAACTGTTAAACCTGAAGTTAAGTCAGTCCTTGATACCGTTGAAGAACCAGTAAAAAAAGATCGTTCGGGGACAAAACGAACTGGAAAGAAAAAGAAAGAAGTTATTACTGAGACTGAGGTTATTGCTAAGACTAAATCTAAACCTTCCAAGCCTATTACCGAAATAGATACTCAAACTGGGACATCTTTACCTAAAGAACTTTCTCCTTCTGAACATCCTTTCCGCGATAAAGATAAAGCTCATACAGATACAATGAACAAACTTTATGTTGAAAGGATTAAGCATGCAGATGTTGATCCTGAGGTATTTACAAGATACTTAATTAACGAGGTGAATAGATGGTTAAATGGAGATGAGCCATCTACGCCTATTGAAAAAATTAGAAATGGTCTAAGGAGCGCAGTAACTAATGCTGAAAATGTTAGATTGAAGTTTGACACAAGGGCAGATTTTGAAAACTGGAGGGCAACTGTTAGTGAGGCTTCAAGGTGGGCAAGTGAAGCAGTTCGTTCGGAACCAAAACGAACTAACGAAATCAAATTTATGATAGGTGTTGATCCAACTGAAATAAAGAAAGTATTAGATAATATTAAATATAGATTAGTTACTCGTTATAGTTCAGATGATACTTTATCTACTTCAGGATATATCTTTAATGATGGAAAGACAGTTAATTTAACTACTAAAATTCCTGGTGGTTATAAATCTATACCTCATGAGGATGCACTGTTTCAAGGACTTAATGAATTCGATGCTAAAATAGTATATAAAGTACTTGGAGGAGAGGAAGAACAACTAGCACCCTATCTTAAAGAAAGTGGGACTGTTAGATATATAAGAGAGAATAATAATACACTTAGTATTCAGGTTGGTCAAGTTCTTTCACTTAATCAATTAGAAAAGATTAAAAATAATCTTAGGAATCAAGATACCGTTTATCTTGATATGCCAGGAAAGAGTACTACAGTTAAAGTTAGTCAATTAGATAGTACTATAAATAATCACTTTAATCAAAAAGTTTCTAATAAATTAGGTGAAACTCTATATATGGGAATAGATCCTACTGACCCTAAAATAATTGCCTATGCTAGAAAACTTTATGGTATGGCATTTAGTAAACTTTCAATAGAACGTCAGCAGGGAATAATAAAACATTTTGAGTTTGAAGCACAACTAAAAAATATTAAGAAAACACCAATTGAAAAATTAGAAGATCGACTTAATTTGCTAGAAGAGAGGATTGAGAAAGAAAGCAATGCTGATAATCCTAATGATAAACTCATTAAATCTCTTGAAGCAGAACGAGATCAGATTCAAAATAAGATAGATTCCTTTGATGAAGGTGGGATACAACTTAACATGGGCCTAGATCCTACTCAACTACCTAAAGAAATAAAAGATATGTTCAAAAACGCTGCTGAGTTTTTCAAAGGTACTGCAGCAGCTCTTGACATGAAAAAGTTTGATCTTGGTTATGCTATTAAAGAGATCAAAGGTGATATTGTTCAAGCTGGAATAGATCAGCAAGAGACTTTGTTGAAGGAAGTCCGGCGCCTTTATCCAAAAGAAAGTCAGCGTATCATAGACCGACAGCGTTCAGCTGTTAATGGAAAAGGATATGGTGAGATAGAATATAACCAGATGATGAAAGAAGTTTTTGATGGGAAGTCTAGTAAACAAGTAGGCCTCATCAATGATTATCTTCTTGCTCGGCGTTTTAAAGATATATATAGTTATAGGACAACTAAGGAATACAAGCATCAGCCTGAGTTTGGCCCTAATCAAGCAGTAGCTGTTACAGCTACTATGGAAATGATTAAGGATTTACCTGAGGGAGCTTTTGCACAACTTGCTAAAATTCCAGAACTTAAGAAACGCTTTGAAGGTGTGAACGTTAAAGATGTTGCTGATGCAGTTAATTCTGGAAACATCTTCTTCGAATGGATGAGGAAGGTAGTTGATGATTTAGTAGAAGCAGGAATAAAGACTGAGACTGAAGGTATAGCATTAAAGGCTCATGATTTTAGGAAGTTCAAAACTATTTCAATTGAAAAGCTTTATGACTTTGATTATCAATCTCATTTAAAAGGTGAGACAATTAGATCAACCAATTCAGGTGTTCAATCACTTGGACATGGAAGTACAAAGATCATAGACCCTGATGCAAGAGTCTCAGCGCATGAGATGTTTGTGAGAGCTTATGGTTCAATAGCTAATCAGGCCGCTAAGGTTCAATGGAAGAACTTAGCCGAACAACATCCAGATAATGCTATTGTCAGTATTAGGCAAAAGTCTGGTTGGAGTCCTATGCCTTATTTTGAAGGTGGTGTGAAGAAAGAAATTTACTTCAGTCCTGAGGCTGCTAAGTATATGATTACAAGAAGTCATGATATAAGTCAGAGGGCTTCAACGATTTCAAGAACTATTTTTATGGCTCCATTGACAAGGACGTTAGCAGTTGGAGCAAGCCCTATCTGGTCAACTTTTATCGGTCTACCTATGGATGTAATACATTCATTGTGGACTGCTAAGGTATGGGAAGCAGATGCAAAGGGAATTAAACTTAAGCCTGACTTCCCTTTTTATGAAACAACTACAGGCGCTTATAAGAGAGTTTATAGTGCTTATAATCCACTAACTCCTTTACAAATAGGTCTTGATATGAGTAGAACTCTTGGAGATATTTATACAAGAGGACCACTGTTCAAGAACCTCGCTAAGCATGGCCTAGCTATGCCCCTTCTTTCTATGAGAGAGAATAGATATTTAAAAGGTGCTAGGCCTCCTGGAGATTGGGCTAAGCTTATGGATATAGTCTCTTATCACGGTGTAAGTATGGAGACTTGGGTTAGGGCTGCTACAGCTGATAGAGTTATTAGAGAGAGAGCTAATGAGAAAGGTATTTCTTATGAAGGGGCTTTAAAGAACGATGATATAATGTATGAGGCAGTTCATTCAGCAAGGGATCGGATGGACTATAATCAAGGCGGTTGGATGATTAAGGCCATTGATACTGGAATTGGATTACCTTTTTTAAATGCCGCTGTTCTTGGAACAAGAACTTTCTGGCGCTCAGCGATTGAGAATCCAGTAGACTTTGGTGTGAGAGCTATGCAGTTAACAATGGCTGCTGCTGGTATTACAGCTATGGCTTGGTCTCATCATGAAGATGTGATGAAGGATATTCCGACCGAAGGGAATGAAAAGAATGTTATATTTCCTTTATTCCCTGACTGGATAAATTTCAAAGACGAGAATGGGGATACTAGGTATCTATATGCTAAGCTAAGAATGGATCCAGGTCCTGCATTTATGTATAAGATGGCTGATAACCTTACAAGAACCTATCTTTATGATAGAGAAATTATTAAGAAAGAACCAGACTATAATAAGGTTGTTGATTCACTTAAGACATTAGGACCAGTAGGGATGAACTTACCTCCTACAGCCCAGATGGGAGTTGACTATGCTACCAATTATAGTTGGTGGAAAGGTCGTCAGATGTATAATGAGTTAGGAGGGAGAACGCTACCCTGGCCTAAGAGTAAACATGAAGGTGAATCTGATTCTAATATTGCTCAGCTTGCTAAAGATGTAGGTGGAGTAACTGGATTCTCACCGCCAAGATTACAAGGATCAATAAGTAATGTTATCCCTTATAATAATGAATTTGTCTATATGTTTGGGAAGGCTTATAAGGAAGCCTTTAGTGATGTTCCTGAGTCGGATAGAAAAGTTCCATTGATTGAGTCATTGGCAAAAGTAGGACAGTTCTTTAGAGTTATTGGAATGACAGTTCCGGGATATTCAAGAGGACAGGTTAGAAACCAGGTTCAAGAAGAACTTGATCTTGAGAACATAGTTAAAAATGGTAAGTTTGAACAACTGGCAAAGGACTATGCTTGGAAAGGGATTAGGAAGAGGGATGAAGTAATTGATTATATAAATAGTCAGAAGGATAAAAACGACTATGAAAATATGAAAGAGGAGTTAGAGTTCATGGAGAAGACTAAGGATCTTGAGCATAGAGGTACTTGGGTAGGAATGTGGCATATGAATGCAAAGGGAAAGGCTAAGGAATTTGCTAGAAGCTATATGTCATCTACAGATAAAGAGAAGGAGCAGTTGAGAAAAGAACTTATACAAATCGAGGCGAGGTTTAGAACAGATGAAGGAGAGTCTGCAGGGTATGTGTCGGATAGTTTCAAAGAATATCTAATGCAGCAAGAGTTTAGTTGGTAATAAAGAGGTTAGGGAATAAGATCGTTCGGATCAAAAACGATCTTATTCACCCACCTTCCCAAAATCTAATACATGCAGTGTTGACCCCTGTCCTGGAGTTCTAACTAACTTAATAACATTCATAGCTTCCATTGTCGAGATAACTCGTTCCATTTCAAACTTATCCAAATCACCCTCGAAATGCCTAGCGAATTGCCAGAGTGGGATGTCTGGGATTTTACTATTGGCAACATAAACTATTGCATCATTAAGGACATCTGAAGTCCCGGAGCGTCCCATCCCTTTGAACACCTTCCCCATTTTAATCTCGGCCTCAGCTAATAACAACGAAGCTCGATTGAAGTCATCTGCTTCAATAAGCATACTATCAGAGCGTGAAGCGCAGCAGATCATAGATAATGTGATTAGATGCTTTCGTCTCCGTCCACAGTACCCGTCGAACTTTTTGTCTTGAAAAGGCCTATGTTCGTCAGCATAGTAACACCAGTCTGAATAAAGATCAATGAATTCTTTGGTATAAGCCATAGGACCTGATAGGCGATTGATTGCCTCAAGATCATAGATTAACATTTGTTGGAGTTGGGTTTCTCTTTCTGTTTTGGTAGGAACCACGACCAACTTTCCACGTTTTTCTTCGACAATAAAGATAATTCTTGATGTAAGGCCTCCTCCAATAGACTCAATCGGAAGTGAAGCTTGGATGGAGTCAGGGGTTGTTCCTGCAAATAGATTGACCCAAACACCAATGACCTCTTCTTTTTTTCTTGCAATAGTTTCATAAGTCCACCTATTATGACAGTCATACCACTCGCAAAGAGCGGCAATTAGTTCTTGGTTATGGTATCCCAAGAATACAGTAAACTCGGTAGAGAATATTGTGAGAGATGAATGATAACTTTGTTCACCTGTCTCAACATTAACATCGGTTAGGTTGGTTTCCTTCATCCTTCGTATTAAGGCTTGAAGGGAGGTTGCTTGAGCAGCTAAGCGAATAGTTGGAATTTGCTCAAGGATGTCCGAAGCAAACTTCATTGCTGTTCCCTTACCTGTTGCAGAAGGACCAACAAGTACTATGTACATATTAGGGTAGAAGGTTAATGAGAGTCCGAGGTCAAGTCTAACCTTTCGCTGGAGGGCTGCAGCGATTGCGCTAATGCCAGACCATTTGCGAAACATTAAAGGAGGTTCGGAGTTCTCAGTCAATTCAATATAAGCATCGAGCCAATCTGGTAAATTACGAGACATTAGAGCTCCTTAAGAGAGTATATCATCGAAGATAATTGGAATGAGTTTTTTTACCTTCACAAGAAGAGGTCTCATAATTTCTTGCATTTGAGGGTGGGCTGAGTTAGCACATCGCAGTTTAAATATATGCCGCCATTCACGAAAGTTAGCTGTCATAACTATTTCAGTCTTAGTTGAGTTAGGAAGGACTGATCGAGCCTGTTGAGGAGACTGTCCAGCATTTAATAATACCTTATACCAACCCTCAGCATCTAACATAGAGCAGAACCATACCTTGGTTACTGAACT
Source organism: bacterium (assembly GCA_023267635.1). Taxonomy (GTDB): domain Bacteria; phylum Patescibacteriota; class Minisyncoccia; order Phycocordibacterales; family UBA5272; genus UBA11704. Next base: position 19,659 of record JAHFMX010000007.1, on the reverse strand, counting down.
TATGTTATCTATTGCAGTTTTATACTCTCCTTCATTTATCTCATTAAACCAAGGAGGGATTATAAATGTTACACCTCCTCTATAATTACAATATCTTGTTGACTCCTGAGAAAATGCACAGAGCCTATGACGGACTAATTCATGAGTAACTCCGCGATCACAGATGAAACGAACTGTCATTGCTGAGTGTTCAATGACTGATTCATGAGAACCAATCCGAGATTTAATAAACGCCTCAGCCGAATCAGAGGTTATTTTACCTTCTGATTTATAGCAGATTCTTCCAAGTCTTTCTATTGCTGTAGGGTCGTCCATGTAAAATCCCTCGACTTTAAAACTAGGTCTAATCAATCTCATTGTGTTATCTCCTTGGTTTAATAAATAAGAGAAGGAAGGAAATTCTTACTTCTCAATTTGAAATAGCATTGTTGTAATTTCTCAGCCAGTTTTTCAGGTTCAGAAGGGATATTCTTACTCTTCATTTCTTCCATAGCCTCCTTCTGCATGTTGAAACCGATAGCAAGATCAACTGGAGTTTTGATTTCCCTATCATGCC
>JAHFMX010000007.1:7167-19003 GCA_023267635.1 bacterium | reverse complement strand
TTCTCAGCCAGTTTTTCAGGTTCAGAAGGGATATTCTTACTCTTCATTTCTTCCATAGCCTCCTTCTGCATGTTGAAACCGATAGCAAGATCAACTGGAGTTTTGATTTCCCTATCATGCCAAATAAGAGGCGTCTCAAGAGAATTCTTAATCCTTAATAATATCTTAGCGTGTTCGATCCAAGGTAAAGATAAAGGAACTTGAAACACAATTGAGTCGTGGACTTGAGCAAGTAGTTCAACTGGGCCATAATGAGCTTGGTCATAATAGATATGCTCAATACCTTGCTCATTAACTTTATCTGCACAGGTTGATTGAGCAAAGTGTGCATAGGCCGATCTGAATGTCTCAGTGCAGGCTGCTTTAGGAACGTTGGGGTAAGATTCATGAACAGGGCCTAGGAATAAACGAGTACGACCGAACAAGTTTGTCACAGTTCTTGTTGTCTTAAGCATGTTCTGAATCATTGCATGATAGCCTCCCCTGATCTGTGGATAGCCGCTATGAATTTCTTCAAGCATCATCTTAGCTTCGCCCTCAGGCATCTCATTGACGAGGGCAAATTTCTTATATGACTCATCATAATTTAAGCCATGATTACCCTTCTTCCCCCAATACCTTTCACTTTGCCTACCATCACCAAGAGTTGATGAACCATCTACAGATGACACCTGGTCATAAGGCTTATGGAAGATAATTGAAGCAGTCATCTTGTGAAGATCGATCCCATTTTCAAAGGCCTCTATTTGGGCAAGGACTCCTCCTGTATAGGCGACAATCCTATTCTCAATTTGTGAGAGGTCGAAGGAATAACCGATATACCCTTCATCGAACAGAAAGAAACGGAGCAGGTCGTGAGGCCAATTCTGCTGATTACCTCCAGTTCCAAATATAGTTTCACCTGATGAGAGTCGTCCAGTGTCAGCGCCAACTGGTTTATAACTACTTCTATATCTGCCATCTTTGTCCACCTTTCCAATGTTGAGGTAGGTTGAGATACGTTTTGAAAGGCCTCGAATGTCAAGCATTAAACGAGCTGCTTTCTCAGCCTTCCCTCCCTGTCTAACAATTCGTTTCAGCGCATCAACATCTATTGATTCAGAATATTTACCTTGAGTATTCTTTTTCTTATAAGGCTTGATACCAAGTTCTTTGTAAAAGTAATCCATTAGTTGCTTTGGGCTGTTGTAGTTAATCTCTCGACCAACTTCGTCTTTGAGCTCAAGATCAAGACGGTTAAGGATTTTCCTCTGCTCTTCCTCATAGTCCATCATTCCCTTGACATCGATTCTAATTCCACGCTCTCCCATGTAGGTTAAGGGTTTAATAAGTCCTCGTTGCCGTTCATAAGTTTCGAAATTCCCTTGTTTCTTCAAGCATTCGATTTGCTTAGGGATTGTTTCAACTGGGATAAAGGAGTCGAAGCCATTGTAGTTCCACCACTCCTGCCAAGTACCAGCTCCCATCTTCATCCACTGCTTTCCGTCCTCTTTATAATATGGAATGTCTGTGTACATTGTAGTGACATTGGCTAAGCCGGCAGGGAAGTCTGGGTAGGCAATCTTCTGAGCTATTTGGGTACAGTGGAGAGTACCCCTAGGTTGAATGCCATACTTGCGAAGTAAGAACTGAGTGTCAAAGATGAAGGACGCTCCAGCCTTTTGAATATCTTCGCTTTGTAAGATATGTGCAACTCCAATCATTATTTGGAGTTCTTCTTCGACTGTGAAATAGTCTCCATGAGGCCCTCTGAAGGGGATACAGATTGACTCAGTTGGGGACCAAGCGAGGCCAATGCAGTCAACTTCTCTGTTAATAACTTCAATGTCGATTCCGATAATCTGACCGAGTCGTCCGACTCTGTAGCAATGCCTAAGACAATCAACCGCCTGATTAAAATCCGGATTAGTGTACACTGATCTAGGATCTCTTCGTATTTCTCTAAACTCTGATTCATATTTAGCCTTTATTAAGTCCTCACAAATTACAGGCTTGTTGAGGAAATTGAATTTCGGAGGGATGAATGTAGCTGGATGAAAAGTTGGTATAACTTTAAGCCCAGGAACAAGAGTAGACTCAAGCACACTACCACGCCACTTAGTGATCCCAGTACGATTGCAAAGAGCAAGCAAAGCAATATTACCAAAGGCGATAATACAGTTAAGGTTAAGACTTTTAATTTCATCTCCAAGCTCCTTTATATATTCGTAGCCTTCAGATGAAATAGTATGACGGCCACGAGAGTCGAGGTTGATGTAATGTTCAAGAGGATGATCTAGGTCCTTAATAACATTTGTGAGATAAAGTTCACGCCTAGAAATCTTAGTCATTGCTAAGCAATCATCAAGGCCAAGGCCAGCAGGGCCAATGAAAGGACGAGGAGGCCGAGCTCTTATCTCCTGATAGCCAGGTTGCTCACCGCAGCCTGCAAGCTTAGCATTGAGATCACCGGAAGGGGGGACGTAGGTATGCTTCATTCCCAATCCTCCCTAAATACAGTCTTCATTCGCTTAGCTAATAGCTCAGCATCATCTAATACATTTTTTGTATTTCCTCTAGATATATATAGAAGAACTATATACATAAAACGAAAGATGTATCGTATTCTTAATGATTCTATCATTTCATCTCCTTATCATTAGATCGTTTTGGTCCAATACGATCTTGTTAACCAAGTGAATTTGCTTTGACCAAGAATGAATCTCTATAACCTTTTGAAAGATCAAAACCAATCGCTGTCATCCCTGCTTGATAAGCAGCTATTATTCCATTACCTGAGCCGGCGCAAGGGATTAGGATTCGAGAGCCTGGAAAGGCGAAGGTTTCATAGATGTCTTTCATCATACCTATTGGGCGCTCAGTAGGATGAGCTTTTTGCTGTGCTGGAACTGGTGAATAGTCAAATACATTACCTGAACGCTGTCTAGCTATTGCCGGCCTCCCTTTCCAAGCATAGAAGAACATTTCATATGCGTTAGGCAAGTGCATTTCAGGCCTCTTTGTTTGGCCAGAAGGCTTAGTCCAAATAGGACAGAGCCGAGTAGTTTCAAAGCCATTCTCTGTCAATGATCTATAAATAGAGTCCATCCATGGCTCTGGCGCAAACCAGCAGAGTAACCATGAGTGGTCATTCATTACTCGGTAGCATTCTTTGAAAAGTTTATTCATCCCTTTCCAAGTCCCCTTTGGATCACCGTTCATGTAGATTGATTTGTCAATCTCGTTGTAATCTTCTCTTTGATACTGAGACTCTCCTTCCGTTCTCTTAGCTGCCATAAGATCAATAGCATAAGGAGGGTCAATTTCGACGAGATGGAAGACTCCTGATGGGATTTCCTTGATACCTTCGAAGCAGTTTTTGATGATGTAAGAGGATGCCAATTTAGATAAAGCTGTTCCAGAAAAGTTTTCATTCTTGACTTCAATCTGCTTAGCGATGACTTGCTTGATAATAGCCTCGTCCATTTTCTTAATCACTCGATCAGCGTCGGCTGCTGTCTTACAATCAGTGAAGGCTTCAGGACAGGCTTCTCGTAATTCGGCTCTCTTGATCGCAGCTGAGACAGTTCCTTTAGCCATACCACCTAACATTTTACCAGTATCAGTCATTGTCCAGCCAGTTGAACCTGGCCCTGGAGTTGTTACCTTACCATGAAGTTCTTCCTGCATTCTATGAATGTCAAGAGTAAGTTTATCAAGTTCCCAGTGTTCAAAATCTTTCCTGAAAAAGTTCTCAGCTTTCTCAATAATCTTCATTTCAAGTATTGTTAGCTCTTGATCGAAGATTCGAGCAGGGATTTCAGGTACTTCGTTTTTAAGTAACACTGTATAACGACGCTCACCAGCAAGAAGTTTAAATCTCCCGTTGTGAGTATCAAGCATTGCAAGTGGGGTTATTAAACCACTTTCTTTCATGTTCTCTTCGAGGCCGTTGAGATCACCGAAGACCTCACGAGCACGAGATTCATCTACATCAATCAAGTTGATTGGTACCATTCCTACGCGGCCTACGTTGATAGTCATTGTTGTCCTCCTAATAATCTCAATAGTTCAGCTGCCATTCCAGGATCAATTGCTGCCTCAGTTTTCTTTCTTGTTATTTTATTAGTCTCTCTTACAGCCCTTGGTTTATCAGGGACTCGTCGACTGAGACGAATCTGACGGAGTAAGTCTATTGCTTCATCTGTGTTCATATCTATAATTGATACATAGCCTAAGGAATCTAGATCAGCCATTCCACCCTCCCTTAAAGCTTAAATTCATGATAAGCTGTTATCCAATCACTATAACCTCTTTCCTTAGCTTCACTATCTACCATATTTATTAAACAGTTATGACTTATATCAGATAAAGGCCAAGGTTCAGAAACCATTAACAAGTCCATTAAGTATCTAAATTCAAAAGAGCTCATATCACCCTCCATTCTTTTTTATTTTCTTTGTTCCATTAGAAAGAGTTGTCATAATCCCTGTCATAACTATCTTCTCACTCATCAGTAAGCCGATAGTTATTCCAGTGTTAACCTCAATAGCGTCAAGAACGTCATCAAGGATCTTGCTGAAGATGGCTTTGCGCTGCCCATATTGAGCGAGAAGTTTATTAGCTCTAATCATTTGTTCTTCGGTGATCTCAAATGTGAAGCGTGGGCGATAGTCGACTAAGTCACTCATAATTCAAACCTCCTTATAATTATACTTGAATTATCTGATAAGAATTTAGTATATTTATCATAGTAAGAAATATCGTCTACTACTATCTCCAATATCCCAGCATTTATAAGTGCCCCAAAGCAGTTTTTGCAGGGATGTAGTGAGTTCATATAAAGTGTAGTGCCAAGAACTGAGACGCCGAGACGAGCTGCATTGGAGATTGCATTCACCTCAGCGTGTTGAGCAGGACAGAGTTCCATGTGAGTTCCTGATTCATAACCTAAGATTTTACGAGGGCATCCCTTGACATCACTACATTCATTAATATTATGAGATAATAATATCTTAGACAATACAAGATCTTTATTTACTCTGTCTATTCCACAGTGTGGAATGCCTCGTGAAGGACCATTGAAGCCTGTTGAGACTATCGAATGATCCCTCACGAGTATAGCACCTATTTTACGAGAGAGGCAAGGTGACTTGTCTGCGACTGCGATACAGATGGAATGGAAGTATTGGTCCCACTTTGAATTATTAAGAGATTGACTACCCTGATAATTACTAAGGGTAATCTTATCTCCACATAACTTACAATATCTTCCATCGGCTGTTGTTATTATAAGTCTATATGGTCTATTCATATTTGGATCACAGTTTGGACAGCTCATCTTACCTCCTTAGTTTATCTAATATCAAGATCAGTTATAAGAGCTTCAAGAAGAATCATGTAATTTTTAATATCTCCTGTCCGCTCAAGCCATTGGTTATCACTGAAATCATAAGGATGCTTAGCCATGTCAGCTATAGCAACAACATGCTTCATGGCAAAGCCTACTAGTGCTTGAGTTGGAGGAATGAGTTGAGCAGCGCCAGAAGTTTTGAAATTCTCTAAGCGGTCTGTTAAGCCAGAATATTCCTTAGCTTTTTTAGAGAGCACCTTTCTAGAACGATTAAAGGATGCTTCCATTTCGATAGTGAAATCTTCATTAGTCATTTTACTCTCCTTCTTTTTAATTAGTTGTTGAAAGGAGAGTGGGCGCTGAGTTAATCCCACTCTCCTGGTTAATTAGATCGTTTTGGAATAAAACTATCTAATCAATTTAAAAAGGAGCACCATCAGCAAGCGGCCTTGAACTGTTTTTTGGAGTGCCTACGTATTTAGAAACAGTTGTCTGTGTTCCATACTCATCAGAGATCTTTGGCTTACCAGTGATAAGCCAGCCTTCCTTGCCTAGCAGATCATCTTCAAGATCGAAGGGACGAGCGTAGTCAATGCCAAAAGCCTCGGCAAAAGAACGGAATTTGCGAAGAGCTCGAAGGAAGTCTTTCTCTGACATCTTCTCCCGATTGCTTAAATCCCAGAAGAAGTCAGAAAACTCAGAAGCCGTCGGTTCATCAGGTGCATCGTAGCTAATTGAAAAATAATCGAAGTTGGTAAAGTCTCCCTCTTTCTCAACGATGCCAGTTCGAACTCCAATAATGCGAGCGCGGACCTCAGTTCCTGCTTTGATAGCAGTAGGCTCAGGTGCATTTTTAATCTCACTTTCCATTGAACTATAATCTGTTAATGCCATTTTTAGATCCTCCTTTTTGATTGTTAAGTTGTTAGTTGACAAATTTAAAATACTCTTCTGAGTACTTTGCTTCAGCTTTATTAGGATCAATAAAATACTCTTGTAGAGCAAAAGAAGCCTCAGTCCAACATCGAGCAATAAAGGTTCTACATCCTACTTTGATTATGTATCCATTAATTACTTTCTGAATTCTGACTTCTCTGAATTCACCCGGTACTGCTCTTGGTCCTGGTTCTGGTTCTTTACATTCTTCATAGCCACTCATAGTCATTCTACCTCCTTAGTTAGTCTTCTTCTCTTTTACCTGTATTCTTCTCTATCTCCTCCTTTCTTTCCTCATTCTTATACAATGAAAAGAACTTTATTCCATTTATCTCTTTTGTCACTATTATAGGATAACTTGCTGAATCCCTATATGAAATAGTTTCTTCGCCTTCAGGAAAAACATTTCTTATATCGTCAATATGAATCTCATCACTATATGGACTTACTCCACAGATACCAAGTTGATTAGAACAGAGCTTTTTTAATCTTAAAAACTCTTTTAGGTTATCAAATAGTTCCTTTTCCATCTTATCCTCCTTTCATCCATACCTTTGAAATTCCAAAATCTAGCCGAAAACGCTGTCAGAAATATCTTGATTGAGCAGGTACCATACTAACTCCTCCTTTCAATATTAGATCGTTTTATTCCAAAACGAGCTTTGGCTTATCTTCAGTTGAAAACCCTGCCTTTTTTAATAATTCTTTAAGATTAGGAGGTTCAATAGAGTTAAGCATTCCCTTTGCTTTAAGCCTTGAACGCGCTACATACTCACCAAGAGAATCAATTAACATCTCGCGAATAGGGCCTTCTCGTCCAGTCTTCCCAGTGATGACATAGATTTCATCGAACAGTAAAGGGATTGTGACAACCGCTTGGCCTGTCGTATAGAAGCGATATTTAACTTCTTCACGAACAATCCCTGTCTTTGAGTCGACTGATAAAACCTTAGATTCTTTTTTAAGATGCCCAGTGAAAATAAAATCACAAGGCAAGGTCATAAGCTTGCGAATATAGTTATTCATTAAGGTTTTCTGAGGCATATAGTCATGTCTCATTTGTGGTGTCTCGCCAGCATGACCTTTGTTACCAAGACCATAGTTCATTATAGCCTCACCAAAGGTTGTAGCGCTGTCAAGGCAGTAAGTCCCAAATTGTTTAAAGTAGCCAATTTGAAAGCGGATGTCAGTCGCTCTCATCCAGTCTGCGAAGGCCTTTGGGTCGTAAGGATCGTCGTTTTCATAGCGGGTGTCAACTATAATATCCCCTGATGTTATGAGATCACGAAGACACTTAGTCCCACCAGGGTCAAAACTGTCAATATGGATAGGACGACGAGCAGTACGAAGTATGAATGTTTTACCTGCATTTGTTTCTCCAGTAATCAGAGCACTAAATCTCTTTTGCAAAGGATCTCCAGCATAGTAATCTTTGACTCGTTTTAATTCAGCCGCAGCATCATAGGCCATTATTCATACTCCTTCTCTATTATATTCTTTCCGTCTTTATCCTCCAGCCTAACACGCCATTGGAAGATAAGTAGTGTATCACCTTCTTCAACATCTGTCTCGGAAAGGATCGTGCCTATAGCACGTACAGCACCAGAAGACAGTTCAATCTTTTCATCATAATCTGTCGTTATAATCTGCATAATAGTTATCTCCTCACTTATTAAATGTCAAGTCCTTCACCACTGTAGCCTCCCGCTCTGAAGGATTCCAGAAATGAATCTTGAAACCGAGAGGAGGTTCTTCACAACGACGAAGTGGATTCTGCCATGCCATACAGTAGTCATGAAACATACAACCTCGAAAGGAAGTGCAGGATTTATGATTCATTCGGAAGGCCATCAAGACATCATCAGCCTCACTTGCCTGACTTAAGCAATCACAGTCCCTGTCGATATCATCTAAGATATCGTTCACTGTCCAAAGCCAGGTGTTCATTTGCTCTGGGCTTTTGAAAGCTGGAATGCGCCGAGTTGTTGCATGATAGCCAGCAGGGCGATCTTTGCTACCTTTTATAAGATACTCAAAGCCAGTCTTGACAAACTCAACTCCAAGGACCTGTTCAATAGGAAACATGCAATAAAGACAATGGGTATAGGTTCCATTTTGGATTCCTAAAAATAGTTCATTGTCCCACCTGGTATCATGAATCCACTTGCCAGAGGTCGTCTTATGGTCCCAGGAGAAGATCATTCCATCTTCAACACGCCTCATGATAGAGTCCATTCGGTAGTGGAGAACTCGATGCTCATCAACTGGAACTGTCCCAGCTATTTCAGTCATCTTGATTCCATCTAATTCGATGACTTCATTATCAACAAGGTCGCGAGAATAAAGATCAGCAAACTGCATTAAGGTATGAAGGACAGCAGCAGGATCTTTTGGCCTGAAGAGACTATCAGTATCAGGAGGAAAGTCCTTCCGATAGCTTTCTTCAAAAGCGTTGTAAGCCCCAGCAATGTCATTGTAGCCGAAAAGCAGTTGGTGTTCTCTAGCTCGATGGAAAGATTCACCAAATACCAGGTCGTGTTCTTGTCTATCAAGAGTCCACCCTAGCATATTTCGATAGAAATAATAACGAGGGCAGAGGATATAGTCGTCGAGCTTAGACGAATCACGGATAGATTGTGCTGGATGAGTTGGGATAGGAAGGCTCATTTTTCATCTCCTTTTGCTTTTTAATAACTAAGAAATCTTTTGCCTCTTTAATACTTAAAAACTTCTGAAATGCAAGACAGTCACAACAGACTAGTTTCTGATGAGGACCACTTAAGATAAGTGTTAAGTCTTCAGAGTTACACTTTTTACATTTCATTCTTCATCCTTTCCCTGCAAAGAATGTTATAGTGACTTTGCAAGAAAACTTGACGTTGGAAGAGAGAAGTAAAGAGCTTCACTGATATCAGCAAGAGAAGTTGCAGTCTTACCTCGTCCAATAGTATATCGTTGATGAGTACCAGTTGATGTTAGATCAATCTCAAATTTGGGTAAGTAAGTGTTTTCAATTAACTTTTCCATCTTTCATTATCCTTTCTTAATCAAATAGAGATCTAATAATTCTTGGGTCAGCATTAAGATTCTCTCAGCCATTTCATTCCCTGAATTAGTCTTAGCTACATCTTCGGAAGTAGGATACTGTAAAGCATCTTTCCTCCACCTTCTTAAAGTCTTCTCACTAACCATCGCTTTCCTCCTTTCATTGAAAGAACTCGTTAAGATAGTCAGGATCAAGCCTAAAGAAATCTTGACAAATACCACTTGGATCTTCTCCTTCTTCAATCATTCTATAAAATTCTTCTTTTGCTTCAGTAATTAAGTCATCAGCCTCTGCTCCAGTTAGATCATCTCGACGCATTAGAACTTCTTTAATACTTTCTATCATATTCTCTCCTTTCATTTAATTAGATCGTTTTATTCCAAAACAATCTTAACCATTCCAATAATAACACACCTTTGAGACATTGTCAAGAAGGCTATGTATTATCAGAGCACATGATTCCTCATAATGTAAAGACCATCTTTAAACAGTAATAAATTTAGCGTTCCATGCTTGTGCGCGAAGATAGCACAAGCAACTGAGTTCATTACATTTAGAGAGCAAGGGACTATGAAATCTTCTGCTAGCGAGTCCTTCATAACCTCATTAAATTGCCTCATCATTGAATTAGTAGCATAGCGATTCATTGATCCTTCGCTGAGGAATATGATCTTCCCATACTCCTCAGCCGGACCAAAGTCATGTGTGCTCTTATTAACGATGAAAACTTTCTTATTGGACATCTTAGTCCTCGCTTTCTGGCTCAAGTCCTTTATGAACAGGGATGGAGTTAGTCATTGATTTAATCTGATCGAGCACAGTTATTGGGGCTGAGTTTTTAATCTTATCATTTTCAAATCGTCGATCACAAAGCTCATCACCTTCCTTCCAAGGAGGAGTAATTGATTGAGGTTGTTTCTTTACTACAGTATTTAAATCCTTAGCAAACTCCTCCTTCCCTTCAATAGGAATAAAGGGCGCAGCATCGGGAAAGTTCTTGATATCGAAAGGGATTGGAACCTCAACACATTGATGATAGTTGACTAGGTCTATAATAGCACCAATATCTTTAAGTGCCTTTCGATAGTGATGAAGAGGAAGGCCGCAGTTAGCACAGAAGAGTTTCATTATTTATCTCCTTCTTCAATCATATCAGGTTCTTCGTATTCTTCGTCTTCAGGTATCTGGACTGTGACTTTAAACATTTCATAGGTTTTGGCCGCTGGATTAACTACCTCAACGATACATCCGATAGGTGCACCGATTGAGAGCATTCCAGCTACTTCGGAGGAAAACTTCTTAGGAACATAGCCAAGGAAAAGTTCCTTTTGTTCCTCCTCGATAGGCAAAGTGATCATTACAGCGTTCGAATCGAACTTGTTGGTCGGCTCAGGGATAAGGCGGAGAAGATCACCCTGTTCGAGAATCTTCCCTGCCTCAGCAATTTCATTCTTAGGACGAAATTGTACACCTGCAATAAAGAATGTTCTTTTCATCTTATTCCTCCTCTTCTTCTTTATTTAATCTAAGACATTCTTGACAAAGACTATCACCTTCATACTCAGTTAATTCTTCTTCTTCAAATGGCAAGTCACACTGGTCGCAAAATAGTTCCATTTCTTCCTCCTTTCTTTTCATTTAATTAGTTCGTTTTGATCGGAAACGATCTCAACGAATACAGGAAAACGCGGAACTTGTTTACCTGTTGTTAAGTGCTGATATTTAACTTTTGCTATCTTCCCTTTGAGGTCTTCTCTACCATTCCAGATACTTTGTCTTTGTTCTGCTGAGAACCCTGTACCAACATGGAAGATATTACCATCCCCTGATTTACATATTAGTGAGCCAAGACTACCTTTTGAATCACCTGAAATAGAAATCTCTTCTTGATATCCAAGGATTTCATATTCATCTTCCTTTTTCGCCTTAAACTTCATCACGTATAGTGAACGCTTTAATTCATAAGGAGCTTGATGATGTCTTACAATTATACCTTCATAGCCAGACTCCATTAATTTATCATAAGTTTTCATTACTTCATCTAAGGTGCTGCAAAGCCAGAAAGGTACAACTACAATATAAGGTGTGATGTTTCTTAAGTTTTCAATAATTAAAGAACGTTTTAATTGAGGTTCTTTATTTACTACATCGAAGCAGTGGAATTGGATTCTTTGGTAATCAGGATGGAGGTTGACGCTGCGTGAGGTGATTGAGACTATTTGCTCAAAACTCATTCCATGACAATAAAGTTCACCATCTAACTCAGCTTTAAGATTTAACTTTCCTATGATTTCATTAAGATGAGGAACGCTAAAAATAACATTCTCTTCAGATGAAAGAAGAAGGCACCCTTCTTCACTAGCTCCAGATAAAGGGACTACTCGACAGCGAACACCGTCTAGTTTTGGTTGTACTATGAATGGTACAGCCCACTTTGCCAACCTTTCTTCGGAGAAAGGGTAACACTTCATTATGTTTTTCCATCTTTGGTGGATGGCCATTAGCTTTTTCTCCTATCGTTT
>JAHFMX010000007.1:0-7067 GCA_023267635.1 bacterium | reverse complement strand
TTAAAAAGAACCCTCCTTCAATTACAAAGGAGGGTTCGATAAACTAGCGAATTACTTCGCAGCAGCCTTGGTCTGCAGTTCTTTCAACATCTCCTTCTGTTTCTCAGGTGTAGCACCTTGGAACATGGCAAGGTAAGCCTGAATCGGATCAATCTTCACACCTTTGTTGGAGATTCCCATCTTGGCGCTGCCAAGGCGAGCCTGCAACGATTGCTGCGTCTCACCCTTCTTCATCCCTGATCGCATAGCGCTCTGAATGGCAATTGTCCAGGCATCATCAGCATTGCTTTTGACTGCTTTGTCGCCGAACATCTTAATCTGCTCTTCAGCTGTAGCGCCGTTGTCCACAGTGACTGAAAAAGGGCCTATTGCGACCTGGATTACATTACCTGCTGCATCTTTCTTCTCCGGTACATTAGCTTGAACTGTTAACTTTTCCATCTTTTCCTCCTTAGTGATTAAATAGATCGTTTTACCATAAAACGATCTGGTTGGACTGCTCTGGTAATTAAGTGGTTGATGAACATTCTTTGAAAAGGCTGAGTTACTTCATGGCATTATCCTCCTTTCATTGTCTTTCATTGGATAACAAGGTTATCTTGATTATGATTTATAATAACATACCTACGGACAAATGTCAACGTGTATTTATGTACATTTTGATTTAGTTTTTAATCTTCACTGTATCATAAGCCATATTAAGGATATTAGATAAAACTAGGTTGTTCTTATCCTCTTTATCAGCCTTATGCTTTTCTATTTGCTGACTTCCTTTTATTAGTTCTTTCTTCATTTGCAACCTAATACATGCCTGCTCTTTACGTTGTTCAAAAGTTCCTCTTCTTCTTGCCTCTCCCATTAAGTCACCTCCAGACTTGAGACTTGAATTCCTAACCTCTCTGCAATTTCTGTAAGTTGTTCAAGAGTAAGCTCAGGCTGCTTTTTCTCTTTCTTCTCTCCAACAGATGGAATCTTCTTCAGCCTTCCATCTACTAAGGCAAGTTGATAGTCTGCTTCTTTAAATCTCCTTGATTTCTTTAAATAGTCTTCAGAAGCCTTGTCATAAGCGTCTTTGGTCGTTAGATATTCTATGTAAGCTGCTTCAGCCTCTTTTTGTAACTCAATAACATGTTCTTTATTTGGCGCTGTCATAAGCCCCTCTCCTTATTTATTAGATCGTTTTATTCCAAAACCAACTCATTCCCCTGAATCTATAACATAACTTATCTGACATTCCTTACAAGTGTAACGAGTTAGACATTTACCTATTTTCTCAATCAGCGTGAAATGCTTCTTCTCAATACACTTTTCAAGTTCTTCAGGTAACTTATCCCAACTATTTGCAAAACCTAATGATTTCATCTTAATTCCTTTCTCAAAAACCCAAAAAAGTCAATCTTCTTCGGATTGAAAAGAAGATAAACTACTCTATCTGAATCAGGATAGTCAGCTCCAGGAATATATTTCCAGAGTTTAACTCTAACATTCCCTTCTAAATTAACTTCTTTTTCTTCTTCCTAAGTATCACTTACTCACCCCCCATCTTTGTGAATTAGATTGCATTATATAATTCTTAACATACCTTGTTGAATAGCCTACTTGATGCGCTAACTCACGAATAGCGTGAAGTAAGGCTTGATCGGCTGAGGTTGCATACCGATAGATGATATGAACTTCACCTTGCCAGTTTAAAGTAATTTTAAATCTAGGCTTTTCTATCTTTTTCATTTTTTCACCTTATCGTTCTTGACCTAAAAGGCGGTGAACCGATACTTAATTACCTCTACATCTCTTACACTGCTTCATTGTCGCCTTGTCAAAAGGACAGTCGTTACAAGGCCTTCCATTTAAAACTGGTCCATTAACTTCTTTATACACATACTTTGTAATAGGCTTCTTGTAAACGCTAAACCTAGGTGCCTTAAACTCTTTCTGCTCAGCCTTCCTAATTTCCCCTGCAAAGTCTCCCCAGTACATTTTTAATCCTCCTTTTTCACAGCGATTAAATAGTCAACTACTGCTGCGTCACATTCGGGAGCACGGTGCATTCTACCATCCCAAGGACAAAAGAGCTCTTCTGGAAGTGCATTTTTTATAGGATCCGCCTCTTCAAATTGCTCCCATAGGTAATGGACTATTGCACCAACTAATGCCTTCTTGAGCAGAGATTCAATACTGGGATTGATAAATTTTTCAACCTCTTTTCTTACTTTCTCTTCTGTACTTTCTCTCATTTTCTTTCTCCTTTCATTGTTGAGTAGTTTGTCAATATCCTAACCTTGTTAGGATACTTAATACTTTTTTCTCTTCTTTAGTTAACTCCCCACACTTATTAAATTTTGGGCTCTTTATGATCTCTCTATACATCAAAGCCATATTCTGCAACTCTTTTTTTACAAAGGCATCATCAGCCCAGTTGTGGTTGACTCTATCTTCTACATATGAATTTATAAAGCATTTTACTGTTCTCAGTTCATCTATCTGTTTTTTTATCTCCTCACTAATCATAATTTCACCTCCCTCCTTTCATTGTTGTTAACCATCTTCACTTTCACCATTACCATATCACACAATCAATTCATTGTCAATAAGATTAACCAACTGATAATGATATAGTTAGTCAATTAACTTTAATTCAACCTCCTCTCCTTTTGTAATTGAAGTGGACAATGAAGACAGCACGTACCTACTTTGATCTTGGAAGCGTTGGTCATCTTTGTGAGCATAGCCTATTGAGACTGTCTTGAATATACAACTATTTTTCCATTCAGTAATCTCCCATACTTCTACATAGGTTATAACAGCCTTCCAAGTAGGTACTCTCATTTCAATCCTCTATTGTTTTTATTCTTATTATATCACACAATCAATTCATTGTCAATAAGATCTCATACTGGAACGACAATCTTAATCATTATCAGTTTGGTGACGAATGGAGATTGTTTTGAACCAAAACGATCTTATTCATTTATCTTCTGTGACCTTAGAAACTCATCCATTGCATTAGCTTCTGCTTTATCAGCCTCCTCAATCCTCTTCATTTTATCTTCTATGCTCTCTCCTTCTTTCAACCCAGACTCTTTAACGATAGATGGTTGATTGCTGCTTGTTACAACAGGTTCGATCGGCTGAGGTCTTTGATATACCTTTGGAATAGCTCTCTGTGGTTCACTTTCTTCATACCCAGGAGGTGGAGCAAAGTCTTCATCTGACAAGAATTTCAACGATTTCTCAACACTCCCTGTAAAAGGTTCTACGCTTGAAGGTTTTCCACTAAATCTATTCGGAGCCTTGTGCATTATACCATAAGCTGCTCTATCCTGTGGATTGATAGATTGCTGAGGGCTGCAACCATCTTCCCTCATCCCTTGAAACTTGATAGCGTTAACAATCTTCTGATATCCCTTTACATCCATATTTCTTTGATATAACTCTCTCCTCATCATATAGTCTCTCGCCTCCTCAATCGAGGGCTCTGTCCCTAGCAACTCATTATCTGTGAGGATTTCAGTTAGCAAATAAAGACTCCACGATACTAATTGACTCACAGTCTTTATCTTCCTTCCTTCCCCTGCCCAATAGTTGTCAAGAGCTGCCAAGGTCACTATACTCACTCGGCTCTGTACTGGAATACTACTTTCCTGCTTAGTTATTCTATCCATCTTATTTCTCCTTTATATTCCTGGTATGTTGATTATAGTTATGTCTGGGCTGTCACATAACCAGCTAAGTTTCTCTTGTGCAGTGTTAATGTCCTCATTTGAGATAGCTATATCTCTTATTAGTTTCTTAACATACTTCTGTCTAAACTGTTCCCTTAATACTCTATTCACTTCACCAAGACTCTTTGGGCCTACTTCTTCTGCCATCTTAATACTTACCTTTGGCAATAGCGTATAGTGGATGAGAGTCTTATCTTCTCCTTTCAGGCTATAGTCATTCAATATCTGCATCATTAGATCGTTTTCAAAGTCTCTCACTTCTATCTCATCCATAGCATTCTCATAATCTGTTCCTCTAACCAGATGCAATAGATTGATACACCTATTATCACTACACAGATGTCTCACTATAGGTCCTTCACCCCTCGCCCATTGTTGATGAAGATGCAATCCATACATCTTTTCATAAGGATTCTCAAACCTCCAACAATTCAAGAGTGTATTCACCTTGAACACAATCAAGGCTTTCTTTCCTTCTCCTTGCTGCATATACCTTCTTCCCTTCCTCGCTTTCTCGTACCTCTTGTGTGCGCTGTAACTAAACATCTTCAGTTCCCTCCTCAAGTGTATTGTGTATTGTATCGTGTATCATGTAATGATGTAGGCTGTCGCTGCCTCCGCATCCATGCCATGCCCATGCGTTTTCTTGAAGGTGAAGAAGGAGGAAGGTTTTCTTCTGTCATTTTTTTTTTTTTGAATCTCTCTCTTCTCCTCAAAACACCACCGTTCAGGCCATGTATGCTGAGGCACCTACGGATGACACCATACATCATACATCATTAAATACATCATACACAACCTACATCATACAAGTCAAGGTATCATTTGGTACATTTAGTCATAGCTGCTGAATGAACAGTCATTGAAATGACAGTTAAAGTAACTCTTTACTGAATTTAAGAACAACATTAACAATATTGAGAAATAGATCGTTTTGGACCAAAACTAACTTCAGCTTCCTTAGTAATTTAATATGAGAAGGTTGGAAGATAAAAAAAGCCCTTTGATGTTATCTCAGGGCTTTCTTAGTTGAACATGGCAAGCGAGTTATTAAGTTATTGAAATCCTTAGGCTTTTTTCGCTATCATCCTCTTAATCACATAGGCTGCAAGGGCTGCTTCATTCTCAATATCAACACCAGCTGCTTTTGCTTCCCTAAGGAAAGCATCCTCAGGACACTCCATTGGAGCGCTTCCAGGACTCTTTGCTGATACTTCAATAGTTGACTTGTCAATAAGCTTGTCAAAAGATTTCCGCCCTCCTGAGCCGTTCGCCCATGAGATAACATCATCCTTCAAAGCTTTCTGAAACACGTCGGACAAAGTCAAGCCATCGTACTTCATCCGAAGCGTGATAGTCTTTTTCGTTCCTTCTTTCTTTGACTCGTTATCAGGTGAAATAGAAACGATCTTGACTAAGGTTATGTTAGCAATCACTTCATTCATGTTCATAGTATAGCCCTCCATAGTGGGTTAGGCCTACCATGCTCAACTTTTTATTTAATTGTCAAAGAGCTTTTCTATTTACGCTCACAATATACACTCAATATTTCCGTTTGTCAATAGATAAAAAACCATAACAATATCCAATGGTTACAAACGCAAGCTCGATGGGGAAGATTGTCCCGCATAGGCGGCGGGTTAGTCCCTCCACACTTTATCTAGAAAAATTTAACAATGTGTCATTTGACACATTAAATCTTAGTTCGTTCCGGTCCAAAACGAACTGATGGAATATAATAGATTGTGCTAAGAGAATTTATAGTTTCCACCTTGATGCAAATGTGTTAAAATGGGCCTTGACATTTTCCTCCATCGGGTGTATGATGGAGGCGTAAATGGAGAGTAGGTCATATCGTACATTGTGGTGAAGGTTATGGAGCAGCAAGGAACACAGCTTAGAGACGGTCTTTATGGGTTTGCCTTTCGTGACATTGACCTGCGACGAGTAGGTGAAGGTGAAGAGAAGAAGACTTATAATATTAAGGCCTTATGGCAGCGCTCTCATGAAATCATCAACCTTGCTGCTCAAGGATGGAAACAGACTCAGATCGCTGAAATCTTAAACATTTCAGAAGCAACAGTCTCTCTTACTCTCAACTCAGACCTTGGAAAGAAGAAACTGGCTGAGATTAGATATTCAAGAGATGAAGATGCTAAGAAGCAATCTGCGAAAATCAATGCCTTAACCAATAAGGCTATTGAGACTTATAATGAAATTCTTGACAATGAAGATGGTCAGGCAACACTTGCGGATAGGATGAAAGTGTCTGATTCTATCTTACTTGAGCTCTCTGGTCTTCGTGCACCTACGAAGATTCAGGCCTCAAATGTTTCGATGACCTTAAGCGCTGCTGAGATAGCTGAGTTCAAACAGCGTGGGATTAAGGCTGCTCAAGAAGCTGGTCAGATAATTGATATTACTGAAGAACCGCCAGCGCCCGCCACGCGGCCTTTGAGCTCCAATGATGAAAATCTTAATGATAATAGATCTAATGACTTTGTTAATGGGGGTTAACGATGTTGGGAATGAGACTGTCTGAGTTGCAGAGGATTTTCACACTGAACGTGGCCAAGCTTATCCAGTGGGCTTATGACCAAGGTTATGAATTAACCTTTGGCGAATCCTTCAACGCCGCTGGAACTGGCCACATGAAGAATTCCAATCACTACATTCGCCTGGCTCAGGATCTTAATCTTTTCAAAGATAACGAATATCTAACAAAATCAGATTCTTATAAGCCTCTTGGAAGTTTTTGGGTCTCCCTTCATCCACTCAATAGGTGGGGCGGAGACTTTAAATCAAAAGACGGAAATCACTTTTCAATGTTATGGGAGGGAAGAGCATGAAGAACATAGAACATTGGCTTAAAGGTTTAATTGCTGCTATAATTGGTGGGGTTTCAAATAGTATAGTTTTAATCATAGCTGATCCGGCAAATTTCAATCTTCAAAGTGGCCTAGATAATCTCTTAACTATCAGCGCTACCTCGGCAATCCTTTCTGCTGCAATGTACCTTAAGCAATCTCCTCTTCCTACTGATGAAGGAAAGGAGCCTAACTAATGGACATTCTATCAATTCTCACTATCGGAAGTCAGGTCCTTCCCTTAATCATCCAAGGGATTAACTTTGTCGAAAAGCTATTTGCTAACAAAAGTGGATCAGGTGAGCTGAAGAAAGACATGGTTATGCAGTTTGCTCAAGTGGCCTTTTCCTCTTTCACTCCAACTGATGACCAAGAAAAGTGGGACGCTGTGAAGCCTCACATTTCTACAATCATTGATGAGTGTGTAGCTGTAATGAACGGTTTGAAATAAAGATCGTTTTGGGACAAAACTAACTAT
>JAHFMX010000048.1 GCA_023267635.1 bacterium | reverse complement strand
GTGCTAGTCATGTTTCCTAATAGGATTCGGGTAATTAGTAGGCCTCGACTAAACACATTACTGTGCGTACATCTAGCCCCTATCAACGTAATAATCTCTTACGACCCTTCAACGAATACTTATCTTGAAGCTGGCTTCGTTCTTAGATGCTTTCAGAACTTATCCATTCCCGACATAGCTACTGGGCGATCCGGCTGGCGCCAGAGCCCACACACCAGAGGTCAGTTCACTCCGGTCCTCTCGTACTAGGAGCAAATCTTCTCAATATTCGAACGACTGCAGAAGATAGGAAACCAACCTGTCTCACGCATTATTGTTTTATATCTCGCCATGGTTTCCAAACCACGAGAACCTTTATTACTAAAGGGATCGGACTATAGCATTAACTTATTTTTATACAAGTCTGCCAACGTGTAGTCTCTACGGGTGTATTTAATTATGAATTTCATAGAGAACTCAGATTAAAAATCTAAGTATCTCTGATGGAGAGAGATTTACTAATCTCGCGAGAGTAGCGGGTCAGCATTCTACTGTAATGTTTGTTCCCTAACTCGGGCGTCATCTACAATAAAACCTGCCATCTCTCTCCACCAGATCATAGAGAACAATAAGTTCTCTATGAAATCCACAATTACTTACTTCCCTCGGTGTTGTCCGGAATTTTTGTTTACAAAAATTCCGGATTTCTCCGATATTAGTTGGCTTGTCCATATACATCACTGTATATGACCGCCGTGATTGAATGTCTTTTTGTTAAGTTTAGTCTTAACTCCTCGGGTTCAAACTAAGAGAAGATAATTGCAAAATACAAATGATGTCTTTGCAATTCCCTCCTCTACGGTTTGAACCCAGCTCACGTATCTTTTTAAATGGCGAACAGCCATACCCTTGGTAGCTTCTCCACCACCAGGATAAGATGAGCCGACATCGAGGTGCCGAACTGTGCCGTCGATATGAACTCTTGGGCACAACTAGCCTGTTATCCCCGTGGTAGCTTCTATCCGTTAATCTGCACCGGCATCTAAAGCCAAGTGTAGGTTCACTAGGACCCACTTTCGTGTCTGCTCGACATGCCCGTCTTACAGTCAAGCCATCTTATGCCCTTACGCTATCGGCACGGTTTCCATTCGCGCCTAGATGACCTTAATATACTCCTCCGTTACCTTTTAGGAGGAAACCGCCCCAGTTAAACTCCCCACCAGATACTGTCTGCGAACGTTTTTTCCGTTCACGTTAGAATATGCCCAATTACAGATGGCTATTTCACTGTCGAGTAGAGTACAGCCGAAACCATACACATCAAACCTCTCACCACTATGCTACGCAGTAATTGAACATACTCAATATCAAGCTAGAGTAAAGCTCACGGGGTCTTTTCGTCTATCTGCAGTTAGGGGGCATCTTCACCCCCATTGTATTTTCACCGAGCTACTCCCAGAGACAGTTCCCCAGTCGTTACGCCATTCGTGCACGTCTGAACTTACCAGACAAGGAATTTCGCTCTTCTATTCCTCAAGAAGGACTCTATCTTCATCTTTTATTTTTCAATAGGTAAGATGTGTGACGTTGGTCTCTCGTTAATCACAATTGGACTGCATACATATTTCTATGCAACAGGTAACTTTTGATGCGTAAACAATTAAACTGCTTTTTTTATGTTATCAAAACTCACGACTATAACCGTCCTAGTCCGTTCTCTACACATCTTGCGATATGTAGAGAACCTTAGGACCGTTATAGTTACGGCCGACATTGACGGGGGCTTATATCATCCAGCACCGAAGTACCGCCGATATTTGACCTTCCCGCATTGGTCAGGCGTCACCCCCTATACATCCACTTACGTGTTCGCAGGGAGCTGTGTTTTTGATAAACAGTCGCTAGGGAAACTTTCGCTGCGGCCCCCACTACTTTGATTTCGATTTTAAAATACTCATACACTATGAAGAAGAAGCAAGAAATCTTGCTTTAAAAAAGGAGAGAGGATATTTGTTTGAATACTGCATAGTTCTAGAGAATTACTCCCTTACGGGTAGACTCCGATAGCAGCACCTTGTAGGATTTCACTGTTCTGGACACCATTCCCAATGGGCCGTAACTAACAAAAATACTCCCGAAGAACGATCGATGAAATCCTGTCGTTCGTCGTCGGCACTATATTCAAACCTTATTCCTTGAGTAAGTGTTCAAACAAATCCAAAAATCCTCTTCATAATGTATGAGTAATCAAAACCAAAGTAGTGGGGGCAGATCTTATCGCTAACTTACGATCGCTTTTTTGCCTAGTTCCTTTGGGAGATATCACTCGTTCGCCTTAGTCTACTCGACTTGAATACCTGTGTCGGTTTGCGGTACGGATCAATACTAACTTAAGCATCAATGTGTACCTTAAATAAATAAGACACACATTGACGTTCTGTATTCACAGAATGTAGAGACTTTTCTCGGAAGCATGCTTTATAAAGTTGAATCAGGTTGCCCATCATCTTCATACAATGCTTGGAGTTGGTATTAAAACCAGAAATACGGATTTCCCTGTATCTCCACCTTACACAATAAACGTAAATCCAATAATACGCTTTATATACTACACTCCGTCATCCCATCACATTAGTACCGAGTTAAGGAATATTAACCTTATGTCCATCGGATCCGGCGTTTGCCATCTCCTTAGGCCCGACTAACCCTACTCTGATTATCATTGAATAGGAAACCTTATTCTTTCGGCGTGGAGGGCTCTCACCTCCATTGCGGTTACTTGTGCCAACATTCGTACTTCCATACACTCCACGGTGGGTTACCCCTTCCGCTTCAGCGCAGTATGGAACACTCTCCTACCGCTCTACTAGTTGTGACACTAATAAAGCCCTCAGTTTCGGTGATATATTTGAGTCCCGATCATTTGTGGCGCAGAGTCTCTCGATGGGTGAGCTGTTACGCTTTCTTTCAATGATGGCTGCTTCTAAGCCAACATCCTCATTGTCAATGAAACTCCACCTCCTCGCTTACACTTAATATAT
>JAHFMX010000022.1 GCA_023267635.1 bacterium | reverse complement strand
AAGAAATTAAAGTGAAACCTGTCATCCTCTCTCCAGAGTTTGTTCCACCACCACTTGATCTTCTTAATGTTGATACTGGAAAAAGTGGGGCGGGAGACAGTAAAGCAAAAATGGTCACTATCCAAAAGACACTTGAACATTTTAAGATTCACGTAGAAATGGGCGAAGTGACGGTTGGACCAACAGTTACTCAGTTCACATTAAAGCCTGCGCAAGGAGTTAACCTTTCCAAAGTGGTCGCACTTCACGATAACCTTGCGATGGAACTTGGAAGTGAGTTCCTTCGTATTGAAGCTCCGATCCCAGGAAAGACACTCGTGGGTATTGAGGTTCCCAACGAAAGAAAAGCAACCCTTGGACTTCGTTCGATGCTTGAGCTTGATGAATTTAAAAATGCTGGACCGCTATCAATGGCCATCGGTAAATCAATCGTTGGAAAGCCGCTCTTTGGCGATCTCGAAAAAATGCCTCACCTTTTGGTTGCGGGAGCGACTCGTACTGGTAAATCAGTAACACTTCAGAACCTTCTCATTTCACTTCTTTATAAGAACTCCCCGTATGACCTCAAGCTCATCATCCTTGACCCGAAGCGAGTAGAATTTACTGCATACAATAATCTCCCTCACCTATACACCCCAATCATCAAGGAACCTAAGGGCGCTATCAAGGCACTTAACTGGGCAATTCAGGAGATGGAACGTCGTTATGAAATACTTGCGGAAAATGGACAGGTAAACGTAAGTGATTACAATAAAAAGATTCTTTCCCCTGCGCTCGAGAAAGCTCGAAAGAAAAATAAAGAAGGAGCTGAAGTTAACGGGCTTCCTCCAAAGATGCCGTACATCGTTATCATCTTTGATGAGTACAACGACTTCATGCTTTCATATCCGAAAGAAATTTCTCCACTTATCACTGCACTTACTCAGAAAGGTCGCGCTGCTGGTATTCATCTTATCTTGGCGACGCAACGCCCTGACGTAAAAGTAATCACAGGAACCATTAAAGCAAACATCCCTGCTCGTATCGCACTAAAGACAACATCTCAGATCGACTCACGTACTATTCTTGATTCATCAGGTGCTGAAGATCTTCTTGGTAACGGTGACATGCTCTACATGGCCTCAGATAACCCTCGCCTTGTTCGTCTTCAGGCTCCATTTGTTACCACAGAAGAAATCCGTGCAGTTGTGAGTCACATTAAACAAGCTCATCTTGAATTTATTCCTGATCATATTGATATTTCAAAAGTAAAAGTTGGTACAGCGAGTGGTTCAACGTACGAAAGCGGTGAAGACTCTGGTTCTGAACCGGAAGATGACGAAGATTACATGTCCGCAAAGGACTATGTTATGTCGACAGGAAAGGCTTCTACCTCATCTCTTCAAACAGCGTTCCGCTGGGGATATAACAAAGCAGCACGTATTATTAATGATCTTGAACGCTACAACGTCATTGGCCCCGCTCGACAAGGAGAACGTTACCGTGAAGTCTTTACTGGTGGAACAAGCGGAGATACGGAAAATGCAGAAGGAAAAGACGCAAGTACTGACGATTTGTTTAAGTAAGCTTCCATGACACCGTACTACGACCTTCGTAAGCGCCTTGAATTGATTCTTCTAGGGATTCTTGTGGTCACCGCTCTCGTATACGGCGCCTTCCGCGCATACCCCCTTCTACGCGGTCCAACTATTACGATTTACAACCCAGCAGACGGTGATTACGTGGCAAGTACAACCTTTGAAATATCAGGGCAAGTTAAGCGTGCAAATACTATTACACTTCAAGGAAGACCTATTACCATAGACACTGAGGGGCATTTTATCGAAACCTTGGTTGCTCAAGCTCCCTATACTATACTGGTACTAGTAGCGACAGATCAATATGGTGAAACTGTGTCGAAATCGATCAGAGTTATCCCAGAATAATGTCGACTCATTAGAAACCTAAAACCCCTATTCATGATCAAGAAGAAAGTAGCAAAACCCCTAAAGACAGTTGGAAGTAAAGACGCAGGAGAGAAAGGAAACTCTGACGCACTTCTTCGTGAGATACAGAATAAGTTTGGTGAAGGCGCAATGATGAAACTTGGCGACACTCCAAAGGTAGACATCGCTGTAGTCCCTACTGGAAGTCTTGGACTAGATGCAGCGCTCGGTGTTGGAGGTTTACCTCGCGGAAGAATTGTAGAAATCTACGGACCAGAATCTTCTGGTAAAACTACACTCACGCTTCATGTGATTGCGGAGGCGCAAAAAACTGGGGGTATTTGTGCATTCATCGACGCAGAGCATGCAATGGACCCAGAGTACGCAAAGAAGCTCGGTGTAAATATTAATGAACTTCTTATCTCACAACCTGATAACGGTGAACAGGCACTTGAGATTACTGAATCAATCGTACGTAGTGGAAAAGTGGACGTGGTTGTTATTGACTCAGTTGCAGCGCTTACTCCAAAAGATGAAATTGAGGGAGACATGGGGGCACAGCATGTTGGGAAGCAGGCCCGTCTTATGTCACAAGCATTGCGTAAACTAACCGCAATTGCACACAAGTCAAATACGGTTATTATTTTCATTAACCAGATCCGTATGCAGATTGGCGTGATGTTTGGCAACCCAGAAACAACTCCAGGAGGAAAAGCCCTCAAGTTTTACTCATCTGTTCGTATTGATATTCGCAAGATTGCTCAAATTAAAAAAGGAGAAGAAGTTGTAGGAGCGCGAACAAAAGTAAAGGTAGTAAAGAATAAAGTTGCTGCCCCTTTCAAGACAACAGAGTTCGATATTATTTATAACGAAGGAATTTCTCGTGAAGGAGAACTGCTTGCCCTCGGTGAGAAGTTTAAGCTTGTTGGTAAGTCATCTGGATCAGTCTATGTATATGGTGAAGAAAAATTAGGACGAGGATATGATGCAGCTCGCACCTATCTCCGTGAAAATAAAAAAACTGCAAATGCACTGACAAAAGAAATCCAGAAGCATTTAAATGAAGGAGGCCTCGCATACGCAGGAACCCCTGACGCAGAGGAAAACGAACAACCTGAATAATAAAATGAAAGCGCGACCTTGCGGTCGCGCTTTTGTTCAGAAACGATTTCAAAACGGGATATCGTCATCAATGCCGTCTGACGCTGGAACAAGATATTTGCAAGCCTTCTCGCACAAAGTTGGTAATAGGTTTGAGAAATTTCTTTCTCGACTCCACCCCTTCTTCTCCATGCGAGCAAGGTAATGATTCGGCAACTTCATACGCTTTGCGTTGTCTGGCCACCCGATAAAAATACCTTCATGTGGAGCTCCATGTTCAACAGCTCCACATTGGAAACCTTCTTCCCAGTTTGTATTCAGTCCCAGAAGCTCATGTTCATCGCGAGGAATCCAGGAAATAGTCGCGCGAGTTCCTGGGTGGAGCCAGCGTGCTGTTTCCCACTCCGGAGCATCGAACTCCCCTGCGAGTCCAGCGTTCCATTCCTTTCCATACCCACCACGGTTTTCGGGGACATATATCCAACCACTAAAACCAGCCCAGCGAAGATATGCAACAACAAACTTCCGCCAATTGAACTCAATCAACTGATTTCGACTTGTTGGTCCGAGCAGAAAAACTGCTCCCCAACTCTTGAAAAATGGGTCATTCAGCGGTAATTCTGCATCCTGATACATTTGTACACGCGGGTCTTCCCACATGCACTGCATTAAACGCGCATCTTCGCTGATGGCCCTCAAAACACTTTCGATACTGCTAGTTTGTGTACTCATTTCAAATCCCCTTTGTAATAAAGAACCTATAACAAAACTAATCCTCACCTTTCCTGACTTCTTTGTCAAGGAATTGAAAATAAAGCCTATTTTTGGTAGAATTCACTATACTTATTACTTAATTAGTACCACCTATGGCAACACTCGATTATGATGAAATTAAACCTCGCAAGTTCATTCTTGTAGATGGTCAGCCGTTTGAAATCCTAGAATCCCACGTCGCACGTACGCAAAAGCGTAAGCCTCAGAACCAAGTAAAGATGCGCAACCTTCTTAACGGTAAGGTTATCCCTAACACCTTCCATGCCTCTGATACGGCTGAAGAAGCAGACATCTCACGCCGTGAAGCACTCTTCCTCTTTGCCAATAAAGGTGAATACTGGTTCTGTGATCCAAAAGACCGAGCTAAGCGTTTCCAAATTGATGCAGATATCATTGGAGATGGTGTTAAATACCTCAAAGATAACACGCTTGTTGATACAAAAATCTTTGATTATGAAGATGAGGAGCGTGTCATCGGAATTACACTTCCAATCAAAATGAACTTCATGGTGAAAGATGCACCTCCATCAATGAAAGGAAACACAGCAGCAGGCGGAGGAAAACTAGTGACCATTGAAACAGGTGCACAAATCACTACTCCTCTTTTCATCGAAGCAGGAGAAACAATTGTTGTGAACACCGATACAGGTGAATACGTTGAACGATTAAAAATCGATAAATAGTAATATCTTCGTTGTTGCGGGTCCCATATTTTTCAATCAACATACTAGGTGTATGTCTCTATTAAAATATCTCCCGCGCCTAGAATCTATCACTATTTCTCATCTTTTAATTACAAAGAACAAATAATATAGGTATCAATTAAAAATCAGCACTCAGTGCTGATTTTTAATTTACACCGCTTTTACTTCCTGCTGTGTAGCATCTCGAAGCTCCATGATTTTGTGCGCCACTATTTCTACATGTGCCACATATTCCATGATGAACTCCTGTTCATTTCCTGCGCTCTGCACTCGCAATGCTCCATATCCTAAAAGAGTTGCAAGGAATCCATTCTTCTCAAAAGAGACATCTTGTATGCGAGTAAGTTCCATAAATGATTCCTCTCTGTTTAAAATTTCTTTCTGATTAACGGCAATGATATGTTCATTAGTAACATGCCACACATCAAAATAATCTTTGGTCCATGCGTAAAAGAAGCTTGTCCAAAATATAAGAACAAACGTGGTAAGTATCATTGCTCCGTACGAAGATTCATTCGCCCCTATTCCACCAAATGCTCCACGAGATGCAAGAAAATATGCGCAGATAATAAAAATAAGACATCCGAACGCATGTAAAAAGAAATCCTGAAGATACACAATCCAATGCTTTCTGATTCTTGTAATGATTACCTCCCCCTCTTCCAAAAGTTGTTCTTGTGTAAGGTCCATCATATATATAGCATGCTAAGAATAATAAGGAATGATCCTGCTATAAAAATAGTACGTGCAACAGAAACACCCACTTCCCCTTTTCCATATTTCCACCAAATATAGAAGAGCACTCCCGCAAGTGGGACATACGCCATGATTGCGAATATGAATATAAGAAGAGTTCCGTCCATAATTATAGTTGATATTTCTTCAATATCTCATCTTCAACCTGTTCTCGTGGTCGGCCATACGTTAAGTAACTTAACTCCTTAAGTGGTTCAATCCGTGATCTATCACCCGCTTCTGGCGGCAATGTTACGATATCAAACGGCTTCTTTGGTTCACCAGATACCAACATCTTCATGTATGCATGATAGTTTTCAATTTTCATAAGATCACTTGCCGTAAACGTAGGCGCAAGCTGTGACTCAAGATACTGCGCGTCATCAGGTCCTACACGGAAGAGCGCCATAGATCCAACGTTACCAAACACCGCTCCTCTAATATCTTCTGGCAACTGAGCGATATACTGATGCGCTAAGTTAAGAGAAAGACGATACTTTCTAGCTTCAGATAAAATAGCTGAAATTGACGGTGTTGTTATATTTTGGAATTCGTCGATATATAAATAAAAATCTGGGCGATCCGTCGTATCTACGCGTGATAATGCGGCTTGTAAAAACTTCCCAACAAGAATAAGTCCTATAAGAGATGCATTAATATCTCCGAGGCGGCCCTTTGAAAGATTCACTAGGAAAATCTTTTTACTGTCCATAATCTCTCGTATATTAAAAGCACTTTTTTCCTGAGCAACAATAGGCCTCATAATATCGTTTGAGAGAAAGACGTCGAACTTACTGTTAACATACTGAGTCCAGTTCTCGAGCCCCTGTTCCCCTTTTGTTTTTTCGGCATTCTGCCAAAATTGAATAAGAAGTGGATTCTTTGTTTTTGATAACTTATAATCACGAAAATCTTTATCCGAAAAAATACGCCCAATTTCAAGTATCGTATTTCCTGATTCTGGATGTTCCATAACAAGAAGCGTTGCATTTCTAAAGTAAGCCTCAAATCCTGGACCACCAGAAGTTTTCATATCGAACAACTTATTAAATATTCCGAGTAACTCATTCACTACGAACGTTTTCTGTTCTGGAAAATTTTTATCGTACTCAAGCATGTTAAGCCCCATCGGCCGCTCCACATAACTTGGATCAAAGTACACAACATCTTGCGCTCGTTCTGGCGGAATGGAAGCTAAAATATCCAACACATCAGATCCATGCGGATCGATAAAACAACATCCATCGCCATTCTTAATATCTTGGATAATCAAGTTCTTCAAGATAGATGTCTTTCCAGTTCCTGTTTGTCCGATGACATACAAATGACGCATGCGATCTTCACGAGACATATGTATTAAAGTTTCTTGACCACGGAAGCGATTGATACCGAGCACTATTCCATCTTTAGGCATGTCAACTGGGGCTTGGGCTTGTGTAGCGGATTGCTGACGCACATTTCCTACATCTTTGTTTTGTGTTGGGAAATGAAATACTGAGGTGAGCTCAGCGAGGTTAAGAGGATAGCTTTCGTCTTCATTCCATAGTCGATACGAAAAGCGATGAAGCATAGCTTTCTGTTTCTTGCCTTCAACTTCCACCCACTTGATACTGTTACCACCTACTTCTGAAAACTGTGCAAACGAAGCCTCAAGATCAGCTCGTATAGCTTGAGCTCGAGCCAACGTTGAAGCAGACGATACAACACGAATATTTGTCTCGACGATGGTTCTCATAAGCTTTTCTTGAACTTGCTTCATTGCTGTTTCTTCAACAAAGGTTGTTTTCTTTTCTTTATCCTTTTCTAGATCTTCTTTTGATTTTGAAGAAAACATTTCACTTAACATGTGTAAGGATTCTTTCATTACACTTTGTTTATCAATTACACGTTTAAGTGTTTCCCCTTTACGGAGATCTTCTAACATTTCACCAAAGCGTTTAGCAAATACGTCTCCAGCTGGACGAATCAATACCTGAAGAGAAAGTCCTTCATCATCACGTGCAATTTTTGTGAACGAAGAAAGAATAAGCGACATTGGATCAGCTTCCATATTTTGATACATCTTGATAGGGAGCGCAGCGTGAGTACTGTGTGAAGCATATGCGCAAGCAGTAACTGCGTGAGTATGAAAAATATTATAATCCTCTTGTTGTTCATGAACTTGAGCAGTAGGAAATACACCGAGTACCACCTTTTCAAAAAGAGCGGCGTAGTCAACGTGCACGGCACAGTAAAAGGAAGCAGTCGTTGAACCATTCGCCACACTTAGTTCAAGTGAATAATAATTTTTCTCCTTATTGGTTGCCTCCCCTGCGAGTGCTTGCATAGATGCATACCACTGTTCCATAAGTCCCATCATTTCTTTTGCTTGCTTACCATCAGTGCCTGCTTCTGGGAGGACCACCTCAAACAACTTCATGTGAAGTGCTTTCCATTCTTCTTTGGAGAGGTTATTTTTTACTTCATGCCCTGAAAGCAAGTACTGTACAAGGAATCTTTCAAAATCATCGTCGACTTGTGGATCATTCAACTCTTCCACCATAACAAAAGCATTCTTAATACCCTTCTCAGCCATCACTTGCGTTAGCATTTGTATTTGATCGTCAGTCTCACGTGGTGCTAGCCATTCAAGAATTCTCTGTTTCTCACTTGGTGGCATTTGCAAAACTTGCGCTACTGTTTTCTCTATAGGTTGCTGACGATATTCTCTTACTACTTCGTGAGCGTGATCAACTTGTGTAAAACGGTCTTCAAACCCTTTTGAGAGTTCTACTTTGTTTTTAATTTGCGAGCGCAAAAAAACTATCTCTTCTTCTGGCGTACGTAGGCTCTGATCCATGAAGACAGTATACCGTGAGCTTGAGGTACTGCGTAGTGGACACTGTTATCTATTTTCTTATTCAACAGTAAGAATCTCCGCCTTCCCATCTGTAATTAAAATCGTATGCTCAAAGTGAGCAGATTTCTTGCCATCTTCTGTAACAAATGTGTATCCGTCTTCTGTAAGAAGCACTTCATCTGTTCCATGGTTAACCATAGGTTCAATCGCAAGCACAAGTCCTGGAACAAGCTTTGGGCCTTTCACTTTATCATCAAAGTTTGGTACATATGGTTCTTCATGCACTTTGTATCCAACACCGTGACCTGAAAGAATTTTAACCACACCATACTTCTTTGGAATTGCGGCTTCAATGGCTTTAGAAATATCATTCACATACTTTCCTCCTTGTGCTGCATGGATTCCCGCCATAAGCGCTGCTTTGGTTACACGCATAAGTTCTGCATCTTCTTCACTTACATTTCCCACAGCAACAGTAATAGCAGAATCTGAAATCATCCCCTTATGTTTAATACCTCCATCAAGACCAATGATGTCGCCTTCTTGAAGAATGTACTCTCCTCCGATACCGTGAACGACTTCATCGTTAACTGAAATACAAATACTTCCTGGGTATGGATAATCAGCACCAAACGGTTGGTAGTTCAAAAATGCAGGCTCATCTCCTTCTGCAACTACAAGCTTATGAAAGAAATCATTTAAATACCCAGTGGTTACTCCAGGTTTAACTTCTGCTGCGGTTTTCTTAAGCGCAACAGCTAAACGCCTTCCGCTTTCGCGAAGATGTTTAATGTCTGATTCGTTTTTTAATTTAATGTCGTATTTCATATAGTTTTTCTATAATTTCTTTGTGCACGTCTTCAATTGCTTGCTGACCGTTTACGTGAATAAAATCATATCTTGAATCACGAGAGTATGCATCAATACACGGAAGCATGTCTTCATTAAACCATTTCATCTTCCTCTCTTGTTCTTCTTTATTCTTATCATCTTCACGTCCACGAGAAGTAAGTTTGTCCATGGCCCAAGTCTCAGACACGTCGAGGTGGATTACAAGCGGCTTATCATACCCATAAAACCTAATAGCACTGAGGAGCGGAGCTATTTCATCCAGCCTTCGCGGTGCACCGTCAAGAATAACACTTTCAATTCCCGTAAGATTATTAATGAAAATATTTGACCAATTCCAAATAGCCAGAAATTCAGGACTTAAGCCTCCTGCGTTCACGACTTCTTTAGAATGTTGAGCCGCATATGAAGAACCTTCGTGGAGCTCACGAAAGCCTCCCCCTGTTGTTACATGAATAACCTTTTCAGCACCTTGTTCTTCGAGGGCTTTCTTGAGAAGTTGTGCTTGTGTTCCTTTCCCACATCCTGAGCGACCCATGATGATATAGAACTGTTTATCTACTGTATTTTGCATGTAAGCTTTATGCTATCACAAAATCAATGAAAAAGCCGCTCCATTGGGGTGGCTTTTTCATTGATTCATTTCCATACGCAACATAGCAATGTTCGACTCATGCGTTATGTGTTATTTTCGCTTAAAGAATGTACGTATTGGTCGAAAATGTACTGAAAATGGATTATTTGTCTCTTGCGAAGACCCAACCCCGAAAACTTCAGTTGTATGCTCCTTTATTTCTGCAGTTTTAAATAAACGATCCCATATAGAAAATAAGAACCCGTAATTTCTAGTAGCGTATTTTTCTGTGTGATGGAGGGCGTGGATATCTGGTGTTATAAAGATCAACGATACGTATGATGGAAGCACTCCCCTAAAGAGGAATGAGTGCACTAGAATTTGTTGCAAAAACATTGTCTGCGCAAGTGCAGGTAAAAGCACTATGCTTATACCAAAAAAACTAAGAAATGCGTAGGATGTAACCGTGAAGAAGCTTGCAGTTACTGGTACGCGTATAGTCGTGGAAGCACAGAGATCCTTGTCCGAATGATGAACAGAATGAAACATCCAAAAAAAATTAAGTTTATGATAGAACACATGCGTCCAATAATTGATGAAATCAAATACAATAAGCCACAAAAAGAAATATCCCCAAGAAACAGGAAACGAGAATAACGAATGTTCTGTAGTGAAAGCAAGTACGTCCTCTCTCTTGAGCACAAAATGGTTAAACAAGAGGAAGAGTGTCATGCCGATAAACAACACTCCGAAGTTTGAAAAAACATGAAAGAAAGAGAAAGTCTTACCTTTTCTTTTTCTAACAATATATTCAGCTACTATGACAAGTATAAGAAACAAGAATGGAAATGATGTTCCTGTAACGAAGTGTATATAGGTCTCGATACTCATTCCCTGCATTGTAGCATGCAAGAAAAAGCCGATGGAAATAAGACAACACCTTTCGTGTGTTGTCTTATTTTCTAAAAAGAGTATACGAGTTCTCACTCTTAACAAAAACAAAACCGTCCTTTCGGACGGTTTTGTTTTTCACAGTTTTTCAAATTTTAGATGAAATACGAGACACGAAAGATTTTTTTGACCAAAATGTACGAATAGTACTTTGCGGGAGAAAAAATCTTTCGTAACGAAGTAGTTCGCTAAAATTGGAGAAACTAATATTCTTTCATTGAAAGCTGGGCGTCTATCTTCTTAAGAAGATCAAGTACCACCGATACCGCAATCAAAAGAGATGTTCCTCCAACCGCAATAGCCGTGATACCAGTAATACCCTGAACAATAATCGGAAGAACTGCCACTGCTCCAAGGAACAATGCTCCAATAAGTGTCACGCGAGCCAATACATATCCAATATGTTCCGCGGTTGAAGCTCCTGGACGGAATCCTGGAATGAACGCTCCGTTCTTTGAAAGATTGTCTGCTGTCTTTTCAGGATCGAACATAACTGCTGTATAGAAATATGTGAAAGAAACAACAAGGAAGAAATAGACACTTCCATAAATCCACTGATTAGCTAGAGCGCTATTGATTGAGCGAGCAATCGACTGAAGTGATTCAGATGATGACGTCGCAAGCAATTGTCCAATAAGTTGTGGGAAAAGGAGGATGGATACTGCGAAGATAATCGGCACTACTCCAGCCTGGTTAAGGCGAAGTGGAAGGTATGTTGAAGATCCGAATCCTGCTGAACCACCAAGTCGTGTCTGACGAGCATACGTTACTGGAATTGGTCGTTCTGCTTCAGTGATGAACACAATTCCTGCAACAACGATAAGAGAGAGTACAAGAAGTCCAACAATCATTGGAATTTGTGATGGATCAAATGTAATAAGGAAACGACCAAGAGTAGTAGGAAGAGAAGCGACGATACCAGCGAAGATGATGAGAGAAACACCGTTTCCAATACCACGTTCATTAATCTGTTCTCCAAGCCACATCATAAGCATAGTGCCTGCAGTAATAATACCTAAGTTCATGAACATAACTGTGTCTGAAAGCGTAGGAATGATATTCTGTCGCTCGAGAAGTGTGATGAGCGCAAATCCTTGAAGGATAGCAAATGGAAGCGTAAGAAGACGTCCGTACTGAACGAAACGACGACGACCCTTGTCCCCTTCTTCTTGATACATTTCTTTAAGACGTGGTGAGAGCACGGTCATAAGCTGCATGATAATAGACGCTGTGATGTACGGACCAACTCCAAGCATCACAATAGAGAATGTTGCAATACCTCCTCCTGCGAATACGTTAAGGAGACTAAGGAATCCATTACCTTGAAGGTATGAAGCGAGGTTTGAAGTATCAACTCCTGGAATTGGAATAGTTGCAAGTACACGAGTAATAACCAAAATACCAATAACGAAGAAAATACGATTACGTAGCCCTCGATCTCCAAAAATAGCCTTGATAGTTTTCATAATTCGACCATTATATCACTATATTAAGGCTTAGTCGACCGACGATAAGAAAAGAAAAAGCTGTCTCAAGACAGCTTTTAAGGGGGGGCTTTT
The DNA here is from genome assembly GCA_023267635.1 of bacterium. Taxonomy (GTDB): domain Bacteria; phylum Patescibacteriota; class Minisyncoccia; order Phycocordibacterales; family UBA5272; genus UBA11704. The sequence goes on along the minus strand of JAHFMX010000022.1, from coordinate 725 downwards.
CCTCACCCCAGGTGAGGAAGTTCACGATTGACCTTACGGAATACTGGGTGAGGTATTCCAGTTCTGATCAAACGCGCATCAAACATGTTGAGAGAACGAGCAAGGGCACCAAAACCCTTTTCAGTCAGATCTTTGCGAAGAAGCCTCAAGATACGAGCATCTTGGGTAAGGTCTTCCCTCACTTTGATACCCAACTCTCTGAAAGCAGTTTCTTTCCTGCACTCGGTCGAGGTTTTGGACTGATATCCAAAAGTCTGACCTCTTAAAAAAATGAGCTTTCTCTTTCTTTTACGATGGGACATAATAATGCCCTCCTTTCAGATTGAATTCTACATCTTTATGGAAATAAATAAAGCGACGTCTACGACGTCGCTTTATTTATTTCAAAATATTACTTTGACTTCTTTTTAGCTGCCTTTGGTTTCTCTACTTTAACCTTTGGAACGCGAACCTTGTGAGGTTTTGCCTTCTCTTCAGTTGAAATAGTTCCTCCTAGCGCTTCAATTTTCACTTTAGCTGTTTCAGAAACAGTACATCGTTCAAATGAAAGCTTTACGGTAAGTTCCCCGTTTCCGAGAATCTTAACCTTAGGATTCTTTCCAAACGCCTCCCCGATCAATCCTTTTGCAACGAGTGCTGTTGGACTTACTGTATCTCCTGATGAAAATACATTAAGCATTCCAACATTCACTACAGCTTCTGGACCTCGGTAGAATACTGACTTC
>JAHFMX010000021.1:9746-13009 GCA_023267635.1 bacterium | reverse complement strand
GGAGGAAGTCTATCGCTCTACCACCAAACGAAAATATCCAGGGTACAGTTTTTCATATAAAAACCCTATGAACACCCTCCAAAGGGACTCCATCAGGTAATAAACGAGCGAAGAGGTTCAAATCCTCATGATGGCAACATTATGAATAAGTGTAATGGTAAAAACATATATAAGAGTGAACATGAAGCAAGGATAGTAAAGAAGCTTGTACTACGCCAACGAAACAGAAAGATACGCATATACCAATGTCCAACCTGTCACCACTGGCACCTTACGAGCATGGAGAAATGGGAGGAACCAGAACATTTTAAATGAAAAAGAAAACGAACCCCAATAAAGCGAACCAGTATACTCCAGATGAGAGGCAAGCAGTCTGTTGGGATTTTTACATAGAATCACTTGCGAAAGGAACTCCAAATGCCTATGAATCTGCCATAAAAGCAGGTTATGAGGAGTCAAGCGCATTGAACATAACGGTTACTACATGGTTTACGGACAAGCTTTCTAAACTTAAACGCAAAGAAATGCTCTCAAAAGCAGAGAGAAACCTCGATAAGATACTCGACTTTAAAATGGTAGACGATAAAGATAAAGTACTCACACAAGTAGCATCTTTAGTAAGTGACGTAAGTAAGACTATTGTAAAGTCTCTCGGTAAAGATGAAGGATACAGTGATAGAACAGAACACACAGGAAAGAATGGAGATGCTATTCAAATAGAAGGAGTAGAAATCACCGTTCGGAAATAAACTATGACACTACGCATCAATAAAGAACAGAGGAATGTGCCCACGGTGTTTCACTAATAAATTAAGAAATGATTTGTGTCCCGAGTCACATAAAATATGATAAAAAATGCGAGTAAACTTTGAAGTACATCAGTCGCATGTCCCTTTGTGGGAAAACAAAGACTGGCGATATGCCGTGGTTATGGGGGGTAGAGGGAATGGGCGCTCTGGTACATCCTCACGCTACGCAGTCTCACAGCTTTTAAGTAATGAATATACCCGTGGAGCTATCATGCGAGCCGTTCACGGTGATATACGTGCCTCCTGCTGGGGAGAAATCATTGACAGAATTACAGAACAAGGGATACAAGAGGGGTTTCGTGTCACTGATAACGAGATGTACATAGAGCGTGGACAGAATAGCTTACGTGCACACGGCTTTAAAGCATCGTCTGGCTCACTTACGGCACGTCTTAAATCGTTAGCGGGGTATAACTTTGTATGGATAGAGGAAGCCGAGGAAATTGGGGAAGCTGAATTTCGTACACTCGATGACTCGTTGCGAACGGTTAAAGGGCGTATCCGTATAGTATTATCACTCAATACCCCAACGAAAAACCACTGGATATTAAAGAAATGGTTTGACCTCGAACCTTCGGGGATAGATAGATTTTACATCCCAAAGTTAAAAGCTGAAACGAAAGACGTTTTATATATCAATGGAACATGGAGAGAGAACCAACCTCATCTTGATGAGCACACGCTTGATCGCTACATGGCGTACAAGAACACAAACCCAGCGTATTATTGGCAGGTAATTGAAGGTCTTTCACCTGATGAAAAACGAGGAAAGATATTTACAGGGTGGCAACAGATAGATGCAATTCCCCAAGAAGCCCGACTCATGCGTTTTGGTGAAGACTTTGGATGGTTTCCTGACCCAGCGTGTGTTGTTGCTATCTGGTATTGGAATGGATCGTATATACTTGACGAAGTTGCTTATGGCACGGAACTTACAAACGAATACCTTGCAGGGGAGATAAAGAAATACGGGAACGCTATTACGATAGCAGATAGTGCAGAACCAAAGAGTATCGCCGAACAGCGCAAATATGGTATAATCGTACAAGGAGCAGAGAAGGGGAAGGACAGTGTATCATTTAGAATCAAGGTCGCCTCTCAAAAGAAAATTTATGTGACACGGAAATCATCAAACGTCTGGACTTCATACGAAAACTACGCATGGAAAGAAGACAAAGATGGAAATCCAAAAGGAGAACCTGACCACACATGGAGTCACGCAATGGATGCAGTTACCTACCCAATCGCATCTCTCCATAATAAAACACAGGACATAATACGACCACAAGCACCACGGGAACGACGTAACATAGCCGTATAATGGATGAAGTAAAGATAATAAGTTGGGAAGACACAAAAATCATCGAGAACGATGACGGCTCACAGGAGACAGTAGCTATGTTTATTCCAACGTGCTGTAGAGAAGGATGGGAAGATTGCCCGCACGTCGTGAATAGAAAAGTAAAACAGCGTAAACGCAACATCGGATTATGAACGATATTACTCCTCAGGCATTTCCAAAAGCAAAATTACACCCAATACTCGCTTCCTTGCCAGAGTATTTAAAAGACCCAGCGAATTTCGATAAGATACAACGAGCTATTTTAGATGCGGGAGCAACAAAGCACTCTCATGGTGAAGTCGTTGACTGGGCAGGATGTACGTATTGCCAAGGGAAAGAATGGGACAGAAAGGAGATGATACAACGACTCGGGTTCACTAGCGGAGCACAGTACATGGCGTGGAAAAAGATACATACAACAATCAAAGACCGTTACCCATTAGTTATGTGGAAAAAATGAACTACACAAGACAAATACAGGAGCTTAATACCTACGTAAAAACGAAAGTAGCAGTTTCACCAATAGAGGGAGTTGGTATTTTTGCAATACACGATATACATAAGGGACAGAAGTTATACACAGACATGATACCGAAAATGTACAATCTACCATACAAGGAATTTAACAACCTTTTTCCCACGGTACGAAAGGAGCTACTTAAACACTTTCCACTAATTGTCCGTGGTTCTGCATTTGCCTATCCAACAACACGGCTATCCTCGTATCTCAATCATTCAGAAGACCCAAATTACGATGCGGTAAATGATATTGTTCTTCGTGATATTAAGAGTGGGGAAGAAATTACCGAGGATTATCGGAAGATTGACGGAGCAGAAGAAGTGTTTGATTTTTTATAATATGGTATAATATAAAAACTATGGTACATAATTGCATTAAGTGTTCAGCTCAATACGAAGACGAAGACCCCGATCCGTATTATTGTGCGGAATGTAACGAGTTGCGTATCGCCGCAGCAAAAGAAGTGGATGCAAAAATGAGTGGACGACCCAAGAAGCCTATTATTTCTGCTCTTCAAGAGTACGACAACTCTGAAAAGATACATGGATTTGTAAGAGTACACCTATGAAAAAGACAGTAAAAAAGACAGTAA
>JAHFMX010000021.1:0-9646 GCA_023267635.1 bacterium | reverse complement strand
AAAAAGACAGTAAAAAAGACAGTAACACCAAAGGTATACACGGTAACTGTGCGTGTCCTTGGTAAACTAACAACAGCGAAAGGGAAAACTGTGAGAGAAGCGCTTACACTACTCAAAGTTACAAACGCCCGAGGCACATCAGTAATCACCGTTACACATGGAGACAAAACAAAGGAGCGTATATTAAATACAGTTCAAACACAGCGTTTATTCAACACCGCTGGATTTTCAAGGGAGATTGCCATTAAAAATACCAGTGTACTTTTTGAAGGTCTATGAATACACCCGACATCTTTTCGTATATAAAACAACAAGAATCAGCATTTGAGACTGATGAAGTTAAACTTGGGGACAACTGGTCCTGGTCATTCCGCACGCATGTGCAGATGATATTCCACCTTAAAAACGGTATATTCTTTACGGGTGAGAACAACTGGATACGAGCTTTCAAAAACATAATGCTCCCAATGCTCAATCTTGCATATTGGACAGAGGATATAGAAGTGAAAGAAGTCACCTTCTTCATTGAAAACCTGACAGGACGTGCGCTCTCTTTTCTCATTAAGAAGTACCACGATGAAGTATATGTCCGTGAAAATGACCTCGATACCCTTTTTGATGAAATAACCGAAAGCGACTTGGACTATGGTGGCGTATTGATACAGAAGACCAATACAAAGCGACCAGAGGTCATACAGCTTAATACAATTGCCTTTTGTGACCAAACAGACATACTTGGTGGTACGATTGCTTTTAAGCATCACTTCTCACCAGATAAACTCCGTGCAATGAAGAAGAACGGATGGGGGGATGAAAAGAATGGAGCGACAATCTCACTCGATGAACTCATTACGCATGCATCATTTGAAAAAGCCCCATCAGGAATGAACAGCACGAAAGAAAATACCGTTCCATCGAAAACAATTGAAGTGTATTTACTCCGTGGAGCACTCCCGGAACATTACCTAGAGGATAATGACAACATGGAGGATTGGTACAATCAGGTGCAAGTTGTTGCCTTCTACACCGCAAAGAACAAGAATAAAGAAGGTGTTGTCCTTTACCGAAAGAAAGAAACAGAAGACACATTACTTTTCCATACATCAAAGAAAATAGAAGGACGCGCACTCGGTCAAGGAGAGGGTGAGACTCTTGTCCACCCACAAATATGGACGAACTTTTTGACTATCCACAAGATGAATCTGCTTGAATCTGCATCCAAGATACCACTCTATACAGACGACCAATCGTATGCGAACCGAAACAAAATCCAAGACATGGAAAATCTTGAGATCACTACGATTGAAGACAACAAACGCATCTACCAAGTCCCTACCGCAGCTCCCTCAAATATCCAGCTTATTCAGAATGCCACTAACGAATGGTTTGAACATGCACAACTCACTGCATCTGCGTATGACCCAGTACTCGGGAAAGAGGCATCATCAGGAACTACATTTAGAGGGCAGGAGCGTTCTGTAGCACAGGGACGGGGGCTACACGATAGACGAAAAGGACAACGTGCGAAGTTTATTGAACGTATCTATCGTGAGATTATAATCCCCGATATTGTAAAGGACATCCTTGGTGGAAAGAAGTTTCTTGCAACTCTTACAGGAGAGGAAATGACATGGATAAGCGACCAACTCGCAACAAACGAAGCAAACAAACGAGTTAAGGAATCAATGTTTGACGCTGTTCGTGGAGGTAAACCAATGATGTCCGAAGCAGATAGAGACCAATTTGTGAGAACTTTTAAAGAATTATTCTCGAAAAAGGGAAGTAAACACCTACTTGAAGTATTGAAAGACGAGTTTGAGGGAGTCGAGGTTAAAATGGGTATCAACATCGCCAACAAGCAGAAAGACCTTGCGAATGTGTCTGATAAGATACTTTCTATCTTCCAATACATCTTCGCAAACCCACAAGGATTTCAACAGGCTATGCAAATTCCCGCACTCGCACGCTCATTTCAGGATATTCTTGAGTTTTCAGGCATGAACCAATCAGACTTCCAGTCACTCCTTACCCCAATGAATGCCCCGCAACTATCAGCACCTCAAACACCATCTCAAACACCACAGCAACCAATGCTTAATCAACCAGTAACCGCATAATATGGACACCCAGAAACGAGAAAAGATAAATAGATTTCTTGCAGATGTCGTTATGGCAGATGCGGTGAAAGAGGTTCTCCGTGAATCATTCTTAAAGAAACGAGAAGGCAATGACATCAATATCCTTGCGTCATCTATGCTTGCCGTTTATGCACTAGAGGATGGATGGAAGGATTTGAACAAGGTACGCAACACCGTTCAAGGAGAGAAAAAAGATTTGGTACAAGTAGGGATGTAGAGTTGCATTATAAAAATATGGTATAATAGAAACAATAATAAAAATAAATATGAGCTTGCAAGAATACAAATTAAAATCTCTGAAAGATAAGCAGAAAGATAAGCAGACAGAGGCAACCGTAGAAAAAGTAGAAAAGGAGCCAACAAAGAAAGTAAAAAAGAAAAAATAACATGACACAATCAATTTACAAAACCATAGGACTCGCAACCGCTATTCTCTTTGTCTTTGGATTGTTATTCACATGGCAATCAGTACGGACAGAGGCGAGTGCGTTTCCGGGGACAGGGTATCAGGCTAAACAAGTATTAGTAGCGAATGTTGGAACAACAAGCCTCAGGTCAATGTTCGGAGAAGTTGGATCGATTGTTGTCTCAAGTACGTCACCAGTGACAACCGCAGGACCAGTAATCGCATTTTACGACACCGCGAGTACAACTATTGCAACTACCTCAATGACCGCAGTATTTTCACTAGGTGCAATAGGCGCAGTAACCCCACCAGCAGGCACATACACGTTTGATGTCGCTTTTGGTAAGGGGATATACATGTGGGTTGACCCAAGTTATAACGGCGCATACACGGTAACATACCGATAATTAGTAATTAGCATTAAACAGTAACCATGAAAGATTTAGTAACAGTAGCCGCAGTTCTCGGACTCATCGTAGTCGGATTCTTTGCGGTCACAAAAGAAGACACAGCACCACTACAAGGCTTTTCAGGTAATGAACCGACAGAGCTTATTATCGCAAAGGGTGGAGTCACCTATGGAGAAGGATGTTTTGCAACATCAACGAGTGGTGTTCTCCTTACCCAAGACCTAGAGAATGGATGTATCTACGGTACAGCCGCAGGAGCAGGGCAAGCAGTAATCAGCTTTACACTTCCCGCATCAAGCACTATGACAATGATTCCAAAGAAAGGAAACTGTCACGAGTGGTTTTATGACGCAAGTGACCTAACCGCAGCTACCACTACAACATTTGTAGCGGGGCCAGGGCACGATGTTGTTGGGCTTGATGCTACGGGTGCAGGAACAGGTGCGGACGTAGTAGACGGTGCAGAATTTGCAAGAATGACATCATGCCGCGAAACTAACGGAGATGTAGTTACGTTTATTCAAGAGTACATACACGCAGACTAATGGTTTGAGTTCTCAATCTCGCTATCAAAATTGTTTACGAGTTATGATTCTCTAAAAATCTTTAATACAGTTCTCAATCTATAAAATTGAATAAAACTTCTCATTTATGTTAATTGAAAATGAACAAGACGATGTGGTAATTGAGGACATTGTCGAGAACATCGACGATGAAGGCAATGACACTACTGATTGGAAGGCGCTTGCGTTGAAAAATCAGGGCATAGCAAAACGTCTTAAAACGAAGATGGAAAAGTCAAAGGAAACGAAAGTTGAACCTAAGACAGACGCTGGAAAAGAAACCAAACCAGAAGAAAATACTCTATTGGAAAAGGCATTCTTGCGAAGCGCAGGAATTACCGACAAAGAAGAAGTAGAACTTGCTCTTTTAACTGCGAAGAAATGGGGAATCTCCATTGATACTCTTGTAGATGACGAGGACTTTCAGGGTAAACTTGAAAAACATCGCACTACAAAAGCAAACCTTGCTGCGACATCAAACATCAAAGGCGATAAAAGCGGAGCATCAGCAAAAGAAAGTCCAGCATACTGGATTGCGAAAGGAACTCCACCAACCGCAGAACAAGTCCCAGACCGTCAAGCTCGCATCAAAATTGCTCGTGCGATGGTATCTGATACGAAGAACAGCAAGAAATTCTATAACGACTAAACCATAAGACATTTTCTATGGTACTTAATAAGTAATTACCACTAAAATGTCAGTAGCAAATACAATCACATACGAAACACTGTATGAGGATATGCTCCAAGACCGCCTCGACCATCCTACAACATGGAAGGAGATGTGCGATGTAACGATTTCAGACACTCGTGTCATTTCGTCATCATACATGTCCACAACTCCATCTGTACAGACAGTCACTCGTGGAACTGGACACTCAATGCAGACGTTCGCAGAGACCGCAGAGACCCTTACCATTTCAACTGGACGAGACCTCGGTCTGTTCGTTGACTGGGGAGACCTTGCACAGTCAACGTGGACAAAGCCAGCAGAATTATTTGACCGCATTGGAGCACTCCTCAACGAATACGTTGAAGGGGCAGTCCTTGCACGTCATGCGAGCTTCACAGACTTTGACAATGCTTCTATCGGTGGAAGTGCCGGAAACATCACTGTTTCCGCATCTAACATTGATGACATCATCCGTGGAGTCAAGCGAGAAATTCGAGAGGCAAATGGACAAGCAAAGATGAACCAAAACGGGGTAGGATTCGTATGGCGTGCAGCAGACTTTGAGATTCTCGAAGCCTTTGTACAGGCAAACGGATTTAACACCGCAGATCAAGCGCTCAAGGAAGGTACAGTCGAAGGATTGCACTACCTTGGAGCAGACCACTACTGGTCAAATGAACACACTGCAGGTCACGTGTTCGCAGCAGTTAAAAAGGTTGAACGTCTCGGTATCCTTCGTGGTACATACGGACGAGCACACACAATTGACTTCCCTGCGGGTGATACGAATACCTACCTTTCGGGTCGGTCATTCTACTCACGAATCGATATTGGACACCTTACACCAACATCAACAGTTGGTTTGGAGTTCGATATTCTCGTGGCATAAGTTGTTCTTATATTCAGTCCCTTCGGGGGCTGGGTTATGAGCGTAACAAAGAGCGTAACAAAATAACACCGTGTCAATTCAATTTTCAGATACAACAACATATAAAGGGTTAGTACAACTCTACGAGCAGGAAATTGGAGCTAATCTTGGTGATGTGTCTGGGAGTACAACAAAATTAAAGCAGTTTACAGCAGATACAAACATTGCCTTTGACTCGTTTCTAAACATTGCATTAAAAGCAGATGGGGGGTGGCAATTTGATGACACAAACCACACAGACTTCCCTGAACGCACAATGACCCTCACCTCGGGAACACGACGGTATGCACTTACGTCATTTACCGCAGATGCAGGGTCCAATCTCATGCTAGAGATATACAAGCTCTTCATTAAGAACCCAGCAGGAGTATACGTTGAAATTGACCCTGTAGACGTACAAACAAGCGACCCCTATGCAACAGAGAGCTTCACCGATGGGCAAGCACGCTCAGGAACACCATATCGCTACGATAAAACAGGGAATTACATTGATCTTGACCCCGTACCGAACTACACGCAGTCTGCAGGCATTAAAGTACTCATCAACCGTGAGGCATCCTATTTTGCATCATCAGACACGACTAAAAAGGCAGGAGTCCCTGGAATCTTCCACCACTACTTTTACCTTCACCCCGCACGAGAATACGCACGAAGAAAGAGCCTTCCAAACTATAATCTAATAGCACTAGAAGTGGCAAAACTTGAGATTGAGATTCAAAAATACTTTTCACATCGTGCAGAAGATGAACGGCATGTTATTACAGGAAAGCGGATAAACTATATATGAAAAACTTTGAAATTAAAGAGGGAACGTATAAAAACGAAAATGAGGTTGTTTTGTCTATTCGTAAGGAAGTTGTGCGGGAGGAAGTAGAGGAGCTGTCTGTAAAAGAAATCAAACGTGAGGTGGACAAACTTACGAAAGAAATACCTGTACTCATAGAACGGAAGGCATATCTTGAAAGTCTTATTGTAAATTCAAAAACTGAAGTGATGAACGCAATACTATGACCCAACAAGAACAACAAGAAATGAATACACTCAAAGCACAAGTACAAGAGCTTTTACAGTGGAAGAAAGAGCGAGAACAGCAACAGCTACGCTTACCTCTTGATGTAGGGAGTATTCAAGTTTTGAGTGAGGCATTGCGTAGCACCGTCCTCGATAGAATAAACGTGCGAGACATATTCTTTCAAGCAACACAAGAAAGTCCGACTGAAGAAGGTCAGATGCGATTCTTTAATAACAGAACAACACAAAACTTTAGGTGTACCACTACAAAAGGAGTCTTTACTGGAACTATTGACCTCACAGCAGTATGATTACAATACCGTCAGAAGAAACGAAACAATGGCAACAATCAAATGCGTCTGATGTATTGGGGAATATATCCGTTACTAAAAACATAACCTTTGATAAAAAGGGGTATCTTCGCCTATCGTATGCCTCCCGACCGCCAATCAGTCAGACGTTTGATGCGAACTTTGATGAACCTGCTGTCATACTGCGTAGTCAAGACCATGGGTACTTTGTACAAACACATGACCAACCGTGGAAACTTGATGCGGATAGAATCCTAGGCATACGCCCAACTGAAGAAACAACAGTCGGAAACCCAAGTGGCGACATACAGTCAGATGCCACCTTCATTGGTGGGTTACTTTTGGTAACATCTTCAACAGGCGCAGACTTCTACAGTCCAACGCCGAACACATGGACGAATACGAATATATCATTAGCAAGTACAGCACAGGGGCAACACCCAGTTGAGGGATTCCCAAGTCTTGCGAGTATCGCTGTGGCAAATGTGAACACCGTACTTTTGTATGCGACACCAATCACGGCGACACCAACGCTATCAGTGACGCTTACCATTCTTGCAGATTTTTATATCACAGGGCTTGCCTATTTCAATCAAAATCTCTACATCTCTACGATGAATCGCTTTGGTGGAAAAGCACTCTTGTATGTATGGAACGGCTACGGTACAGCCGCACAATCTGCATACGAGGTCGATTCAAATATGATATACGATGTGGTTAATTTTCAGGATTCTATTGTTATTTTTACAGGAAAGGGACAGATATTAAGGTTCAACGGCTCTGGATTCACAGTGCTTGATAATCTTCCAATATATTATACCCGCAGAGCAATGTCGGATGATGTGAATCACAATATGTTCCATAACTGCCTCAAAGCATTTGGAAGTATTTTGTACATAAATGTGTCGAGCTATTCAAATGATCTCAAACTAACAAACCAACCCGATGGAATATGGTGTTACGATGCAGACCTAGGATATGCGTACCATAGGTACTCACTCTCTAATGCTCTGGTCAATATAGAAACGGTAGCCACCGCATCAGTAAATACGACAACGGATGTAATCACGGTGGTAACGGCACCTATCACTGGAACAGAAGTTCTTTATAGTGCTAATGGGACCGCAATAACGGGGTTGGTCGATGGTGCAAAATACTTTGTAATTTATGTGACAGGAACAACTATTAAACTTGCTACGACACTTACCTTGGCACAAGCAGGAACAGCGATTGACTTAACGGGGACAGGAAATGACGCACAAACTTTTGTCTTTTTTCCCAAGACTGACTTTGGTCAATATCTCCTTGGGCGGACAGCTGCTATCTGTCCTATTGAGAGGGTCATCGAAGACCCACAGTTTGGTACAGACCTTATTTGGGGTGGAGATGTGGCGGGGAGAACAAAATTGTCAACAGGTTTTCTGGGTACTGTCTCCACTGTTATAGAAAATCGTGGTTATTTTATAACGCCGAAGATATTTTCTGCTGGGTTGAAAGATACCTATAATCTCATTTCTTTAAAGTTTTCGCCTTTCGTTTCTGAACTCGACAAAATCATCATTAAATATAGGGTGACGGATGACAAGAGGAACGAGATAGACACGACCCCAGGAAGATGGGCAGCGACATGGACATCATCAACCACATTCACCACAACAGAACCAGAATTTGCGAATGCGGTTGTTGGGGACGAAGTTGAGTTTTTATCGGGAGGGGGTTCTGGTATCCTTGCACATATCACTGTAATTTCACTCAATGCAGGAACGTACACAATTACTATTGACGAAACGTATAGCGATTATACAGCAGGTGACCTTGCAACAGTGGTATTCCGTAATTGGATAAAGTGGCAAACCATAGCATACGGAGATGATAACGCAACTCAAGGATTTCTCTCTACTCAATTAGGGGTAGTGGGGAAATTCATTCAATTCAAAGTCGAGCTTCGAGGTGTTCAAATAGAAATAGAAGGATTAGACATTGATAATGTGTATCACCTTCCATCAAAAAAGTAAGCGTTGTATGATATAATATAGAAAATATGGCAACTCCACCAACAGTAACGACATCATTCACCAACACAAAAGGACAGAAAGTCACCAAGTACAGTGACGGTACTAAAACGTATTCAGGTGGTACACCAGCGAACACAACGCCAACTGTAAATGCTAAAGCCACACCACCAACCCCAAATTCGCTCATGACACAACTACAGAGAGCGCAGACAGCACTAAACCAAAAGACAGGAAAGACTACACCAACAATCACCTCAAGTACACTTACCCCCACTGCCCCCATCAAAATAACACCATCTGCTGTACCCGTAGAGACTGCGGGGCTACAAGGGACTATTCAAGGGACACAAGATACGTATACACAAAGTCTCATAGATGACCGTAAGGCAAAAGAGTCAGCACTCGCTCAGCCTCGAAACGACATTCAAGACTTCCTGCGGGAAATGCGGGGTAAGACTACCCTTACCGATGAACAGTACTCTCAAAAGGGAGGTGTAGATGCTGTACAAAAGGAACTCAACGACATCAACCAACAGATACTTGTTGAACAACGCTCTCTTCAGAATAAACTCGATACGCTCGAAAAGAACTCACAAGGGAAACTACAAGGAGGGCTTGAAGACCAAATGAATGATGTAACTCGTGAGTCTATCAAGAAACAAGCCGACCTTTCTATCATCCAAATGGGAGTACAGGGACGGTATGACTCTGCAAAATCTATCGCTGATAGAGCTGTTTCTGCGTACATGGAAAAGCAGGATTTGATACTCAAAACGGCAATGTTCAACTATCAAGAAAACAAAGACCTCTTTACAGCATCGGAGCAGAGAGAGTTTGAAACACTCGCAGGAAATAGAGAGCGAGAACTTACAACCGAGAAAGAGAATAAGAAATCTATTTATGACCTTGGAATACAGGCACAACTCGACGGTGCACCAACAAGCGTAGTACAGAGTATGTTCGCCGCAAAGACTAAAGAGGAAGCAATGAGTATCGGAGGTAGTTATATAGGAAGATTGGATAGACAAGTGAAGGAGGCACAACTTGCATCTGCAAATAGAGCGAACCAACCGTCAGCAAAGAAAGATACTCAGTTTGATAAAGATGGAAATCTTGTGGACATGCAAACAGGGGAGATTATTTCAAGTGCGGGTGGTCAAAATAGTCAAGAGGGTGTACAGAAATCACTCG
>JAHFMX010000020.1 GCA_023267635.1 bacterium | reverse complement strand
GTCAAAGATCTTGCCGAGATGACAAATCGAGACATTATTCGACTTAAGCAAGGAAGAATCTAATATGACACAAGTATCAGCAGCACTAACAACTGACGGGAACAATAGAGGTGAGTTGTGGAGTAAGCTCAACATCACCTTAGCCGCTCCAACAACGACAGTTGTTAAGAGTGGCTCAGGAGCTCTTCACTCAATTGTGTTCAATAAGCCGGTTGCAACTGGGGTGGTTACGATTTATGACAACACAACAGCATCTGGAACCATCATTGGAACCATCACAGTTCCGGCAAGTCCTCAACCATTCACACTAGTATATGACTGTGCTTTGACTACAGGATTAACAATTGTGACTGCAACGGCAGCGCAAGATATTACAATAAATTATATTTAATCATGGAAACACCTCGAGATAATAATTTTGTGCCAGTCAGAATGGGAATTTTGTGTACCGATGGTGTGACTCCTGTACCAATCGCAGTCGACGCTACTGGGAACATGAAAGTCGATACTGTAAGCACAATTTCATTCAGTCCAACAGAAGTTGCTCCTCGAGACGAGAATCATGTGCCAACATGGATGGGAGTTAGTTCAGACGATGGTGTGACACCGGTTCCAATATACGTCAATGCAGACGGAGCAGTCTTAATAGATCAATAAAATTATCATGTCAGAAGCATCACGAGATCAAAATCATGTCCCAACCGCACTCGGAGTCTCGAGTGTCGATTCGGTGACTCCAACACCTTTTGTTGTCAATCCTGTTACAGGACGTCTTTTGACCGATGTTTCTGGAGGAGGATCTGGTACAGTTACAGACGTCTCTGTTGTGACTGCCAATGGAATCTCGGGATCCGTAGCAACCTCAACAACTACTCCCGCAATCACTCTCTCAACAACAATCACAGGAATCCTCAAAGGAAACGGAACTGCTATTTCAGCAGCAACCGATGGAACAGACTATCTTTCTTCAACAACTGGACTTAAACTTGATCAGACATCAGCTCAAACAATCACGAATGACACTCCAATTTTCAATACATTAACAGCCTCAGAGCTTGTTGCCACAACGGCAGCAAAAAAGCTTCAATCTCTTGCAGTAGCAACCTACCCATCCTTGACTGAGTTGTCATACGTCAAGGGAGTGACGTCTTCAATTCAGACTCAAATTAATGCTAAAGGAGCTGGTACGGTTACTGCTGTCTCGGTCGCTACTGCAAACGGTGTCTCAGGATCTTCTTCAGGAGGCGCTACTCCAGCCCTAACAATTACTCTTGGAGCAATCACTCCAACGACCGTAAATGGAAATACTTTCACAACAGGATCTTCAACCTATACAGGTACAGCGGCTGCTATCTATACATTCCCTGGGGCATCAAAAACTATTGCAGCAAATGATGGGTCAAACTGGACTTTCACATCTCAAGCGATTGGGGATCTTGTTTATGCCTCATCAACAACTGCATTTACTCGACTTGCCGCAGTGGCGGCAGGACAAGTCCTGGTTTCAGCAGGAATAGGAACGGCGCCTGCCTACTCAGCTAACCCAAGTGTCACAACGCTTGAGCTTGGAGCTGGGCAAACAGACACAACGCTCTCTCGATCTGCGGCTGGAGTTCTCGCTGTTGAGGGAGTGGTCATTCCGTCAATTTCAAGTACAAACACACTCACGAATAAGAGAGTAAATCCTCGCTTCACAACAGCGACAAGCTATACCACAAGTACTACAATAGATAGTGATGCAAATGACCAGTACATAATCACTGCACAAGCAGGAGCACTCCTATTCAACAATCCAACAGGAACTCCAGTAGATGGACAGAAGCTTATCATTGCAGTAACTGGAACAGCAGCACGAGCATTGACGTGGGGTACAGCATTTGAAGCATCAACGGTCGCATTACCAACAACAACAGTAACTACTGCACGATTGAATATTGGTTTTATCTGGAGAGCAGATACTTCTAAATGGGTCTGTGTGGCAGTAGCTTAAGTATAATAATATGGCAATAGCTTTTAATAGTCCAAGTGGTGGAACATCTGGTTCAAACAATACCAGCTCAACTTCTCTAACGTACGCATTTAACAATGTTGCTGGAAGTTATGTTACAGTAGGAGTATTTAATGTGGTTGCTGATGGAACTCCAACTGTCACCTATGCAGGTACATCAATGACACAAATTGCAACAGTAAACTTTACTGCCACAAGAAAACTTACAGTATTTGGACTCTCGTCTCCAGCAACTGGTTCAAATAATGTTGTCATAACACAGACTGGAACAACATTTCTCTACTCCACAGCAATGTCTCATTCTGGAACCAATACAACTGGACAGCCTGATAGTTTCAATACAGCCTCAGGTTCTGGTACAACATTAGCATGTACAACAACAGTTGTTTCTTCTAATTGTTGGTTGGTTGGATATGCAGTTGGAGATAATGGTAATAATCCAGGTGCTGGTGCAAATACACTTCTTAGAACAGTAATTGGAACAGACAAGTTTATAGGAGGACTTGATAGCAATACAACAGTTGGTACTGGCTCACAGACACTTAACTTCACCATGTCTGTATCTCAGAATATTGGAGCTATTGTGTTCTCAATTAAACCAGTCGCTGCATCTACCAGCAATTCAAACTTCTTCAATTTTATGTAATATGGACATTACTCTTCAAAAAGAAATAGAAAACCACCTTGCAACTTTCCCTGAGCGTCGTAAAGACGTCACAGAAATGCAGGGGGAATGGAGGGAATTCAAGCAGAAGGCTTTTTGGGCAATGGCAACTTTTATTGTTTCAATTCTAGGTGTTGGAATTTGGGTTGGAACAATTCAGTCAAACATCCAAACGATTCAAGTCAACGCCGAGAAAGCCTCAACGATTAGTGAACAGCTCGATCGTCGTCTCCAAGCCCTTGAAGTCACCAATGGTGAAATTAAAGCTCGACTGGCTTCAATCGACTTGACTCTGCAGGAAATCAAATTATCAGTTCGAAATATTGGATATTAATATGCCAGATCAAGATCTCCAAAAAAGAGTAGCAGAATTGGAGCGACAAGTGAAGACTCTTTTGAAGTGGAAGGAGCAGCGAGAAAAGCAACAACTCGTCTATCCGATTGACAAACCTAGCATGAATGCCCTCGATAATGCATTCAGAAACTTTATTTTTACAGGGATCCGAACCAAAGACATCTTCTTTGCTCCTCAGCTTGTCAATCCAACCGTCGAGGGACAAATGCGATTCTATAACGATTTAACAACGCAAAACTTCCGCTGCACTACAACAGCTGGAGTATTTACAGGAAGCATCGACCTAACAGCAGTATAAAAACATGATTTACCAATTCCCAGATCCAAACAAATCATATACCTGGTATCAGGGAAATATTGGCGACTCTGAAAAAAGTGGAAACATTTGGTCTTCTTTCAATCTTGATCCGATGACCAATAGGGGAGTGATGCGTGTTGGAGGTCGCATGATCTTAAATACCTCAACGACAACTCTCGCAACAATGACGTCTACTCCAATTTCATTCTGTGAATTTGACGGCTATATCTGGTGCATTGCTGGAGGAAGAATCTTTCGAGCAAACTCCGGATATCCTAGTGATGCTTTCGAGGCTGACACCTCAACAGGAGCTGTCACCACATACGATAGTGAAGTTTCTGATCTTGCCGTCTTTGATGCCAAGCTTTGGGCCTCAAATGATGATGGATGGTATACCAAAACATCGGCTACAGGACCGTGGTCAGTAACTACAGCAACTCCAAATGCGGGAATCACCTGCTATTTCAGACGAACCGATCACCTCTACATCGTTCAAAGCTCAGACAATGTCGACTCTATTGATGATGCGGGTACTTACTACTCAACGGCTGGCCAGTATTCAATTAGTCTGACTCAAGCAACCGACAACGATATTCAATGCGTGGTGGAAACTACTGACTCTCTGTGGCTTGGAACTTCAAATAATAAATCAAAGACCTATCGAGCAACGATCTTCCGATGGGATGGTATTGCTGCTCAGGCAAACGAGCGCTATCTTCTCAAAGCTCATGCAGCACTCGCAATGTGTGTTCTTGATGACGTTCCATACGTTATGGATTCCAATGGAGTCTTGAGTAAGTTTACAGGCTCTTCATTTGAAGAGGTTGGGAGACTTCCCCTCTTTAATGGATCTGGAGCAAACGACTTCCCAAAGAATAGCGATAGTCTTTCAGATGATCAATTCATTCAACACAACGGAATGGTTGTCACCAAGAGTGGCACAATCGAGTGTTTGGTATCAAACATTTATGAGGATGCAGGTCTTACTTATCCAGAAAATATGGCTTCTGGAATTTGGGAATGGTCTCCAGAGTTTGGCTTCATTCACAAGCATTCGCTTTCATACACTCCAATTGGATCAACAACAATTACAGACTGGGGACAGCAGCGTGTGTGGAACACTGGAGCTTTGGCACTTGCCGACTTTGCAAATGACGCCTCATCTCGAAATGGTACCCTCCTTGCTGGAGCTGAATACGCACTTGACAACGACAACAATGGAACGTCCCAATTTGGGATCTGGTACGACGACTATCGAAACTTTGTTCAAAAGAAGGGCTATTTCGTTACGACGTGGATCGATACTCTTGAAGTTCAAAGCAAATGGGAACGAATGTGGTCTATCTATAAGCGCTTCCTAGCCTCAACTGACTCAATTGTCTGCAAATATCGAATTACTGAAGAGGACGCAACTCTTGCAGATATTACGTGGGTCAACACAACTTCATTTACAACCTCAACCGACATTTCTGCATACGGCCCCACTGCGACAGGATTTAACGGAACTACAGGAGGTGAGGTAGAATTTATACAGGGAGTTGGATCTGGACTCTGTGCCCACATCACAAACATCACAGGATCAGGACCATATACCGTAACAATTGATGAAACGGCAACAGGAGCAACAACAACGACGGGGAAGGCTCGCTTCCAGAAATGGATCAAACTCCACAATGCAGCCCCTCAAGATCAAGTTGTCTCTTACTCACAGATGGGAATTGGACAATCAAGTCCAACAATTCAACTCAAGTGCTGCATGACATTTACTGGAACAAACGAAGAGCTTCAAAAACTTGCCTTAGTTAGCAATGAGGACATAAAGATTTCACCATAAATAATATGACAAAAGAATCTTGGATAAAAAGAAAAGTAAATGGCAATGGTACTGCTTGGAATAAAGGCAAAAGGGGTATTTTTAGTGAAGAATCTCTCAATAAAATAAGGTTGGCCAAACTAGGGAAGCCAAGCAAAAGAAAAGGAATTAAATGCTCTGAAGAAACAAAAAAGAAGATGAGTCTATCAAAGATGGGCAAATCAATAAATAAGGGGAGAGTTTTCTCAGAGGAGACTAGACAAAAAATGAGTGAAGCTCAGAGGGGGTCAAAGAGTCATAGGTGGATAAAAAACAGAGACGAGCTAAAAAAATTAGAAAGAACACTAGCAAACGATTCAGCTTCAAATGTATGGAGAAAAGACATATATAAAAGAGATGGTTGGAAATGTCGTATTCAAAACAATGAGTGTGACGGAAGAATAGAAGCACATCACATATTGTCATGGCGCAATCATCCCGAATTGCGCTACAATCTAAACAATGGAATAACTCTCTGCAAGTTTCATCATCCAAGAAAACATGAAGAAGAGGAGAGATTGTCGCCATATTTTCAGAAAATGGTTGAATTATCAAATTACCAATTAAGAAACTAAAAAGTGAAAACATATACCACACTCCGTAACGGAATTGCAAAGAACTGCAACATCTCGACATCAGATACGACAGCAATGTCTACTCTAGACGTGCGAATGAACGATTCAATTCGAACAATATGCTCTCTTCAAGGGGGAAAGCTTCGATTCTTGGAATCAACCTCCAACATGGTGACTGTTGCAAGTCAGGAAGCATATCAAATTCCAAACAAGTTTCGAAAGCTGATTGATATGTATATTTATAGTGGCTCCGGATCTTCCAGTGATACAATCTATTCTCCTGAGATGATCTTTGATCCAACTCGCTGGAAAGTAATCAAGCAATACAAGCTCGGAGAGCAAGATGTTCCATATTTCACATACGTTGAAAATCAACGATTCATGATTCAGCCAATTCCTGCTACGACTGGAAATCTGATCACACTTCGAGGGCGTCTCAATGTTCGCAATCTTGGGATCGCTGACTACACAACCGGATCTGTCGTCTCGATTGCGAATGGAGGAACCGCCGTCGTTGGAACAGGAACAACGTGGACCGCCGACATGGTTGGACGCTATATTCAATTCACTCAAACCTCAGCAGCTAATGGAGGAGATGGCTTCTGGTATGAGATTGGATCCTACACCTCAGCGACATCAATTGGATTGACAAAACCATACGAAGGAACCTCGATTGCTGCTGGAACTTGTGCATATACAATTGGTCAAGTTCCAGTCATTCCAGAAGCGTACCAGCCAGCAATTGAATATCGAACAACTGCTCTCTACTGGCAGAATCAAAATGATCTCACTCGAGCAAAGACATACTGGATGCTCTATGATGGAGGAAATGAGGCGGGCTTCAGTAAAGAGTATGGAGGTCTGATCTCTCAGATGCTCGCAACAGAAGGTGAGACCGAGGAGGGATCATACATTCCACCATTCGCAAGTTCGTCCAACCTTCCACAAGTTCCATATTATCAGCCATACCAGAATGCATCAGGTCTAACGTAATTACCATGAATCCAAAAACTAAATACAAAAACAATCTTCTAACTTCACCGAACTTCAGTGCTTCGAGTTCGTATTTAGGAGCTCCAACATACAAAGCGGGAGCTGGTGCTGGAGGAGGAGGAGGATCTTGGGGTCCAACCAAACCTGTCAGTACGACTGGAATGATTGGTGCACCCTCAACAGGAACTCCAATGTCTGGATCATCTAAATTGACCGTGGGACCAAACAATCCGTATAGTCTAACTAAGCCTTCTCAAGCATGGCAAGACTATGGAAAAACTTTGACACTTGGAACTGATGCACAAGGCAAAACGACTGTGAGCTCAAAACCAAAAACTACCCCGTCAGACACCTCTGCTACTGGCACAATTGGAACTCAAATTACCTCACCTGCAGGTCAGGCTTATATGCAAAGTCAAATTGATGGAATTAAAAATCAAGCCTTAAACATACAGTCTCAAATCCCAGGAGCGGTCGCTACTGATGAGTGGAAAAATAGTCCTGAATACAAAACATATTTGAAATACAAACGAGATCAAGAGAATCCAAGTGAACAAAGTAATCTTCAAAATTCAATGAAGATCCTTGCCGATATTCAATCAGAAAAAGAGAAGCGAGAAACTGAATCTCGTCGAGAGTATGAAAAGGCACTCGATAAGACTGGAGGAACAGTTGCTGCTGCTCAACAAGGAGCTGCCCTATCACGACGAATGAGTAATCAAGAACTTGCCGATCTTGCTCTTCGAGAAAGCGCTGCAGCTCGTACAGCTGGAGTCTATCAAGCAACCGACGAAGCCAACAAAAAGGAAGGATTCAGTCTTGGAAAGGATCAGGTTCGATACGAATTCAATCCTGAGACAGGATCTTATGAAGCTGTCGGTCTTGGAGGTGCTGGATCAGGAGAGGAAATGGCAGGTGGCTACACAGCAGGATCTAATCCAACAATTGATTCATACATCAAAGCAATTCAGGATGGTACTGCAAAGATCTCAGACATTCCTGATGAGTACAAAGATATGGTTATGCAGGGTCTCTCAAGTACTCAGAAGCCTCAGTCTGAAATCAGTAAGCAGGCAGTCAATGTAATTGGAGAGCTCCTTGCCAATCCAAAACTCGATCGAATCTTTGGTCCAGTAGATCAGTTTGTTGGAGGAATCTTTGGAGAGGCTGCTCTTGCAAAGAATAAATATGATCAACTCAAAGGTCTTCTCTCTCTTGATAATATTAAATACCTCAAAGGTACGGGAGCAATTTCAGATGCTGAGCAACGACTTCTTGCAAATGCCGCATCAGCTCTTGGACGAAATCTTGGGAATACTGAAGCTCGTAAAGTCTTGACTCAACTTCGAGATGATCTCACAGCCCTTCAGGGTCAAGGAGGTCAAACTCAAGGAGGAGGTGATGTTATTCAAACATCTGCAGGTCCTGTTAATACTAATTGGTAAACTACTATGCCACCACAGCCAATCACACAACCATCAACGCCATCGATGGATAACGATGTTGTAAATCTCGCAAAGGCGATCAGGCAGACTGAATCTGGTGGAGACTTTAATGCGAAAGGAGGATCTGGAGAGTCTGGAGCATACCAATGGATGCCTGGCACCTGGAAAGCTCACGCCAAACAAGCTCTTGGAAATGAGAACGCAGAGATGTCTCCTTCAAATCAGAATGCGGTCGCCTATACCATCCTCAAATCATGGAAGGATCAAGGTTTGAATCCAGCTCAAATTGCCGCAAAGTGGAATTCAGGATCTGAGGTTGGATGGGAAAACAAACGAGGAACAAACAGTGCTGGCGTTCAGTATGATGTTCCTAAGTATGTCAAATCAGTCACAGATGCCTACCAGACCGTCAAAGCGGGAGGTCAAACCTTTGCAGATCCAAATAACCCCTCAAGTATAGCAGCTCCACAACCTGAAGGAGATGGAATGTTCAAGTCGATGGCTAAGGCGATTGTTTCTCCTGTTGCAACAATGCTTGCTCGTCCATTTCAGGCTGGAGCAGAACTTCTTGGTGCCTCAGCTGAAACTGTAAATAAATACACAAAAGGAAACTTTGGCGATTGGGTCGCTCCTGTTCCTGAAAACTTCGGTGACGTAAAGAAGGACGTTGGACGAGCTGCCCAGACTGTCGCTTTGGGCATGGGTCCTGTCTCTGGAGGTGCTGCCTTTGGTACGGGAATGTCACTCGAGCAGGGGAATGATCTCCTAAGTACTGAGACGGCAATTAATACTGGACTTGGTCTTGCGGGAGGAAAGCTTCTTGATCTTGTTGGGAAGCCACTTCTCAATGGTGCCGGGAAGACAATTGGAGTGATCACGCCAGCAATTCTCAAAGATGTTGCCGCTCGAGGATCACAAGCTGTTGAAAAGTTCATGGCTCAACATGCCATTCTTCCTGAAAGTGTTGGAGGAGTGATTAATAAAGGAGCTCAAGTTGCTGAAGATGTCGCCAACGCTCCATTCAAAGCCGCTGGCAACGTTGTAAAAAAACCATTCACCTCAACACCAGAAGAAGTTATTGCAGGTCGTGAGAAAGCTTTGTTTGAAATTGAACAAAAGTATGCAGGCATGCGAAAGAATGCTCTTTATTCGAAAGATGGAGGTGTTTCTAGTCGTAAGCGTATTGCAGACACTGATGTTCTTGTTGGGGCCGTCGATGAAAATGGGCTGATTCGCACTCGAACTCCAGGAGGAGCCTACGATCAATACAAAGCTCAATATGTCGAACCTGGAGAGAGTGTCGTTATGGACCTTCTTGAAAAAGAGGCTCGTTCCATTGATCTTGCAATCGTCGAACGAAATCTAATCAAAGCAGTCAAAGATAGCAAACTTGCAGGAAAAGATCATCTCAAGGCTCTAAATGATATCAAAAAAGAGATTGAGGGATACCGACTCAAAGCAAACAAGGATGGAAGAATTGATCTTGCCGAGCTTCATCGTCAAAAGATTGGAACTACCGCTCAAATCAACTGGAACACTCCTCCAGTAAAATCAGCATATCGCAAAGCGGTCGCCAAAGGACTCAAGCGAACTATTGAAAAAGAAAGTCGATACAACATCAGAGAAGCAAACCAAGAGCTTGCCAAATACTATGAAGATCTTGACTTCCTTGAGAGTCTTGATGGCAAGATTGTGAATAGGGGACGCATGGGCAAATACTTTGCTCAAATTGCAGGAAACATTGCTGGTGGAGTTGCTGGCGGTATGAGTGGAGGAATGGTTGGTTCGGCGATTGGAACCATTGTTGGAGGTGAGTTTGCTTCAAAGATTCAAGGGATCATGCTTAGTCGTGCTCTTGGGGGTGCTGCTGGAAAGGGAGCGTCTCGATCTGCAATTCTTGAAAAAGCTGTTGCTGAAAGCAAGGCTCCTCGACTCGCTCTTCCTGCTCCAAAAGAAGGAGCTCTACGTTCTGAAATCAAAGCAAGTAAGCCAATCAATCTTCCTGAGAAGACTGATTCGACTCGACAACTTAAAGAAGATCAGAACCCAAACATTCAAACAACTGCAAAGGGATATCAATCTAAGGGCAAAGTTGAGATTAAAGGAATTGATGAGGAGGGCAATATTCAAATTGTCGACAAAGGGAATGTTGTTGTAATTCCAGCAGACGAACTTCCTGTAATTGAGATGGGTCCTGGAGCAAAAATAAAGAGCGATCTCCCAACAATCGACTACAACAAAGCACCTGAAGGACCCAAAGTCTCAGCTTCGTTGAAGGATCAACGATCGCGAAAAGGGACCCAAAAGAGCCAGAAAATCGCAAGTCCTATTAAAAAACCTAATACCATTAATGATAGGGTACAGGATCCTGAGAAGAAGGCAACGCAGATCCTTTATCGAGCTGGAGATCTTTCCGATCCTCGAGGAACTGGGGTTTTCCTCACATCTAAAAAGGGCACTGCCAACTCCTATGAAACAACTGGAGCTGGAGGAAAAACAACTAAAGAGTATTCTCTTGCGGACGCCAATCTGAAAAAGGCAGAAAACAGATGGAAATTAATTAAGGAGCTTGATCCTAAATGGAATAAGGATGATGTCGAATGGAAATATATTCAAGCTCAGAAAAGAAATGAAGGGAAACTTGTTGGTGGTCTTACGGCAGAACAAAGAACTCAAGCTGAGGCTGAAAAAAGGATTAGAAAAATTCTCTCAGAGCAAGGATATGATGGCGTTGAGTATTCGGGAGGAGTAACAGATCAGGGTGGAGAGTATCAAATCTTTAACAAAAGCAAGCTAATCTCAGATTAATATGAGACACATAATTCTCAAAGATAAGAAAATAACACAATTGGCTTTTCAGAAGTGGAAGCTTGAAGACATTGCGTTTTGGGAGAAATATCTTGGAATCACTCCTACGTACGAAGTGGTTACTACTGATTATTCAGATTATCCAACATACATAGATTCTGACGGAGATATTCGTCCAACCAACGCATATCTTCAAAAACTCAATGATCTTGCAATAAAAAGAGATGGAGACTTTGGAACCGACTTCGTCATGGTAATGATCCATGAGGACAACTGGAGATCAGACACTGACACTACGAAAGGTATCTGGGGAACAAACTACTCGTACGTTTTTGGGAAGCAGTGCCTTGAATATTGCAGATGGGATCGAGATAATGAAGCCAATACTTTTGGAACTGCCTACCATGAACGTCATCACTCATTTGACGCAATCATCAAGGTGGAGACAGGAGTGGATATACAGCCCCTCCTCGAGGTTAAAAAGTACGATCATGAAATCACTCATGGCAACAACCCAAGGTGGAAATATATTCGATACAAGGAAAATCTTGACTCCCTCAAAATAATGAAACCATATCTTCAAACTGCGTTCCAGACACGCAAAAATAAACATGAAGAGGTGGCCAAAGGACTGATGCAGACAATTATTAAGTTGGCAACACAAGTTATCTATCTGCTCAAAATGAAGCAGAATATGAAGAATGGTGTTCCAAAAGTAACAACATAAACATGATCTCAAAAAATGGAATAGCTCTTACAGTATTGATTGCCGAGGCACTACTATCTGCTCTTGGTGTTGAATTTGATCCAGGAACCCTTGAGAAGGGAATTGAAGGTATTCTTATTATGGGAGCACTTCTCCTTGCAATCTGGAACCAAATTGATCGAAAGGATGTAAAGGCATTTATTTTCAAAAAGTAATGCACCCTCATCTGTTATACTCAATTGAGAATTGAGTATAATTATTAAATGCCGGTGACAGGCGGGCAGTGACAGAAGGTCTATTGTTAATAATAAGAAATATATGATACAACTTGCAAAAGTTGTGATTGTACTTCTAGGAATTGGATTGGGGGTATTGATATTATACAAATCGACAACGCAAGCAGAAACGACAGTCTATCAAGCCTCCACTACCGAGATTGAACCAGCAAAGAAAAAAGAAATTAAAATTGAAATCTTGTATACCAGAGAAAGCATCATCGAGAGGGTTAGGCAGGCATTCCTAGATGCTCCAATCATGCTTGAGATTGCTCGATGTGAAAGTCAATACAAAGCGGCTGCACACAACACCAAATTAAATAAAGACGGAACTACTGATGGAGGCATCTTCCAATTAAATAGTATTCATGATGAAGAATTAAATTTTCTTAAACTCGATAAGTTTGATCCTAAAGACAATATCAGGTTTGCTCGTATTCTCTATGATCGAAGTGGTCTTCAACCTTGGGAGTCATCGAGGGGTTGCTGGGGAAAATATACTGCCTCTTAGCCATTTCTTGTGCATATCTGGTGTTTAGTGTACGAAAATTATTCTGCAGTTGTTCGTACTGTCTCTCAATCATCGTTAGAGAATTCTGCAGATACCCTAAGTACCATCCCTTTGTCTCTTTCTTCGCTATTTTCTTAAAAAGATCCAACTCCTTCCTGATTGTATTATTTTCTTCAAGAACTCTGTTGTATCGATATTTCATATCTCCCAAATTCTTTTCCAGGATGATAATTTCTTCAGCTTCAGTCATTTTTTAATTGTTGAGTTAACTCCATTTCTAATTTTAGCCAGTCGAATATTCTCATAGGATAAGCTTTGTGATCATCTCGAACTCTCTTGTACCAAGCCCAGCCTTCTGGACCGAGATGTCTTTCTATTATTTCCCAATAGAGTTGCGAGTGTTGTGGTTTGAAAAAGATGTGATGTCTCCTACACAAACAAACAACATTCCTCATGTCTCCGAAACTTCCTGAGGCTCCTCGAGTATGAAGATGTTCAGCTTGGAGAATCTCATCACATTCAGAATAATTGGAAGGAAGAAGGTCTGTGTAATGCCTCAAAACACAGCCCTGATCGCGTTTGATGGCGTTTTGGCGCAAGAGAGCTTGAATGCGCTTTTTGCACAAAGAGACCTCTGATTTGCCTGAATTTCGAAGTGTAGAACGAGTTGTTAGAGTTGTTGCTCCTTTAGGAATTTTTTTGAATCCTGTTTTGGAACACAAAGGGGATCTCTTCATCTGCTTTGTACCTCTTTTTATCCAGGATTTTTTCACACATTTTTCTTACACTCCTCACAATCAGAGGGGTGACCAAACCCGTCTGTGAATTTCTGTTGGTCGTGCATCATTTCTTTGAGTGCATTTACACGACCGACTGCGTTTCCAAATTCAAACATGTCGTCCATGCTTCCGTCCGCTATTATCCTATTGTATGTTTCTTTGTCTTG
>JAHFMX010000001.1 GCA_023267635.1 bacterium | reverse complement strand
AGTATGGATCTATCTGCATGCTTACTTTATCCCCTACAAGAACTTTAATCTTGTGAATACGCATGCGCCCAGCGAGATTAGCTAGTGTTGTCTTTCCATTTGCCAGCTGGATTCTAAAAAGAGCACTTGGGAGTGCCTCCGTAACACGTCCTTCCACTATCTCAATATCGTTTTCATCCATAGTTAGGAGTAAAGTGTATCAGATATAGCCTCTTTAATCAACGCAGACTAGCGCTTAGGCAGTGATTCGACAATAGAAATTTTAGAAACTTCATCTGGGAAAGCTGAGAGCCAAAGCGGTGAGAAGCTAATTTCAGCCCCTTCTATTGAATCAATAGACTTCATGAGCGAAGTAAACTCTGAACGTTTCTTTCCTGCAACAAGTTCTTTTAGAGTCGTGTCATTTGTAAGGAATACAACACGTGGAGAGCCTTCTGTAAGCACTTCAAGCGACTGTACGACAGCTAATCGATCAGTATCTTTACGTGTGTACGTTAATGTATCTGTATCATCAAGACGAACTGACTCCCCTTTGTAATCTCTCACAGAAAGCGCCACTGATTGAGCGAGCTCATTATCTTTTGCAAACATAAGGTATCCTGTCGCTGTAATTTGATAGGTAGCCGTTGTGCCGAGAAGTAACTCTTGCTCATTATCAACATACACAATATCAATTGCATTATAAAGACCAATATATCCATCCATTTTTTCTTTCAAGAATTTCTGCGTAAGTTCTTGCTTTAATTCAATGGCAAGCGCATCCTTTGCAGCGTTAATATCTGAAAGAGAAGCAGATGATACGTTTCCCGAAGCCCCTCCAGTGATTGGCCCGTTAGAACGAGCGTAGAAGGCATCGAATTGTGCACTACCCTTAAAGCCTGGAATAGTAAAGTCAGACGGCGCTGTATTGTATTCCGCTCCCACACTGTCAGCGTAGACAACGACTTCTACACTTCCTGGAGTTTGTCCTTTCTTTCCCGGAACAGTAACAGATTGGTTAATACGGTAAATTTTACCGGTAGAGGATTCAAAACGAGTATTCTTTATAAGTCGCTGAGATTCAGCACTATAATTATTGTAAATGATTATTTTTCCTGTTGCCTTCGCTTCTACTTTTTTTGCTTCTGAAAGAGTAAGAGTCTTACTCTTTGAAAGAGAGGTTGTCGCAAGTGTATAGAGAACAGTGTTTTCATTATCGCTTCCAGCTTGAGCAAACGTGATAGGTTTTCGGAAGTCACTTATATCTTCGTACTTTGGAGTAATGGTGACAGTTGCTCGGTTAAAAACAAATGTGAGCAAACTTCCACCAACAAGTACAAACAACATGACCCCAATAAATGCGAGTGTACCAATAGACTGTCTTTTGTTTTCATATCGTGTGCGTGGATCACGGTACACAATATCACCACCTCGGCGATCTACGAGAGGCTCATCGTTTACCTGATCATATGAACGGCGCCCTCGTACAGGAAACATTTCCATGCTGTCGACATTTCGCCTCTCCTTAAAACTTCTCTGACGTACAGGGATTTGAACAGGAATTTCTACCTCTTCATCTGTTGGGTAGTGATTTGTTTCAAAAGCCTCAACCTTGTCAGTTAGAGTGTGGTTAGACTTTGAACGAGAGTATGGTTTGCGAATGTCTTGCATAAGAAAGAGGAACGTCTTGTATACCCTTTAGTGTAACACTCACTGGCGCTCCGTCAGTATAGAACTGTGTATAAGAAGCAGACTCCAGTGCCTCACCAAGCCAGGTGGCATGTGCAGGTGTTACTAAGGTGAAATGAGTTGGGATTCTATCGTGTAGCGAAATAAATTCTAACGTATACATAACTCCATCAATAAACTTTGAAGCTGCTTCTTTATTCATACCTTCAATCTCAATATGTTTGATTCCCACAGGATGTACATGAGAGACAATTGAGTGTCCATCTACAACGTATGCAATAGCTGTCTCACGATCAGCAACAGTAATAACGAGATGTGAATTCATATATGACAGTATATAGTCACTAGTTGGTAGTTACTAGTGGAGAGGAATGCTTAAGTAACTGTTCTTTAAGCGCTCTATACGTACCTACTTCTTTCACTACTTCAAAATCAAGATATTCGCCCATATCGCTGTAATTCATGATAAGCACAAGCTTGTCATCTATAATCCAAAAATCTTTTGAAATGACTTGCCTCCAATCTTTATCTTTAAGAACATAAATATTATCACCGAAGAGAGCGGTTTTCTTATGAGTCTCAAGTTCTCTCTGTATATAGCTTGTCTCTGGTTCTTTTACAAAACGCACACGCTGCATCATCACCCCGTGAGAAGTTTTTTCTTTAACAAATTGCCACCAATCCTCCATAGAAGAATCGTCATCGAGATTCTCCTCAGTAATATTGTATATTTGTAGCGCCTCAAAACGAAAGAGAGACTTTGTTGCTTGACCCAAATAATCAAGTACATCCATGCAGTAGACAGTTACTCTAAAACTGCCTTAATTCTTCTGACACCTGCCGATACCGCTTCCTCTTTAGCAATCTTGAAATGACCCAATTGACCTGTGTGCTCTACGTGTGGGCCTCCACAGAATTCCATTGAGAACAAGTTTGCCTCTCCACGCTTTCCTGTTTGTGCTCCAATTGTATAAATAGAAACGGTAGCATCGTACTTTGCGTCAAACACTCCAATCGCGCCTCGCGCACGAGCTTCTTCATACGAAACCTCCTCACGATGTACAGGAAGATCAGCAGCAATAACATCATTGATAATCTTTTCTACATTAGCTTTTTGTTCATCTGTCATTTTTTCACCATGCGAAAAATCAAAACGTAAACGCTCAGAGGTGATATTTGACCCTTTTTGTAGTACATGATCTCCAAGCACCTGACGAAGCGCTTCGTGGAGCAAGTGTGTTGCAGTGTGGAATTTCACTTCCATTTCTCCATCTCCACCGAGACCTCCTTTAAACTTTCCAGCAGATGCTGTACGAGAAGATTCTGAGTGTTGTTTTTTTAGTTCTTCAAAACCACTCATATCCACACTGAATCCTTTTTCTTTAGCAATTTCTTCTGTTAACTCAATTGGAAATCCAAAAGACTGTAGTAAATTAAAAGCAACATCGGCTGGAATCTCCCACCTAAGTACATCATTGGGATTTATGTTGCTTTCATTTGGATTTAATTTATTCCAAGCTTCATCGCCTTTATCTTTAGCAATAACTTTTTCAAACTCTTTAATCCCATTCTCAAGAGTCTTTCTAAACTTACTTTCCTCTCTATCAATTTCTGTAAGGATACTTTCTTTCTTTTCTTCTAGATTTTTATACTCTCCTTTATACGTTTCAATAAATGAACTCGCAACTTCTTTTGTAAAATTTTCTTGCACACCCAAGTTGCGCGCAAATCTCACTGCGCGACGAATAAGACGACGTACAAAGTACATTTGATCTTTGTTCCCTGGCATGACACCGTCTCCAATAAGAAATGTTGCTGATCGAATATGGTCAAGCACAACACGATATGCATAAATCTCTATATCATTTGCCCCATAGTTCTTACCAGAAAGACGAGCAATTGTTTTCTTTGGTTCATCAAACACATCAATATTAAACATATCAGAATCATTACGAAGCGCTGCAGCATAGCGTTCAAGTCCAGAACCATGATCCACATTCATCTGTGGCAATTCTTCAAAACCATTTGCAGTTTTCTTGTACTGCATGAATACATTATTCCCAATCTCAAGAAAACGTCCACAGTCACAGTTCACGTGACATGGTTCATTTTTCCAAGCACTGTTCTCGTGAACTTTCTTTTCGTTCTTCGGATCAAAGTCATAGAACATTTCACTGTCAGGCCCCCCTGGCTCACCTTCTGGCATATTTTGAGGAACTCCGCTTCGTGACCACCAGTTTTTCTTTTCACTATAATAGAAAATTCTTTCACCTTCCCCAATTCCTTCTTCTGGTGTATCGCTTATATTTGCATCAACTCCATATTCTGCAAAAAGCTTCTGCCAAAGGTCTGCTGAAAATGTATCCCGCGGAACGCCTAATGCTTCATTCCCCGCAAAACAGGTTACATAAAAATTGCTTGGATCAAGTTTAAGTTCATCAATAAGGAACGTCCACATCCATGTAATTTCTTCTTCTTTAAAATAATCTCCAAACGACCAGTTCCCAAGCATTTCAAAAAAGGTTGTATGACGATTATCTCCCACTTCTTCAATATCTTGTGAACGAAATGACTTCTGTGAGTCTGCTATACGCTTACCAAGTGGGTGTGGCTGCCCTAGAAGATACGGAAGCATCGGTTGCATACCTGAACCCGTAAAGAGTGTTGTTGGGTCGTTCTCTGGTACAAGAGAAGCTGAAGGAACAACGGCGTGCCCCTTCTCCAACATATAGTTTAAAAATTTTGAACGAATCTCGTTTACGGTCAATGACATCGTTTGATTATAGCAAAATACTCTACTGAAGGAAATTTACAAAAGAAAAAACGAACCTCTACGGTTCGTGTTTTTGAAAACTCCCAGAAACAAGAAAAGTTGGACATGTCACGACACACTCCAGTTGTTCCTTCTCAAGTCCCTGGGTGTAGTCAGACAACCTATTTCCAAACTTTTCAAAACAAGAGGATATCTGTCGTGATAAGACGTCCTACAAGTTCTTACTTCGCCCAGCGTTCGGTCAACGGCGGAGAACCATCAGACTGGTGATCAGCTTTCGTTTGTATATCATTGACCAGCCTGCACTTCCATAGAATACTCCATACAAACGAAAAAGCAAATAAGAAAAAACGACAAGCAAAAGCTTCCCGTTTATGCAGCGGCTTGAAATGAAAGGTCTGGGGATGGTGGTGGTTTCGCCCACTTCAGCTTCAGGCGATAGTACTCTTCTTCACTGACGCTTTTCTCATTCGGTCGGTGATTTGTTTTTCCTGTGCATGGGCACAGGTCGTAATAAAAACTAAGTTCTTGTTCTTCTTCATTTGCGTACCAAGCAGGAAGCTCTCGCTCCCCATCACACTTTTCGCAATTCACGCTACCATGCAGAGTGTTCATGGTGATCTCCTTTGTTGTGCCTCTATACTAAGAGTATCAGTAAAAATAGGTTGTATAGGAAAGTTAAGCACAGACGCACATAGGCAAAAAAATAGGGAGCGTCACGCGACGCTCCCTGAACCAACAACAGTATGGCAACTGCGATCAATAGTTGGATATATATTATAGCACTATTTAGTGCTATTTGTCAAGTCTATTTAACGAATGAAATCAAGCTATTCCAAGGAATTGCAACGAGAATTGTTCCCACAACAACCAACACAAGCCCCACCCCCGCTTGCAGTGTTATCCCTTCTGCCAATACAATCATTGTGAGAATTGCAGTGAAAACGAGGGACAACTTATCAAGCACTGTTACCGTTACGGTCGGTCCAGCAGATAGTGCATGATAAAAGAATATCCATGATAATGCTCCTGCGAGCCCAGAGAGAATAATAAAAAGCCAATGTTTAGCCGTGAGCGATGAAAGTCCTGCTTGAGTAAATTTCCCAAACGAAAGTGCGGCAAGCGTTACGATCACCGCCATAACAATTCCCCGAAGCGCTGTTAA
This sequence comes from bacterium, assembly GCA_023267635.1. Lineage (GTDB taxonomy): Bacteria > Patescibacteriota > Minisyncoccia > Phycocordibacterales > UBA5272 > UBA11704. The sequence continues at coordinate 189,357 of JAHFMX010000001.1, read as the reverse complement.
AAGATTTGCATCGACGCCTTTCAATCCAACTTTTGCAAAAATAGTTCCGATAGAAGCCATAACTGCACCGAGGAGCGCATAAAGAATATACATAGAAAAAGTATATCAGTTAATTTAAGATGTAAGTATCTAATAATCTTATTTACTTGACATTAACTTAATAATCTGTTATAATAGATTATGGAATACCTGTTCATGTAGAGAAGCAGATGTTGGGTGTGACAAGGTCTTAACTGGCGCCATCCAGAAAAAGACTTCCCAATATCACGCGTCCCGTAATCTTGATTTCAGTCAGATTACAAACAAGTGGATTCTTCTCCTGATGATTCCGTAGGGATGAAACAGGGTAAGGTAGTTCCATAGCCAGTCAATCTTCGGATTGGCTGGCTTATTTATTTATATCTTAAGCTTTCAAAATCTAAAAAATGTTTCATATTCTAGGCGTGACAAGTTTTTGGAAGAAAACGTAGTTAATCTACGGTGACTGACAAAAATAAAGTCACAACAACGAAGATGGAATGTTTTTTAGATTTTGAATTCTATGACGTCGCCATCTTGGACGACATATTCCTTCCCTTCTGTTCGTAGTACTCCTTTCGCTTTTGCTTCTGCAAAGCTTCCAGCTTGTACTAAATCATCACAGGCAACAACTTCAGCGCGAATAAACTTTGTTTCAAAGTCAGAGTGAATAGCTGCTGCTGCACGAGGCGCAGTAGAACCTTTCTTGATAGTCCATGCACGTGTTTCCATTTCCCCTGTCGTAAGATATGTCTCAAGTCCAAGAAGGTCGTAGCCTGCTTTAATAAGATGATCTACTCCGCTATCGTGCGCACCAAGTTCAGAACGCATCTCATCACGCTCTGTTCCTTCGAAGTCTTTGAGCTCATCTTCAATCTTTGCGTCCACGACAACATAGTGGAATTTGTTTTCTTTAAAATATGCAACAAGTGCATCAAATCGTGGGTCTTTCATTTCATCCAAATTTTTTCCACCTGATTGCTTATTCAACACGTAGAGAAACGGCTTCATAGTAATGAGGTGTAGATCACGCACAAGTTTGTGTTCTTCTTCATCAAGTTCCAATCTATTCGCAAGTTTTTCTTCAGCGAACAACTTTTGTAGGCGTTCGATAACACCTTGCAGTTTAACTGCGTCCTTATCTCCACGTTTTACATCTCGTCCAATTGTTTGAGCTCGCTTATCAACCGTCTGCATGTCGGCCAAGATAAGTTCCATGTTGATGATTTCAATATCACGCATTGGGTCCACCGTTCCTTCCACGTGAATAAGATCTGCGTTCTCATAAATACGAACCACTTCTGCAATAGCGTCAGTCTCACGAATATGTGTGAGGAATTGATTACCGAGTCCAAGCCCTTCAGAGGCCCCCTTAACAAGACCTGCAATATCTACGAACTCCACAATCGCTGGAATTATTTTCTTTGAACCAGAAATTTTTGAAAGCGCCTCAAGTCGTTCATCAGGAACAGGAACAATACCAACTGACGGATCGATAGTACAAAAAGGATAGTTATCCGCTGGTACAGATTTTTTCGTGAGCGCATTAAAGAGTGTTGATTTACCAACATTTGGAAGACCTACAATACCGATTGAGAGTGACATAGTCGTGTAATCTTATCACGCTTTGAGTTATCTTTCCATTGTGGTAATCTGCTGATGTATCGTCCTCGTGGCGAAATTCTTTAGAGGGAAAATCATGAGTAACCAATTCTGGAGACAAAGCGCAAACGCGCTTTCGGTGATTATTTGCTGCATATTGGTGGTTACGACCGTCAATATCGCATTCTTGAAGAACTCTCTCGTCGAACAGATTCTCTGGATTTGCTTCGCGGTGTGGGTTTGTCTGTTTTTTACCTATCTCATTGCGAAGGTTATCTCTGGACGGAGAAGTCCTGAGGAAAACCTGATCAAGCCCGCAGAATGCTCATCGGACATCGGTGGCATCCTGAAAATCTACGACTGATCGAACACCTGCCGAAACAAAAAGCCGCACCTAAAGGTACTGCCAATTTTAAGAGACTGGATACAGTCTAAAAAATTTGGGAGCGCACTGTGCGGCTTTTTTTATTTATTTCTGAAACAATTCCTGCATCTCCTTTTGATACTTCTTCATCACATCGAGGGCTGCATACATCTCTGGCTTACCTTGCTTCTTCAAGACTTCAATTTCTTTTGCGATCTTTGTGAAGAGCTCAGGGTTTTTCTCTACAGCAACTTGTAACATCTCTTGCTGTTCCTTTGGAAGATCTTTTGTTCCGCGCTTAACTGCCTGCTTTAATAGAAATTCTTTAATCATAGTTAGTTTGATGAAGCAGCTGCTTCTTTAATTAACTTATTAAACGCATCCACACTTCCTGGGTTATCAAGCTTCTTTCCATTAAGGAAGAATGTTGGAGTCCCCTGTACACCAAGAGATACCCCTTCTTTGTACTCAGCAACAATTTTATCTTCAATAGAAGCATTATTCAGATCAGTTGAAAACTTTGCCGCATCAAGTCCTAGCGTTGTGGCATACCCAACGAACATATCTCGAGCGTTTAAACTTCCTGACCACTCTGTTTGTTTGTCGTAGAGAATATCATGCATTTCCCAGAACTTACCCTGAAGTGCTGCGGCTTCAGATGCCTTTGCGGAGAGTAAAGCATTCTGGTGAATCTGCGTAAGTGGGAAGTGTTTAAACACGAACTGTAATGTACCTGCGTTATCAGCAATTACCTGACGAACAATTGGTTCGTAAGCTGCACAGGCTGGACACTGAAAGTCACCGAACTCAACAAGCGTAACTTTTCCACCGACGGTTCCACGAACGTGATCTTGTTCGTTAATTGTGATTTCTGGTGTTGGTAGATTTGCTCGTGTACTCATTGCATAGAAATAGTAGGCAAAAGAAAGTACTACTAAAGCTCCGATAAAAGTGAGGAATTTTCCTTCAGTTGTTGCAAGAAAGCGTGATAATTTTTTCATATTACTCTAGTGTATCACACTTGATTTTAAAGCTTTTTACAACTTAATCATCTCCAAACACAAGAAAAGTGGTATCTCTTTTCGAGCTTTATCTTCAGCGTCTTTTCGTGGTCCATTTTGGCTTGCACGGTGAGATTCCCATTCCTCAAGTCTTGTAACTGCGAGTCCGTGTTTTCCAAATGCCTTCACGTATACCTGAAGTGGGCGATGGAAAGAAACGGTAAATTTCTTATCTTTGATAGCCCCTGGGGTCATATCAATTTTAATCTTTGATTCACTGAGATATTCGTCTACTCGGCGATACTGAACCTTTTCATGTTCGTCATACCCCCAATGGGTGTTTCGTGGATTTCTGAAACTTGGGTGGTTGAGTACTACAAAAAACTTTCCACCTTTCTTAAGTGTGCGAACCACCTCTGTAACAGTACCCTGTAACTTTTCAATGTTCTGAAGAGCCAAGACACATACAACAATATCTTTTGTTTCATCTTTAACCATATAAAGATCATCAGATGCGCCGTGGAAATAATGAATCTTAAATGCATACTCGGCATTTTTCTTCTCGGCTATTGCAATGAGTTCTTTCCCAAGGTCAACACCAACTACGTTTGCGGAAGCGTCAGCAAGCAAGCGCGAGAAAATTCCCTGACCGCATCCAAGGTCAAGTATTTGCTTTCCTTTAACATCCCCGAGCATACGCAGAAGGTTCGGATGAACTACTTTATCATGGTATGTGTCTGTTCCTTTTTCGAGATGTTTGTCGTACCACTCAGCAACTCCACCCCACGAAGTATCTTTCGTCACAGAGGCTGGTATCTTCTTTTTTGCAGAAGTTTTTTTAATCATGGGTATATACTAACACATTTCGGGAACCGTTAGACAGAAATTATTTTAGATACAAGGCACAAGAAATTTTCTCGACCAAAACGTACGAATAGTACGTTGCGTGGAGAGAAAATTTCTTGTAACGCAGTAGATGAGATAATTTCTGTCTAACGGTCTGGTGGAACTTCGTAATATGAGATAAGGAACTTAACCAACTTAAAGAATGGGTCAGTAAGCGTTGCTGAGGCGTATTCTGCACCTTTTGGATTCGTGTGATACAAGAAAATAATATACTTTGGTTCATACGCTGGGAAATATCCAAAGAATGAGTGAAGATACCTGTCTTCGTAGTACCCTCCTCCTCCCTTTGCTATTTGAGCAGTCCCAGTTTTTGCTGCGATTGAATACCTATCCATTTTATACGTTCCATTTTTAAGGGCAGTGTCCACCACATGCACCAACATGCGCGAAATCTCTTCACTTGTTTTTTCTGTTATCACTTGTGTTGGTGGATCTTGAACAATCTTTTTTGTTGTGCCGTTATTGTAAATAATAGTATCAACAACATGAGGATTGACTAACTTCCCACCGTTCCCCAAAGCCGCAAGCGCGCGAACTGTTTGAATAGGAGTTACGGCAATACCTTGTCCGAATCCAGCAGTAGCACTATCAACAAGCACGTTACTATCTAAGTTTTTTGTAAGCCCACTCGCCTCTCCTGGAAGATCAATGCCTGTCTCTTCTCCAAGTCCAAAGTTTTTAAAGTACTGCTGGAATCGTTTAGTGCCGAGCTGTTCAACCAAGAAAACAATACCGATGTTGAGAGATTTATCCAATATAGTTTGCATAGCTGTTCCCGCCCCCCTGGCTTGTCCGTCAAAGTTTTTAACTTTATAGCCGTTAAGATCGCGAAATCCAGTGTCGTTATACGTTGTTTCTTCTGTTACCGCCCCACTGTCCAGTGCCGCTGCCATAGTAAGCGGTTTGATAATACTCCCCATTTCATACACTCCAGAAACATTTTGATTTAAAAAGAAACTTGCGTCCTCTACATTCGCATACGCATTTGGATCAAACGAAGGAAGTGAATCCATAGCAAGAATATTTCCCGTTTGAGGGTCCATAATGATCCCCCCGATAATGTCGGAGTTCCATTCCTTTTTTGTTTCTACGAGAGCATTATGGAGTGCGCGCTCTGCTTCCGCATCAATAGTAAGAACAATATCTCCCTCCTTCGCGTCGGTATTGGAAATACTTGTTTTCTCGATATCCGCAAAAAGTTCCGCAAAGAAATTCACTGACTGACTACTTCCTGATCTGGAAAGCACATCATTATAATATCGCTCGATGCCATATTGCCCTTTAACACGAGAACCGTCGTTACCTACGAATCCTAAAATCTTTGACCCTATATCCATTTGTGGATAGGCGCGCTTATTATCTTTTACAAAACTTACCCCAGTAAGTTTCTCTAACTTTATTTGTGCAACCGTTTCAGCAGATATGTCTTTTGCTATTTCTTCATACGGGTCACCTACTTTAGTGGCGCGCGCCATAAAAGAAACACTATCTAAAAGAGGAAGATGAGTCACAAGTTTTTCGTACGTAGATGTCGCATTGCTAATAGCAGTTGGATCAATTGCTACGCGATACGTTGTTGAAAGTTGAGCAGCTGGAACTAATTCCTCTCTATAATGAGAAAAAAATACTGTCCCCCTGTCGAAGTTTACAGGTCCATTTGTTATGTATTGTCTATCTGCCACATCCACATAATATGAATGCTTAACAACTTGAATATAAAAAGCTCGTGAAGCAATAAAAAGTGCCACGAGAAACCATAACAACATCACAAGATGAGCTCTGTCCTCTGATCGCAGCCTCTGATCTTCGTTTAGTTGTTCCTCAGGATTAGCGTGCATAGAGCACAGTATAACTAGCTATAGCATCTTTACGCACTGCAAATGTTGCACCATCAATTCTCTTATAATTATTAGCGAGCAGCGTCGCATCATTGATAGAAGCAACACTATTTGCGTACTTTGCTTCAAGGGCGCTCAAGGTAGAGGTTAAATCACGACTTGCAAGAGCATTTTGTTTACGTTCAATCACTGAAAAAATTAATGAGAGCAAAACCACACAATAGATGAGCGCGAGCACCACAAGAGACCCGAACATGGTGTGAACAGTGCGTTCGAAAAGTGTGATTGATTGGTAGCGTGATGACATGAGTGTGGGGTTGGCTTATATTTTTTCGGCGATACGTAACTGAGCACTTCGTGCACGAGGATTATGTTCTAATTCCTCATCTGTCGGAACGATTGCTTTCTTGTTAATAATTGTTAATGATTCAGGTAAACTTCTTAATTCTTTTTTTACAATTCTGTCTTCAGTTGAATGAAAGGTTATGATTGCCGCACGTCCCCCTACTTGTAATACATGAGGGAGTGATGAGATGAGGTCGTGGATACTTCCTAACTCATCGTTCACTGCCATACGAAGCGCTTGAAATGTTTTTGTAGCAAAGTGCGTCTTCTTGTGGCGATAGTCAGCTGGAACAGCGGAAGCGATGATATCAACCAACTGAAGTGTTGTTTCTATCTTTCCCCTCTGTCGCGCATCAATGATTCTTTTCGCAATGCGTCGTGAGTAGGTTTCGTCAGCGAAACCGTACAAAACGTCTGCAATTGATTCTTCATTCCACGTGTTAACAATGTCATACGCTGTTGTCATATCTTCACTTGGAGATGCGTGAAAGGTCATAAGGAGTGGCTCATCGAACCTAAAAGAGAATCCTCTCTTTGAGCTGTCTAGCTCTTGAGATGAAAGCCCCAAATCCGCAAGCACCCCATTAACCTTTTCTATCTGTAGATCTGCAAGTACCGCTTGTAAATGTCTGAAGTTAGAATGAACATAATGAATGGTAGGTTTATCTTCCAAAGCATCTAGTTTATTTTTTGCTTCTTCAAGCGCCACTTGATCAAGATCAATACAGACAAGTGTTCCGTTTTTTCCCAAAGCTTTAGCTATTTCTAAACTGTGGCCTCCGCGATTGGTTGTGCAATCAACGTACACGCCACCTTCTTGTATAGCTAAACCTTCTAGAGATTCATGTAAAAGTACTGGTATATGTGACATGGTCGTAAATGTCACCACCTATAGTAAACCTAGATCACTTAGCTTTCCTGCCAAAGCATCTGCTTCGCCAAGAGCTTTCTTTGAATATTCCTTCCATCTTCCTTCATCCCACATTTCAATACGTGAATACATACCAGCAAGAACTACTTTAGAACTAAGTCCTGCTGAATCCTTCAACGTATCAGGGATAAGAATGCGCCCCTGTGCATCGATGTCTGTTTCAAACGCATGTGCAAGCATCACACGATTAAAACTTCGTGAATCGGCATTACCGAATCCATTTGACGCAAGCTGTTCTGCAATCCTCGTCCATTCTTTTTCTGCGAATATAAAGAGCGATCCATCAAGACCATTTGTTACAACAACTTTTTTCCCCAACGAAGTCCTCCATTTAGCTGGCAAGGTCAGTCGTTTTTTCGGATCGAGTTCGTGTGTGTATTGGCCTATCAGCATATTAGTTTGTGAAGAATCTCCCACAATCCTCCACTAGCCTCCATTATACTCCACTTAGCTTTTAATGTCCTAGAAAATGCCTGTGGATAAACGAAAAAGCACTACAATGTAGTGCTTTTTCGTTTATCTCTCTGATTTATATATTTCAGAAAGTAAAAGAATTGGTTAAGATACGCGAAGCATAAGAATTTTCTGAAGAAAGCGTAGTAGACCTACGCTGACTGAGAAAAATTCTGTAGCGACAAAGTAGATGGACTAATTCTTTGGCTTTATGAGAGGGAATGTGTGAATTTCACGTATAGGTTTATCGGACAAGAACGCAAATAAACGCTCTCCGAATCCAAATCCACATGTTGGTGGCATTCCATGCTCAAGCATTTCAATGAAAGAATCGTCAGCCATCATCGCTTCTTCATCCCCACCTGATAAGAGTTCTTGTTGTTTTTCAAATCGAGCACGCTGATCAATCGGATCATTCAATTCAGAGTACCCTTTTCCAATTTCAGAACCAGCGAGAATTGGTTGGAAAATTTGTGCTGTCATTCCATCACTGTTCTTCTTTGCAAGCGGAGCAACAAGTAATGGGTGATTAACAAGAAATGCTGGACCAGAAATATTCTTTCGGCAATACTTCCATAGCGTATCAATAAGACGCTCTTCATTGACTCCCTCATATTTAATCTTAAGTTCATTAGCCTTTGCCACGAGTTGCTCAAGGGTCGCAGTAGTAATATCAACTCCTGTTTGACCCAGAACTTCTTCTCGGTAATCAATTCGTTTCCACTCACCTGCCAAATCAAATGTATGCCCTCGAGTAGTGAATGTGGTCGTTCCGAACACCTCTTCTGCGATCTTCTTGTACAATTCTTCAACCATTTTCATTCCATCCTCATAGTCAGCATACGCCATGTAAAACTCACAGTTAGTGAATTCCTGGACATGCTCTGGGGAAGATCCTTCGTTTCTGTAGACGCGACCTATTTCAAATGTTTTCGGAAGCCCTGCTGCCATTAATCTTTTCTGCCACAATTCTCCAACAGAAATACGCATGAATACATCAAGATCAAAGTCGTTGTGATATGTTGCAAATGGACGAGCTTCAGCTCCTCCTGTTGTTACTTCAATAGTTGGTGTTTCAACTTCAAGGAATTTTTTCTCACGCAAAAATGCACGCACAACTTCCCAGAACTTTGCCTTCTTTTCAAGTAGTTCGCGAAGCTCAGGATTTGTAAGAATATCTAAATATCGTTCACGCATACGAAGTTCCTCATCCTGAATACCGTGGTACTTATCAGGTAGTGGTAGGAGTGCTTTTGAAAGCATAGAAATGTTTGTAACGAGCACACTCTCCTGCCCTGACTTTGTGGTAAACAACGTTCCTGTTACTTCAATGAAATCTCCCGTATCAACATACGTTGTAAAGAATGTATGAGCTTCTTCTCCAGATTCAGGAAGTTTAATGACAGCTTGAAGTTTTGCTGTTCCATCATACAGGTCAATAAAGATAAGAGCTCCCTGCCCACGCGAGACCATCACTCTTCCTGTTACGATAACCTGACTACCTGACTTTTCTAATTCTTGGAAATTACGAACAATATCACTTAGTTCATGTGTTCTTCGCGAGACCGCTGGAAACCCTGACTTTCCTAATTCTTCTAACGCTTGTAATTTTTTGAGACGCTCTGCGCGAAGCTCATCGATTGATGCCATAATGATCTAAAGTATACCAAATTAGTTCAGAAGCTCACACTAGACACAAAGAAGAGCTATATGTTAAAGTTCCTACGAACTGTTCAACACTACTACAAGGGAGCTCTTATGGAAGCTGTACTACTCGCTCTCGGTGTATCACTTTTACTCATCTATCTATTTTGGCCAAGCAAGAAAAGTTGGCCTATGGATGACTACTTGGCACTTCTTAGTCCACATCGATGGAGAGAAGAAGCGGAGATCTATGAGTTAATCACCAAGACCCACCCGAACCTCAGTCTTACTGATCACAATGAAATCCTCTTTCTGTTGCACTCAAAAAACAAAGTAGAAAAACTGGTCGTGCAACCATGCCAAGCAGAGGAGGCTCAGTCTCCGAAGAGATTCGAATCATGTGTGGCTGGTATAGAACCATTTGCAGTGATTGTCTCAATAAATTACAAGCTCGTGAAAAGCTCTGGTGGAGACAAGGGCAAACGCAACCCTCTCCCTTTTCTGTCTTCGCTCATTCCTGCATAGAAACAAAAAGCCGCGCAAGGTTGCGCGGCTTTTTTACTTTTCAATTAAGCGATCGACTTGATTGTATATTCTGTCTTTCCTTTAGGTGCATCAAATGTCACTGTATCACCTTTTGATTTTCCAAGAAGAGCAGCGCCTAGTGGAGATTCATTTGAAATCTTTCCTCCGATAGAATCAGCCTCTTCACTTCCTACTAGTGTAAACTGACGAGCTTCTTTCTCACCTTTCTTAACAATAGTCACTGTCGTACCCACCTCAACGGTTCCAGAATGATGCTTGTCCATAACCACAGCATTCTTAAGAACTTGTTCAAGATGTCCAATACGATCTTCACAATTCGCTTGATCTTCGCGAGCCTGATGATATTCTGCGTTTTCAGACAAATCCCCCAAAGACTTTGCATACTCAAGAGCATCCGCAATTTCCTTACGACGCACTGTTTTAAGCTGATTAAGTTCGTTTTCTAGCTCTACTTTCTTTTCAGGTGTTAGATATTCCATATTTTTATTACGTATAAGTATACCATAATTTGGGCCTTTTTGCATACTTGCATCAAAACTACTACTTTGTGTACTGGGTGTTATCTCTCATCCATTCAATCGTCTCTCGTGCTGCGAAAACAGCTCCATGAAGATTTTTTATTGAACCCTTTTCCATGATTACGACAAATGCATACTTCGGATTTTCATATGGAAAATATCCTGTGATCCATGAATTGATTAAATCCTTTTTTACGCCAAGTTCGGCTGTTCCTGACTTTGACGCAATGTTCACTCCAGGAATATTAAGTACTCGCCCGGTACCCTCAAGAACACCTCGACGCATACCTTCATGAATAACTTGTAAGTCTTTTTGTTTAAGCGGGAGCTCTGTAGTTTTAGTTGGCAAACCAAGAAGAAGATGAGGGGTTACGAGAGTGCCGCCATTTGCAATAGAAGCAATACCACGAATAAGTTCAAGTGGAGTTAACTGAAAACCATACTGTCCGATAGATGTGTGGTAGGTATTACCCAACAACCAATCCTCCCCGAACACTTTTTTCTTCCATGCTTGAGATGGAACGACTCCATACTCTTCCCCTGGAAGATCGATGCCTGTTGTGGTTCCAAAACCAAACATAGACGCATAGGTATTAATCCTATCAATACCAAGCCCAGGTTGATCCATATATCCACCGCCTATTTGGTAAAAATACTCGTCCGACGATACAGCGATAGCTTCTCGCATATCAACATATCCATGCGCTTTCCAATCCTTAAACACCGTATCTGGACCGCCGTATTTATTTTTAATCACGAGCGAACCAGAACTAAAAATACTCTTTTCTGGAGTAATAACACCTTCCATAAGAGCAGCTATCGCCATAAATGGTTTAACTGTTGATCCTGGCGTAAACAATCCACTCACTGCACGATTAAGAAACTTCTGACGCTTGTCGAGTAAATCTTTACCTACTTGAGAATTCTCTTCCTTTGTTTTGGCGTTAGTAATGAGATTATTGTCATACTCTGGATAACTCGTGAGAGCAAGAAGTTCTCCTGTGTGAATATCCATAATCGCCCCCGCTCCTGCAACATATCCATAGTCTTGAGCTAACGTCTTAATTCTTTCTTGCAGTTTTGCTTGTACGCCAGCATCAATCGATAAGCGTATGTTTTCTCCATGTGTTGGATCAACAGTTACGTTTTCTGCTTCAACTTCTTGTCGAGCATTTATAGCAATCACTCGTTCTCCAGGAACACCTTGCAAGAGAGTTTGATACTGCTTTTCAATTCCATCTTTTCCTATATATTCTTCCTGCCAAAAAATACCCGACGAGTCCTTCTTCGGATAACTTACATATCCTAATAAATGAGAAAATCCAGCAGTGCTTGTATAAGTTCGCTCAGGAACTTCTTTTGTGCTTGTGCCCAACGTATTCCACGCAAGAAGAGTTCCGTTTCTATCAGAAATAGTTCCCCGAAGGGCAAAGATCGGAGTGCTCTTTAAGTGGTTCCTATCTGCTTTTTCTTTGTATGCTTTCCCTTCTACTATTTGCATAGCGAAAAGTCGTGCACCAAAGCCACCAATTAAAAGAAAAATAAAAAGTATAGAAACATAAAATACATACTTACTGAGGGGTCGCTCTAAATGCCCCTCCATCTGATTAAGATTCAATTTAGAAATATTTTCAGAGTCCAAAAACACATCTTCTGGAGAGATTTCGTGCGATGCAGCAATGCGAGCTTTACGTGTAAACGTACGGTGAAACAAGTTCATATATAGCTATAATAGCACAGACCATAAGTAGCATTTTTGGGTAGTCTCCCACGCCTAAACTAAGATCAATAAAGAAAGAAATGGCTATAAGTGCTGCGAAGAAAAGGTACTTACGGCGCATAGCGAGTGTTGAGATAAAAAACAGAAGAACTTACTGGATTGTATGCACCACGGATATACACCTTTGCACCCGTGTCTTGATCGTCTTCTTGCACTCGTACAATAGTGCCGAGCGTGAACGCTGGGTTGCTTCGTACATACACTTGCTCTCCAACGTACACAAGAGAACCTTTCACAGTAGCTCCAATATAATTTCCTCCTCCATTACCCGTAAGCGACAATGTAATACTTGAGCTTGCCGTCACGGCTTCTATCGTCTTATTGCCTTTTGAAAGAAGTTCACAGAGCGATGTTCTGTCGTAGACTTCAATAATTTCACACACTGGTTGTAATCCACGGACATATACCAATCCTCCTATCTCAATACCATCTTTATACCCTTTTGAAAGAATGATAGTTGAATACAGCTTCGTTATATCTTCCATTACGGGGTACATAACAATAACTGAACCATCTATTACAGCAGTAGAGCTTCCGGCCAACATTTCATGTTCACGAAGAAGTGCATTTTTTTCAGCTAGCTGATTTTCAAGACGCTCAATTGAAAGTTCCAAATCACTATTTCTTGTAGCAAGTTCTTCGTGTGTACTAACGTACGTAGAAAAAAATCTAGGAACAAAACTTACTGCGCCTTTTGTTCCACCATACGTGCGTACAACTGGCTCAATAATTGGATACAAAGTTGCGTGTATTGGTTGCCAATAATAAACGAATGCTACACAGCCAGCAAAAAAAAGAATGGCGTTGCGGTACGAATTTCTGCGTGACCTTGATTTATCTGAAAGATATTTCATCTGTGTTTTGTATTAAGACATCTTTGAATGAGTCGATATGTTCAAGTATAACCCCTGTACCTCGAGCAACAGCAGTAAGAGGATCGAGCGCTACGGTAACAGGAACCTTAAGCTGCATCTCCAAAAGCTGTGGAAGATTTCTAATGAGCGCTCCTCCTCCTGAAATAGTCATTCCTTTGTGCATAATATCAGCAAGCACTTCAGGTGGCGTTGTCTCAAGCACTTCACGTATCGCATCTACCAATTGAGAAATCGATCCATACATCGCTTCACGAATATCAACATCTGTAATGATTGCCTCACGAGGAAGTCCTGTTACTAAATCTCTCCCCTTCACAGAAAGCTCTTCACCTTCATCATCAGGTAATGCAGACCCAATTGCGATTTTAATATTCTCTCCAGTCTTTTCCCCGATGAGCATCTTAAATTCATCTCGCATATAGCTCACAATATCTTGCGTTAATTTATCTCCTGCAATTTTAAGAGACTTAGCACGCACCACCCCACTTAATGCGATGACAGCGATGTCTGTTGTTCCTCCTCCGATATCAACAATCATACTTCCGATTGGGTCATGAATTGGCATTTGCACTCCAATTGCTGCGGCCATCGGTTCTTCAACAATATATACCTCGCGAGCTCCTGCTGACTTTGCTGCATCATACACAGCACGCATTTCCACATTAGTGATACCAACAGGAATACCAATCACTACTCGCGGGCGAAATAATTTCTTATCAGTATCATTCGCTTTATTTATCAAATACGACAGCATCTCTTCTGTCACTTCATAATCCGAAATCACACCATCAACAAGCGGTCGAACAATACGAATATGAGATGGCGTGCGACCCATCATCTCTTTTGCTTCAGTTCCGACAGCAACCACACGAGATGTTTTTGTGTTGAGAGCAACAACTGAAGGTTCATCAATAACAATACCCCTTCCACGTAAGTACACAAGCGTATTCGCAGTTCCTAAATCGATACCAATATCATTGGAAAATTGCCTATAAAGTCGCTCAAACATGGAGGTATTCTATCACTTTTATGAAGTGACGTATTCATTGACAATGCAGGTGTTTTATGCTATAATCGATAGGTTATATTTTGCTCATTCACATAGGGAAAACAGAAATGAAACCGAAATTTTACTCGGCAATAGATTTGGACATTTTGATCCACATGCTAGAGTCTGTGTTGCAAGATTGGAAAATGTTTACAGGCCTCAAAAAATCAGTCCTGCAAAAACATCCCTGGCTTAGCCCTGTCATGGGGCCGATGTCTGAAGAAGAGAACTTCATCGAAACCTCAAACCACGGCAAGGTGCAAACAAAACTTGTAACTCTCCCTACTGGGGCGGAAGAAACTCTTCCTGCCCTCATGCTGGAGATAACTCTGCCTGAGCGGTGCATCGTGAAAGATGGAGAGTCTCAGTGGGGGGGCTTTCGTTCCCAATCATTTTTACTTCTCCCAGGTACATCTTGGGGAATATGCGCTCACCAGCATGAAGACTCCCTACTATGAGGAGACTCACCCTACAGGTGAAGAACCTCATAGCTAACTAGCCCTTAGAAGCTAGACAAAAGCCCGTCATCACGACGGGTTTTTTATTTTTCTACGTATGTTTACTCACAATTAGGAGTGTATGTTTTCAAGAGTTGTTCTACAGTTACAATTTCTCCCGTATCAGAAGTTCGTTCTTTTATTTCAACTCCACCCTTCTCCAATGATTTATCAGATACTACGACACGCATAGGGATTCCGATAAGATCACTATCTGCAAACTTACTTCCCGCTTGCTCTTCTCGATCATCAAACAATACCTCAACGTGCGCTGCGGTTAGTTTGTTGTATAACTCTTCGGCAATTTTTGAAGCTTCACTATCTTTTTCTTTTGAAAGACAAATAAGATGAAGAGAAAATGGTGCGATGGAAGCTGGCCATACGAGACCTTTTTCATCTGCAAACTTTTCTGTGATTACACCCATAAGGCGTGACGGCCCGATTCCGTAACAGCCCATATGTACTTCCTGCTGTTTTCCTTCTTCATCTGTATAGGTATATTCAAACGCTTGCGTAAATTTTGTTCCAAGCGGAAATATATTTCCAACCTCACATGCCTTCACTTGCTCAAGGGACTGGAAATCAACAGAAAGACGCTTTGCATTTTCTTCTGTAACAACCTCTTTGTTGTATGCAATATTATTTTTACGATCAAGATAGATCACGTCTTCTCCTGCGTCTGTAACTGTTTGAAATTCATGTGAGAATTCTTTTGTAAAATCTCCCCCTCCTGCAACCGTGATAAATGTGTCATCTCCCAACCCAAGTTCTCGATAAATACTCATGTATACCTGCTTTGCTTCTTCGTAATATTCCTTCAAATCGGCCTCATCACGATGGAAACTATACAAGTCCTTCATACGAAACTCACGCCCACGAAGAAGCCCTGATTTTGCACGAGCTTCGTTTCTGAACTTTGTTTGTATCTGATAAAAAGCCGCAGGGAGGTCTTTATATGAACGAGCATATTCTGCCGCGATAGGAGTAATCAATTCCTCATGTGTTGGATTGAGAATGTATGAGTTTGTCGATTTCTCTTCGGATGCTTTATTCGCTGGCATCGTTTTCATAAGCACGTCCACTACATCAGCGCGACCTGTTTTCTCCCACAACTCTCGTGGAGACAGAGACGACATAACTAATTCATTACCTATTGTATCCATCTGGCGACGAATAATATTTTCTATTTTAGTGAGCACTCGAAGTCCTAGAGGAAGAAACGTATAGACACCCGCCATCTCCTTATGGATAAAGCCAGCACGAGTAAGTAATATCGCATTCTTTGAAACTTCGTCCGCTGGGGATTCCTTTCTTGTTTTTGTATATAGTTTAGATTGTCGCATATAGTTAGTATTCTACAAGAAAATAAAGAGATGTCCTATCGCCGTACATCGTTAACGGTTACCACAACCAATAGCAGCATAAGCGCAACAAACCCTGCTACGTTCACCCAAGAATAATACTTAAATGGAATCTTCTTTCTACTTAGTGCTTCAAGTGCCACAACCACCATTCTTCCTCCATCAAGTGCTGGGAGCGGAAGTGCATTAAACACTGCAAGGTTAATTGAAAGAATGGCTACAAGCGTAAGCACTGCAGCAAATCCATATTCACTTGTCTCTCCCACAATACGAGCAATCCCAATCGGACCAGATAAAGATTCGAGCACATTAGTTCCTCCTCCAATAGAAGACACTAGCGCCCACAACCCTTGGAGCGTCATCATCGTTATATCTTGTGTACGAGCTGTTCCAATTTTTACAGCTTCAACCATAGAAGTGCGTACCACTCCAACGGTATCGACAGTTATGCCAAGTGCTTTTTTATCAGGTGTAATTCCATAGACCGCAGCGACAACCGTTTCTGCTTTTGTACCATTTGGTTTAACGTAACTAATAGCGAACGAATCATTCTGATGGCTCGCGATAAATGCAATTACCGACGTAGCAGAAGTGAGGTTGGCTGTTGCTGTACCACTCTTTATATTTGTAATAACAGAGCCTGGGATAATGCCCGCCAAATGCGCAGGAGAATTAGGAGCTGCATCTACCACCATAATAGCGGCGTTCTTAACTCGTGATCCGTATACTGGATCATTTGTACTCATCTGAATACTTCCAAATGAAATAGCCACAAAAATGAACCATGCCAATACCATGTTCATTGCAACGCCTGCCATGAGAACAAGGAGTTGCGCCCATTTTGGACGATTACCAAATGCGCGAGGATGAGTTTTCGCTTCATCGTCGGGCTCGCCATTTTCTCCCCAAATTGAAACATATCCACCGAGTGGCAATGCATTCACCACATACACCGTTTCTCCTTTCTTTTTTGAAAACAATCGTGGCGGAAAACCAAATGCAAACTCATCCACCCTCATACCAACCCATTTAGCAACGATGAAGTGCCCAAACTCATGGACGATAACAAGCGCTAATAAAATAATAAAGAAAAGGAAAATTGCGGTAGCTGACATAATCTAACTATTATACAGTAATGGAGTGTAAGCTCACAGGGAAAGCAGAAAGAGAACTATTGACATTTAATACATTCTATGCTATAATATACATGTACCCTGTTCCATCAACAAACTAAGGAGTTTCTCATGAAAGTTTCAAAATTGTTCACTGCCATGTTTCTGGTCTTGTCCGTATCTGCGGCTTCGGCCCAGATTACCATCCAGCCTTCCGGCGGTGCGATGCCGACCTATTCCTACACGGACGGTCCGACCCCTTCTGGTCCGATGGTGACCGTCGGCCAGCAGGTCTCGCCCAAACAAAAATTGCCTGACATGAAAATGTCCAACTCGCACTACCACCTGGACTGCTTCGACAAAACACCGGGCGCCTGTGAGAAACTCTCGAAAGCGTTGGCTAAGCTCAAATAGCTTTGCAATGCATTTCAAAAGCCCCACGAAAGTGGGGCTTTTTATGTTCTTCTTTTGTTTTGAACTGCAACAACGAAGATTGAATATATTTTTGATTATTCCCCCATTACTTCCTTTTCTTTTTTCGTAAAGAGAGCTTCAAGTTCAGCATTTGCTCCGTCTACTATCTTTTGCATATCATCGCGGTATCGATGCTGTTCATCCTCGCCATATTCACCAGCTTTAGCGCGAGCATCAATGTCCTTGTTCGCATCTTCACGAAGTGAACGGACACGGACGCGAGCATCTTCCAATCTATCTTTAAGTAGCTTCACTAATTTCTGTCGTGTCTCTGTTGTAAGCATTGGAAAATGAATACGAAGCCCAGCATCATCAGACGATACAGAAAGCCCGAGGTCTGCATCGTTAACTGCTTTCTCCATCTGCCCAATAATTGATTTATCCCAAGGAGCAACACGAAGTGTTCGTGCGTCTTCGATATTAATACTTCCTGTATGAGCAATAGGAGTACGAGAACCGTACAGATCAACGTGTACCAAATCCAGAACCGCAGGAGTTGCTCGCCCTGTCGAAATAGACCGGTACTCACTCATAAGCCATTCTGTTATATCCCCTTTCTTCTTTTCTATATCTGAAAAATTGTATGCCATAGTTTGTGTGCTGTATTGTACTCCACTACTTGATTTGCGGCAATAAGAGCGCCAAATATTCAATAAGAGCTTTTCCTGAGGCTGATGGATCAGATGCATAGGACGCGATCTCAAGTGTTTCGGTTATATATCGCGCCTCCACATGGTTCTCAGCAAGAACTTCGACGAGAGAAAGAATAAACGTCTTAACCGCCTCTCTATCTTTTCTTCCTTCTTCGTCGACACCAGCTAGCAGCGTTGTGACGAAAGAAAGCTTTACGCGAAATGATGGAGATGTTGAAAGAAATTCCTGTGCGTGTCTTACTTCCACATTACTTATTCCTCCTAGTTGAATGTGATGGACTCTTGAAAGCACGGTTTCGATAAGTGTATTTTTGTGTGTAGTGAGAAGAATAAACCGTACACCAGGGCGCGGCTCTTCTAGTACTTTAAGCATTGCATTCTGTGCTGGTAACGAAACAGTATTAAAAGAAATAAGACCAACTTTCTCTTCGTTATATGCTGCCTGTGCAAAAGAAATAATGTCCCGTGCGGTTTCAATATCCAATACAGTTTGATTAAAATATCTGTGAGCAGGAGAATTCTTTTGTAACTCTTCCCAGAGTCCTGCACCATACACATCTCTATCTGGGTGCGTTATAAGAACTGCGTGATGAAGTGGGAGGTCAGAGAATTTCATACAAACAGTATAGCAAACAGTCGTTTGCTTAGATTTATCTAAAAGAGTAGTATCAATGTAAATTAACTGCTCTTTGAAAGGAAAAATCGTGGAAAACTATCACCTTACCAACAGAAGGCTTGGGCATGTCTTGCAAGAGCTGTGGCATATGGATTCAAAAGGTGGCGACATTACGTTCTACCTAACGGTCGGAACATTTGACCTTATCAAGGAATTCTTGAACGACGAAGTGGCGGCCAAACAACTCTTCCTTTTTGATCCTTCAGCCGAAGAGATGTGGGGCAACAAGTACGCTTTCTTCCCTTTGCATAAAACCGAAGATGGAGGACATTCTTTTTCCATTACCCTGAAGGACCAAGTCGACCAAGAGAAGAGAAAAGAAATTTGTTCCGACCTTTCAAATTTCCTTAATATCCTTGAATTAATTGGGAGAGATGAGGGGGGAAAACATACAGCAAAAAAAGGAGAGCAAATCCAACTTTTTTCGTTATCTACCATTCATTTGGACGAACCAAGACTGGGTGGCGGGTACCTTAGTTTTTCAGTGTCACCAGAAGCCGCACGTTTCCTTGAGCAACAATCAGGTAGAACAATACCGGGCGTGCACGAAGCCATGAAGGCGCACCACCTCGGAATATTCCCGAAGGATAAAGAAGTTAGACCACTTGAATTTCTTGGCGGACTTGTGGGAACGATCCGCAATCATGGAACTCTTGACTTCAAAACCCTCGGAAACTGTGCCTGTATGGGTGCCATGCCTAGAGAGGCAACTGAAGACGAGGGTTCATTCATTGACGCTCACAATGTTGATAGCAGCTGGCAACAACTCAGTTTGATTGTCGGCCTTGCAACAACATGGAAATGGGTACGCGACGAACTTGGCTACAAGTGAAAAGTCAGCGCTATGCGCTGACTTTTTCTTTTTACTTCTTTGCGAAGATAGAGCGCTTATAGGTATCCAAATGTTCCAGCGCAATACCTGTCCCCTTTGCCACACAATAGAAAGCATCATCCGCAAGTACAGCTTTTACCCCAGTACGTCTCTCTACAAGGTCTGGAAAGTGACGAAGCATTGATGTTCCTCCTGACATAATGATTCCGTTATCAATAATATCTGAGGCAAGTTCTGGTGGTGTTTCCTGAAGCACATCCTTAATTGCCTTAACCATGAGGCGGAGCTCCTTATCAATCGCTTTTACAATTTCGTTGGTTCTAATTTCAACAGTGCGTGGAAGTCCTGCAATAAAATCACGTCCCTTCACCTTCATAGAAAGCTCTTCTTCCACAGGAAGCGCAGATCCTATTTTTATTTTAATCTCTTCTGCTGTCTGATCTCCAATTGCTAGATTGTATGTTTTCTTAATGTAATCAATAATCGCTTGGTCAATCTTATTTCCAGCACACTTAACAGATGTACTGCACACAATACCGCCAAGAGAAATCACCGCCACATCAGTTGTCCCTCCTCCAATATCAACAATCATTCTTCCTTGAGCTTCATGAATTGGAATACCAGCTCCGATAGCAGCCAAGATAGGCTCCTTAACAACGTAGGCATTTCTAGCTCCTGCTTTAAGAGCAGCTTCGATCACGGCACGACGTTCAGTAGAAGTTACTCCCGCCGGAACAGAAATCATAACGTCTGGTTTGAAAAGATTAAAACCTTTAAGCGCTTTATTAATATAGTAACGGAGCATTGCTTCTGTTACTCGATAGTCAGCGATCACGCCATCACGCATCGGTCGGTAGGCAATAATTGAATCAGGTGTCTTTCCAATCATATCTTTAGCCTCATTTCCAACAGCCATGATTTTATTATCGATAACAGAAACCGCCACAACCGAAGGCTCGACAAGAACCACACCTTTATGCGGAACATACACAAGCGTGTTAGCTGTTCCTAGGTCGATACCAAGTTTCTTGGAGAAAAATCCCATAGTTATCTCATTCTAACACAAATGAGGAATGTATGGCAGAGTGAAAAACCTTACATTTAAAGGATTATTGCATCTGAAACCCCTCTACATAGACAAAGTATTCCTGTATACTAACCCCATATGCGCGTCCTCACTGTCGCCCCACTCGCTACCGGCATTCCCTACGAAGAGCTTTCGTATTTTGGTAAAGATGATGTGAATGCTGGAGACTTAGTAGAAGTAACTATCAAACGAAGAATAGTTAAGGCTCTCGTCATTGATGCTCAAAAAGCAGAAGACGAAAAACAATCTCTTCGCAACGCTTCTTTTGGAATAAAAAAAATAACTAAAGTAATCAAAAAAGAATTTCTCCATCCAAAGATGTGGAATACACTTTCATATATTTCATCGTACCTCCTGCAGCCTCTCGGCACCATCATGTACGACCTGCTTTCAGAAAAAGCGTTCGACATGCTTTCACCAATCAAAATCGCAGAAGACTCTAAAGGATTTGAACTTCTTCTTTTAGAACAAACCGCCGACACTAGAATCACCCGATATAAAACAACTGTTCGTGAATCATTTTCAAAAAAGAAATCTCTTGTCATTTTCTTTCCTACTATTACAGACCTTGAGTATGCGAAAGCAGAACTGTCTCGAGGAATTGATGAATATGTTGTCATGCTTCACAGCGGACTAACCGAAAAACAATACAAAGATAATTTCAAGAAAATAACAGACCTTGATCACCCGCTTCTTATTCTATCCACTCCTTCCATGCTTCCATGGATGCGTTCTGATTTAGGGCTTATTGTTATTGAGCGTGAACATAGTCATTACTATTTCACTCACGGTGATTACGGATATGACATGAGGCTGGTGCTTGAACATCTTGCTCGTGGAAGTAATATACCGTGCCTCCTTGGATCTCACATGCTTTCGCTTCGAGCTCACATGCTCCACACTTCAAAAGATGCTCACGAAGTGATGCCGCTTCAATTTAGAAACGATACCCCTATCTCTATCATTCCTATGACAGATGAAAACAAAACTGGGAGTCCTTACCTCGCGAGGCAAACGCTTGCACTTCTTCACACGGCAAAACTTTCAACAAAAGGACATTACTTTTTATACGCCCACAGAAAAGGAATGTACCCTACGACGGTGTGCTCGGATTGTGGAACACTATTCACGTGCCCACACTGTAATCGACCATACGTGCTCCATAAAATTGCAGGTATGCGGACATACATATGTCATGGATGTGAAAACATAGTACAACTCAACGATGATACAACACTCTCTTGTAGAAATTGTGGTGGATGGAGAATGCAAACACTCGGCATCGCAACCACAGGAGTCGAGGAAGAGCTCCGAAGATTAGGTATTCCGCTTTTTATTATTGATGGCGAACACACTCCGACACGTGCAAAGGTAAAGAAGGTGTACAAAGAGTGGCAAGAGGCTCCGTACGGAGTACTAATTGGAACCGAGATGGCACACAACATTATAGAAAAAGCAGATGGGATTATTATCCTCTCTCTTGATTCACTTTTCTCTCTTCCAGAATATAGAACTGATGAAAAAATTCTTAACCTTGTTACTGAAATGGCCGAGAAAGTTATAAGTGATCACAGGGACGGCAAATTATTACTACAAACGAGACTCAAGGGTATGACGGTAATTAAGCAATTAACCGCTCCAAGCTTTCGCGAGGTGTATAGCACCTTACTTCGTGAACGTGAGCAATTTCTCCTCCCCCCTCATTACGTCGTTATTAAGGCTTCCTTTGATAACATCGCAGACCAGATGCGCGTACGATTAGAACAAGAACTTGAGCCATATGTTGTGGAATGGTTCGAAGCAGGTAAAGGTGTAACCCTTCTCTTTATACACATAAAAGAAACTGAGTGGGCACATAACCCTCAAGTACGCGAACGAATCAAACGTATTATTTATCACGGTAGACCTCTTGTTAACCCCCTTCACTTCTTCATCTAGCAAGTGTACGTTTCTTCTCTTTACAAAAATATGATAAAGTAGTGCTATGAAAAACCTTGGAAAGATAATCCAAATAGACGAAGATGAGAAGAATCCGCTCCGCCTCCATGCATCAATGGTGACCAAATCAGAATTTGGAACACAGGAATTAAAAGACACTATTGCTCTGATGCAAAAAGCACTCGCTAAAGAAAATGACGGTGTTGCTTTGGCTGCGCCTCAAATAGCAATAAGTAAAAGAATTTTCGTTATTGCTCCAAACGCCTACGAAGAAAATGCAAAATGGAAACCGCTGGTATTCATTAACCCTGTTCTTTCTAAGATGTCTAAGAAAACAGGAGAACAGCAGGAAGGGTGTTTATCAGTACGTTGGATATATGGAAAAACAAAACGACACATATCAGCAACTGTGCAAGCTATGGATGTTGATGGTAATAAATTCTCGTATGGTGGAACTGGTCTTATTGCTCACATATTCCAACATGAAATTGACCACCTTGATGGAATACTTTTTATAGACCATGGATTCGATTTTGAAGAATACACCGAGGAGGAGGTGTGCGCCAGTGTAAAAAAATAAAACGTTATGACAAAAGAACTTGAAAAAAATAGTACCTTCGCATTTTTTGGAACAGGACCACTTGCTGAGTCAGTACTAGCGGCACTTGTCCGTGCGGGATACACTCCAGCCCTTCTGGTAACTAAACCTGATGCACCTCAAGGGCGTCATTTAGAGATTGTCTCCCCACACATAAAAACATGGGCTGAAATGAATCACATCTCAACCTATCAACCAGAATCCCTTAAAGAACTTGGGGAAGATTCTCCACTTCACAGCGAACCGTTCGATCTATTCATTGTTGCAAGTTATGGCAAAATGATTCCCGAAGAAATTCTCAATATCCCCACTCATGGTGTGTTAAATGTTCACCCTTCACTTCTTCCTAAATACCGTGGACCGTCCCCTATTGAATCAGTATTACTTTCAGGCGACATGACGACAGGCGTTTCTATCATGAAGCTTGATGATCTTATGGATCATGGCCCGATTCTCACACAGTCTGCATTTATTATTAATCCAAACACCACCGTGGGAGCTATGGAAGTAGAGTGTGGTCAACTCGGCGGTGAACTCTTAGTACAGGTTCTCCCTCATTACTTAGAAGGTACGCTTATCCCTAAAGAGCAAGATCATGACCAAACAACTGTTTGTAAGAAGATAACTAAAGAACTTGGGGAAATAACGCTCACAACCAACGCAAGTGAGGTACAAAGAAAATTTAGAGCCCTTACCCCATGGCCATCTCTTTATTTTTTCATTGATCATAAAGATAAGAAGATGCGCATAAAAGTAACAAGCGTTGACCTCACGCTTGCAGGAACTGAAACACTTGTCGCAAGTGACATCATCCTGAAAGTTACTCCTGAAGGAAAACATGAAATGACATTTGAAGACTTCAAGCGAGGGTATCTCCATTAGAAACAAAAATGACCTGCAACATGCAGGTCATTTTTGCGTATTATCCTTTTTAGTGTATTTCAACTTTCTCAACAATCACTTCCTGTAGCGGTTGATCTCGTCCGTCTGTTGATACGCTTCCAATAAGCGTTACGATATCCATCCCCTTACTTACGTGTCCGAAGATAGTGTGTTTCCCAGCAAGCCATGGAGTGCCTGCGTCTGCTGTCACAATGAAAAACTGACTTCCGTTTGTAGCTGGACCAGAGTTTGCCATAGCGATTACCCCTTTACTGAAGTTATCGGTTGGAGACACTTCATCTTTAAATGTATACCCTGGACCTCCTGTCCCCCATCTATCTTTCATAGTAAGCTCTTTCGATAGTGGATCTCCTCCTTGAATCATGAAATCTTTGATAACACGATGGAATCGAGTGCCGTCATAAAATCCGCTTGCTGCCAGTTTTGTAAAGTTTTCAACTGTCGCTGGAGTGTTTGTTGCAAACGTTATTTCAATAGCTCCTTTGTTTGTCGTGATAGTTGCTCGTGTAATAGTTTCTGGTGTAGTGGATGTACTCATAGAGTGTGTCGTTGTTCCGATTGTTTGTGTTTGATTAATGTTTGTCGCTGGGTTACTTGTTGTGGTTGCGTACGTATCTCCCGTTATAAGAGAGGAATTGATATCTCCCCTTAGGAAGAAAGCTAGACCTCCTAAGATAACAATGAGAACGAGTATTACTGCAAATGTTGTCTTTGTGTCATGATCCATGAGGTTCTTTAATTTAATCTTTTGAATAGTGTTTTTACCTTGTGTGCTCCTCTTCTAAAAATAGAACGCTCTTTGTCTTTATGCTGAGCAAGTTCCCGAGCGAGCATGTCTTTAAGAAGGTCAATAGCTTTATATAAATCATCCTGTGTTGTTCGTACCGTTGATTCTTTTCCGCGAATATGAAGAATACCTTCTGCTTGAAACACATCTCCATGTGCGTGGT
Organism: bacterium; assembly: GCA_023267635.1. Lineage (GTDB taxonomy): Bacteria > Patescibacteriota > Minisyncoccia > Phycocordibacterales > UBA5272 > UBA11704. The sequence goes on along the minus strand of JAHFMX010000001.1, from coordinate 164,407 downwards.
GCGTTGTCGTTCGTGAAAGCTCTACAGTTAATTTTCCACTTGTATCGTCTTTAGAAACATACTTTTCAAGCGTCTTCATTTTCTCCATCGCATAACTCCTGATTGCCTCAGTCATTTCCATATGAACACCAGTGATTATTATATGCATAGTTTTACAAGTTAATATGATTAGTATACCATCTGTCGTTGTGCTTTCCACAGGCGCAGACTCCCGACACAAACCGTGGACCGACTCTCCCCTCTAGAGACGGTCTTTCCTTATCAGATATTACAAAACCGCTCAAAAAGAGCGGTTTTGTACTATTCCTACAATCTAGATACTAGTTTGTACGGAGCACAGAGTTTGTTCCCCACACACTTGCATTACCTGCTGCATCTGTTGCAATAACAGTGTAGTAGTAATTTGTGTTTGATTGAAGACCTGGAATAGTGATTGAATGTGATGATGACATCCCATTTACACTACTTGCAGAGTATCCACCAATAGGACCAAAACCATTACTGTTTATGTCTCCTTCGTTAAACATAACTGGACTTGTGTTGTACACAACACGCGCCATTGTATTTTCATTTGTGTTGAAACTAAATGTAGCTGAGTTACTGTTCTGAGTCTGAGTTGCATTATAGAATGAAGGACCTGAAATATCTCCAGTCGGCACAGTGCCTCCTGCAATAAGAGCATTCATTTTTGCACTTTCTTACAAAACTAATCCCTACTCAGATTTCTTTGTAGTGTCATCTGGAAAATCACTCTTACGACGAAGTACCCCATCCCAATTATTTGGTTTTTTCTCAAAAGGATATTCCCCTTCTGGGTAATCTGTGGTACGTCTCATAACCCCATCCCAAACAGTTGCTTTCTCCTCGTCGGTCATTTTTATGTCTTTAAGTTGTTGTAATGTGTATTTTTCTTTCATGGTGTTATGGTGTTTGTGTAATGCTTGCCTTCAATTTATGTAACCCTCTGTGTATTCGAACGGAGATATTATTTTCTTTTTCCCCTAAAGCTTCTGCAATTTCTTTGACCGATAAATCGTCCACATATCTCATAAAGACTACCTCGCTGTAGGAATCTGGTAATTCTTTAATTCTCTCCACCAGTAAACGTACTTCAACAATACTGATAGCGTCTACCTGCGTTGTGTCGCTCGGCTCAAAGCCAGCTTCTGACATGGTATCAAGAGAATCAAACTTCTTTTTCCTGTATTCATCAATTATTACATTACGAGCAACTTTATATAAAAGTGCTTTCATATTTTCTACTTCATTTCCAGCAAGAAGATACTGCCACACCTTGACGAACACGTCTTGAGTTAAGTCAATTGCTTTTTCTCGATCTGACACCTTAAAACAACAATACCGAAATATCGCATCTGAATGTTCGTCGTACGCTTGTTTTAATTTTAAAGTAAGAGGTTCCATGTAGTGTGACGCTGTGACTATCTTCAGTAGAGCACAATAAATACCATTATTACGGTTGGAAAACAGTAGCAGGAGAAAATGTTACGGACTTCACTTGCGAAAACTGCTTAGCTGTTGCTTCAACTTGAGCACGTAAGACTTGAGCGCGGCAGGCTCCGCCGCTGGTTTTATTAAGCGGATCAGCCAAAGAAATAGTGAGAGCTCCGTTAGCAGGAAGTGTGGCACTAATGAGAGAAACTCCAGATAGAGGAAATTCTGTCGTAACACCAGCAGATTTCTCAGCGGCTGTGAGATTGCCCGTAAGCATAAGACGTAGAGCATCCTGTAGCGGGGTCTGAGTAACAGGAATTGTTCTTGTAACACTCACCAAGCCTTTTGCAGAACAAAGAATGTTTCCACTACTGTCTTTATCTAGACGACTATCGTAATAGTAAAGACTAACGGAACGTTCTGTGGTCGAAAATCGCACAGGGATACGAAGCTCATTATCGTTTTCAGGAAGTCCACTTGGGTTATCTTTGTGCAAGATTAATGTCCCTGTTGCGGTTACTGGTCGTGCAAACGTAAGCGTTATAGAAAATGGCACAAACTCCTCTGTCATCCAATCTGTGCGCGCAGTAGCTGGACCTGAAGCTAACACCTTGCCATTTCCGTCACGTAATTCCACAGGAAACGATGCCTCAAAATACCAGTATCCTCGTGCCATACCTTCAATAGTAAGAGGGCTTGCAACAATCTGGTTTGAACTAACACTTGTTACGCGTATCAGATTTTCTTTTCCTGTTATCGGAAGAGTTGTTGTAGAAGTTGAAGGAGTAGTAGTTGCCACCTCATTAGTAAACTGACGTCCATCTGGTGTCTGGCATTTCTCTGGGTAACTTTCCATAATAGGATACCCAGCCTGCTTACACTCACTAAAATTTGTTACTGCAGAATAATCATTACTCCGCTTTGAGTAATACAAAAATCCAAGAGCTATAACTCCAATGATAACAACCCCTCCTACTACCGATCTACTTGTTCCTGTGGTCATATGCGTTTTAATTATATAAAGGATACGATCTACTAAATAAGCTCCATGCCTATCTATGACGTGGAGAATACCTTAATATTACACTATATACAGAGAAGAAGTCTGATATACTTAATTACATATGACACATAAGCAATTTACATACAAGGAATTACTCACGTTTGGGTGGAATACTTTTAAACAACATGCCTGGTTTTTGGTTGCTCTCACATTCTTATATTTTCTAATAAGCTTTATAGTCGCAGATATTTCAGTTATACGAGATATCGTCTCCATGCTTATGAGTATTGCACTCACAGCAGTAGCTTTGGTACTTGTTGATGGACACAGCTCTCGTTATAGTGACCTTCTAGCACCGTTTAAAACATATAAGGTAACTCTTCACTACTTCCTTGCCTCAATACTGTACATGTTAATCGTCCTTGTCGGACTGATTCTTCTGATTCTTCCTGGTGTATATCTTTTGGTGAGACTCCAATTCTTTGCATATCTTCTCGTGGAACATGAAAATATGGGAGTAATAGAGTCGCTTAAGAAAAGTATGGAAATGACAAAAGGTAAATTCTGGAGCCTCTTTGGTTTTGGATTAGTCTTTATCCTCATAAACATAGCAGGATTCATTGCACTTGGCGTTGGACTCTTCATAACCATCCCAGTAACCTGTATTGCATACGCAAGACTCTACAGAAAGCTCTCAACGGAAACTCAAGCTCACACAGAGCATCATCACGGAGAAGGACACCTAGCAACTGCCTAGCTCAGAACTCTATAAATATAAATAATAAAACGTCCCTCAGAGGGACGTTTTATTATTTCAATATACTTGACCCCGAAACATCAGAGGAAGTCAGACTAGCTTTTCTATAAACTAGTTAGTATTGCTTAGTAAGGCTTCAGCCTTTTCATTATAAGTATCTATTTCCTCTATTTTTGTAATCCACTCACAATTATTATGAAAGTTCATTAACTCAATAATTCTTTTATTTGTATAGCTATCCTTCACCCATTTAGTCCACGAACTATTACAATTTTCATGAAAAATGTTATTACTAATTCCTTCTCGCTTGTCACCTTCATCTCTATAACCCCCACCGTAGACACAGGTATTCAACTTTTTATTATATGCATACTCGGGTTCAAATACCTCAACCCCAACATATTGTTTCAAATCAGCCTTATAGGCTATGTCGCCAGCCTCTCTGCACTTCTCTTGTTGAAGTAAAATAAACTTACTTTGATTATTTTTGTATGTTGCAAAAAGGAATAAACAAATCACAAATAAAAGTAATACTATAAACCAAGTAAGTTGTTTATTTTTCATAACCTTAATTATACCATTCAAAAAGCTTACTTTACTAAAACATTAAGAATTACCCCTCGCTCTCTGCTGAGTTCAGGACCCACCTCCGCTCTTCGCGGGTTACAATCCGTGGGTAGGGATCTTTCCCGTGATTACACGGGACTGCTAATTTCAAAAGACTGAAAGCAAAATGGGTAGGGATCGCCTCTCGCATTGCTATGCTCGAAACCTACGTCTTCTCTTCGAAGACTGCGGCCCGCGGTTCGATCCCTACACGTACCTGACACAGGTCAGGTACTCCGCGGAGCCAAGCGCAAAAGACACCCTAATGGGTGTCTTTTGGATTCAGCGCTTGGCTCCGCGGGTAGGGATCGAACCTACGACCAATTCCTTAACAGGGAACTGCTCTACCGCTGAGCTACCGCGGAGCTAAATGCTGAATGTGTAACTAATATGGTAATACCTGTTCCCTGTGACGGGAACTGACGAACTAATTCTTTGCCGCTAATCTAGCACGGAGCTAAATGCTGAATCTAGATACAATCATACAAGAAATGTACCTCTTTCGCAAGATGTTGAAAACACAACCCTACCCCCTACTAAGGGATATCTATGATACGATTACAGTATGCAAAAGGTTAAAAAACTTGCCCACATTCTTCTTGGGGTGTTTCTTATACTCCTAGGTATAGCGGGATTAGTACTTCCTATTCTTAATGGAATAATTCTTTTACTTCTTGGGTTCATCCTTCTTTCATTTGAAAGCAAGTACGTTGAATACCACCTCAACAAGCTTGCTCACAAAAATACTCTTATTGGAACATGGTATGAGAAACTGCTTAGATTTATGAACAAACTTTTTGGGAGATAGGACAAACAAAAATAGCGCACCATATGGTGCGCTATTTTTGTTTCTATGTGTATAAGAAATAAAACTCTATCGAGGCAAGATCATTTTGACAGCTGCTAGCCCTACAAGAACATAGACAATTGCTTCAAGCATTGGTACACCACCTAAAATCATATTAACGACGTTCCAATCTTTAGACATAAGCATGCCAAGACCGATAAGTCCCCAGTTGATTCCACCGATTACCACCAAGACACGAGTGATTTGTGAGAGCATATATAATATATTAAATAATCAGATATCTTAACCTAGAGGAAACGATACCCTACTCCTTAAGTGTAGCGACTACACACATGTCCGCCAGTGGATAAGTTTTTAGTAAAAACCCTTACTAAATATACTATTATTCAGCTTCTTTCAGTTCTTTTCTAAACAGAGAAGTTCCCCACCCCTTGTATTCAGGATTAGCACTAGGAAGCCCAGTGAGAGTTACATCACTTACTCTTCGCAGAGAAAGCCTCTCTGGGGTTGCATACACCTCTGTATTGGTGCCTGTAAGAAGTATTACGATATCCCCTTTTGCTTCAAATAACCAAGTTCCAACTTCTTCAAGAATTTCAACTCCACTTGCATATGATGTTGTCATACGAAGTTCACCGTCCTCTTCAAGTATAAGAATTCGTGGATCACTACATTTTGAATCAATGTCGCAGACATAGGTACCAGCTATATTGGTCGGTGTACTTTGTGCGGTACTCGTACTCACAGGTACAGAAACAACAGACGTAATAATGCCCGCTTGGTCAGTGTGACCAATAAAATAACCGACTCCAATGAGAAGAAGAACTCCTAGACCTAATACAAGTGTTTGATACATAGTAAAAAGTATACCAGCCGCTTTGCGAAATGTATATTTTAATTTCTAATTTTCTAACGAACTCTCAACCATTGTAAAAGGGAGTGGATTCTTTCCTTTCATAACAATAGCAGCAGCTTCGTGGTGACCCCCACCTCCATATTTTTCAGCAAGTTTTGTGCAATCGATACTACCATCTCCGCGAAGCGAAATACGGAGAACATCTTTCTCGAAACGGTAAACGATAGAGAATGGTCTCTGTTTAAGAGCTAACCTGTGTCCAAGCTCACTACGTAAAAACGATGATGCGTTTACAGCATAGACCTGGTACCCTTCAAATTCCACAAGCATTGCCTTCTCCATGTGTTCGTTCACGAGATTATTAAATTGCTTGTTGAGAACTTTACCTTTTTCAATCACTGACTCCATTCGGTTTTCCAGTTCTTCTTCAAGCTGTTCAAACACTGAAAACTCAAGCTCGTGAATGTGTATGTACCCTTCCACCTCTCTCCATGTTGGTAAAGCGTGCGCCCATGTATCCCCATCAGAAAGATATTCAATCAGCGCAGGAACTTTTACTTCTGGATGAAAATACTTCCAAGCTATTTTTGCTCCTGAATCTGTTTCCGAGAAAACACTACCAGACACACTTTCCACTGTTGCTTGGGAACTTACGTGGTGATCGAGGATGGTAAACTTTTTATTTTTTGCTACCAATTCTTTTGTAACCTCTTCACTGAAACAAAAATCAAGAACATACACTTCTTTGTTTTCTATTCCGTTTGGATATACGTTCCTCTCCAAAGCCGGGAGATACGTTGCATTATTCCCAAACTTTTTCCATGCTGCATATGCTGCACCAAAGCCGTCGAAGCAATGTCCGTGGTACAAAACAACAATATCTTTCAGTGATTCCATATGCGTATCATTCTAACATAGACCCACTCAATAAGAGTCTGAGATGTTTCTACTGGTGTCTCAATTGAGACGGTGAGGCTACTATACATTAATAACTAGGGTGTTATTGGAGTAGGTTCTACAGGAGTAGACATTGGTTCTGGAGTTGGTTCAGGGGTTGGGGTTGATTCTGGAGTTGGTTCAGATGTAGGAACTGGCTCAGGTGTGGGTGCGGGTTCTGTAGGAGTAGGCGTTACTACTGGTTCTGTTGTTGTGGCTGTAGTTGATGGAGTTGTTGACGCAGTTGAAAGCACATCTGGAGTAGTGGTACCAGTCTCAGTTGGTGTAGTTGTTGCAACATCTACCGAAGTGGTGGTTCCTGCAACAGCACCACTTTGACCGAATGAATTGAGGATAGTGCTGAGCACACTCTTATCGATACACACCTCATCCAAACACAACATCTTCGCTACAATCTTTCCGTTTTCATCAATTGACCATGTACCGTTTGCAGAGGCTAAAGATTTAATATTGGTGATCGCAACTCCATTTGCGTTAAGGTCCAGGTTTCCTGTTGTGAGAAATGCTGTTGTAGTGGCATTACGTCCTTGCATATCTAACTTATGATTCCCTACTTGAAGAAGCACAAGAACAGTATCTCGCCCTGTATCGTCTGAGAGAGCAACACCTACAGCCTTACCTTCTCCTGTTAATTTCATTCCATACCCAGCACGTGTCTTTGATACAGTAATGTAGTCTCCTCGTTTTATCTCTCCGTTTTCCTTAGTAACTTTAACTGGAACTCGGCCAGTAAACGCGACAGGCACACCGTTTGCTGTTGTTCCACCTAAACGTATTCCAGGTTGTGTAGAAATAATACCAATTGCTTCATAATCACTCTGTGCTTTGCGAACACCAGACATGTCGTATGTGTCAGTTGATGTTGCCGTTGGTGACCATGCATAGGTGCTTGTTGCAAATGCGACAATCGTTCCCGCGTCCACCGCTTCTGCTGCTGGAAATGTTTCGGCAATATCAGAAGCATTGTCGATATCAAACCCTGTCGCACGCACAGTGCCTGATACACGTAACAATTCACCGCCTAGTGAGATACCATTGTTACCAATACCTAGTACTCCAGTTGCTCCTACGGTGATTGCTGGTGTCGTTGTTCCCTGATAGTAGGAGAAGATGGTTGATGAAGCGTTAAGGGCATTAGTTGCGTTAAAGACAGAATTGAGGTCTTGGATTGCTTTAATTGCGGGTGCAATAAGATCAATATAATTAAGACCAAGTGTTCCATCTGGTGTATCTGTTGTAGTAGCAGAAGAGCGTGTTACAAGTTCTGGGAAGAATGACTGCACTTGTTGAGCTAGAAAACCTATCTGAGTGCTTGTTCCGCGATTAGTATCTTTCCATATGTAGGTGACTGGATTGAGCTTAAGTATAGAATCAAGACCATAGGAAGAAGGGAGAGACGTAATATTTGTTTTGAGGCGCTGGTCGGAGTTTTGAGTGAGAGTTCCTGCGAGGGTTGCGTTACCTGTTTGCTCTACGATAAATGTATTTGTATAACTAATTGCGTTCCCAGCGGTACCTGAACCTGACGATTTAAAATAAAATCCTCCTTGAAAAAACTCTAACCGAGAAGAAAAATCTTCAACATCATACAGATAAGAATCTGATGTCCCAGTTGTTCTAAAGTTATAACCAACACTATCATAATTACCACCAGATCGACCAATAGTTATAAGGCCTCCTAATTTTACTGAACCGTTTACTTGAAGCTTAAAATTAAGTGGACTAGCGCCAATTCCCACATTTCCATTAGCTAATACATTAAAGAGTGTTGTTGTACTAGCCACTGAAAAGATACTAGCTGTACTTGTTGCGGTGGAAGAGGCAACAGTAAACACTGAAGTTGGGCTCGTTGTTCCAATTCCAAGATTTTTTGAAGTATCTTGTAAGAAAACATTATTTCCAGAGCTTCCCCAAATAGTACTCGTTGTGTTCGCATCTTCTGTAGTCTTCATACAATAGATAAGAGAATATGAACCTGGACGAGTTTCAGTAGAAATACGTGGTGCACCGTTTACTCCATCACTTATAGCTGCACCCGAAGGAACGGCCACCGTTAGAGCAAAGTTTGCTACGTTTATAAGCGCATACCCCGCTCCGTCTCCATTATCCAAATGCTGAGCATATAGAGATGGTTGGTAGGCATGCCCTTGGAAAGCATCATTCTGGAATGTTCCGTATGTTGAAGTGTATGGACTACCATTTGCCATGGTATACGAACCACTTGTTCCTGCACCTCTCACATACACACCTCGTAAATCAGGAGTTCCACTTGTTCCGTCTGCAAGAATCCATCCTGCGGGACAGGTAGACTGATTAAATGATGAAATAGTATTTGCTGGACTACCTGCAATAAATGGAACTCCATTTTTATAAAAATTAGTTGCATTAACTATTCCGTTTACATCTAACGTATGTGTTGGACTTGATGTCCCCACTCCTACATTTCCATTGGCGAGAACAGAAAAGAGTGATGTTCCTGAAGACGATGCAACAGTGAATGGGTTCATCGTTCCAGCTCCCTGGACAAACAAGGTTGATGTTCCGATTGAAGTTCCAATTCCAACATTTCCTAATGCAGTATTCACAAACAGCGTGGGAGTAGAAGAAGTTCCTACCGCGAGATTGCCCCAGAGGTCCAGCTTAGATGTTGGTGTTGTAGTTCCAATCCCCACGTTCCCCCCAGTAGTTGCCAGTGTTGTTGTTCCTGTAGTTGAAAGATTTGTAAACGCTGCGGTTACAGCGCTTATAAGAGTTGAGAAGAACGAACTAGAAGTTGCGTTGGTAATCGTACTGTTTGTACCATATACATTTGTTGCAGTAAGTCCAGTAGAAGAAGCGGTACCAAGATTCGTTTGTCCAGTAATAGCAAGACTCCCAAATGAACCACCAATTGCAGACAAAGTTCCTGTTGCACTTAAACGAAATATATTTTGGTTTGATCCTGGGTAATCAAAAACATCAATAAGTGGAGCTATCTGAGTTGATGTACCGTATATCAAAAATGCAACCTGGTTAGCTAATGTACTTTGTATAGCAATTTTTCCTGATGGACTAGATGTTCCTGCACCAATTTCTCCTGGAGCAATCACTTTGTCTCCAACGGTAAGGGTTCCTCCTTGAGTGATGTTGGTATTACCATTCACCGTAAGCGTCCCCGTAATCGTTGTCGTTGCAAGTGATGTTGTTCCGACAACAGTAAGCATAGACCCTGGCGTACTCGTTCCAATCCCAAAGTTCCCTGTTGAGGAGAAGATGCCTCGTAGTGTGCCTGCGGTATAGAACTTAAGTTCATCATTGTTTGATCCAGCTGAGTTTTCAGCTGAGATGTAGGTATTTTGATCTGCATCACTTACTCCACCAAGAGATCCCCAGGTAGAACCATTGAATCCTTCAAAGCCAGTGTTAGTAGTGTTGTATCTGATAACACCTGGGAGAGTTGTGCTTGGACGCTGTGCTGTTGTACCTGCTGGAATGATGAGTCCATCGTTAGTTGTAAGGTGAAGAGATGTAGAGGGTGTGGTAGTTCCAATACCTAGCCATCCTTGTGAGGTAAATGCGGAAAGTTTGGTTCCAGCGTAATTAATGAGTTCAAAGAGATTCGTTGATCCCTGTCCTGCGCCTGCTTGTACGGTGAGTGTTGTTGTTCCTGTGGTTGGTGTTTCGTTTTGTACTTTGAAACTCATGTTGGATTCAATACGCTTGGTTGCAGAGTTCCAACGTAACAATGCATTTGGTGTAGAGAGTCCACGGAAGAACACAAAGGAAGCATCTTCAGCATCAGAGGAACCATTGTCTGAGTTCACAATGAAGTCATTGTTAGATGTTCCAGAGATGGTGGTTGAGGCAGCAGAGATACTGTTTACGTTGATGTTGTTAGCGTAGAGGTTTCTCCAGTAGAAGGATGGAGAACCGAGGTCATAGGTAATGTTCTGAGATGGAGTAATGTTTGAGTTAACAAGTGCGTTTACCGTGAACAGTTCGTCACTTGAAGTACCAACTACCACACTTCCGTTAAGGAAGACCTTTGCTCCAAGGGTTGATGTTCCTGATACGTTGAACTGTCCATCAATTGATTGATTCCCTGTTGTTGAAGCATTACCCACAGAAAGATTCTGAGTAAAGAGGTTTGTCGTGGTTGCGTACGTTGTGGTGAAAGAAGATGCGGTAGTGGTGGCGAGTGTTGTTGTTCCTGCTACGTTAAGGGTGCCACTTAGTGTAAGACTTCCTGCAGTAGAAGACCCTACGGTGAGGAAATCAATGTAAGCGTTGGTGGTGGTGGCGTTAGTAGCGGTAAGGTTAGTGACAGTAGAAGACGTAGCGGTAAGGTTGTTGATGGTTACTGAACCAGTGAATGATGCAGAGTCATTAAAGAGTGAGTGTCCACTGAATACTCCACCTTGTACCGTTGGAGTAATGAGAGAAAGCGTAGTAGCAGTACCTCCTGTAATGACAGGAAGTTCAATGGTTGTTTGACGAAGGTATGAGATGGTAGAAACTCCAATTGATGTTGCTGGAGAAGAGTACGAAGGAATGAGGTAGGAACCATAGCCTTCTGGTGCAGATGACGTGATACCGTTTACTCCGTCTTTACCATCTGCTCCATCTTTACCTGCTGGACCTGGGACACCGATGTATTGAGTGATGTAGCGGGTGAGGTAGATTGGGGAGGAGGGAGGGAGAGATGGGGTTGCATCTTCAGCACTGCCCTGTTGATCTTCTGCACCACCATCAACCACAACACTATCGCCTGGAATAGGAGCGACTTCTGTTGATGTTTCTGTTAATGAAGCAAGTTTGCTGTAATTACATCTTTCCTGTTTAACTTCACCAGAAAACGATGTAACTCCGCAAAAAAGAGCGAGTGAAAAACGATCAAGCAACGAGAAGTTCGAAGCAAGAGAAAAGGTGCTCGAAGCTTGATTTTCAGCTCGAGCAACGTCTCCACCGAATAGATAGTTTGTATAGTTAGTGAGAGGAACGGATGAAAGCACACTAAGGCGTGGGCCATTTTTTACAAAAGAATTTGTTGCAGTGCCAAGTTTTGAAAGAGAAAAAGTTCTAGGTGAAAAAATACTAATTGATTTCTTAAAACGAGGAGAATCTGCAATAAAAGTAAACGTAGGAGTAGCTGGTGCGGTGCGGTTTTCTATTCCAATTAACTCAACCACCTCTCTGATTGGTAGGATATTTGCGTAGGATGTAAAAGCAGGAGAGCTGAGTTCGTTATAGGGAATAGTTTGTTTTAAAGCAATAGCACCTGATTCAAAACGAGTAGCTCCATACGTAACAGTTAAGACACAAGTAACCGCAGCGAGTGCAGTCGCCGTTAACTTATACAAACCCTCAAACATACGAGTATTCACATCTTTACCTTTATGTACTAGAAAAGGTTCAGAAAAGAGAACGGGTAGCGGTATCGTTTGAACAGGCGGAGTGAATGAAGCTACTTGTGGTGTGGGCACAGAAGTTTCTACAACGGGAACAATTTCTTGAGAAATCTCTACTAATTGTTCTTTGGGGATAGAAACTCCTTGGTAACGGATATTATTACGTTTAAGAATTCTAAAGACAGTTGCGGAGTTAAGAACAATTTTATAGTTATTCTTAAGCTTGGCTGTTAAAGCTGAAACACTGTCTTCTGGGTTTTTTTCAGCAATAGAAATAACAACACTTTCTATCTGGGACGGAATTTTATTATGAGCAGAAAGAGTACTTCTTTCTCTCAAGGCTTTAGCAAATTCAGTATTATCTCTCTTGTACTTACTAAGCCACTTATAGACCGTTTGTCGAGATACCTGTAACTCATCAGCAATCACTGTTACCGTTTTCTTGTTGGCAATCAACTCATCAAGTTTTTGTGTGACTATTGGATCCATGGGATAAGGTGTAGAAAAGTGTCTTTTTGATTAACGTGAGGCAAGTGTCATTGCTGCAATGTAAACCAAACAACGCTTATTTTTATACCTTAATTATACCCTTACACTATAAAATAAATTCATATTTTATATAAAATATGTGGATAGCTTTTCTTTTAAAAATACTCAGCTAGAAAAATAGAAACAGAATATTTTACTCAAAATAATCTCAACTGTCGACACACCTAAACCCTCCCACTATCCTTTGTGTTATATGGATACAATAAGCTCTTTCTAAGTACATAAACAGATATTCTTGCTAGGATCAGAAAGAGTAAAAATGATAAAATATTGTCCAAATTTAGATAGATTAAACTATTTGTATTACCTAACAATTAAAATAATGAAACTAGTATAGATACAGTAACACTTAAAATTAAGTCAGCTAAAGTACTTTCTAGAGCTACCAGCACCTTAACTAACTAAAGCTTAGTAACTTCTTTAAGAACAAGACCCTAAACTGCCTGTTATTCCCTTCCGTATGCGTGACGTACCCTTTAAAATGTGTTATTATATATTCATCGCCCGAAGGGGCACTTTATTTTGGTACATGTATTTTACATTTAAGTACACTACCCTCACTACCTAACGCATTATGGCTGTAGAAAAACAAATTCCTGTCGGTGGTGAAGCTGTACTCCGTTTTGAGGATGTCAGTTTTCACTACAGTGAAAACAAGCCTGTTCTCCAAGAGGCAAATTTCGTGGTACGTAAAGGAACTAAACTCACGCTTATGGGACCAAACGGAGCGGGTAAGTCTACCCTCTTTTCTCTTATTACAGGAGATTCTAAGCCTGAGGAAGGTCGCATTGTCATAGGAAATGATTTGCGTATTGCAATTGCAAAGCAGTTCATCCCACACACACAGTGGGGCATCACAGTTCGCGACTTTCTAGAGCTTGGGTTTGATGAAAAAATCTATGATATTGATAAGCGCGCGAAAGGAGTGTTTGAAACTGTTCAACTAAACGTACCCTTGGACAAAACTATCAAGGATCTCTCTGGTGGACAAAAAGGCCGTCTTCTCATCGCTCAAGCCCTCATTCAAGAACCTGATATCTTGCTTCTTGATGAACCAACAAACAACCTTGATAAGGCAGGTATCGAGCTCCTTACAAACTTTATGAAGTCATACCCTGGGACAGTGATTGTTATTTCCCATGATGCAGACTTCCTTAACTCTTTCACGCATGGAGTTATTTATATCAATACACAAACATACCAAGTTGAACAATATGTTGGTAACTACTTTAAGGTAGTAGAGGAGATTAAGCGCGCCGTAGAGCGTGCAGAACGTGCCAATTCCCAACTTGAAAAAGAGATTCAAAACAACAAGGATAAGGTAAACTTCTTCGCTCTTAAAGGAGGAAAGATGCGTAAACTTGCCGCAAAACTACGTGATGAAGTAGAAGAACTTGAAGATAGTAAGGTGGATGTACGTAAGGAAGATAAGACCATCAAACCCTTTACTATTCCATGCCAGGAAGATATTGGAAGTGTTATTGTAACGTTTGATTCAGTAGAAGTACTTCATGATGGAAAACCAGTAAAGCGAAATGTAAGCATCGAACTTCGCAAAGGAGATAAGCTTCATATCATCGGACCAAATGGAATTGGAAAAACTACCCTTCTAGAAAAAATGGCTAATAGAAAGGAGAAAGGTGTGACAATTCAAGATGGTATTACTGTAGGATATTATCGACAAGACTTCTCAACACTGGACTTTGAAAAGAGTGCGTACCAGGAATTGGCAAAAGTCTTGAAACGATTAGATGATCAACTTCTCCGTCGAGTGGCTGCAAGTATGCTTCTTGGAGCTGAACAGCTCGCAACAAAAATTGGACTCCTTTCTGAAGGTCAAAAAGGTCTCCTTATGTTTGCATACCTACGCCTACTTCAGCCAGGGTTACTCATCCTTGATGAACCAACAAACCACATCAACTTCCGCCACCTCCCTGCCATTGCCGAAGCACTCAAGGCGTACCAAGGCCCAATGATTATTGTTTCCCACGTCCACGAATTCGTAAAAGAAGTAGGAGTGACTCAAACACTCGACCTAGGAAAGCTTTAATTTAAAGGGTTGCGTAATTACCTTACATTAGAAGCTGTGTATACAGAGCTGTGTACAAAGTTTCCCCTTTGTGGTATACTATTACCTAATAGGCAACTCTCACGTTTTACACTGTTTCTACACTTGTACTACTGTGCGCTAGGGCTTATTGTTAACAAAATTAGTTTCAAACAGAATGAATTCAAAACTTTACGTAGGTGGAATACCTTACACTTCTACAAACGAGGATCTTAAGGCACACTTCAGCCCAGCTGGAACTGTGACTTCAGCCCAGATCATTATTGATAAGATGACTAACCGTTCAAAGGGCTTCGGCTTCGTTGAAATGTCATCTGATGCAGAAGCTGAAAAGGCTATTGCTATGTTCCATGACCAGGAATTCCAGGGTCGCCGTCTAACGGTGAACGTAGCACGTCCTCTCGCTCCTCGCGAAGATCGTCCACGTCGCGCATTCTAATCTAAGATTAGAATAAGCAAAAGAAAAACCAGCATCAGAGATGCTGGTTTTTCTTTTGTCTGTCTGATTTTATTACATCTTCTTTTTTCCATATAAAAAATATTCCTGATTTCCGTCCCCGCCCTGAATTACACAAGGGTACACAGCAATGTCCACAAGACCACTCTCCTCTGCTAACGTTGCATACTTTGCAAGTAATTCTTGCACTAAAGTTTCATCTTTCACGATTCCCTTTTTTGTATTACCCCTTCCTACTTCAAACTGAGGTTTAATAAGGAAAAAATAAAGTGCCCCCTGTGCCCCAAATGTAATAGCATCAGTAAACACATGAGTAAGTGGAATAAACGAAAGATCAGCGACTATCACGTCATATTTTTTATCCTTAGAAAAACTTCGTATGTCTGTATTTTCAAATAGAGACACCCTAGAATTGCTACGAAGAGAAGCGTGGAGTTGTTCAGTTCCTACGTCCACTGCATCTACGTGCCCTACTCCGTATAAAAGAAGACAGTCTGTAAACCCTCCCGTTGAGGATCCGATATCGAGAGCTTCTTTATTGGCAATATTTGCTCGAATAAACTCTTCATTACCATACACCTGAGTAAATACTCCTTCTAACTTCTCGCCCCCTCGAGAGACAAATTTACGCTGCGCAGTGAGAACAATCTCATTGCCAGAAGTAACTTGTTTAGTTTGTTTTGTGGAAATAATTCCATCAACTATTACTTTCCCTTGGGCGATGAGTTCCTGTGCCTCTGTTCGACTTTCGCACAGACCCCTTTGTACCAACTCTTGATCAAGCCTCATGTTAGATACCTGCCCAACCTTTTCTCAAAAGCGCATTTCGTGCTGCTGCTGTTTCTGCTTCTTGTTTACTTTTACCTTCCCCTTCTGCAATGATTTCATCGTTAAAATAAATACCCATTCTAAAACGCTTGTCATGATCAGGCCCCTCTTCTCCTAATACTTTATATGCGGGGGTAACCCCTTCAGTTTCCTGTGCCTTTTCTTGCACATAACTTTTAGCATCTTTATACAAACCCTGTTTAATAATATCTTCTGTCTTAATAAGGACCGTATGAGAAATAAACGTCTTCACAGCAGGGTATCCTTGATCTAAATACAGAGCTCCGACAAATGCTTCGTATGCATCAGCTAAAATAGAAGAACGAGCACGTGAGACATCCTTTGCCTCGCCTTTAGAAAGGCGCATCATGTCATTAAACATAAGAGAGTCTGCAACCTGTCCAAGAGTCACTGCATTCACAAGCGCTGAGCGGTATGCAGTTAAATCCCCTTCGTTATGATGAGGGTACGTTGCATACAAATATTCAGTTACAACAAGCTCAAGTACCGCGTCTCCAAGAAACTCTAGACGTTCGTTGTGCTCAAGTCCGCTCCGCGGATTCTCATTAATAAAACTACGATGAATAAACGCTTGTTCTAAAAGAGCATCGTTTTTAAATGTTACATTATTTCTTTTTTTAAACTCTTGTAGTGTCATAGAATAACTAACCAATCATTTTACTTTTCCCTACCTCAATTGCCTTTGTAATAAGCGGTTTAATATCATCATAGATACGGAGCTCTGCAACTTCTTTTACTGTGAACCATTTTGCGTCATCAAGTCCAGTCTTCTTTTCAAGTTTAAGCGGTTCGTAGTTTGCTTGTGCTACATAGTAGCTTACATGCTTTACCACTTTCCCTGCTTCTGGTTTGTTAGCAATGTATTCATTTTCTCCGAGCTTCTCGATAAGAGTAACTGGAATACCAATTTCCGCTTCAATCTTTCGCTTTGCTCCAACTTCCTCACCTTCATCTGCGTTGATACGCCCCTTTGGAAGAGTCCAGTACCCGAACACATCATGCACAAGACCAACATATAGTTTCCCATTATCATGTGAAAGCACCACAGCCCCAGCAAGTAATTCTCGCGGTGAAGTATGTAAATGATCTTGCTTACTCTTTGTCACCTGACCTTTTTCGGGTTCACCCATTTCTTTATAAATGGCACCGAGTACTCCGTTAACAAAACGGCCAGACGTTTCGCCACCGAAAGCTTTTGCTAATTCAATCGCTTCATCAATAGCCACCTTAGGTGGTACTTGTGTACGATCACCGAATAAAAGCTCTGTGAGCCCAATACGTAAAATGTTTCTATCTACCGTACCAATTTTATCAAGTGGCCAATCTGGTGCTGCTCGAGTAATGATGTCATCAATGGTGATTCGGCGAGAAAGTGCATTAACCAAAATATCCTTAGCAAATGAAATATCTCTAATCCCTTCCCCAAATTCATCACGATTACGCCCCAAAATAGGCTCCAAAGCTTCAGGAGATAGACCAAGCTCACCTTTCATATCAAGTTCGAAAAGTGTTTGGAGGGCGAGTGTTCGTGCAATGTGACGGGTACTCATAGGGTTTTAAAGGAGCAGTTGAAGGTTTAGGAGCTAAGTAGACTGTTATGCCTTGGTGGCGCTTTTTGTTACTTTAGCCTTAATTTGTAATACTTTCTTGCCACGATAATAACCGCAAGCATCACAAACGTGATGAGGCGTCTTCATAGCGTTACAGTTTTTGCAGGCAACAAGGTTTGCTGCCTTAAGCGCGTGGTGGCTACGGCGATTAGCCGTATGCGCTCGTGTGTGTCTCATTCGTACTACCATAGTTGGTTTATTATAGCGTATTTAAAGGGTTAAGGCAAGAGCGCTGTATCCTTTAGCTTGTGTATAGAATCAGCGATTTCCAATTTTTAATTTTTAGTTCTTAATTTCTAATCAATTTTTAAACTATAATTACTAAATAATTAGCCCTTTTTGGTTGATGAAGCTATTTTTGAAAAAATTAAGGTAAGCTCTTGCGCTTCTTTCCAGAGAACCCTTATTTCAACTTTTCTATCTTCCAAATTAACTGCAAGCATCCGTAACCAGTGTTTAGTCTCTTGAATCTCCTTTTTGCAAATAAATATCTTGTTACTGAAATCCTTTTTAGAACTAGCACCGTTCGCCTCCATATAATTAGCGCCAACACTGGTGGCAGATCTTACTATCTGAGAAACAAGAGGTGTGGTTATGATATCTAATTTTAGAGTTCTACAAAATCTAATAATATTTTCTCCAAACTCTGCCGTTCTATTTTCTAAATCATATTCCTTTTTTATAATTTGAGTCATTAAAAATTGATTAGAAATTTTAAATTGAAAACTAAAAATTATTAAGGGGTTGTTGTGACTGCATCCACAGGAGCAGGAGCCGGTTCTGGTGTTGGTGTTGGTTCTGGTGCAGGAGTAGGCTCCACTACAGGTTCAGGAGTTGGAGTTGGAGTTGGAGTTGGAGTTGGCTCAGGCGTAGTAACTGGCTCAGACACAGGTGTTGGTTCTGCAGGAGTAGAAGTTGCTACAGGATCTGACGGTGTAGTTGTTGCAGTAGTTGATGGAGTTGTTGACGCAGTTGGAGTTACTGCTGGAGTAGTCGTCCCAGTTACCGTCGGCGTTGTTGAAGCAATTACAGGTGTTGAAGTTGATGTATCAACTGGAGTGGTCGTCCCTGTCGACACTGCTGGAGTTGAACCTCCCCCTCCTCCTGTTGTTGGTGTATCAATGACAGCAATTGTGGTTGACGCAGTTGTCGTAGCAGTATCTCCAGCGAGTAGCTGTCGCACAGCATCTGAAATCAATCGTTGTATTTGTTCAGGAGAAAGTGGGGTTGGGGTTGGTACTCCGTAGGTCGTTCCTAACTCTGTGCCAATCAATGTTGTGTTCTCCCCTGTTGACTCAAAGGCTGCAACAAGTATTGGCGGCTTAACAGGAACATACCCTTCGAAGGTTTTTTCATCAGCACTTAAAAACTGCCCGACTAAACCAGAATACTCCGTAGCAACAACCTTCTGTGTCATGCCAATTTTCTTTTCTATCTTTTGAATATCTTGTAGGTATGCGAGTTTCTGATCAGTTACCTGGCCTAATTGTTCAGCAACATAGAGACCAAGATCTTTGGCTCCTAGTTCCTTTTTAGTTACTTTCATTGAAGCTGTCTTTGCAACCCTCATCCACACATAATCAACTACTTCCGCAGTGTTGTAGGTGTAGTCAATGTAGTACCACTCATCATCTTCTTTAACAGACTGAATTTTTAGCCCCACCTCAAAGAGCGTGAAGTCGGTATTGATAAGATAGGTGTTATCAACTGAACGAACGGTTTCCTTTTGGTCAATAATACTCGCACGAGCATCAGGACTTGCAGCAAATGTTGCACTTGCCCCCATAAACACAAACATAAGAGTAAGTGTGAAGAAGTTATTATACTGGATGAAATTAACTATTTTTCCTATCATAGATTTATATTTATAGTATACAACAGGTCTGGTCTCAAGAGTACTGGATACATCCACACGTGTTTGGAATACCTTATTAATTTTCAATTTCAAATTTTGAATTTTCAATCAATTTTTAATGAATTTAATTTTAAAAACATTGAAGCTTTAACTCATTCAATAGAAATTTAAAATTGAGAATTAGAAATTAATTAAACTGTAATCGGTTTAATTAGACCCCTATCTCGCGAGCGCGTACTTAAACGGAGCTTCAGCAAATGCGATGAAGATGTATGTGCCGCCGCTGCCGTTCTTGTCAGGTTCCGTGTTTCTTTGCTTGAAGCCGTTTGACAGGAAATCAACAAACTCTGTTGACGCAGAGTACTCCGTATTTGAGAGGTTCGGATACAGTGTAGCGTTTATAGGCTGCGATGTGCCTCGCACTGCGTCCAACATGTACCAGTTGCCAGCGGTGTCTGTGCGCTTCCACATCACATACCGTGGTCTAAATCCACAATATACAAATGGACCGTCGGCGCTTCCATTTCCTGTGTAGCTACCAAATTTTGAAAACCCAGCAACTTCCGCAAAGACGTAGGCAACCATTGAAACTGATGATGCCCAATTACTTCCAAGAGTAACAACAGTAGATGTCGGAGCTGTATCATTCCAAGCACCTGTCCGTATATCAGAGGGATCTGTCAAATTAAGTCGAACATTTTTAGTTTCTCCTAAAGATTTATGATAAACAAACCAATCAGTAACACTGCTTCTGGACTTAACGATAACCATGGCTGGTACAACGCCGAGACCGTGTCCAAAAGTACCAGAACCTGCAGCGTGAGCTGTAAAAGTAACAATCGAAAACCCAGAAGTGGTATTCGCACTCACTTGGGAAGTGATAGTTCCTGCGGTGTTGGTGACTGCTGTGCCTCCGGCTTTCCAGTTCCAGTTTACAAATAAAACACCACTTTCATTTCTATTAAAATTATTAGATGTTCCTGAGGTAAAGGTTACCCCATCAGAAGTGAAGGCTGTCGCATTACCAGATCCCCCCAACGAGTCAAATTCTGCATCCGAATTATTTGTCGACAACGAATAGAGAGAGTTGGCGCCTGTGCCACGAACTCTATCATACAACCAATGCGGAATTGAGGATGAGCCAGCTGTCCGCGGTTTAGACCACACAAAATCTGGCGCAAAATGCAGTCCAGTTATACTTCTAGAAGAAGAGCTGTCTCCTGTGTAGGTTATAACATCGAAATACTGATTTGGTTTTCGAATTGCTGGAATAGGAAGATTACCCGTATGAAGAGCTTTGAATCCAGTAGGCGGGGTATATGTAAAAGGACGTTGGCCGAAGTTAACATTAGCATTAAGAGTACCCCCTCCAAAATGGACGAATGGTAAATATGATACGGAAGCCGTTAGTGACACTGGAGTACCGACAGCAGAACCATTTTTGTAAAACTGAACAGAAGGTACCGTAATATCAACAGCCACACCAATCACCTCACTGTTAGTGTAGCTTGCAACGGTCTGTATTTGTGAATAACCGCTACCTGTATCTCTAAAAATACCCCCATCAGATCGGTAAAGAACACCGTCAGCGGTCGCTATAGTTTGAAGTTGCGACTGTGTACAGTTTGCTTGAATTACTCCAACATGATTTGATGCACCGGGGAGCCCAAACACTGATTCAAATATTGTTTTTGCATATGGAAAAACTATTGTCCCAGCAGCGCCAGATTGTCCTGTAGTAGAGGCATACAGATTCCCTGAAGCAAGTGATGTCTGTGAAATTAAAGGATTAAGAACACAGTAATTCCCTCTCTCACTTCCCCCTCCACCTAACGGAACATCAAGCATTGAGTCATAGGTAGCGCCTGCGGTAAGACTTATATTCGTCGGGGTCCAATTATTCATAAACCCTACCGTTCCCACAGTAACATCCTCAAAATCCGCAGACCCTGAAGTAAGAATATCTGCAGCAAGTGAAATATACGTCGTAGTAGCTGTAGCCACGAATGTGCCGCGAACAGTTCCACTACCAGAAGACTGTAGAACAGACCCGATAGTCACTACGTTTACATTAAATGCACTGACGTCCGCTTTAACAATAGAAGCGGCGCGATCAGCCGCTCCAACGCTAACGTTAAATATACGCCCCTCCACATAATATGTTTGACCAATAACTGTTGAAATTGTTTTATAGTACCCGACAGAGTTATTTGAACCATTAGCAACACGAGTATCGCCTGAAGTAAGCGTAATAGAAGGTGTTCCCCCTACTCCTGTGTTAAGTGTCCACCCAGCCACACTAGAAACATCAGTGAGAAAAACTCTATCTACAATAATCATAATACGACCATCTGCCCCATTCGCTCCCTGATCAGCGTCAGAAGAACCACCAGAACCGGCAGCGCCAACTGTAATAGACATAACAGTGCCTGGTATTAAATCACCAACATTGTACGTTTTTTCTACATACGCACCAGAACCCCCCGCTCCTCCAGTTGGATTTCCAGAACCCTCCCAACGCCCTCCTGTACCTGCTCCTCCAGGAACAGTTCCAGCATAGTGTTCCGCATTAGCAGTAGCGGTGACTGTATTACCTCCACCGTTTGGTGCGCCAGCACCCGTGGTGGCCCCGTTTGTGGTTGCGATACTGTTTCCATTAGTATTGATAGTTCCCCCTGTGGCCGTTCCTCCGGCACCAGAAGATCCTGTTGGGTTTGCTGTCCATGCACCCGTCCCTCCTCCTCCACCACCTGCAGAAAGAGTAGAGAATGTAGTAGCGGTTCCGTTTGTTCCACTATTTCCAAACGTTGAACCTCCACCTCCACCTCCACCTCCACCTCCCCAAAGCTTCACCACTAAACTAGTTGAATATGTTGGCACAGTAAAACTATATGTGCCTGCAGTTGAGAATGTGCGTGAGGTTGTTTGCTTGTCGTACCCAAGAGCTTCAACAGAAGACGTATCGTTAAAATCTAAATAGAATCCATTGTTACCGTATGTGCCGATATATTTTTTTGCGGACCAGACTCCGCTAACAGGGTCGGTTTGGCCAAAGGAGTTTGCGTCTAAGGCTTGTCCATCGATGAAATTAACTTCAGACATATAGCCGTCGAAATGTGTAGTTGCAGAGGTAATCCACTGTGCTGCAAGTGTATGAATATACGTATTATTAACCTCCCAATCAGTGTTTTGGCTTGGATAATTTGCTGTACCTAATACAGATTGAGTTCCGTTTACATAGATAATAATACGATTAGATGCTGTTGCTTCAGTTGTATTGAAACGAAGAACTACATGATACCAAGCAGACGGATCACGATATACAGCATTTGTTATACAATTAACAGATACAGCGCCGCCAACAAAAAATTGTAATGCATTAGTATCAGTAAAGCGAAATCCTGCATAATTAGGAGAAGTTGTGCCAGCGCTAAACATAGTTTGAAAAGAGCTCAACGATCCACGCTTAACCCAGCAACTTAAAGTCCAAGTCCTTCTGTTTCCGGTAGCAAAAGTTTTACTTAAATACGCGCTTACATTACCACGAAACCGCAAACTACGCTGAATCTGATATCCCGTATTTGATGCTGCTTGAAGAGTTCTATTTGCTAGCATAGTGAAGGTGAAGTAAAGACATTAAATGGCTAGCTCATGTTAAGACCTGCAGCAAACGCATACCATGTTGTTCCCCCATCTTTGGTCATAGCAGTTATAATATCAACTGAGTTTGCAGTCTGAGTAAGTGTTGGTGCGGTTGCTGAAGCCCATTTAAACGCTACAGGCCAAGTTATTCCATACGTTGTACTAGTGGCATCATGAGTTCTAATGATAGTAATACTACATACGGTTCCAGATGCAGGGATATTGGTGATCGTAAGTGTCGTAATCGCCGCAGCTTGAGCTATAGCAAAAACATTTCCAGATGAAATATCAAGTATAGTTGTAGTTGTTGCAGTCACTGAAACAAGAGTTTCAGTGTAATTCTTCATCTGAGGACGTTCGAGACGTTTTGTCTCCATATCCAATCTGTTAGCAGAAATTTTTACCATAGTGTTTATTCCCTTCAGTATACACTACGGACACCTCCTTGTGGTACGTAGTAAATCCACAGAAATATAAAAGAGGTGTAATTTTCAATTACAAATTTCTAATTTTAAATGAATGCTTAAATATTTTAATTTTTAAGCTTTGAAGAGGCTGCTATTTTAGAAAAAATAAGAGTGAGTTCTTGGCATTCTTTCCATAATTTCCTTATTTCTACTTTTTTGTCATCAAAGCAAACTGCCAATATTCGTAACCAGTACTTTGTTTCTTGTGCTTCTTTTTTGCAAATAAATATCTTATTTATAAAATCCTTTTTAGAACTGGCACCGTTTGCTTCCATATAATTTGCACCGATACTTGTCGCAGAACGAATAAGTTGAGAAATTACAGGCGTGCTTACAATGTCTTTCTTTACTGTTTTACATATCCCTATAACATCTTCTGCAAATTTGAATGTCCTTTCCTCTAAATCATACTTATTTTTAATAACTTCAGTCATTGTAAATTGATTGAAAATTAAAAATTTGAAATTGAAAATTAATTCTATGCTTCTTTGTCTAACGTAAGAATTTCGTTCCCCATTTTATCAAAAAATTGCAACTCCTTGCCTGACTCAACTACACGAAAATTTTGAAAATCTGTTGTGCTACTAAACTCACCGCTTGATGAGAACATACTTATACTTGGGCCAAAAATTTTTCCTAACATAAAAAATCCACCGCCAAAAAGAACGTACTTTAAAAGGGCTCGGCGTTTAGATTCAACTGGTATTGATTCTTCTTGCGCTTCGTATTGACGATGAATATGTATTTTGTGCTCCATGTATTCTAACCAACCAAACAACCCTGCTTTTACTTATCTTCTTTTGCTTCCTCCTCCCCTGCTTTGAGTTCACGCTCAACTTCTTGCTTACCTTTTTTAAATTCACCAGTAAATCTACCTAATGATTTAGCAAATTCTGTCACCTTGTGACTTCCAAAAAAGAGGATTCCAAACGCAAGTGCAAGAATAATTAATTCTGGTATTCCGATTCCAAACATAGTAGTGATAGATAGTTAATAAATAATAGAAATAGATTACGTTGTTCCTGTAATCTCCGTAATACTTTGTTTGTGTGTAACCTGTGCAACCGTAGCCCCGACAGCATACAATCCTGTCAGAGGCAAAGAGAGTAGCACCATGCTAACACCGCTTCCGTCTAGTGTAATTATAGCAGAGAAGGCTAGAAAGCTGAACTGTGCATAGCGCCAATTCTTCCACCAAAATGGTGGTGGACAGATTCCTAAGAAACTTAATAACACCATAAAAATAGGTAGTAAGAACAAGAACCCTGAAACTACCATAAATGTAACAACCGTTGAAACAAAAGCTTCCATTGAAAAAATAGATACTACTCCTGTAGCAGCGGTATACGAATACAAAGCCTTAAATGTTGGAGGTATAACAAACTTATAGGAGAATAGTGCTCCGCTGAAGAAAAGAACTATAGCAGGAACAAGCACCGTGAGAAAAGCTTTACGCTCATTCGTATGGAGCGCTGGAGAAATATACCGCACCAGTCTATACAAAAGATATGGAAACGTAACCAGAAAAGATAGCATAAACGCAACAATCGTTTGCGTATTAAGAGCAGAGAGCGGACCTAACGCAACAAGAGTAACCCCTGCTGGCAAAATAGATTCCTCCATCATTCTAAAAAACTGCGCAGCAAAAGATACATCGGTTGGAAGTGGAATATGTACCAAGTGCCCAAAAAGTGTTGCAGGTGCCATTCCAAAGAAGAAGAAGAAGACACCAACCCCTATAAATAAAGCTAACCATGTAACTATGAGGTCTTTGAACTTTTTTATTTCTTCAAACATGGGTGTATGCTAGCATAATTTTTAATTCTTAATTTCTAATTTTTAATGAATTTCCAATGTTTTTAATTTTAAAATTAACTCATTGAGTGAAAATTGAAAATTAGAAATTGAAAATTCACATTACTATGTGGTATTTCTATGGAGCTTCATCAAACGTCATAATTAGTGAGCCACTATGATCAAACATACCAAGAGAGGTTGAAGAGGTCTGGTTAATAGAGAAATTATTACCGAACACTTGAGCATTTTCCACAAAGATGTTTCCTGCTGTACTTGTAGCGGTGAGTGTTGGACATCCTGCATTATCACAAATATACAAGTTGTTACTCATTGCTTTAACGTTATACCCAGTTGTGGTGAAAGTAAGATCTCCCCCACTATCAAGCGTTAGATCAGCATACACAGAACTTGTTTTACCTAGACGTAGCTGCGACACGCTGTTTGCTGTAGAAACATTAAGCGAGCCATACACAGATGAGTTATTTTGGGATTGGAATCCGCTTGCAATGGTGAGTCCCCCATTCGCTACGATATTTCCATTTGCAAAGATGTCATTGTTAACTGAAAGATTACCGGTAGTAAGCGAATGGATAATAGCTGAAGTGGATTCAATACCACCGAGGTCGAGGATGGAGATGGAACTAGCACTATTATTCGCCACATACGCATAACGGCCAGAGACGAAGACTGAGAATGGGCCAGCTCCAGTGCTTGGAGTAGAGACGGTAACTGGGGAACTTGGATTTGAGACGTCAATGATAGACATCGTGTTAGCACTATTATTCGCCACATATGCATAACGACCAGAGACGAAGACGGATTGTGGGCCAGCTCCAGTGCTTGGAGTAGCTACTGTGACGGCAGATGCAGGGTTTTTGATGTCGATAATGGACATGGTGCTGCTAGCATTATTTGCCACATACGCATAACGACCAGAGACGAAGACGGATTGTGGGCCAGCTCCAGTACTTGGAGTAGAGACGGTAACTGGAGAAGCTGGATTGGAAATGTCGATGATGGACATGGAACTGCCACCGCTATTCGCCACATACGCATAACGACCAGAGACGAAGACGGAGCGTGGAGTAGCTCCAGTACTTGGAGTAGCTACTGTTATAGGAGAAGTGGGGTTGGAAATGTCGATAATGGAGATGGTGCCAGCATTTTGATTCGCCGTATACGCATAGCGACCAGAGACGAAGACTGAGTATGGGCCAGCTCCAGTGCTTGAAGTAGCTACAACTGTTGGAGAAGCTGGATTAGAGATGTCGATGATGGACATAGAGTTAGTATTAACATTCGCCACATACGCATAGCGACCAGAGACGAAGACTGAATACGAACCTGATCCTGACCCAGTACTTGGGGTAGAAATAGTTGCAGGAGAAGCTGGATTGGAGATGTCGATGATGGACATAGAGTTGCCATTAAAATTCGCCGTATAAGCATAACGACCAGAGACGAAGACTGAACCTGGATTTACTCCAGTACTCGGACTAGAAATAAGTCTCGGTGCAAACGTACTCGTTGCTGTGTTATCAATATTTCCAATTACGTGTAGTGCAGTAGAAGAGGTTGATGATCCAACAAGTGTAGTTGTTCCAACAACGTTAAGTCGAGATGTTGGTAGAACAGTTCCAATCCCCACATTCACTGCATCTGCTCCAGTACCCCCAAGGACAATAGTGTTTGAAGCACCGACTCTAGCATTCTTTCCGATAGCAGTTCCGTTAGTGAGAGCTGTTGTGGAAGCAACAGATGCATCACGAGATGCTTGGTAGCCAAGGAAGGTCATGTAATTGTCTATAATAGAAGCTTGATTTACAGTTCCATCTCCGTATCCAGCTTGGTAGCCAAAAGCGGTGTTGAAACTACCTGTAGTGTTGGAGAAGAGGGCGTTCACGCCATTTGCAGTGTTGTTGGAGCCGGTGGTGTTGTAGTTGAGGGAAGCATAACCATTCGCGGTGTTTTGGGTGCCGGTGGTGTTGGAGTAGAGAGAATACATACCATTCGCGGTGTTGTAGGATCCGGTGGTGTTGGAGTAGAGAGAATTCATGCCATTCGCGGTGTTTTGGGTGCCGGTGGTGTTGTAGTTGAGGGATTGATAACCATTTGCGGTGTTGTAGGATCCGGTGGTGTTGGAGTAGAGAGAATACATACCATTCGCGGTGTTTTGGGTGCCGGTGGTGTTGTGGTTGAGGGAATAGCTGCCATTTGCAGTGTTGTTGGAGCCGGTGGTGTTGTAGTTGAGGGAAGCATAACCATTCGCGGTATTGGCACCGCCGGTGGTGTTGGATTGGAGGGAATAGCTGCCATTCGCGGTGTTGAAGTTTCCGGTGGTGTTGTAGATGAGGGAATAGCTGCCATTCGCGGTGTTGTAGGATCCGGTGGTGTTGGAGTAGAGGGATTGCGCACCATTCGCGGTGTTGTAGGAGCCGGTGGTGTTGGAGAAGAGAGAGGTATAACCAGTTGCGGTGTTGTAATTACCTGTCATCGTCAAATTTCCAGAATTACCAAAGAAGTAGTTATTGAGGGTGGTGGAAGCTTGAGCGATTGTTGCCCCGTTAATTTTATACGTTGCCCCACTTACGATGGATAATCCACTACCAGTGAAAGCTCCAATATCTGCACCACCATAAGACAAAAACAAACCTGCTGTAGAGGCATACATTCTTGAGATTACAGATGTGCCATCATTTGATGCAAGAGTCAACCCACCTGAATATGCTTGGTTCGTGGTTCCATTTTTAATAGTAAGACCATTGGCATTACCTGATCCACTTATAACAGTATCACCAGCTGTTAGAGTACCATCAACTGTCAACTTCGCCCCTGGCGTACTCGTCCCCACCCCAAAGTTCCCTGTTGAGGAGAAGATGCCTCGTAGTGTACCTGCGGTATAGAACTTCAGTTCATCATTGTTTGCTCCAGCTGAGTTCTCAGCTGAGATGTAGGTATTTTGATCTGCATCACTTACTCCACCAAGAGATCCCCAGGTAGAACCATTGAATCCTTCAAAGCCAGTGTTAGTAGTGTTGTATCTGATGACACCTGGGAGAGTTGTGCTTGGACGCTGTGCTGTTGTACCTGCTGGAATGATGAGTCCATCGTTAGTAGTAAGATGAAGAGATGTAGAGGGAGTGGTAGTTCCAATACCTAGCCATCCTTGTGAGGTAAATGCAGAGAGTTTGGTTCCTGCATTGTTAAGGAGTTCGAAGAGATTGGTCGATGACTGTCCTGCGCCTGCTTGTACGGTGAGTGTTGTGGTTCCTGTGGTTGGTGTTTCGTTTTGTACTTTGAAACTCATGTTGGATTCAATACGCTTGGTTGCAGAGTTCCAACGTATGAGAGCATTTGGTGTAGAGAGTCCGCGGAAGAACACAAGGGAAGCATCTTCAGCATCAGAGGAACCATTGTCTGAGTTCACAATGAAGTCATTGTTAGATGTTCCAGAGATGGTGGTTGAGGCAGCAGAGATACTGTTTACGTTAATGTTGTTAGCGTAGAGGTTTCTCCAGTAGAAAGATGCAGAACCGAGGTCATAGGTAATGTTCTGAGATGGAGTAATGTTTGAGTTAACAAGTGCGTTTACGGTGAACAGTTCATCAGTGGAAGTACCAACTACCACACTTCCGTTAAGGAAAACCTTTGCTCCAAGGGTTGATGTTCCTGATACGTTGAATTGTCCATCAATTGATTGATTCCCTGTTGTTGAAGCATTACCCACAGAAAGATTCTGCGTGAAGAGGTTTGTTGTGGTTGCGTAGGTTGCAGTGAAAGAAGATGCGGTAGTAGTTGCAAGCGTTGAAGTCCCTGCTACGTTTAAGGTGCCACTTAGTGTAAGGCTTCCTGCAGTGGATGATCCTACGGTAAGGACATCAATGTATGCGGTGGTGGTAGTGGCGTTAGTTGCAGTGAGATTGGTTACTGTGGTTGAGGTAGCTGTAAGGTTGTTGATGGTTACTGAACCAGTGAATGATGCAGAGTCATTGAAGAGTGAGAGACCACTGAATACTCCACCTTGTACCGTTGGTGTGATGAGAGACAAATTAGTTGCAGTACCTCCTGTAATGACAGGAAGTTCAATGGTTGTTTGTCGTAGGTAGGAGATGGTAGAAACTCCAATTGATGTTGCTGGAGAAGAGTACGATGGAATGAGGTAGGAACCATAGCCTTCTGGTGCAGATGACGTGATACCGTTTACTCCGTCTTTACCATCTGTTCCATCTTTACCTGCTGGACCTGGGATGCCGATGTAGGAGGTGATGTAGCGGGTAAGGTAGATTGGTGAAGATGGAGAGAGAGGTGGGGTTTGGTTTGTTGTGGCTACTTCAGTTGGAGCTGGTAATTCTTCTGTTGCTGAGGGCTCTTCTGCCGATGGATTGATGTTTGTTGCAAGACCAGACGGTAAATCAAGTCGCCCACTTGCAAGTGTTTGATAATCACAGCGTCTACTATCAATGACCTGTTTGCGTGGAGCAAGTGCGCAAAAGAAAGAGAGTGACAATTGATCAATGAAAGGAAGAGATGCTTTTTTTGTTGAAAGCTCTTCTGCTGCACGCACTGTATTTGCACCCAAAGCAAATGATACATATTTTTTTACTGGGAGCAGTTCAATCTGTGCAAGACGTGGCATTTTGTATCTAGTAATCTGAAGAGAAAAGAATGATGGGAAAGAAAATAACGAAGATTCACTATTACGCAAAATAAGTTCTCGTGGTTGTACGTTTCCAATGAGAGAGATAGTTGGACCTGCGACAGCTATTTCTCGATTAGATGTTCCAGGAAGAGAAAGGTTGTGTTTAGAGGGGGTGGCTACACGTAAGGTGATGAGGTTTGAAAGTGACGGATACTGGAAAGATGTATCTCTATTGCCAGATACAGAAGATGTGGTGTTTAAATTCTGCTGAAAATCTGATGCTGCGTGAACCTCTACAGAAGTGATACCAATAAAGAAGACAAGGGTAGAGATTAGAATTTTCTTATATATAAAAAATGGAGGGCAACTAATCTCTTGCATGTACTTCGATATTACTTAGTATAGTAAAAATAGTGCATAGCCGCAGCATAACTTTAGATTAACCTGGGGATAAAGTACAAATTAAAAAAGCTTACAGTGCAAAGATAAAATCTGCGTCCGACGCAAAATCAATCACCTAACAAAATCTTTATTAAGGGACATGTGGTGAGTAATCTATATACAACTTAAAGATTATTGAAACACACAGTGAGAGAGGTTACGTTATGAAGGTGTGTTTAAAGTATTAAATTTTATCAAACAATTTAAAAGCTTTTAAATAGGTTCTTCTGTGGTACTTAGTAATTCCTATATTTTTTATAGCTTCTCTATGATATTTAGTTCCATATCCTACATTTCGTTCCCATCCGTACTCATTATGTTCTTTTGTTAGCTTTTCCATATACATATCTCGTGACACTTTTGCCATGATTGAGGCAAGTGCTATTTCAACAAATCGTTCATCCCCTTTAATAAAACTTTCTTGTGTAAGGTTTTTAAGCGGTATTTTTAATCCTGCATCAAGACGTATGCTAATTTTCTCTATTTCTATACCTTTTTTAACTAAAGTCCGCATACAGGAAACCAAACACTGTCTCACAGCATGAGATATTCCGTACTTATCTATATACTCCGCACTACGTGAAGAAATCGCATATTCCACTCTTGTTTTAATCAATCTGTTTTTTCTAATTATTTGATATATATTTAATCTATTAGATTTATTTAACTTCTTAGAATCTCTAATAGTATTATGAAAAATTTCTCTAAGTGCCTCTTTTTCGTCTTCTACATAGAAAGCACAGAGAGTAACAGGCCCCGCTAGAGGCCCTCGCCCAACTTCATCGACTCCAATAACCCCTTGTGGCCTTTTTACTCTTCTTTTCATGCGCTAAGTATACAGCTGATATACTAGTTCCATGTTCGTCCATCTACGCAATCACAGTCACTACTCTCTACTCTCAGCCCTCCCGAAAATAGACCCTCTTGTAAAAAAAGCTGCATCACTCGGTCAGCCTGCTCTAGCTATTACTGACTACAGTAATATGTATGGAACTATCGAGTTTTACAAAAGCTGTGAGAACGCAGGAATCAAACCAATCATCGGTGTAGAATTTTCTCTTAAGTACGAAGACCGGAGATTTAAAATAGTTCTTATCGCAAGAGATCTACAAGGATACAAAAATCTCATGCGCATCACCTCAATCGTGAACGTAGAAAATCCGCTTGACCCACTTCTTACTGAAGCAACACTTATCACTTACAAAGAAGGTCTTGCGGTTCTCTCTGGTGGTCAGTGGGGTGAAGTATCTAATCTTCTTGTTATTAATCCTGAAGAAGCAAAAAAACGCCTGGAGTTCTACGCGTCACATTTTGGTGAGCATTTTTACCTAGAAATTAATCCGCAGGTTTCGATGGAACGTGGGAAAGAGATGTACGACAAAACAATAGCGCTCGCTCGTGAGACGGACACTCCACTTATCGCAACGTGGAACACTCACTACTTATCGGCTGCAGATAAGGCTGCACATAAAACACTCTACCTTATTCACGGCGACGAACATTCTCAAGATGAGTACAATCACATGTTCCAAAAAGATGACTTTACTATGGTAGATGTCGCTACGGGTATGGGACAGTTTAAGGACGTCCCTGACGCTCTTTCAAACACACTTGTCCTTGCCAAAAGTTGCTCCCTACAAATACCGCTTGGGGCGTGGGTATTTCCTGACATTGAATACAAAAAAAGTTACGATGAAGATCTTCGTGAACTAGCGCATGCGGGACTTATTGTGCGTAACATGGAGCTTACAGAGACAGTTAAAACGAGGCTTGATTATGAGCTTAAAGTTATCTCGGACAAAGGGTATTCACCATACTTTCTTGTGGTGTACGACCTCTTGCGTTTCGCTCGTGAAAATAAAATTCTTACTAACATTCGTGGATCCGTTGCGGGATCTCTTGTTACCTATCTTCTTCGTATTACCATCGTTGACCCCTTTGAATACAAGTTGCCGTTTGAACGTTTCCTCAACCCTGAACGACCCTCTGCGCCAGATATCGACATGGACTACGCCGATACTCGTCGTGACGAGGTTATTGACTACGCGCGTAGAAAATATGGAATAGATAACGTTGCACAGATTGGAACATTCGGAACAATGATGGCGCGTGGGGCTGTGAAGGATGTTGCTCGTGCAATGAAGTTTCCTTACATGGTTGGGGACCGTATTTCAAAAATGATTCCTCCGCCACGACAAGGTTTCCCTGTGACAATTGCTGGAGCGCTCCTTGAAATGCCTGAACTGAAAGAACTCTATGACACGGACCGTGATGTGCAAATCATTTTAGACATGGCACAAAAAGTAGAAGGCTGTGCGCGACACATTTCTGTTCATGCCGCTGGAACGGTTATCTCGCCTCGTCCGCTGTGGGAATTCAGTCCGATACAAAAAGACCCTAAGGGGGGCAAGGTTATTACTCAGTACGACATGTACACCATTGAAGATGCAGGACTACTTAAATTCGACTTCCTCGGTATTCGTAACCTTACTATTTTAGGAGACGCAATTGAAATTGCTCAAGTCAGATACAACACCACTATTGATATTGAAACCATTCCACTTGATGACAGTAAGACATTCGATATGCTTGCTCACGGATATACGATGGGACTATTCCAATTAAACGGTTCTGGTATGACACGATTTTTGAAGGAGCTAAAGCCTTCGACTATTTTTGACATTAACGCTATGGTGGCTCTCTACCGTCCTGGACCACTTGAAATGATTCCTGAGTACATCAAACGAAAGCATGACCAATCTCTTGTCGCATATCTCGACCCCCGTCTTGAACCAATTCTTGATCAATCCTTTGGCGTGATTGTATACCAAGATGACGTGATGCTTATCGCCATTCACTTGGCTGGATATTCATGGCTTGAAGCTGACAAATTACGTAAAGCGATGGGTAAGAAAATTCCAGCAGAAATGACGGCTCAAAAAGAAAAACTCTTCAAAGGATTTCTCGAACATGGACTGTCTCAGAAAAAAGCAGACCTCCTCTGGTCACTGATTGAACCGTTTGCAGCCTATGGATTTAACAAAGCCCATGCTGCGAGTTATGGACGTGTTGCCTATCAAACAGCGTACATGAAAGCAAACTTCCCTGTTGCGTATATGACGGCGATTATGACGAACGAATCAGGAGACGTAGAAAAAATTGCTGAAATTGTGTCCGAGTGTAAGCGTATGAATATTATTGTGCTTCCACCAAACATCAACATGAGTGAGGGTGGGTTTAGTATCGTGACTGATGAAAATGGAAAGGAGGAAATTCGTTTCGGTCTCTACACCGTAAAAAACTTAGGAGTTGATATTGCGGACGCTATCATTGCAGAAAGAAAAGCAAAAGGACCATTTACGTCATTTGAAAATTTCATTAACAGAATCACTCACAAGAACCTTAACAAAAAATCTCTCGAAGCTCTCACTATGTGTGGAGCGCTTGATGAGTTCGCAGAACGTGGTGACGTTCTTGCAAACATGGATAACATTCTCGCTTTCCATAAACACGCAGTAAAAGATAACCGACACCAAAACTCACTCTTTGGAGAAGCAGACACAACTTCATTTACCATGAAGCGTGCACCACTCGTAACCCAGGAACAAAAGCTTGCATGGGAAAAAGAATTACTTGGACTCTTCGTGTCAGGCTTCCCTCTTGATCCATGGCGTGAAAAAATTGAGGCTCGAGGAATTGATATTGATAAAGTACATCACGATACACCGGATGGAAAAGAAGTTTCACTCGCTGTTATTATCGAGAAAAGCAAAATAACAAAAACTAAAAAAGGAGACCACATGGCGCTTGTTACCTTGCGTGATTATCGAGGGTCGATTGAGGTGGCCGTTTTCCCAGAAACCTATAAGCGCTACAAATCAGCAATTATTCTTGACCTCCCTGTTGTGGTACGTGGAAAAGTTGCTACTCGAAACGGAGAAAAGACTATTGTTGTTGATGAAATTAAAGCTTTGCAACAGTAGTTGCAAAGAATTTTCAATTTCTAATTATAAATTTTTATTGAATTTTCAATGTCTACATGTATTAATTTTGAAACATTTAGATTTGATTAGAAATTTTAAATTGAAAATTAGAAATTTAGCTCTCAACACACCACGAAGGGACAACTATCCCCATATTTACAGGCCTATACCCCTTATGATATACTGGAAACATGGTTCACATGCTATCTATTGTGCAAATAACGCTAGCTATTCTCCTCACTGCACTCGTTCTTATCCAACGAGCTAACACCGATGCGTCAGGCGCTTTTGGTGCTGACGGAGGATCAGGAGCTGCGCTTGAAAAGCGTGGAGCGGAAAAGTCACTACACCGTTTAACGGTTATTATTGCGGTGGCTTTCGTTCTCGCACTTGCGTACCCGCTTCTTGCTCGCTAATCAACAATAGCTACTCCATGTGCGTACTGCTATGGACATAAACAACTCTACGAGAGGTCTCAAAGCTATACCTTCTACACTGAAGGCGCTTTACCGAACACTATCACCAGAACGCGTGATAGTCTTTTGGTTGCTTATTTCTATATCAACAATCCTTTTCTTTTCTGCACTCATCTCATTTAACTCACGTTTTCTCACAACAGTACCGAGTTACGGTGGAGACATTACTGAAGGAATCATCGGCACTCCGAGGTTCATCAACCCAGTGCTTGCAACAAGTGAACAAGATGAAGATCTCACTGCGCTCGTTTATGCTGGATTAACAAAGAAAGGAGAGCTAGGCACTAATGAATTAGACATGGCAGAATCCGTTACAGAAAATGAAAATAAGCTTCACTATACTGTTGTACTTAAATCCACAGCTCGCTTTCATAATGGAACAAATGTAACTGTCGATGACATTATCTACACAATCAATCTTATTCAGAACCCAAATATTAAAAGTCCTCACCGTATTGAATGGGAAGGTATCACCATGGAAAAAATATCTGCTACTGAAATGGTGTTCTCTCTCAAGAAGCCATACCCGCTGTTTATGGATAACCTAACAATCGGTATCCTTCCTAAGAATGTGTGGAAAAATCTTAATGACGAACAGTTCAGTTTAAGTGCATACAACATTAATGCTATTGGAAGTGGTCCTTATAAAATAAAAGATATTAAGTCTACTTCTGGGATTCCTCATACATTTATCCTTGAGGCACACAAAAGTTATACTCTTGGTCGTCCATATATAGACATGCTCACTATTAGTACATACCAGAGCGAACGATATGCTATTGCCGCATTTAATAATGGAGACATCGACAGAATCCATGGACTATCACCAGAATCTATTACTTCACTTGGTGTATCACCTTCTCAAATTCACACGTCCCTTCTTCCAAGAACGTTCACTGTATTCTTTAATGCTAATAAAGCACCGGCATTGTCTGAAAAAAAAGTTCGCCAAGCGCTTTCACATGCAATCAACAAAGAGGCAATCGTTCAAACAGTTCTTAACAATTATGGAAAAGCCATCAACGCACCATACCCTTTCGATGAAGACGTTGCGAGCTCAACATATGACAAAGACTTAGCAATAACACTACTCAAAGGAAGTAAGGCATTCAAAGCATCAGAAACAATAGAGATCACCTTAGCTACAGCAAACACCGATGAAATGAGAAAGGTTGCTGAAATGATAAAGACCGATTGGGAAGCAATTGGTGTACAGACCACACTTGCTGTATATGAAGTATCTGACCTTAACCAGTCTGTTATTCGAGAACGAAACTTCCAAGCTCTTCTCTATGGTTCTATCACAGAAACACCATCTGACCTCTATGCTTTCTGGCATTCAAGCCAACGAAACTACCCTGGATTAAATATTTCAAATTACGTAAGTAACGAACTTGATAAGAATTTAGAAATTCTACGCACTGACTCAGACATCCTGAAAACAGCTGCAGCATACGATGAAGTACGACAAGAATTTGCTGATGAAGTTCCAGGAATATTCTTATTCGCACCATCTCTCATTTATATAAGTAAAGATAAAGCGACGACACTCCTACCCTCTGTCAGTTATACCAATGCCTCACGATTTGCCTTGGTGCATATGTGGCATAGATACAGCGAGCGAGTGTGGCCAAAAACATATTACAAGCAAGTTATTCAAATCGTAGAAAACACTATTCATTAAATTAATTACTAATCATTAACAACAAATATATGAACGAAGATACCACAACAACATTACCAACAGAAGAGAGCATTCCTATGGAACCTCTCAACACACAGACGCCAGCAGCGCCTGGATTCAAGCGCCCAGAACGCGCGCGTAGCGGAGCTCGTGGACGAAACGCTCGCCCACCACGATCTATGGTTGGTCCAAAATTCGACACGACCGTAACCGGAAAGCGTGAGACAGATCACATTCCCCCACTAAAAGATGGTGATATTCGTGTTATCCATTTGGGTGGAGTGGAAGAAATTGGACGTAACATGAGTATGGTTGAATACAAAGACACCATCATCATTGTTGACTGTGGTATCCAGTTCACGGAAACAACAACTCCTGGAATTGATTTCATTCTTCCAAACACTCGCTACCTCGAAGAGCACAAGCACAAAATCAAAGGAGTGCTCGTAACTCATGGTCACCTCGATCACATCGGAGCTATTCCATATATCATGCCTCGTATTGGCAACCCTCAAATCTACTCTCGCCTTTTCACGTCTCTTATGATTAAGAAGCGTCAGGAAGAGTTCCCTCACCTAAGCCCTCTTACCATCAACGTTGTTGAGAAAAACGATACAGTTACACTTGGCGATTTACGAGTGAGATTCTTTGGAGTAACACATGCTATTCCAGACTCAATGGGTATCATGATTGAAACTCCATTCGGTGACATTGTTCACACAGGAGATCTTCGTCTCGAACACAATAATGATATTCCTACTGACGATGAAGTTGATCGTTACAAAGTGTTCGAAGGAAGAAACACACTTCTTCTTATGGCAGACTCAACAAACTGTGAGAACCCAGGATTCTCTATTTCTGATACTGTTGTATACAACAACATCGAAACAATCATTCGAGAAACTCCAGGACGTCTTATCATTAGTACCTTTGCCTCTCAGGTAGAGCGTATGCTTTTCATGCTTGATACAGCAGAAAAATATGGCAAGAAAGTGGTAATCGAAGGAAGAAGTATGAAGACAAACGTTGAAATTGCAAAGCTTGCCAATATGCTCAAGGTTCGCCCAGAGACACTCATTAGTCTTGAAGACATGCAGCGCTTCCCAGAAAATAAACTTCTTATTCTTGCAACAGGTCAGCAAGGTGAAGAATTTGCAGCCCTTGGACGTATTGCGAACAAGACTCATAAGTTCCTTCGTCTTACTCCACGAGACACTATTCTTATGTCATCGTCTGTGGTTCCAGGAAATGAACGTGCGGTACAAAATTTGAAAGATAAGCTATCTCGACAAGGTGCTCATCTTATTCACTACAAAACATCTGACGTTCACTCTTCAGGTCACGCCAACCATGATGAACTTATGTGGATTCACCGAAAGGTTCATCCAAAGTTCTTCATCCCTGTTCACGGATATCACTACATGCTTCGCGTGCACGCTGACATCGAACGGAAACTTGGTATGCCAGAAAGCAATATCGTAGTACCTGATAACGGTATGGTGATTGAAATCACTGATGGCGGTAACAAGATTGGAATCCTTAAAGAAAAGGCTCCTTCTGAAATGATCGTGGTTGATGGAACATCAGTTGGAAAGATTCAAGATGTGGTTATGCGAGATCGTCAGGCACTTGCTGAAGATGGAATGTTTGTGGTTATCGGTGTTATCGATAGTCAGACACACACCCTTAAGAAGTCTCCTGATCTTATCTCTCGTGGATTCGTGTACCTTAAAGAATCACAAGACCTCCTTTACCAAACACGTCTTCTTACGAAGAAAGTAATTGATGATGGACTTGCTCGTGGTGATTACACTAACCTCGATCAGCTAAAGCAAGACGTGACTGAAGCAACGACAAAGTTCCTGCTTCAAAAGACTGCAAAACGTCCAGTGATTATACCTGTAATTATTAGTGTCTAGTTTCTAAAACAACAAATGGAACAAGAAGGTCGACGCCTACGGCGTCGACCTTCTGCCATTGTTACCCACTAGAAAGCCCAACGTGAACTGATATACTATCTCCATATATGCACGCCATCATTAAGAATAAACTTCTCATAGTAAGTTATCTTCTTACCCTCCTCTACGCCCTTCATTACGGAATTCCTCTGTATGCGACTTCGTCGTATCTTCATCAATACTTTGGATCATCTACCGTGAGCATGTTGTACATGTTTGGTGCCATCGCAGCTCTCATCGGATCAATGTCAGTGGCAAAATATATGAGGAAGTTCCATACCTATGGATTTACTATCGGATTAGTTATTGCGGAAATCGTTATTACTATCGCCTTCGGAATCAGTAAGAACCCACTTCTTATTGCAGCATTCTTTATAACTCACTTCCTTCTTCAAACACTTCTCTATGTATGTCTTAATGTATTTATTGAAAGCTTCTCAAAACATGCAGAAACTGGTTCAATTAGAGGACTCTTCCTTACGCTTCTCAACATTGGTATTCTCATCTCACCAATTATAGGAGGAAGTATTCTTTCCTTTGCTTCGTTTTCAACGCTCTATATTATTGCGTCATGTATGCTGGTTCCATTCATACTCCTTGTACGAACCTACCTGTACCACATAGAAGAGCCGGCGTACGAAACAATTAATATGTACCAAGCATTCCGTGTTGCTTGGAAAAATAAAAATATTCGCGCTGCCCTTATTGCAGAATTTATGGTGCAGTGTTTCTACGCTGTTATGGTTATTTATTCACCAATCTACCTCGCAACACTTGGTATTCCTCTTACGGTATACCTTACTGCCATACTTCCTTTTGCTTTGATTCCTCTTGTTGTGCTTCCGTATGAGCTCGGCTACCTTGCAGATAAACGCTATGGGGAAAAAGAGCTCCTTATTGGAGGATTACTCATCCTCTCGCTTACTGTCTTCCTATGTGTTATTGTAACCACAGCTAATCCTGTTATCTGGGTTATCATTCTTCTCCTTTCACGTGTTGGAGCTGCGTGTGTAGAAACAATGGCATTTGCATACTACTTTAAAAAAGTTGGACCAGAGGATGCCTCCCTTACTGCGCTTTTCTCAAACACACTTAGCTTTGCAACTATTGTTGTCGGCGCGCTTGGAATTCTTATCGGACCATTCCTTATCGCTCGTCCACAATTAATGTTCGTCATTCTAGGATGTGCAATCCTCGCGAGCGTAGCGTACGTATTCCCAATGAAAGACACCAGATAAACTATATACCTATGAAAGAAATTATTGCCACAAACCAAGAAGAGAAAAGAATAAACGCGTTTCTTCGTGATGAAGGAATTGGATCACGTCGTACTATTGATGCCTATATCGAAAAAGGATATGTCATGATTAATAAAAAACCAGCTACGCTTGGTAGTAAGGTTGTATCAGGAGACAAGATACATGTTGAACATCCACACAAAGAACTTATCTATGCGCTCTACAACAAGCCACGAGGTGAAGTAACTGGACATCACCCAGAACTTCCAGGTTGTGAACCGCTTGGACGCCTCGACAAAGAAAGTGAAGGACTTCTTCTCTATACCAACGACTACCGTGTGTCAGATGCTCTTCTTAACCCAAAGCATGGCCGAGAAAAGGAATACGAGGTGCTTGTGTATGAAAAATGTACACCACGTGTAGTGACACTTCTTAAAAAAGGAATACGAACGCAGGA
The DNA here is from genome assembly GCA_023267635.1 of bacterium. Lineage (GTDB taxonomy): Bacteria > Patescibacteriota > Minisyncoccia > Phycocordibacterales > UBA5272 > UBA11704. Next base: position 124,411 of record JAHFMX010000001.1, on the reverse strand, counting down.
AGCGCAGTACGCCCCTGTAAAATCAGTTTCTATTTACAACGAAGGTCATTCGCTTCGTATTGTTCTTACAGAAGGGAAGAAACATGAAATCAGACGAATGCTTAACGCACTTAACCTTACGGTAAAGAAACTTGTACGTGTACGTATTCTTTCATTCGTATCACACGGACTAAAATCTGGTGTCGTTCACATGCTCTCACCACGACAAATAAAAACACTTCTTTCAGAAACAGGAATCGAAAAATAGTTTCAATTTAGACAACGACATATCCTTTTCCTTTTTTAATAATATATCCTTCTTTGGTTAGTTGATTGATAACAGATTCTAGTCGCTCGTCTTGTGGAAGCTTTTCACGATGAGTAATCGCAAATAATACCTTCGCACGTAATTGACGAGCTGAACCTTCATAGGGTGTTTGTTTTGTGTAGTGAGCGCTCTTGCTGTTATGAGATACACGAAGTGTCTTAAGATGTGCTCCATAATCCATGAGTGCGTAATACCACTCTCGTGCACCTAGATTCTTCACTAGTGAATGATGATTCAAACGAGCAAGATCATCATGGAGGACTCCATCGTGAACTTTAGTGGTACCTTGGTGAAATGCTTCGATGAGTGCTGTGCGAATATTTGTTTCCAATAATTTCTCAGGAAATATATTATAGGCAAACGCGCATACGGCAGAAGCTGTGTATGGTCCGATACCTTTTAACATAAGTAACTCGCCGTAGGTTTTTGGAATACTTTTCGAGGTTTGTGCTACTTCAAATAACGCCTTTGCACGGCGTTGATATCCCAACCCCTGCCAGAGCTTCAAAATGTCAGACAGAGATGCCTTAGAGAGTCTGGATAACGTTGGATACCTTTTCATCCATAGCTCAAATTTGGGCACCACACGTGACACCTGAGTCTGCTGAAGCATAATCTCGCTCACCAGAATCCTGTAGGGAGTAACCTTGCGACGCCACAACAATGTATGTCGCCCTGACACTTTATAGTGCCTTAATACTTTATTGATGAATTTTCTGTCATCCATTGCGCAATTTTTAATTTGAAATTTTTAATTTCTAATCAATTTTTAAAATTTCAAATTTTAAATTAAAAATTAACTTGTATACTGATGACCAAATTCCTCATCAGCAGTATCAAGTTCGGCATCCTCTTTCGTAGCATGAACTCGACCATCAATATGGTTTGGTGGAGAGTACGTTGTAATAATTTTTACAAATTCTTCTCCTACGTTTATAAAATTATGTTTTGTTCCAGGAGTTACCACTATCACATCTCCACCTGAGACAACATGTTCTTCGCCATCAAGCACAACCTTACATATACCAGCCACAATGTAGAGCGTTTGTTCTACATGTTCATGTGTCTCTTCTCCTACTTCACCAGCAACAGGAATCGACATCACAACGAGTTGAGATTTCTCTCCCGTAAAAAGAACCTCACGAAAATTATCATTCCGCATGACGAGTGCTTGGATATTTCCAATGTAAGGATTGATGTGTGTTTTTGATTCTTCCATAAATATGTGAATAACTTACTAGCTTTCACTTGAGTATACCACGCAGTGTTGCTACACTAGTTGGTAGACAGTTGTTTCATGTTTATCAGAATTTAAGTAATACAAATAGATGACAAAGATACCAATCCTTGAAGTCTATAAAGATAAGAAAGGTTTGTATCGATTCAGACTTCTCGCTCGAAGTGGTGCTCAGGTTTTCATGTCCGAAGGATATGAGAAAAAATCTACCGCACTAGCTACAGCGCAGAAACTATCTGAATGGACCACTAAGGCTTTGCTTGTCGATGCTGATAAAAAAGCAGATGCGGCTTCAAAAACAACTGGGAAGCAGTCCCTCAAACAGGCTGCTCACAAAAAAGCGGAAACTTCGAAAGCAAAACCTTCCGCTAACAAAAAAGTTGCGTAGGTAGCCATGAAGCAACCGTAACGCATCAAACAAAGACGTCGTTCTCATGCACGCAAGTGCAAAAAGAATAACAAAGTAAAAACCGCCATACTTACCAGAGGGGCGGTTTTTACTTTTATAAGGCGCATTTATTTTGTTGCGGAGCCTCACTCGCTCGTCAACGTACTCTTCGTACGTCTCCTCGTTCGTTTCTCCGCGCCTAATATCTGCATCCTTCTAAAACCAAAAATTGAAATCTTTTGCCATCTAAGTCACGTCTACTTTGTTGCAGAATATTTTTCTCAATCGGAGTACTCCTTGTACACCTCAATCAAAAAATATTCTGCGTCGCGTATCCATTGTCTTATATAGACAAAAGTTTACTTTCTCTTTAGAACAAAAGAAAAAACCACCCGAGGGTGGTTTTGTACAAAAATTGCACTACTTGATACTTGCGCTTACTGCTCCAAACTTGGTTCGTATCACTCCAGAAATAGTGCCGGAAACTTCGATGTTGCCCGAGTGAGTTTGAACGTCTTTGGCGTTGCCGTTTATTCTGACACCTGAGCAAACGCCGACCTTCAACTCCTTGATCGAGCCGTTAATCAAGACCCGTATCTTTCTGGCCTCCTCAAGGAAAGGCTCTTTCTCTTTCGAGGAAATGATCTCTCCATGATTTTTAAATACAGTACCCGATATCGTTCTGGAATGAACACCACCTGAGTACGTACTAGCCAAGCCAGAGACACCTCCCGCAACTTCAATTTTCGAATATTTGGTTTGTGTTGTTTCCACATCCCCGTGTATTCTCAAATATTCACAGAAGTTAACTTTCAACTCCTTGATCGAGCCGGTGACCATAAGATCAACTTCTTTCGTATCGGAAGGTGTGAAATCTTTGTTGTCGATAATCACCTTCCCGTTAAGAACATAGACAGCAGAAGCTGAGTTCACCTCAACAATTTTTTTCTTATTAAGCGTCACGGTTCCCGCTTGTGCGTTCCCAATAAAGGAAAGAACAGCGAGCACCAGAGTGAAATACAGCTTGTTCATTGTTACCCCTCGTTACGTAAGTTATTTTGAAAGTACTAAGAAACACGTTAGCCCTATAGGCTTATCTCTATATTATATCATAAAAACGTACTTTTGTCAAAAGCTACAGAAAGTAAAAAATAATTGCGATGAGAATTGGAAGTCCTAAAATAATGGCAATGAGTTGCCTATCTCGCGTACTCATATGGTTGTAGAGGTGCAACGCTTTCCAGTTCGCGCTGAATCTGAGAATGCACATATTGCCCAACATCAATTCCTGTTGAATGGAGCGACTGCATGAAGCGTCCCTCTTTACCGATAGACGGAGTACGTTCAACGTTCACAATCATATATCCATCTCCGTGCGGAACAACATCGATACAGGCTGGGGAAGAAAGATTAAGCGCCTTGTATACTTTTGTAGCAATATCTTTCATTTGTTCCTTTCTGTAGTCAGGTGCGTTTGCGTGAGCGCGCATTGGATGACTTCTATTTGGAATTGCATTTAGGCTTCCAAATGTTTCAACCCAAAGAGGTGTGTAGAGTTCCTCTCCACGAAAGTTAGGGAGTACAGCTATGGATGATGTTGGCGCTTTTTTATATGTAAGCACATGTACATCTATCCCCTTACTATGAAAGTCTCGTACCGTGTTTTCAAAATCTGGAAATGCAGTGACGAGTTTTGACTGTTCAGTACTACTGCGCTCAAGCGGACGAATCATGAGCGGTGTGTGATATGTTGACCAGAGATTACGAAAGAAAGAATCCTCAAGTGACGCCTTCGCTCGCACAACTGTTGTATCAGGAACTTTAAATCCTTGCATGCGAAGCAATCGATACATATCTTCCCTATCCATGTGTACATCATTTCCTTTTGAGAAAAATAATGTGATCCCCATTTTCTTTGCGAGTTTAATGTGTGAGGCATGAGCGTCTCGTGTTGCATCCACCACCGTGTGAGCACGGGTAAACACAGCGTGCGCGTCCGTTGGCTTTCCTTGCGTTGTCCAATTCCCCTCTTTATCAACCAACACATCGAGTGGTTTATAGCCAATCTGTGAGAGTGATTTCAGTACCTCTTGTCCTTCTTGAAGAGACACACCAAAATCCTCTTTTCCTCCACGGAGAACGGCGATATCAGGAAGACTGCGAGATACGTGTAACATGGGTTTAGTATATCAGAACCAAAACCCATAATGGTATACTGTAGGAGCTACGCGCGCACGTCGCCGCAGCCGAGCGTCGTTTCGTGTGTTATATGTGAGTTTGTCTTGAACAACTCAAGGTGCGTACACCACGTGTCGTGGATTCCACATCGTAGCTCTGTGACGCAACCTGCCGAGGACTTATAAGTCCTCGGCTTTTCTTTTTCTATAAATCTTTTTAGAGAGCGAAGGGAAAAGAAATTTTAAACCTCTGGTAATTTCTTCGACTTTTCTCCAAGAGCGTCTAAGTACTCTTTAAGTTTTTCCTCATCACCGCTTTCAATTACTTCTGCGATCTCCTCTCTTTGCCTTACAGATTCAGACGCTGCAACCATTGAATGGTTATTTAGTATCGCAACACCCTTGGAAACAAGTTCTTCTATTTCTTTTTCGAATTCCTGTTTTGACATCTTACCAACAAGGTCATGCAAAATAGAATTTCTTCTATCCCGATAAAAGTGAAGTTGCTTTTTAAGTTCGTCATCAATAACTTCTACCTTGGAAAGGTGCTCTATAATCTCGTAAAGATTTTGCCTTAATAGTTTTTCTTTTAAATAAACAATCTCCTTTGGCTCTGTAAACGAATTTGGAGTTTCTTTAAGCTTGGCCATCATAATAGGAAGGGAGACTTTTGAAAAGAAATTATCTTCTACAAGCTTTTTTAACAACCCCTCAATAAAAGCACTCTGTAGGAGAAATGCTTCTAGGAACTGCTTCTTAAGTCTTGATCCTTCAATATTATCAATTAAGTCTTTTCTTTTCATTTACTTAAGCTTTCAGTTTTGGATGAAGTTCGAGGCGTCGAGTGCGCGAGTGTGGAGGTGTACAAGTTGTACAGTGACACATGAGCGCACGATGACAACAAAGAAATTCGCCGAAAATGGAAGCTGGCTTACCAGCTAAGAGTTCCGCCAGTCTTATACTCAGTCACACGCGTCTCGAAAAAGTTTTTCTCCTTGTTCAAATCCACCGCCTCTGACATCCATGGGAATGGGTTTGCTGTATTGTACACAGGGTCGATTCCAACACGAGCAAGACGTCGGTCTGCGATGTGTTCGATGTACTGCTTGAACCCTTCAGCGTTAAGTCCAAAGATTCCCTTAGGGAAAACGTCCACTGCGAACTGATACTCAAGCTTTACCGCCTTATCAATAAGCGCCTTGATACGATCAACAAACGCTGGTGTCCAGAGTTCTGGTTGTTCCTGCTTGATCGTGTTAATCATATCGATACCGAAGTTCATATGTGTTGATTCGTCACGCATGATGTACTGAATCTGTTCTGCTGAACCAACAAGCTTGTTCTGTCGCTGGAATCCGAACATAACCGCAAACGATGAATAGAAGAAGATTCCTTCAAGGATGAGTGAGAATACGCACATGTTCTCAAGAAACTTCTGATCGTTTTCAAATGTTCCTGTCTTGAAATTTGGATCAAAGATTCCTTGATTGAAAGAAAGAATAAATTCTTCCTTGTCATAAATCGCATCCACCTCACGATACATATTGAAGATTTCTGTTCCATCAAGTCCAAGAGACTCCACGATGTACTGGTACGCCTGTGTGTGAATCGCCTCTTCGTACGCCTGACGAAGAAGGAAGAGTCGCGCCTCAGGCGAGGTAATGTGTTTGTAGAATGCGAGCACGAGGTTGTTCGCAGCAATTGAGTCAGCTGTTGTAAAGAATCCAAGCACCATACGAAGTGCGTGACGTTCATCTGCTGTCAGTACGTTTGATGCCTTCCACTGTTCGATGTCTGACTGCATACTGATTTCCGTTGGAAGCCAGTGGTTTGCATTTCCAACATTGTACGCGTCCCATGCGAACTTGTGCTTGATTGGCCACAACTGTACCACGTCTGCCCCTTCACCGTTGATGATCTTACGCTTGTTTACATCCACACGTCCTGCAGTGCGGTCGATAACTGGGTTCGCAGGATTATAGCCCGCTGGTACTGGACCTGATGAACCGTTTACATGTGTGTTGTTGGGAGTTGTTGGGGGCATACGTTTTTAATGTTAAGCGTTTTTTAATTAATTATTCACAACCGTCGCAACGTGCTTCAGGCATAACGGTGATGTTGTACTTTGATGCAGTCTTCGTTGGTGTACCCATGTTTGCAAATGCTGGTACTTGTTCTTGTACAACAACGTTAGAAACTTGTGCCATATCTGGAACGATAGAGAGGATCGGCGCTGGTATTGCTTCTGCAACCGCAACGTCTGCTGCGACAACTGAAGCCACCGCTGTTTCCATGTTCATAGTACTTGGAACGGAAGTTTCAGAGGATGAACTAACCTGTGTTCCACCTTCTGCTCCACGCTTGTGTGTTGAGCCGAATTCAGATGCGTTAACCGTAGACTTCTCAACCTGAGACGCACTGAGTGAACGAAGGTAATATGTTGTCTTGAGACCGAGGTTCCATGCGTACTCATAAATGTTTGCGAGTTCACGTCCTGAAGTTCCGGCAAAGTAAATGTTGAGGGATTGTGACATGTCTACCCACTTTCCACGATGTGCCGCTGACTTAATGAGCCATGATGGGTCGACCTCGAACACTTCCTTGTACTTATCCTTCAAATGCGCTGGCACTTGTGGAATATCCTTCACTGATCCATCGTGATACTTGAGCTGGCCAATCATTTCAAAGTCCCAAAGACCAAGTGCCTTCAAATCAGTCACGAGGTATGGGTTGATGATAATGAACTCACCGTTCATGTTCGACTTCACATAGATGTTCTTGTAGATCGGTTCGATACATGGAACACAACCTGCGATGTTTGAAATCGTAGCAGTCGGCGCCATCGCCATTGTGTTACTATTTCGCATACCGTACTGACGTACCGCTTCACGAACTGGTGTCCAATCAAGTCGTCCTTCCTTGCTTACTGGAATTTCTACCCCACGTTCCTTTTCAAGGAGCGCCATAGTGTCCACTGGGAAAATACTTCTATCCCACTTACTTCCCTTGTAACTTGAATAACTTCCTCGCTCACGTGCTAGGTCAGCTGATGTAAGAATTGCGTGATATGAGATAAGTTCCATTGATTCGTCAGCAAACTTTACAGCTTCATCTGAGTCAAAGTTGATGTCCATTATATAGAGCGCATCGTGGAATCCCATGATACCCATTCCAATTGGTCGGTGGCGGAAGTTTGAACGTTCTGCTTCTACGGTTGGGTAGTAGTTCACATCGATAACGTTATCAAGCATTCGCACTGCTGTACGAACTGTTGTTGCAACGAGATCTACATCAAACTTACCATCACGCATAAGACGCTGGTAGTTAAGTGATCCGAGGTTACATACGGCTGTTTCTTCTGTTGAGTTGTTTAATGTGATTTCTGTACAAAGGTTTGAGTTGTGAATAACTCCTGCGTGATCCTGTGGTGAACGAACGTTTGATGCATCCTTCCATGTAATCCATGGGTGTCCTGTTTCGTAGAGCATAGTCACCATCTTTCTCCAAAGTTCACGAGCCTTGATAGTCTTGAATACCTTCATCTTACCTTCAGCTGCGAGTGCTTCGTAGCGGTTGTAGTGAGCCTCAAATGTTGAGCCGTATGTTTCGTGGAGCTCTGGCACTTCGTCCGGTGAGAAGAGTGTCCAATCTCCATCTTCTTGTGCACGCTTCATAAAGAGGTCAGAAATCCAAAGCGCTGTATCCATATCGTGTGTTCGACGACGGTCATCTCCTGTGTTCTTTCGTAGATCTAGGAATTCTTCAACGTCTAAGTGCCAGTTTTCGAGGTACACACATGTTGCTCCTCGGCGGCGACCTGAACGGTTAATAGCTACCGTTACGTCGTTTGCGATCTTAAGAAACGGAATGATTCCGTTTGAACGGATGCCTGATTTCTTAACAAGAGATCCTGAGGCACGAACATTTGTCCAGTCACTTCCAATTCCTCCTGCCCACTTTGAAAGCTGTGCGTTGTCAGCGTACACCTTAAAGATAGATTCAAGCGAATCCCCTACGGTGTTCAAGTAGCAACTTGAAAGCTGTGGGTGCTTTGTTCCAGCGTGGAAGAGTGTAGGAGATGATGGCACGAAACGAAGTGTCGACATTGCTTCATAGAATTCGATAGCACGTGTTGTGCGATCAAGTTCTTTTTCAGCAAGCGCGATACCCATAGCGATACGCATCCAGAATCCCTGCATGTGTTCAATAATTTTTCCATCCCCTTCCACATCACGAACGAGGTATCGTTCATAGAGTGTCTGAGTACCGAGATACATAAACAAATCGTCACGAGAACGAACGAGCGCGTTCGCAAGACGAGAAAGATCAAAGTTCTTCATACGCTGATCCAAAAGACCACGTTCAAGTCCCTTGTTGATACCTGTAGCAAACGCAGCTTTGTACTGTTCATCAATCTTACTGTAATCAAGCGCGTCCCCAAGAATATCCTCATTAATTGAATGAAGTACCATGCGTGATGCAACGTATGCATACGCTGGATCCTGTTCAATCATTGAACGAACCGTCATCACGAGAGCCTTACGAATTTCGCGAGTTGGCATTCCTTCGTACACTTCAAGTTTGATCTGGTTAAGAATCTGCTCAACGTTAATTTCCTTCTCGTAGCCAGCAATAACGTTCATAATTGATGTGCGAACCTTTTCAATATCAAAGCGCTGTGAAGACCCGTCGCGCTTTGTGATGGCGAGACCTCCCTCCTCCACCTTTTCAAGCGTCTCCTGCTTCTTCACTTCACGAATCTTGGCGTGCTCAAAGCGGTAAATGATGTAATGCTTTGCAACCTCAAAGAAACCAGCTCCCATGATGTGCTTTTCCACGAGGTCCTGCGTATGCTCAACCGTTGGTGTATATCCCTCGCGCGTAATGGCTTCAAGTTCGAGTTCTTTTGAAACAAGTTCCGTAATATGTTTTGCAACCGCGGCTTTTTCGTCGCGAGTTACGCTGACGAACGCCTTCTTAATAGCCCTCTCAATCTTATCTGCATCGAACGGAACAAACTCACCATTTCGCTTCTTAATTATTTGTAGAATAGCCATAACACTCGCTTGAAATTAGTACATTTATTAATACACCTATTGTAACTATTTATAGCTAAAAGCCATCTTTTTTGTCTCTCAAATCAGTGTCAAGAGTTAGTCTTGACAGCCCTTTTCGCGTGCTTCTAAACAAGCCTATTTCGTAAGACTTTGTGATACCCAATCGCGAATCGGTGAGCTTCGGAGTTCACTAAAAGTATTTCCTTTTTGTGGTTATCCACATGAAGTGCTGCTCCTAAAATGTCCTTTGGTTTGTGACGTTCATCTTTTACCACTGACACAATTGGAATAAGAAGTCCGAGTCCGGCGAGAATTTTTTCAGCTGTTTGCTTATGTCCTACCCCTCCGTCAATCACAATGAGGTCTGGATAACGCCATTCTTTGTGTCCAAATCGACGAAGCATTATTTCACGAAGGCCTGCATAATCATCATTGGTTCTTTCTGGAAGCTTGAATTTACGGTACTCATCCGTCATCTTTTCCTTACCTTCAATCACCGTCATAACCCCTACTCGATCCGTTCCAGAAATGTGTGCAACATCATACCCTTCAATTCTAAAGGCTGAATCTTTAAAGGACACTATTTCATCATCCTTAATTAAGCTAATGTCTTTTATGTGATCAAGCGCAAAAAGCGTATTTCTTACCTGGGCAGCTTTTTCAAACGCATGCTTTTTGGCATACTCTTTCATTTGCTTTTCAAGGTCTTTTTTAAGTTCTGTCTTTTTACCTTCGAAGAGTTTCTGAATATTACTGATATGTCTTTTATACTCTTCCTTCGTCACCGCACCATAACATACCCCAGGACACAACTTTAACTGCGCGTTAAAACAAGGCTTGCCTTGGTTAACTTCACACTTATCTCTGTACGGGAACATACGTCTAATTATCTTCATTGCATCGCGCAATTGGGTGAGTGAAGCAAACGGACCATACACGGCAAGCGTATCTTTTTTGGTAAACCTCTTTTCGTATTCTCGCGTACGCATGACAAGCACTCGAGGGAACTCCTCCTTGGTAATGACTACGCAGGTAAAACTCCTGTTATCCTTTTCCTTCGCGTTATACGGTGGAACATTATCTTTGATTAGCTTACTTTCCAAAAGAAGAGCTTCCAACACGCTTTCGGTTATTTGGTGAGTTACCGTATGAGCTGCAGTAACCATACTCACAAGACGCAACCCACGGGATTTCATGAGGTCAGGATTGAAGTAACTTCGTACACGGTCGCGCAGAGATGTGGCTTTTCCTATGTAGAGAATGTTTCCTTCTGTGTCACGGAAAAAATACACCCCTGGGGTGTCTGGTAATCCACACTTTTCTAGGTCTTGCCTTTTCATTGAATCTATTGTACAATAAATATTCGCCTTTGCAACTGGTAAACCGAGTTAACTTAAAGCGGCAAACTAGCACTACAGTGAGCGAATCGAGACCAAATCAAAATGGTCATAATAAAAGTTCTTTACAAAGAAGGTAAGTAAGATGTTTTTGGCACAAAATAAAGATGCGGGAGTAGACACTCTTCCGCCTCCACAGGAGAGGGCTGTAGCCAGAGCCTCTCGTCCTAGTGACATAGTCGCGGCATGGGCGAAAGACCCGAAAATCGCACTCCTGCGAAAACCTGGACAGGTTGACGTACCTCTTGCGGTACCGCGCTCCGCTAGTGTGCTCATGAAAGTGAGCCACAGCGGCGACAGACCAGGAAAAGGGCACATCATTCGCCTACAAGCGGATGGGAAATGTCGCGTTTATGCTCCAGTACTCAAGTCCACACAAGAACAGGAACATGAGGTCCAAAGCCTCATCAACCTCGTGAAAAGCGGCCGCACTGACTGGGTCAGCGGCGCGCAGTTTGGAAACTTGTGCTTTGAGCGGAAAACACTGCGAGCAGCCCTCGTTGCCCTTAACTATATGAAGGATTAAAAACCCTCCCATGTAGCAAAACCGCCATCCCTAGGGGTGGCGGTTTTTTATTTTCCTTATTTATTACTTTTACTTTTCTTGAGCACTTTCTTTAAATACTGTCCTGTGTATGAATTCACATTTCCCGCCACACTTTCAGGAGATCCTGAAGCAACAATCTTTCCACCACCTACTCCACCTTCTGGGCCAATATCAATAATATGATCGGCACATTTTACAATATCCAAATTGTGTTCGATGAGCACAACTGAATTTCCCTTATCAACAAGTTTGTTTAATATTTCAATCAGCTTTGCAATATCTTCATAATGAAGACCGATTGATGGTTCGTCGAGAAGGTAAATTGTTTTCTCAACGTGTGGACGATACAGTTCTGATGAAATTTTTACACGCTGTGCCTCTCCACCTGAGAGTGTTGTAGCTGACTGTCCAAGCTCAAGATAGTTCAATCCTACATCTGACAAAGATTTTATACGATCATATACCGCTGGAATATCGTAGAAGAATGTGAGAGCTTCCTCAACAGTCATACAGAGAACATCGTAAATGTTCTTCCCTTTCCATTTCACTTCTAGTGTCTCCTTCATGAATCGCTTTCCTAAACACACATCACACTGAACATAGACGGTTGGAAGGAAGTGCATTTCAACTGCAATTTCTCCATTACCCTGACATGCTTCACAACGCCCTCCTTTCACGTTAAATGAAAATCGAGACGGCTTCCATCCACGAATACGAGCCTCTTCGGTCTCTGCAAACAAATCACGAATGAATGTCCATGACCCAGTGTAGGTTGCAGGATTACTGCGCGGTGTACGCCCAATAGCCGACTGATCAATCAACACTACGCGCGAAACATATTCACTTCCAGTAAATGATGTACAGTTATAAATCTGCGCTGAGCGATGGCGACGTTCTAAACGAGCAAGTAGGTTCTTGTATAAAATCTCATACATGAATGACGACTTCCCAGACCCAGACACACCTGTAATTGCAGTCATCTTTCCAAGCGGAACGGTGGCCTTTAGATCTTTAATATTAAATACATTTCCGCCTTCAATACGAAGTGAGCCCTTATCCCCCGTGCGGCGTATTGGAACAGGAATTTCTTTTTCACCACGAAGATACGCAAGTGTGAGGCTCCCGGATTTATTTTTAGGTGCAGTAAGTAGTTCATCCAAATACCCTGACACCACAACTTCACCACCATGGACTCCAGCAAGTGGTCCAATGTCTACGATAAAGTCTGACGCATAGATAGTATCTTCATCGTGCTCAACGATGATAATAGTGTTACCCATATCACGAAGGTGAAGCAGTGTCTTAATCAATCTATCGTTATCCCGCTGATGAAGTCCAATCGTTGGTTCATCAAGAACATAGAGAGCGCCCACAAGTTTACTTCCTAGTTGTGAAGCAAGTCTAATACGCTGTGCTTCTCCACCTGAGAGCGTGTCTGCTTTTCTGTTAAGTGAAAGATAGTCTAGCCCTACATCGAGCATAAAAATAAGGCGTGATTCGATTTCCTTGATTACGACTGAGGCAATTTCCTGATCCTTCTTTGAAAGAGGAAGTCGGGCGAAATAGTCCACAGCATCTTTAATAGAAAGCGCAGTGATATCAACGATGTTAATTTTCTCAGTATCATCCAAAAACACATTCAATGCTTCTGGTCGCAAACGCTTACCCATACACACATCACATTCATCTAGTCCACCGAAATACTTTGTGCCGAGTCCGTTACAAGCTGAACATGCTCCATACGGAGAGTTGAAAGAAAAGAGGCGAGGTTCAATTTCTGGGAATGAAAATCCACAATTAGCACATGAGAACTTATTACTCATGATTGTTTTCTCACCAAGAATTTCAATTTCAAGGAGACCGTTTGACTCCTGAAGAGCTCGTTCGATAGATTCAGAGAGTCTAACGAGTGAATCTTTCTCTCTGGTCTTGTGACGAAAATCGTCGAGCGCAATCGAATCCACAACAAGAGAAATCTCATGCTTCTTTGTCTTTGTAAGAACAATCTGTTCACGAAGTGACTTTTTTTCACCATCAATAATAGCCTCAGTATATCCACGCCCAAGCATGTCATAGAGCATTTGATAGTGCTCCCCTTTTCGCCCACGAACTAACGGCGACAAGATATGAAGTTCCGCTTGGGAATATTCAACTCCTAGAATCTTTTCCTTCTTATGTTTATCGTCAGCATGTTTTACTTTATCCAAAATGAAGTGAAGAATTTCTTCGTTTGAAAGCTTTTGAATTCTTGATCCACAATCAACACAGTATGGCTTCCCAACACGTGCATACAAAACACGAAGGTAGTCATAAATTTCTGTAATAGTCGCAACAGTAGAACGAGGGTTTCGCCCAGCCGATTTCTGATCGATTGAAATAGCTGGTGAAAGACCTACGATTTCATCAACATCAGGCTTTTGCATTTGGTTAAGAAACTGACGAGCGTACGCTGAAAGAGATTCAACATATCGTCGCTGCCCTTCAGCGAAGATAGTATCGAACGCAAGGGAAGACTTTCCAGACCCAGAAAGACCAGTGAACACAATCATCTTGTGACGTGGCATCTCCACAGTAATGTTCTTAAGATTGTGCGTACGTGCACCTCGAACAATAATACTTTCCAAGTGTTGCACGGTTTTACTGGTTCCTTCTTTTTTTGTTGTTTTTTTAGGAGTCATGGGTGAGGACAATTTCCGCATTATAGCATATTTGACAACCTTTTTCAAAAATTGCCAAGTGCTTACTCTCTATACTAAAAACCGACCATAACTGGTCGGTTTTTAGTATAAGAAGATTACTTTGTAGTAAGTGAATCGAGTGTCTCAACTACCTGATCGTGATTAGCGCGCGCGCTTTCAACAACCATAAGCCACTGTCCGTCTCCCGCCTGTCCTACATGCCATTCAGTGTTTGCTGACTGAGCAATCGTCCAAACACTTCCTGCAATAGTTGTTGTTCCAACAACCGCTAGCGTAGACACGCGAGGAGCGATCACATTGTTGATGTAATCAAGTGATGAATACCCTCGTCCTCCTTCATAGCTCATGTACATTGAAATGTACGCCGCTCCATTATCAGTAATTTTTACAAGCGCATCATTCATACTAAGTGTTGATGTTGCCGTTTCTGGAATATCAAGACTGTAGATAAGCTTATTCTCACCTTCAAATACACGAACCACCTGACCTTCCAACGTTTTCATGGTACTTGTAACAATTGGCGCTTGTGCGACAGGTTTATCCTTCATATAAAAATATGCTCCTGCTACTACAATCACAAGACCGAGAACTGCTAATAAAATGGCTTTGTATGTTTTCATGCCCAAAGTATACGCCTAGGGAAAAGAATGTGCAAAGACACAAAAAACAGCCTTTGTCAGGGGTATTTTACTTATTTTCCAACCGTATCTTCAACACCTTAATCTCATCACGAAGGATTGCAGCAGTCTCAAAATCAAGCGCTTTCACAGCTTCTTTCATTTGCTTCTCCTTTAATTTAATAAGCTTGTCAGGATTTTTAGCAAATACTTTTGCATCTATTTGAAGCTCCTCTGACACTGCCTTATCGTGACTACTCAACATACTTTCAGTAATATCTTGAATATTCTTCTTAATGGTCGTTGGAGTAATTCCGTGCTTCTTGTTGTAATCTTCCTGAATAGTGCGACGACGATTTGTTTCAGCAATAGCTCGCTCGAGCGATCCTGTCATCACATCAGCATATAAAATAACACGCCCGCGAACATTACGAGCTGCACGACCAATTGTTTGGATGAGAGACGTTTCTGAACGAAGGAACCCTTCTTTGTCAGCGTCTAAGATTCCAATCAGCGTTACCTCTGGTAAGTCGAGTCCCTCTCGAAGCAAGTTAACTCCAACAAGACAGTCAAACTTTCCCTTACGAAATTCTGTAAGAATTTGAATTCTATCCATGGTCTTAATATCACTATGAAGATACTCTGCCTTCACCCCCTGTTCTTTCAAGTACTCAGAAAGACTCTCTGCCATTTTCTTGGTGAGCGTCGTAGCAATAATACGCCCACCTAATTTAATATCAGCTACTGCTTCTTTAATAAAATGATGCACCTGTCCTTCATACGCCCCTTTTGCTTCTACTGGCTTTACTTCAAGTACTGGATCAAGCAATCCTGTTGGACGAATAATCTGTTCAATAATTGTCGCAGAGTCTGCGCGTTCATATGCTCCAGGAGTAGCAGACACATAGATCACATCAGCAATTCTTTTCTCAAACTCTTCATATCGAAGTGGGCGGTTATCTTTCGCACTTGGTAAACGAAAACCATATTCAACAAGCGTTTGCTTGCGTGACTGATCACCTGCATACATGCCGTGAAGTTGAGGCAAGGTTACGTGTGACTCATCAATAATAGTAAGGAAATCTGGCTTCCCGTCCTTATCGTGTGGGAAATATTCTAGGAGTGTGTCTGGAGCCTCCCCTGGAAGCTTGCCTGAAAGATGTCGAGAATAGTTTTCTACTCCCTGACAAAACCCTACTTCTTTAATCATGGCCACATCGTAGCGTGTTCGACGCTTAAGACGTTCTGCTTCAAGAATTTTCCCCTCCTTATCAAATTCTGCTAAACGAGATTCTAATTCTTTTTGAATTGTTTCAACGGCACGTTCACGTGTTGGTACGTCAGAAATAAAGTGCTTTGCAGGGAAAATATAATATTCATCAACTACGGACAAAAGTTTCATCGATACTGGATCAACTGTTTGTAGGCGAGAAATTTTTCCTCCTGCAATTTCTATCTGAAGCATGAGCGTTTCAGAAATAGGCATGATATCAATTCTATTTCCTATCGCACGAAATGTTCCAGGTGAAAGATCGGCATTTGTACGTTCATAATAAATAGCCACAAACTTTTGCATAAGCTCTACTTTCGATGCGCTGTCTCCAACAGAAAGAATCATATTCTCTCGCTCATAGTCTTTTGGAGATCCCAAACCATAAATACAAGAAACTGACGCAACGATGATTACATCTTTTCTGGTAAGCAGCGCCTGTGTTGAAGCGTGACGTAATCTATCAATCTCTTCGTTGATTTGAGCATCTTTTTCAATATACGTATCCGTCACTGGCATGTACGCTTCTGGCTGATAGTAATCATAGTACGAAACGAAATAGTGCACTGCAGCATCTGGGAAAAAAGTACGAAATTCTTGAGCGAGTTGGGCGGCGAGAGTTTTGTTGTGAGCAATAACAAGCGTTGGTTTTTGGACCTGCTGAATAACGTTCGCAATAGTGAACGTTTTACCAGTCCCAGTAGCGCCGAGGAGTGTTTGTTTTGCTGTCCCCTTTTTCAGTCCAACTACAAGTTCGGCAATTGCTTTCGGCTGATCTCCTGCTGGAGTAAAGCCTTTGATATCAAATACCCCCTTATCTCTGCGTGTATTCTTGCTTGACATAGTTAAGATGTCATTATAGCATAAAATTGAAAGCTGTTTGAATAACCCCTTACAAGACAGGAGACAAACCTATGGAAACACCCGACGAAGAGGGCGAGGGAGACCTCGAATTCCTCATGAATCACAAGATGGAAGCACTGGTGATATTCATCATCGTTGCTGCCACATTGATCTGAAACCATTGCTGTAAAGCAGAAGGAGAGCTGTATGCGGAAAATCATACGAAAAATCTTTTTCCTTGTATGTACGTTTGCGTGCATACTCTTTTCTGGGTGGCTGGCATTTAAAAACTACCCTGAACTTGTATGGGGGCTGCCGCTTCTGCCTGCGATTACTTTTTTCTTGTTTGCGTGTGTCGAAAAACAAAAACACACACCTCGACAAAAGAGAGTTGAACCAGAAATGTCTCCGGCAGAAGAAGTAAAAATAGCTGTTTTCAACTGTTTCCTTGGTTGTGTTGTGGCGGCAGTTATTATTTTCTGCACCATCCTTTGGTACTTTGGTTTCTTCTCTTGGGTTTGGAAAAACCTTCCACCGATTCTGCTTGCTTTGTTGTTTTCTTGCGGGATTATTGGGGGAAGCCTTTCAGGTGGGTGGCGCTACAAGGAACCCCGACCCTAGACAAGCCACAAAAAAAGCCACACACTGTGCGGCTTTTTTCTTTACCTTATTTATAGTATCGTGCGATAAAACTATTTTTAAATTCCATAAACCTTCCTTCCTGTAACGCTTTACGTGCATCATCAACGAGTGCTGTTAAAAATTTCAGATTATGAATGGACGCAAGTGTTGCAGCGAGCATTTCATCCGCTCTGAACAAATGTGAAAGATAACTTTTTGTATACCCATGTGTGTACCATGTAGCATCCTCCGATACAGGAGACATGTCATCCTTATACTTTGCATTAGTAATATTAATACGTCCATCAAGCGTATAGAGTGTTCCGTTTCTTCCAATTCGAGTTGGCGCAACACAATCAAATGTATCAATGCCATTTTCAATGGCGAGCAGCATATCAAGCGGTTCCCCAATACCAAGCAAGTGTCGAGGCTTTCCAACTGGTAGTTCCTCACATACCCATCGCACCGCTGTTGCCATATCGTCTTTGGTGAAACTTCCACCGATACCATATCCATCAAAATCCATAGCACCAAGTATTTTTGCAGATTCACGACGTAATTCCTCATATGCTCCGCCCTGTACAACTCCAAAGAGCGCCTGCATCTCTCCTGTTGCTGCTGATACACCTAATCGTTTATGCTCATCGAGACTACGCTTTGCCCATCTATGCGTTCTATCCATCGCTTCTTTCTGGTACGTGATAGGAGCAAGCGGACTAGTGCATTCATCAAAAGCAAAAAAGATATCCGCTCCCAAATTGTGTTGTATCTGCATACTACGTTCAGGAGTAAATCTATGTTTACTTCCATCAATCACTGATTTAAACGTCACTCCATCTTCATCAATGTGCGCCATCTTTTCATGAATGCTTTCTTGAGCGATTTCTTTTTCCTCACGCTTACTCAGCGTAGATTCATACGCTGAAATTTCTTCGCTTGTTGCGATCTTACTCACCCCGTGCCCAAGAGCCTGTCCTAATGAAAAAACTTGGAACCCTCCTGAGTCGGTTACTGAAGGAAGCACCTTTCCGTCTTTTTGCCAGTTCATCATTTTTGGGAAACCACCATGCTTGGCAACTATTTCATCCCCTGGCTCAAGATAGAGATGGTAAGTATTTGCAAGAACTGCTTGAGCGCCGACCGCATCACGAATCTGTTCAGCGGTGAGAGCTTTAACTGTAGCTTTTGTGCCAACAGTAATAAAAGCAGGAGTTTGTATATCTCCGTGCGGAGTATGAATAACCCCCGATCGAGCAAGCGGAGCTTCTTTAGAATTGTGGGTTATCTCGAAAGAAAACGACATGTCCCCATACTATCACAAAGTAGACTTCTCCCACTAAAACAAGTAGTATGCGGGCAGTTGAACTTTACAGGAACTGTCATGCGACACCTACTCGAAAATCTCTTGCTTGGGGTCATATTCTGCGGGAAGGGGGTACTCGCGATCCTTTTGGCGGGACTAGCGCTTATATTTGTAGGCGTTCCCTTTTTCTTTTTTGTTATCTATTGTGTAATCGTTCAAGACAACCCACGTGAGCATATATGCCGCTCATCGTGGCCTCGTTAGTTTCTACACCAAGGAGAACTTCCATGGACTCACAGCTTCCAAAAAAGCTCGAGTTCATGCACGGGCTCGGCAAAACAAAAGCGTCGAAAAAAGAAACTGTTGAACTCTCGATTGTTTATGATTTCAGTCTTGAACACCACCTCAATGCACCTAAACGTGCAACAGGAGAGCACTACTTCTATCACATCCACCGAGCGGTAATGCGACTGCTTCTAGTGTTTGTTCTACTTGGTATCTGGAATTGCAAGATTGTAATGATCTTGTTGCTTCACGACGTAATAGAAGACGCGAAGAAAGCAGGCTTTGATCCAGAGCTAGTTCGAGAAAAAATTCTAGCTCGATTCACCGCAGAGATTGCATTTGGAACAATGCAAATTACCAAACAAGGAAATGAACACTCTCATCACATGTTGGCACGGCTTGTGAAGTTGTTTTACATCTGGTCACTCATCGCCAAGGTGTTTGACCGAGAAGACAACCTCTCGACTCTCTACGGAATGGAGCTCCACTCACAAGTGAGAAAACTCCAAGAAACAGAGAAGTATTTTGTATTCATTTTTAACCGCCTTGAGGCCGAAATTGAGATTAGGGTCGAATGTGGTGCACTTTCACCACAGTGGCGCAAACTTGTGCCACTACTTCGAGAAAGGCAAAAGAAACTGGTCCAAGAAAACTGGAACAGAATATTTGATTTCTCAGCTATGCAATGAGGTTCCGTTCGCGGGACCTCATTTTTATATTATCTATCTAACTGTGTTAGCAACCACATCCACCAACTCCTTATCAAACATGTTTGGTAATATTTCCTCTCTGCTTGGATTCTTTACATGCTGTGCGAGAGCGAGAGCTGCTCGAGTAAACATAGTGATATCAAATTGCTTAATGTTGGCATCAAGTACTCCTTTAAATAATCCTGGGAAAATAAGTGAATTGTTGAGTTGATTTGGAAAATCACTTCGCCCTGTTGCCATCACCGCAACCCCTGCCTCCTTTGCAATCTCAGGCATGATCTCTGGAATTGGATTAGCCAGCGCAAACACAATTGGATTAGACTTCATAGTATGAATCATCTCTCCAGTTAATACTCCTGCTTTTGATACACCGATAAATACATCAGCGTCTACCACTGCGTCCGCAAGTGTTCCTTCATGCCCCCCGAGTAAAGAACCTGCGAGTAATTCTTTTTTCTGATCATTCAAGTCCTGGCGTCCTGTATGGATAATACCCTTACTATCACAGAACAATATATTTTTAAATCCGTACGAAAGAAGAATACGGGCTGTCGCTACTCCCGCTGAACCAACTCCGTTGATTACAATTTTTGCATCCCAACCTGTTTCTCTGCCCGTCACCATAAGCGCATTGATAAGCCCCCCAAGAACAACAGTTGCTGTCCCCCACTGATCATCATGCATAACAGGAATAGAAAGCTCACGACGTAATCGTTCTTCAATTTCAAAACACTTTGGCGCGGCGATGTCTTCCAAATTAATTGCACCGAAGACTGGAGCCAACTGTTTCACTGCTTTAATAATTTCCTCAGTATCTTGTGTGTCTAAACAAATAGGAAACGCGTCCACTCCAGCAAAAGATTTTAATATTGCAGCCTTTCCTTCCATAACAGGAATTGCGGCGAGTGCTCCTAGGTTACCAAGTCCAAGTATTGCTGACCCATCAGAAATAATAGCGACAGTATTTCGCTTTAACGTATACTCTCTTGCAAGTGATGGATCTTTTCCTATTTCTCTTGAAATTTCAGCAATGCCAGGAGTGTATGCACGTGATAAATCATCTTTATCATTCATGGGAACCTTAACTGCTAACTCAATTTTCCCGTGATGCTTCTTATGTAAATCGATAGACTCCTTATTGTAATCGTGATTCATAAACTATTTCTTTATTATTTAGCGTATAACTCCATCTTCGCACGCACTACCTTCTTCATTTCTTCTTGTCCTTCCTTTCCAAACTTATACGGCGCAACTTCATTTGGATGCTCTTCCAAATAATTCATTTCCCCATCACGGAAGGCTTTTCTAATTTCTGTGTTGATGTGAACAAGTGCAATTCCTGCATCAATTGCTGCACGTAAGTCTTCATCTGTATTTCCACTTGCTCCGTGGAGTACGAGTGGTATATCTATTGCAGCTGCAATTTCTTTAAGACGATCAATATGAAGCTTTGGCTCCTCTGCGTCAACAAGCATTCCATGCACATTTCCAATTGCTGGTGCGAACATATCTATTCCTGTCCGAATAACAAAATCCTTAGCTTGTTCAACCGTAGTAAGGTTCGCCTCACTTACTCCCTCTGGAAGAGACTGATTCAAAGATGATGACTGACCAATGTACCCAAGTTCTGCTTCAACCAAAACACGCTTACCTGTTTTTTCTTCATACATACGAACGGCATCTGTACAGATTCGTACTAACGCCACGTTCTCTTCATATGGAAGTTTTGCACCGTCCACTATAACACTATCGTATCCAGCTTCTACTGCTTCCATTACTTTTTCGAGTGTGTAGGTATGATCAGCGTTTAAAAAAATTGGGATAGCATATTCCTCATTAAGCTCTTCGATTACTGTACGTACCATCTTTACTCCAATGTACTCACGCTCCCCTTCACTCACACCAATAATAACTGGCTGCTGCAACTCTTGTGCAACGTCTGCAATTGCTCGTGCTTGATCAAGATTTGAAATATTAAAATGTGCGATTGCTTTGCCTTCTTTTTTGTATGCGAGAATCGTGTCTAAATAATGGTTGGATTGGGGCGGAAGCTTCATCATATCAATACAGTATACCAGAGTGTGTAAAAACTCCTGATACTACGCTTCACTTCGCTTGGAACCATTCAACGTACGAGGTTGTACGTCCTCATGATTCCTCACTCGCACGCCTTGCCTCAGGAGTTTTTACACACTCTGGAACAAGAAGTTCGTGATACCATACGTTCATGACAGATAAGGAAAATAGTGCAACAAATACAGGAACATTCCTCGCGGTTGGTGATACAGTTATTGAACCTTTCATCAAGCTTTCTGTGGGACATGTGCAAGAAACAGCTAATGGTCCTGAACTTTGTATTCCATACGGCGCAAAAGTTCCTTACGAAAGCGCTACTCTTATTGCTGGTGTCGGAAACAGCGCCAACGCTGCGGTTTCAGCTGCGCGCTTAGGTGTACACTCTTCCCTTCTCACATGGTTAGGTGAGGACGCTTATGGAAATCTCTGTAGAGAAACGCTTGTTAAAGAAGGTGTGCTGAGCGATTTCATACAACTGCAAGCTGGTAAAAAAACTAACTATCACTACGTACTATGGTATGGTGATGATCGAACCATTCTTGTAAAACACGAAGCGTTTGATTATTCCCTTCCAGCAATTGGTTCCCCTACTTGGTTGTACATCTCTTCGCTAGGTGCTCACACTGAAAGCTTCCACGACGAGCTGACAGCGTATGTAAAAAATAATCCAGATGTACGCGTAGCGTTTCAGCCAGGAACATTTCAACTCAAGATGGGAAAGAATACAGAGCTCTACAAAGAAACAGATGTTGTATGTGTTAATAAAGAAGAAGCCCAAGTCTTACTTGAAAGTGATGAACATGATATAAAAAAACTACTGGATGGATTAGAAGCACTCGGCCCGTCGACTGTTATTATTACCGACGGACCTCTCGGCGCCTATATGAAATATGATCATACCTATTTCAATATGCCAATCTACCCAGACATTGCGCCGCCGCTTGAGCGCACTGGTGCAGGAGACGCTTTTTTCTCAACCTTCATTGCATATCTTGTTAAAGGGTATGATCCTATTTACGCAATCAACCGCGCGCCAATTAACAGTATGAATGTTGTGCAGCATATCGGGGCTCAAGAAGGGCTTCTTTCCGAGAAAGCAATTGAGGAATTTTTACAAAAAGCCCCTGAGAGTTACAAACTAGTAATACTTTAAAGAGTGCAGATAAAAAGCGCGCCTATGAGGCGCGCTTTTTATCTATCTGATCACTGATCGTATTTTTTCAGCAATATGTTTTGCTGTAAGACCGTACTCCTCATATAATTCTTGTGGTTTCCCTGATTGTCCAAATCTATCTTCAACTCCAACACGGATAATACGAATTGGATGATGTTCACTTAAAAATTCTGAAACCGCGCCACCCAACCCTCCTGCTGTCTGAGCCTCTTCAACCGTAACAATGGCCTTCACATCTTTTGCAAAACGAAGAAGGAACCCACCATCAAGTGGTTTTACTTGTGGCATATTTACCACCGTTACTCCTATATTTTCTTTTTCTAATTCTTTTGCCGCTTTAAGCGCTTCATAGATAACAGGACCACATGCAATAATCCCCACTGAATGCATAAAATCCCCTCCATGCTTGTGTCGTGGAAATGACATGATGTATGCCTTGCCACCATTCCATTCATATTCGTCTGAAAGAATCAGCGGTGTCTTTTCACGAGTGAGGCGAAGATATGAAGGTTTTACTGTTTTTGCAATATGCTGCGTGATTGCTGTTGCTTCAATCGCATCACACGGAACAAACACTTCCATATTTGGAACCATACGCATGAGCGCTATATCTTCGAGCGCTTGATGTGTTGCCCCGTCAGGCCCAACAGATAATCCAGTGTGAGCTCCAACTATTTTCACTGGCACATTATTGTACGCGATGGTGGTACGGATTTGCTCCCAGTTTCTTCCGGGAGAAAACATGGCGTAGGATGCCATGAAAGGAACATATCCCATCGCAGCCATACCACTTGCCACACCCGACATCGCTTGCTCAGTAATACCTACTTCGAAAAATCTATTTGGATACTTTGTACGAAACGCCTCCATACGTACACTCTCTGTTAAGTCAGCACAAAGAGCAACAACTTTTGAGTTATCATCTGCTGCTTGTACAAGCCCATCACTAAAACCATCTCGTGTGGCTCGCTCTTCTTCTTTGACTGTAAATAAAGTTTTTCGTAACATAGTATTAAGCTTCTCCGTGTAGTACCTTCCCCTTAAATGTACGAAGTTCTTTCAAAGCTTTCTTTGCTTCTTCTTCATTCGGAGTTTTTCCGTGCCACCTAAAATCACCTTCAAATGCTGTAACCCCTTTTCCAGGGATGGTGTGTGCAATGATTACGGTTGGTTTATCCAATGAATTTTTAGCAGCTCCAACAGCTCTCATAATATCTCTAAAATCATGACCGTCAATTTCTATCACATGAAAATTAAAACTCTCTAATTTATCCTTAAGAGATTCCAGTGGGAGCACATCTTCTGTGTACCCATCAATTTGAATAGTATTGCGATCAATAATAGGAATTACTTTTGTTAACTTGTATTTGTTAAGAAGAAGCAATGATTCCCAATTTTGTCCTTCGTCTAATTCTCCGTCACTCATCAAACAATAGAAATAACGATTTGGCTTGTGTCCTTCGAGGCGATCCATGAGCGCCATACCAATTGCTTGAGAAAGTCCACACCCAAGAGGGCCTGAGGTTGTTTCAAGTCCTGGTAGACTTTCTCGATGTGGATGCCCTTGCAGACGTGACCCGAATCTTCGTAACGTTTTAAGTTCTGACACTGAAAAATATCCAGCGTGAGCCATAGTTGCATAGAGCACAGGAACAATATGTCCATTTGAAAGAATTACGCGGTCACGCTGAATCCAGTCTGGATGACGCGGATTATGGTTAAGTATTCTAAAATAAAGCGCAGTAAAAACATCTGCCATACCGAGCGGACCAGCTGTATGACCTGAACCCGCTTCAACAAGCATCTTTACGATACTTTCACGTATATCCTCTGCACGAAGTGTGAGCGCTTGAACTTCAACATCAGTAAGAGAATGCATGCCTACAGTATACAGTGTGAGGTGCTCTTACGAGAGCGTCTAGTTCACAGAAAATGTGCACTACACTGTTCTAGATAGAATTACACTCGAGGAGTTCTAATTTTTTAAGCGCACTCCCAATATCTGAAGAAGCAAACAAAAAAGAACCAACTACAACTGTTTCAGCACCACTGTGAACAACAGACGCAACCGTTTCTGGTCTCATGCCTCCATCAACTTGAATAAGAAGATTACTAAATTGTTGCTTAAGCGCTTTTACACGGACTGGTGCTTGTTCATCAAAGAACTGACCCTGCGCGCCCACATGAGGAATACCCATTACCTGAATGAATACATTTGGGTACATGGTTTGTATTTTACGTATAGCTTCAGCGTGCAGTTCAACATCTTTATCATTTGAAACAGAAATACCGAGCGGTATAGTGGCCGGAGAAACCATGGCAACTAAATCAGCAAGATCCTGATCTGAAAACATATCTACGTGAGCCACAATAGAAGAAGCTTTATGTGCAAGGCACCGTGGAATGTACACTCGCCAATCATCAACCATAACATCGAACTGGTACGTGAAATCAGAAGATAATACTTCTGCCCCATCTTCCCCTTCTGGGAGCCAAGTTTTATACATTCCAAACACTCCATCACACACATCAATTTGAACATGTGTCACCAGCCCTTCAAGGCGTGAAAGTTTTTCTTTCACTTCTTCAAAACTATACGTAAGAATTGCAGGGACGATATTCATATACTAAATTAGATGTTGGTAGTTTTATAGAGACTCTATTATATTCTTATTATACGTCCCAACCACATCTCTACCAAATAAAGCCTTTACAAAAATCCTTTCTGTATTAGGTAAAATATCTACCAAAAAACGCTGTTTATCGTGCTCATGTTTTGCAATATCATTACCTTTTAATTTATTCAAAAATAATACAGCTTTTGAATCTTCATCAAAAAAACTTAACAAGTCTTCTGAATCAAGTCGTTCATTCCTTAAATAGGCTTGAACGAAACCTTCTGTTACGGTCTCCATGGGTAGTTCACTTTCCTGACTTATCTTTTCAATTAATTCGTAAGCTGCAATTCTTTCATCATAATATGTTACTGGTGTTTCAATCAAACCATGAACCTCGTTAGTTACAAATCCTTTTTGGTATACAGTTTCCAAAACTTTACCAGTTCGCGCAAGGTATTCACTATACACCGCATCTGAAACGAACTCAGTAATTCCTTCGTTAAGCCCACTAAATAATACTTCTAATTCTTTATCTTTTCCCTCTACAGTATCCTCTCTTAACGCTTGAACATTATATGTTACGGATGATACTCCGCTCAATTGCGTGCGTTCTGTTTTTGAGTCAAAAGAAACCGTTAAAGAAGCGAGGTGGCATAATTCATGAATAGTTACATGAAGCAGCAACGCTCGATTCAGTTCGTTATTTTCAAAAAAAGACCGTGCTGAGAAATGTATTCTCCCCTTTTTAGCCTGAGCTGTTACAGCTTTACCGTTATCACTATAAACATACTGCACTTCATACTTTGGATCATAAATATTACTAAATCTATACTTGCGTAAATCATCTTGTCCTCGTTCTGGAGCGTCGGGACGAGACTTAAAATACATCTCCCCAATTATGTCACCTATGGCAGTAAAATCTATTTCATTTTTTAGAAAATCTTCTACTTGTTCTCTTTTTTGAACCCACAAACCCTCTTCCTTTTCTAAACGTTCTGGCTCTAACCCTTGATTAGAAAATGGTGCATGTTCCATACTACTTACTTGTTACCTCGTCGATCTGAATTACTCGATCAGCATGTCGTTCATCATGAGAGAAGAGCGTCGTAAGAAAAAGATCTACCGCTTGTTTAGCTTCACTTCCTGAAACAAAACGAGCACCTAAAGAAAGCACATTTGTATCATTATGTTCACGTGATACCTTGATGACATCGAGTGGTCCTCCAGCGTAGACGACAGCGCGCACATGAGCATAACGATTCGCAACAATAGCTTCCCCTACTCCCGAACCTCCAAAAATAATAGCGACCGATGGATCATGCATCGAATCGTACTGCACCTTCTCTGCCGCACGAGCCATATACTCTGGATAGTTATCCCCTGGCTCTAGAGTGAGCGCCCCACAGTCATAGACTTCGTAATTCTCGGTTGTTTCAAGGCACGCTTTAATTGCTTCTTTTAATTCATAGCCCGCATGATCTGTAGCCAAATAGATAGTTGTCATATGAAATAGTATAGCAGGCTAATTTTAAATTTGGAATTTTAAATTTCTAATCAATATATAATGTTTTAATTGTTTACATTAGATTTTTATTGAAAATTGAAAACTAGAAATTGAAAATTCTATAGACACTGTCTGTAAAGGCCCTATTTGACCAACTTTTGCCCTACACGATGCACATGTTCTACTAAAGTATGCGTATACCCCATTTCATTGTCATACCACGCAAGAACCTTAACAAGGTTACCACCAACCACGCGAGTCATTTTAAGATCTGCAATAGAAGCAAAAGGAAGTCCGATGATATCACTTGAAACAAGTTCCTCTTCTGTAGCTTGGAAAATAGAAGACCATCGCTCAGTTGCTGCAGCATCTTGTAATATCTTATTAACTTCTTCAGCTGTTGTGGGTCGTTTTGAGATAAAGGTAATATCTGCAATCGAGCCTGCTGGAGTTGGTACACGGATTGAAATACCGTCGAAGAGTCCAACTAACGATGTGAATGCTTTTGTTACTGCAATTGCCGCCCCCGTGGATGATGGGACAATATTCTGTGCTGCTGCACGACCTTCACGAAAATCTTTTTTATTTGGACCGTCCACGATTGATTGTGATGCAGTGTAAGAGTGCACAGTATTTAAAATAGCTTTCTCAATACCAAGTGCCTCATCAAGAATCGCAATGATTGGAGAAGAAGCATTTGTTGTACATGACGCATTTGAAGTAACAGAGCATGTTCCAAATTTTTCTTCATTCACTCCAAGAAGAATTGTTTCCCCTTTAACACTTTCATCTTCTCCTGCTTTTGCTGGAGCAGAAATAACAACTGCTTTAGCTCCACCTTTCAGATGAGCTGAAGCTTTGTCATACGCTGTAAAGAGTCCAGTTGATTCAACTACAACATCTACATCAAGTGTTCCCCATGGAATAGCGGCAGGGTCTTTTTCCTGAAACACTCGCACACGTGATTCAAATGAACCTCCAGTTGTGAGGTATTGCTCGGTGTCATGAATCTCTGCTTGCACGTCATATGGCGCAACTTTGTAGACTGTGTCGTACTGAAGAAGATACGCGAGATTGTGAATGTCCCCTAAATCATTTACTGCTACAACTTCCATATCGTCCCTAAGTGCAGCAACTTTAAAGAAAGCGCGACCAATGCGACCAAATCCATTAATACCAACACGAAGTTTTTTATCCATGCTTTAAAGTATAACCTGTTTTAGAAAAATGCTCTGGGGAATACAAATAAAAACACCGCACAGTGCGTGCAGTATTTTTATTTCAGCGGGCCCACGAAGAATCGAACTTCGACCAACGGATTTGGAGGCCGTTGTTCTACCATTAAACTATAGGCCCAAAGTGGTGTTGAAAGAAAACCACAGGGGAGTATTTCATATTGCGGCTCCACGGCATCTGGCGATGCGATAGCATGAACCATTCCCATTGAAGGGAACAACTACACACTCGCTTCAGGGCCTCATCCCTATGCTACACAGTGCTTTTCTTCCAACCACTGAATACTAACAAAAAATCACTGTTTTGGACAGTGATTTTTAGGGACTACTACTTCTTTGTTTCCTTGAAAGTAATGTGCTTACGAAGTTTCTTTGAATACTTCTTAAGTTCAATCTTTCGAGTAACAAGCTTCTTGTTCTTTGAAGTCCAGTAGACTTCGCCTGTTTCCTTGTTTTTTAATTGGATGAGATTATCCTGTCCTTTTGCCATAATGTGTATATTATACAGTATTTCTTAACTCTACGCAACCACCGCTTAAACAAGTTTATCTGAAAAATAAGAAGCTAAATCAGCCACTGGGATACGGACTTGTTCCATCGTATCGCGATCACGGACTGTTACGGCGTTATCAGTGAGCGTATCGAAGTCAACGGTCACGCAAAATGGTGTACCAATTTCATCCTGACGACGATATCGCTTTCCAATTGACTGCGTTTCATCATATGACACTCGTGCAATCTTTTTAAGATCTTTAGCAATTTTTTCTGCAGGAACTGAAAGTTCTTCTTTTTTCGAAAGTGGGAGCACCGCGATCTGGATTGGAGCAACTTTTGGATTAAAACGAAGCACTGTTCTAATTTCTCCGTCAATCTCTTCTTCATTATACGCAGACGAAAGAACAGCAAGAAATGTTCTCTCAATTCCAATAGATGGTTCAATACAGTGTGGAATAAATCGCTCTTTTGTTTCTTCATCAAAATAAGAAAGGTCAGTTTTGCTGTATTCGCTATGCGCCTTCAAATCAAAGTCTGTACGGTAAGCTAGCCCCGCAAGTTCTTTCTGCCCCATAGGAAAATCAAATTCAAAATCAATTGTGCGTTTACTATAGTGAGCTCTGTCCCCATCCCCAATTTCCACTTCATGTATTTTTGATTCTGGTAATCCAATAGAAATCATCCATGTAAGAAACTCGGTGCGAAGATGTTCAAATCTCTCTTCCCATTTAGAAGGGTGACAAAAATATTCGATCTCCATCTGTCCAAGTTCTCGTAGACGAAAAATAAAATCACGAGGAGCAATTTCATTGCGGAATGCTTTTCCAATCTGAGCGAGACCAAATGGAAGTTTCGGGTGGAAACTATCAACAACATTTTTAAAATTAACAAACATACCACCTGCTGTTTCTGGGCGTAAATAGGAAATTGATGTTGGATCTTCAGTAGCTCCAACTTGGGTCTTAAACATCATATTAAACTGTCGTACCTCGCCAATTTTCTTTAACACCGTTCCCTCTGAATTTTCTAACTTTCCAGCTAATGCTAGTGCCTGGATTTTTGAATTAAGTTCCTCAAGATTCAAGCCAAGGGCGCTGTGTCCACTTGCTTCAAGAAGGTGATCAGCTCGGTATCTTTTCTTTGTTTCAAGATCTTCAACCAATGGATCAGAAAATCCTCCAACGTGCCCGCTTGCTTCCCACGCTCGTGGATTCATCAAAATAGCAGCGTCAATTCCATACATATCATCTCGATTGGTAACAAAATGATCCCACCAACTATTTTCAATATTATTCTTGAGTAATACACCAAGAGGCCCGTAATCAAATGTTCCAGCAAGTCCTCCATAGATTTCAGACCCAGGGAAAATAAAACCTCGACGCTTACAAAGCGATACGATTTTTTCCATTGCATTCATGTCAGTTCCGTTCATATGTTGCTCATTCTAGCACACTAGCTTTTTATTTAAACATTCCGCCAAGTGACTCATTAAGAGCACTTAATATCCCTCCGACTGAAAGAATAATAAAGAGTCCAACCATTCCCCATAAAAGATGACTCTTTCCAAATGTCTGCTTTTCTGGATTATTAAGATCAAGAACATATTTTGCTACACCGTAGAGAAAATAAAGAATAGCGACACCGACAACAGCTTGGTAGAGCGGGCTGAAGATTTCAGTAACGACGTTTGATAAAATTTGTTCTCCAGACATAGGTAATATGATTGTTTGTAATTGTATATAAGTATACATGAGTATATATAACAAAACACCCTCTTTCGAGGGTGTTTTGTTTGTACAAAGAAAATCTGTAAAAAGTTCTGAGATTAGTTAGGTCGTGGAACTCCTGGGATTGGAATATTTCCACCTTGTCCAACTCCAACGATAGAACCGAGAAGTCCGATAATACCCCAAATAGAAACCATCACGAAAAGTGCAAGGATAGAAAATCCCATACCTTTAAGTGAATCAGCTCTTCCTGTAGCATCACCAGACTTAAAGATGAACTTGATAAGGAACCAGAAGAACGCGAGCACCGCGAGCGTAACAGCAAACGGCACAAGGCGACTCATGATCTCTTGAGCGAGTGAAAGGAGTTGGAGGAGCGCTCCACCATTTACCTGACCCTGCTGTGTTCCGATTCCAATTGTAATTTGAGCAAATGCAAGTGAAACACTTGTTGCCATAACCCCCACTGCGACAGAAATTCTTTGTAAAGCTTTTTTCATATTATTTATTATGTATATATAAAGTATAGCGCTCTCCCATTCCTTTGCAAGGAATTACCAGCTTTATTGGGGAAAAGGAAAAGGAGGTTTCTCGGACCCGCATCAAAGCGGTGTAATACCGAGTGATGCAGGAGGTGAGAAACCCCCTTATTGCGTAACGTGCAAATGACGGCTTTTTAATGGTGAGCTTCCTTTGGCTTCATCAATCCGACAATAAGCCGTGCGAGCAGTGCACTACCGACGACAACCAGTGCGATGAGTAGCATCTTCAGGATGAAGCCGGTAAGTCCAGCCATGAAGACCCCAGCGCCGATGCCTGCATGAATCAAGGCAACCCCGTTGCTTTGCAATCCATCGCCAGTCGTTCGTATCGTCTGCGCGCTTGCGTCAAATCCCATTCCCAAAAGCGGATTGAGGATATACAGGAAAATGACAATGAAGAGAATGGAGAGCAGGATCATCGCAAGATTTTCACCAAGCGACTTCTTCTTCTCGGGTTTCTTCTCATCCTCCTTCTTCTCGGCTGCGGCTGGTGTGGTTTTTGCTGGTGGAGGTGACATGAAGATACTCCTTTAAAGTTTGATATGTAAGTTTTGGTTGGAAACTTGTCGCACAAACAAGCTTTGCCCCAAGTGATTGCGGATGAAATCCTGACAATTGGATCCTTGGCAAACGCCTGTTGGAACAATGTCCTGTCCACCTGCGTCGCGCGCGCTCTTGATCTCAGACACGCCTTCCATGGATTTCGGGACAGCAGAAAATGTCGCCCAAAAATACATACTTCCGTTTGCTGGTGGAGCAAGCTCCACACAGCTTCCTGGTGAAAGAGATAGTGGCTGCCAGAAAAGCGTAGCTCCGGGTGCAGGCGACTGACATTGCACTGCAGGCGGCACAGGGATTTTGGCAGGAACCACACGCGGCACGGCAACCTTGGCAGGAGACGACTCTGCGTCGTTGAGCTCCTTGACCAATTGGATGCTTTGCCGGGTATAGTACACCCATATCTGATTGCCGATTGCAGTAAAAGTAGTCAACAGAAGAAGTCCGAGAAAGAGCGTGGCCAACTTGTTGTCCTCCAGCCATTTCTTAACCCCGCCCCCTGATCCACCTTCATCACCTCCAGACTTTCCGTTGTCGCCACCACCAGGAACAGCTGGTGGTGGCGTTGGAGGTTGCCCACCACTCGCGGTTCCATGGGGAGGAGGAGCTGGCCTTTGAGGCCTTCTTGCCTCATGGTCCTCCACTCCTCTTTTAGGTGGGCGTTGCCCACCCTGCTGAACAGACTCCATAAACGTCTTTTCACCTGTCGTTGGGTCACTTTTCGTGGTCATAAAATACCTCCAATGAGTTGAAAAAGAATGCAGTAACCGACATGTATCGGTACCTTCATTTTCTACACTACGTTACCAAAAAGATTCTGTCAATACTGGTAATTAAACCCTAATTTTCTAAAAGGTAGACTTCTGCTGACTACAATTAAGTTCAGTGACGCTCCACGCACGCCTACTTACGTTGATGTAAGTTGTATTTATACATGTCGGAAAAATTAAATGCCACTTGCCGCACTACCTGTACAGACCGTTGAGAAGTCAGATGGAGCATAATACGGCGTTACTCCATCTGGACAAGTATATGGTGTTTGAGTAGTTCCTCCTGGCGATGAAGGTCGCACACATCCTTTACTCTCAGGATCATACTGCGTCAAACCATTAGGGTCATTAGCACAAGGATTTGTGTTAGTTGTATTTGATGATGAACCCCCTGGAGCAGGAGCGCAGGCTGTTTTGAAATCAGACTGATTGTAATACGGCGTTCCATCTGAACAATAGTAGATAGTCCTAAGTATTGGCAATCCCTGTGAACTTGGATCTGCTTGAGTCTTACCATTCCCTAATTCAATCTGTGGGATAACAATTGTATTTTTTCCTGCGATACCAAATATTCCCTGAGCGTAGTTAATGATTCCCCAGACTGAGAACATTACGAAAAGCGCAATGAGTCCCCACAGCATAAAATTCTTACCATTCTTTGCTTTCGTAGCATCTCCGTCTCGTGACCCCCAGATGAACTGTACGATGCCGTAGAAAAACGCAACCATGGCCGCGGTTGCAAAGAGTGTTGCAAGTGAGCGAACGATTGTTTGAGTAAATCTAGTAATGATTCCGCCAAATGTATCAAAGCCTTTGTTAATCTGAGCAGCACCATCCTGAGCAAACACAAGCGTAGGAATAGAAACGAAACTAACAATACAAATAAAGAGAAGAATTTGGAGATAAGGAATCTTTTTCATGGCTGCGTATAAGTTAATAGTGTCTATAGTGTATCTTACATATTTTCCACCCACAAGGATTATCTGCTTCCTCCTGCAACACAATATCCGTTAAGAGAATCCCCCACCCACCTACCATTCATTCCTCCCACAACACAAGCAGCTCCTGGTGTCTTAGGTTCTGGCTTCCCACGACCATCCGTCGTCCCCGCTTGTGCTGCAAAACATGCGTTGCGCTGTACTTCGCTTGCAATTGATCCACATGCAACAGGAGTATTTGTGTTTGTAGGAAGAGGAGATGTGGTCTGTGGTGCAGGGATAGTCTGACTCTTCTCTATAGGAACGATCTTCTCTGCCGTCGCACGGAAAGCTAATAGAAACGCCTGGAGTGAAAACGCAACAACCGTAATAATAAAAGACATAAACAACCAGTTGCGTGCAGTTTTAAGCCCCTCTGGGTTACCCTGTGAATAAATAAACTTAAATCCTGACGCTACCCACATTACGATAAGTCCTGGGTAAATAAAGAATCTCATTGCAAGATTCATTGCAGCTAATATAAGATCATACGCACTGTTTGATCCAAGCGGATTGGGCAAAAGTGTTTCCTGTGCATACGCTGTCTCTACAAACGCACTTGAAAACATTTGAAGCAGTTGCCCCACCCATGGTTGAGCACCTAGGTATTTAAGTCCTAATAGGAATATTCCTCCAGCAACCGCAAACACAATAAAGAAACCGATCGCCGCATTAAATGCAGCTTCGCCTGCCTTTTTAATAGCCATAACATCTCCCCGCATGTAGGCAAACATAGATGTTACTAAACGTATACCGATGATAACAACCAGTATTCCACTACCGAGCAATGCAAACATAGTGAGAAGTTTCCTTCCCATTTCTTTTAAATCCTGAGGGGTACATACGTCCGCGGCAGTTGCTCCACATGTACCATCTCCCGCAATAGAAGGAGTTTGAGCTTGCACACCAGAAACCGAAAGAGTAGCTAACACCGTCGCAAGAAATATTGAGAGGAAAACTGTCTTCATGGTAGAGGATTTCATAGCTGAGTATTACAGTGGAGTATACAGGTCCTGCAAACGAGATACAAAGTCCGCCGCCGCATCCGCCGCTCCCGCTCTTCCACTTATAATGTCAGCTAGCATGGTAGAGACGAGTGTTACTGATTCGATTGGGAAACTATCATACCAAGGTTTTGCGACCAACATACTTCGAGCGATTACATCAGACAGGCCTTCAGTACTTGAATACGCGCGAAGTGCTGGAACAGTTCCCATAAGAGACGCAATTGCAGGAGAAACCCCAGCACCCGCAAACTCTCCCTCAATAGTGAGTGACGTTACAAGATTCTTACTTGTCTTAAGTGTGCCGATTGCATACATTTGTCCTGTTGTTGAAAATGTATTGTACCCCCTCGTCTGAGGAAGATATGACATCTCTACATCTGCCTTTGGATTACGTGCACGAAGTGTCGCAAGTTCACTTGCTCGTCCGATATACATAGCAACTTTTTCTGCCACAAACTGATCCTCTGCATTCCCTCCGTACTGACTCCATGTGTAGGTATTTTTTGTTGGATCTGAGAACTGGGTAAAGAATCGCGCAGCCGTTGCTAGTGGAAACACTTCACCGTCCTGCGTAACTGGAGTATTCGCAGTGACACTTAGATACGACTGACCATCTTCCTGATACTGCTTAAGTACTGGAGTTTGTCCAAGCTGTTGCACAGTTGCCATAAGAATTTCTTTTGCATACGGTGTATTTGGAGCACCAAGAGAAATAGCGGATTCTACAAATTGACCACGACTATCAAGAATAGTAAGGAGTGGAACCATGTTTACTAACTCATCCCAATACTGCGGAGGATTAACTATGCCATGTTTAGAGAATAATGTACGGTTATAGAAAAGAACCAACGGATCAATAGACACAGGAAGTGCGAGCGCCCCTGATGGAGTAAACAACACCGAAGCCCCATCTACATAGAGATCTTTATATTTCTTCTCTGATAGCGAGCCAATTGGAAATGGGTAGAGTCGTGTCTGATTCGCTAGGATAAGCTGATGAGGAACAATAATCATGTCTGGTCCTGTTCCATTAGCTAGAGCTTCGAGTAACTTCTGACTAAACTGTGTTGCTGGAATCTCCGTATACCGTACTTGGTACGTTTTGGCCTGCGGATTAAATTCCTGCACTATCGTATTCATTTGCACCTCATCAACAGTTCCCCATAAGACAACCTCTCCTACTGGTTTATCTTTTGCGTTCCCTAGAGGAATTTTCCCAGAGAATATTAATATAGAAAGTAGAGCTGCGAAAATTCCAGCGCCGAGAAGTATTGTGCGTAACATGAGAACAGTATATAGCAGGTAATGGGTACTAGGTAGTGGACAAAAACCTCAACCCTTACTTCCCGCCTTTATTTTCCAGCCCAGATACTACGCAGATACTGAAATAAATGCGTAGTGATAGTCCCCTGCAGGTAATCTTTTCTGCATACGAAATCCATGTTTCAGAACAAATGTTTCTGCTTGTTCTTCTGTTACTACGTGAGAGCTATGTGGTCCAATACCAGCGTGTGACTTAGACCAATCCACTACAAGCAGCATTCCTCCTGGTTTTACAATCTTTGCAACATACGTAAGCGCTGCATCAATATCTTGTAATTGGAACAAAACATTAGAGAGCACAACTGCATCCAAACTATATGCATCAATAGGAATTCCTTTTTCGATATCCGCCCAGAGAATTTCAACATTCAAAAGTTTCTGGCGTTCAAGTGTGCTTGCGAGGGTATGTAACTGATCCTTGTGTACGTCCACCGCGTACACCTGACCCATATCTCCTACTTCACGAGCAAGCGCAATAGTGTACGCTCCTGTTCCACAACCAATATCAGCCACGCGATCTCCTGGCTTCAAATATAATTCACGAACAAGATGGTCTGGGGTTAAAAACATATG
Organism: bacterium; assembly: GCA_023267635.1. Classification (GTDB taxonomy): domain Bacteria; phylum Patescibacteriota; class Minisyncoccia; order Phycocordibacterales; family UBA5272; genus UBA11704. The sequence continues at coordinate 88,374 of JAHFMX010000001.1, read as the reverse complement.
GGTACAGTATAGCAGCAGGTGATGAACAGTAAGTAGTGGATAGGCTATCAACCAGCAAACTCTAAGAAGCTAACCTATCTAGAACTATTCTCTGGTGATATTAATAAAGCATTCGGATTAATTTCCAAATATTTTTTTACAAAAAACTTTCCTTTCTCCTCTAATGCCACCTTACTGTTGAACAATTGAACATTTCCCAGTCCGTTTAAATCTAAAAAGGCAGCCATGCTGGCAGATATAGAAAACTCATTTCCTTTATAAAAATTGTAGATTACTTTACCAAATTCAAGATAAAGAATATTTTTTTTGAATTTTTCGAACTCTCTTTCCCAAAGAACTTCTGGCGCTTCTGCTTCTGCACTTTTTTCAGCTACCTTTTTTTTAGTTTCTGCTACGATAACTTTAGTGTCCGAATCAATTTTCTCCGCTATTTTTTCATTCAATCTTTTTTCAATATTTAATAGAGCTCTCTTATTGAGTACACTTTTCCAAAAAAAGAGCTGTGAAATGTACGGTAGAACAAATATCGCAAAGAGTGAGAACATAAACGGATATAGAACAAATTGAAAAATATTCCCCAAAACATCTACTGGTGAATTCAACCAGAGATACTCTTCTCTCAATAGTCCTGTTTTTTGGAAAATTTTTTCTTCACTTACAAAAAAAGCTATATAAATAAACTTCCAATTAAATATAATCCAAGAAATCAGAAAATAACCATAGAAAGGAGATGATATTCTTTCCTTCAAAGTATCTTCTGCCGAAACTACCACATCATTTTCTTTCCCCAGAATAATATTTCTAAAAAAATCTAAGGAATCTTTAAACATGTTTAAAGCAAGTTAAATGTTGCAACACTATCCCCCTCCCGCAACTTCATCACTCGCACACCCTGTGTGTCTCGTCCAAGCGTTGGGATAGAACTTACTTCTGTTCTGATCACTTGTGAATCTTTTGATACCGCAAGAAGTTCTTCATGCTCTGCAGTTACCACACGAGCCACAATAAGCGGACCAGTTTTTGTTGTTACCTTCACTGTCTTGATACCTGAACCTCCACGCTTCTGTGTTTTGTATTCAGAAAGTTTTGTTTTCTTTCCATATCCATTTGCAGTTACCACAAGAAGTTCAGCTCCACGAGTTCCTTCTGGAATCTTATCTGCAGCAACAATGATATCTCCCTTGTCTAACTTCATACCAATCACCCCTCCTGCAGTACGACCCATTTCTCGAACATCTGTGTGATTGAAACGAATTGACTGACCATTCTGAGTTGTGAGCATCACATTGTCCTCACCCGTTACAAAAAGTGCAGCAAGTAATTCATCCTTGTCCTCTAGACGAATCGCAATCAAACCATTTCTTCGCACATCCTTAAAGCTTTCAGCAGATGACTTCTTCACGGTTCCTTCTTTTGTAATCATCATAAGAGACTGCCCAACGAGTGCCTTCACATCTTTTGACATTGGAAGGATAGACGTTACCTTTTCACCGTCCACTAGCTGTAGGAAGTTCATGATTGATTTCCCACGAGTGGCACGCTTCCCTTCTGGAAGATCATACATCTTGATCTGATATGCCTTTCCTTTGTCAGTAAAGAAGAGAAGATCACTGTGAGTTGAGGTAGTAAGTGACATCGTTACGAAGTCTTCTTCCTTCGTGTTCATGTCAACAACTCCAACACCACCACGTTTCTGTGTTCTAAATTCTGCAGGGTCTGTACGCTTTACATATCCTCCTGATGTATACACAAGTACTTGTTCCTGATCTGCAATCAAATCTTCTGGATTAAATTCCTTTGCGCGATGCTTTACAATCTTTGTGCGGCGTTCGTCTCCGTATTTATCTTTGATATCAGTAAGTTCACCTTTGATAATTGCGAGCATTTTCTTTTCTGATGCAAGAATTGCCTTAAGCTCTGCAATGAGAGCCTGAACTGCTTTCAAGTCATCCTCAATCTTCTTTCGTTCAAGTCCAGCCAATCGCTGAAGCTTCATTTCAAGAATCGCAGTTGCCTGAATATCTGAGAACTTAAACTTCTTTACCAAAGCCGCATGAGCATCAGGTGTGTCCTTTGAAGCACGAATTGTTTTGATGATTTCATCAATGTGATCAAGCGCCTTTTTAAGACCAAGTAAGATGTGTTCACGTTCAAGTGCACGTTTAAGATCAAATTCAGTACGACGACGAACAACTTCCTTTCGGTGACCAATAAACGCTTCAAGTGCTCCTTTAAGAGCAAGCGTTTGAGGTACACCATCAACAAGCGCAACAACGTTGTAATGGAATGTTGATTCTAGTTCTGTGTGTTTATATAAATAGTTAAGAACCTTCTGTGGCTGAGCACCACTCTTCAAATCAATCACCACGCGAATGTCTTTTGTTGATTCATCACGAAGTCCTTTGATGCCTTCAATTTTCTTTTCACGCACAAGATCTGCAATGTTTTCAATGAGATTACTCTTCAGTACACGGTATGGAATAGAAGTAATAATGATTTGGAACATTCCATTCTTTGTTTCTGTAATTTCCGCTTCTCCTCGAACAACAACTCCGCCACGCCCTGTTGCGTACGCTGCACGAATATCAGACTGACCGAATGCAATTCCACCAAGTGGAAAGTCAGGCCCCTTAACGTAGTCACACAACTCTTCAGTCGTTGCGTGTGGGTTATCAATTAAATGCGCCGTAGCATCAATCACCTCTCCCAAGTTGTGTGGAGGAATGTTTGTTGCCATACCAACGGCAATACCAAGTGTTCCGTTAAGAAGAAGGTTCGGAACAGATGTTGGAAGAACATGAGGTTCACGCTTTGTACCGTCATAGTTAGGAACCATCTTTACCGTGTCCTTTTCGATATCACGCATCATTTCCATAGAAAGCTTCGACATTTTTGCTTCCGTATAACGCATAGCAGCTGCTCCGTCACCGTCGATTGATCCAAAGTTTCCCTGCCCCATAACAAGTGGATAACGATACGAAAAATCCTGCGCTGTTTTTACCATCGCATCATACACTGATGCGTCTCCGTGAGGGTGATAGTTACCGAGTACTTCTCCAACCACTGTTGCAGACTTTCGGAACTTTGCTCCCGCAGTAAGACCCATGTTGTTCATCGCAAAAAGAATTCGACGGTGCACTGGTTTCATTCCATCTCGAGCATCAGGAAGCGCACGAGAAGTAATAACAGACATCGCGTAATCCAAATACGCGTCCTTCATTTCACGAGAAATATTTACCTTAAGATGGGCGTTGTGAACTGCTACAGAAGCACCTCCAGCATCGTTATTTTCTCCTTGTGGAACAGTCTTTTTTGCCATAGATATAAGGGATTATTATCTTTTTAGTATACCATAAAGTGAACTCTTTTGCTATAGCTTTTATGCTACTTTTTATATGTTTCTTTACCTTCTAAGAAGCTTGCACTTGTTGTTCCAATGTTTGCAAAACGCTCTTTAGCTTCTGCAAAAAAGCTCCCCCAGGAGTATCCGGAAGACTCCTCCGGTATGTTTGCATCAGTAACAACAAGGGCATCTTCTGCAACGTATGTTTCGTGCCAAAATCCGTAGTCGGCGTACAAAATAACACCCGCAATAAGAGCCGTAATAATCCCAGCAAACGCAATAGCATGCACATGTTGCATGTGTTTATTTTGCTTTCGTACATGCCTCAAATAATAACGAAGCGTAAAATGTTTTAAAATAAATTTCATTATAAATATCCTGAAGGAATCTCAGCGTCTTCTCTATCCCTCCCATCTCGTTCAGCATGAATGGTGTCAATTTCCTCAGGTGAAAATCGTAACGCCAACTGTGCTTCAGTTACATACTCCTTTCTATAATCCTCAATAGCGCTTTCTGCGCTCGGGTACTCTCTTTCTAATCGCTCTCGTATGGCATCGAGATCATGATTGCGTCCTAGAAGTGTTTGTTCAGCTTGTTCTTTAATAATAAGATCATCGCCTTGTATGTTTTCCTTCTTCCAAAAAAATGGGAATTTCATATGTGGTTAAGTATAACGTAAAAGCGCGAACTGTACGTTCGCGCTTTGTTTACATTTCGTGAAAGAGAACCACCTCGCCGAGTTTCCCATCAATATCTTTTTTCTTGATAGTAAGCTTTTCAACTGGTTCAACTTTTTCTGCTCCTGCTTCTTTCAAGAAAATTGGAATTGACTGCTCATTGTAATCCATAGGAATAATGAGTTTCGGTTCAAGTGACACAGCAAGCTTGTGCGCATCATACGCGTTAAGAAGGAACCCATCTTCTCCAACTGGAATAAAGAGAACATCTGTCTCATCAATAATTTCTTTATGTGCAGGCTCAAGCATATGTGAAAGCGCACCGAGGAATGTCACCTTAATACCATCAAAGGTAAAGCAGTAACTTGTATTCTGGTATTTCTTTGCAGTCTTTCCGTCCTTTAGTTCAACTTCTGTACCAAATCCTTTGATAAAAATATCTGCAACTTCATACTCCCCTGCGCCCATAATTACGAAAGGAGTCTTTCCTCCGTGCTCTGTTTGTTCACGTCCGTTATAGTCTGGATGGTTTGTCGTAATAAGACATACATCTGCACCATATTTAGCAACCTTTCCTTTTCCGTCTTTAGAAACAGGATTAAGGGCAAAGGTTGTATCTCCAACTTGAAATTTAAAGTGTTGTCGTCCAAAGTGAGTGATAATCATGTGGAGTATTCTACCATAGCTTTTTTATTTAGACAGTATGTATAAGGGTTATGGATACTTGACAAATGTGTTAAATGGTGTATAATAGAGTATAGGATACCCGATTTCATTTCTGTACATTAACAACAACCAAGGAGAAACAGTATGTGCCAAGTCACCGTGAAGCGCCCAGGACACAAAGCAAAAACCGTGGATATTCCGACACCAGGAGCATTCACTGGCGAAACCTCAGGGTTTCAACCCAGCAAGATTCCAGCGCAACGTCGGATCATCATCGGCTTCAGTCGCAACCGCACCAGCGGCCGCGAGAAGATTCGCTGCTACTAAACCCTGAAAGGAATTTTGGTGCCTCCACCCAAATACACTCCATGGAGAGCTCTTGAGTGGACCATTACTTCTGTAATAATTACACAGACGGCAATATCCGTGGGCAAATACCTCCAACCAGACAATACTCGCATCTACCAGTTAGTTGTCGGGTTCACAGTGATGTTCCTTGCAGGAAGCATTGGCTCCCTCATCATAATCTGGCTCAAAGCAGCTTTTCGTCGCTGATAGAAATCAGCTCGTAATCCCGCCCGACATCGTAAGATATCGGGCGGTTTTTATTTCTGTGTTTAACGTGCACCCCCTAACTCCTAACTCTGGACTCCTAACTGAGCTCGTGGTAGTATTACGAGCATCTATTAATAGATAACGTTCTGGCGTAACCCCTACCCCTGCAGGCATTTGAGGAGTAGACCACCAGACCGAAGGTTAACCGCCTTTTGTGGCGGTCATTTTTTTACCCAATTTTTATGACAGAAGAGACAACAATTACAAAAGCACCAATCCTTCCAGCTATTGAAGGCATTGAAGGAATGGTGAAGCAAGACGACATTGTCGAAGGTATTGTAGTGGCTATTGAAAAAGCCGCTCTCTACGTAGACCTTGGAGTTGCAGGAACAGGTATCATCTACGGAGTGGAATTCATGAACGCTCGTGATGTTATCAAGCGTATCAACATTAGCGATACTATTTCAGCTAAAGTTATCATGCGTGAAAACCATGATGGATATGTAGAACTATCACTGAAGGAAGCTCGTCAGGCCCTCATGTGGAATGATGCAGAAGCTGCTATTAAGGAGAAGCGTGTACTTGATCTCGTTATCAAGGACGCTAACAAAGGAGGACTCATCATCGACTGGCAAGGTATTTCTGGATTCCTTCCAGCTTCACAGCTTAAGGAAGAAAATTATCCTCGCGTTGAAGACGGAGACAAGGACAAGATCATGCGTGAACTGAAGAAGCTCATCGGCAAGCGTATCTCAGTTACTATTATCTCTGCTATTCCAAAGGAAGGAAAACTTATTTTCTCTGAAAAGGATGGTGGTGTAAAAGAAACTAAGGAAGTTGCAATGGGAAGTTACGTTGTTGGAGATGAAGTAGACGGAACTGTTACAGGAGTCGTTGAATTCGGAATCTTCGTAAAGCTTGAAGACGGCGTTGAAGGACTCGTTCACAAGTCAGAAATTGATTGGGGACTTGTTGAAGACACTAAGGCACATGCCCGTGTTGGAGATAAAGTTAAAGCTAAGATCATCGAAGTGAAAGATGGAAAGATTTCTCTTTCACTTAAAGCTCTTAAGGAAAACCCTTGGAAGGAAGCTGCTCAGAAGTACAAGAAGGGTGACGAAGTAGAAGGTGTAGTTATCAAGTTCAATAAGCATGGCGCCCTCGTATCAGTTGAGGAAGGTGTTGCTGGACTCGTACACGTATCTGATTTCGGAGACGAAACAAAACTACGTTCAACGCTTACTCTTGGAAAGAGTAGTAAGTTTACTATTACCCTCTTTGATGCAAACGAGGAACGTATGACACTCTCATACGCTAAGTAAATTTAGTTACAAATAAAAGAGCGACGCCTGCGGCGTCGCTCTTTTATTTGTTAAATCGTATAATCCTTCCTCTTTCTTCCTATATAAAATATGTCGCTCCCTTTCTGAATCTGTTTTACACTACGAACTTTTTCTTTATCTCGAGTAATTATCAAATCCTTTGAAGAACCAAGATCAATAGCCACATCTAAAGAAGGGTCAAAATTCTTAGCGTTAATGATTGAGATAGCTTCTTCTAGAATCCTTTTAGAGTAATGAACCGTAACCTTGTCATCAAAGAAATAAGTATCCTGTGGGATAGGGATCTCCTCATACGATACTTTTTCTCTATGTCGTAAGTTTTCCAACTGCAAAAAGAGCTCATCAAATCTTTCCCAATCTTTTTCTGCATGTAACTGAGCAACCTCCTTTCCGTCTTTCTCAATACTTCTTGATCTCCCAAAATCAATAACGTACGGTAAACCAGTTTCTGTATCCACCATCACATTTCTCGGGTATAAATCTCCATGTACAATCCTTTTTTCTGTATGCAGCGCATCTATGTATTCTTGTAGTGATTCAGTAAAAACGTCGTAATCAAAACCTTCTGGTAACTCAACCTTACCGTTAAAAATATGCTGGAGGTTTACAGCAGAAAGTTTTTCCATAACGATCATCGATGTGTCACCAGACTCCACACACATTTCAGGAACTGGTGCTCGACAGCCAAGCTTCTCAAGACCTCTCACCTTTTCCATAAAAAGAAATTCCTGAGACGGTGCAGCGCCAAGATCATACTTTGCAGCATTCATATCCAAATGCCTATTTTTCATTACCTTAAAACAAGTACTTTGCTGGTTTGGGAAATTATAGACTCGTGCAGCACCTCCATTATCTATAAAATTGTCTTCACTTTGCATTACCGTAGCAATGTATTTAGTGAAATCCACAGCCCTCCTTTCCTCCTCCTGTGCGTTCTGGCGATACTGAAGCGCCTCAAAATGAACAATTGCCGCCTTTGTGTTATTAGCTTCCCCTTTTTCTAAAGATGGAGCATTAAGTTCTTTACTGATCATTGTTTATTAGTTATATCTCTCCATTGCTTTTGCATACCCGACTTCCACAATTGCAGCAAGCGCTCCCACAACCTGTGGTGCGACCTCACGCAAAACAGTTTCTTCCTCTTCTCTAAACTTTCCCATAACAAAATCCTGCACTTCCATGCCATGTGGCGCTTTCACTTCTTTTCCATCAACGTCCGCTGGTGCAACGCCAATACGAATACGAATAAATTCTTTTGTTCCCAATGATTCAATAATACTTTTAACGCCATTGTGCCCACCGTCACCCCTGTCGTGAGAAATGCGAATCTTTCCAAGTGGTAAATCCTTGTCATCATACATAACAATAAGCTCTCGTCCTTCCTTGTAACGCAAATACTCCGCAACTGCGCGACCGCTTTCATTCATAAACGTATCTGGCACAAAAACTTCAACTGTTTCCACTTTTTCTACATGACTTTCAATGAGTGTCATCATGATTCTTGCAGCGTTGTGACGTGTGCGAACATATTTCTCACCAGGATTTCCGAGAGGAACGAGTGTGTATACCATGGAGACAGTATACATTTGTAGTGCGTGAGTGACTAGATGCTTCAAAAGTTGCACACCCTAATTCAACTCTATATACTGAACACACAATGTTCACATCCTTCACGAATCAGATGATTGAATCACTCTTGGATGTATCACAAAATCCAGTGGCGCTCGGAATCTTTGGTATCATCACGATACTCATTCTCTTACTTGTTCTTGCGGTCATGTTTCCTTTTTGGAGAAGAGCTCTCGTTACCGTAAAAATTCTAGAAGAAGATGAAAAACCTTCTTCACTCCTTGCGTGGGTTATCGGTATCGTTATTGTTGTAAAAGTTACGCAAATCTTTATTATTCAACCTTTTATTGTTGACGGCGGATCAATGCTCCCAACATTTCATAATAAAGAATTCTTACTTGTAGATAAGTTTTCTTACTTCGTTGGAAAACCTGACCGCGGAGACGTTGCCATCTTTAAACTCTATGAAGGTGGAACAAATCCTTACACAGGTAAACATCTCATCAAGCGCGTTATCGGACTTCCTGGTGAACGAGTGGTTGTTAACAACGGTGTAACATATATCTTTAATGAAGAAAATCCGAAGGGTTTTGAACTAGATGAGAGTTATCTTCTCTACAAAGACATGAGCAAGAACACAGACATCACGCTCGATGAGCACCACTACTTTGTAATGGGAGATAACAGAACACAGAGTTACGACAGTAGAGATTGGGGAGCGCTTGATGAAAAAAATCTCAAAGGACAAGTTCTCTTCCGTTTGTTTCCGCTTGAAGTTGCGTCCTATGAGCCAGGACAACATATCTATACTAAATAATTGAAAGACTAATTACACAACCGCCACACGATATGAATGACGATACAAAAAAACAGAAGAGCACAGAAGGAAGGAAGGAAGCCCCTACTTCACTTAAAGGTATGCATGACATCATGGGTGATCAGTATTATGCGTACCAAGGTCTTTTTGAAAAGGCGCAGGAAGTTGCTGTGTACTATGGATTCAAACCAATCGAAACTCCAGTACTAGAAAAAGAAGATGTGTTCACTTCAGCTCACGGAGAAGGAACTGATATTATCGATAAAGAAATGTACACGTTCCGAGGTAAAGGTTCTGATAGATTAGCTGTACGCCCTGAATACACAGCAGCCGTTATGCGTGCATACCTCGAACACGGGATGGCAAATCTCCCTCAGCCAGTACTTCTTTATTCATACGGCCCAGTATTCCGTCATGAAAATCCTCAGAAGGGACGCCTGCGACAGTTCAGGCAATTCAACCTAGAAATTCTTGGTACTGAAAAATCAATTGCTGATGCGCTCATCATTCGCACACTTACAACTATTCTCGAAGAATTTGGATTCAAGGATCTTATTGTTGATATCAACTCAATGGGAGACAAAGAAACTCGTCCAGCTTTTATTAAAGAGCTAACAAACTACTATAAGAAGCACCTTGAACATTTGTGTAAAGATTGCCATGAACGTATTAAGACTAACCCTCTTCGCCTTTTGGACTGTAAGGTAGAAACATGTCAGCCGTTTAAGGAAAACGCCCCTTCTTCACTTTCTTTCCTTTCAAATGACGCACGTCACCACTTTAAGGAAGTGCTTCAGTACTTAGAAGAAATGGGAATTCAATATCGTATCAATAACTCACTCGTTCGAGGGCTTGATTACTATTCACGCACCGTATTTGAAATCATTAAAATAGATATTGATGAGAACGGAAAAGAAAAAGATATCACTATCACAGGAGGTGGGCGCTACGACTATTTAGCAAAAATGATGGGTTCTAAAAAAGATGTCCCTTCTGTTGGAACAGGACTGGGCATGGAACGTATTATGATGTTCCCAGAATGTAAACAACTTCCCCCACGCATCATGAAACCTCCGAAGGTTTACTTCATCCAGCTTGGATTCGAAGCGAAGCTAAAGAGTCTTTGTGTTATGGAAGTATTGCGTAAGGCTCGTATTCCAGTACATCAGTCAGTAACAAAAGACTCTCTTGGCGCACAGTTAGGGCTTGCTGAGAAAATGGAAATTCCTTACTGTATTATTTTTGGACAGAAAGAAGCTATGGATAACACCGTAATCGTACGTAACATGAGCACTCATTCTCAAGATACCGTGAAGATTGACGCGCTTTCTGATTACATCAAGCACCTTAAATAAGAGAACATCTGGCGTAAAAGATACTATGAACCCGTGGAACTCAGAGTTCCACGGGTTTATTTTCCCTTATGAGATATTGCTAACTGGCATTTCTCATGCTAGAATAGACCCCACTATGTCAAACGTAAATGTTGAAGTAAAGAAGAACGCAAACGAGAACGCACTCTCACTTGTTCGCCGTTTCCAGAAGCGTGTTCAGGAATCTGGCATTCTTCCACGCGTACGAGGTATTCGTTACAACGATCGCGAACTTTCTCCACTTAAAGTGAAGAAGGCTAAGCTAAAGAAACTTGCAGGAAAGGAAAAGTACGAACTTGCAAAGCGAATGGGTAAGATCATCGAGAAGAAAAAAGGTCGAAGATAATCCCTATGGCGATACTCGAGACAAAAAATCTCACAGTTATCCGTAAACAAGGCCCGTTACCAGACGTGCCTTTTTTGCTTATTAAGGAAAAGTTAATTGGTAAGAAGTACGATCTCACTGTTATCTTTTGTACACCAGAAGAATCGAGACTGCGAAATAAAACATATCGAGATAAAGACTACCCAACTAACATTCTCTCCTTTCCTCTTTCAGATACTGAAGGTGAAATTTACATATCACTCTCAACTGCACGTAAAGATGCGAAGAAGTTTGAAATGTCGTACAGAAAATTTCTCCACCTGCTTTTTATCCATGGAGTACTTCATTTGAAAGGACACGACCATGGTAGTACAATGGAAGAGTTAGAAGACACTAATCTACATACGTTTTTTACCGAGCGTGTGTAATAACATACATATACCAAGTGGCACGTACACCTAGCGACATGATTGTAGGAATCGACATCGGAAGCGGAAGCTTGCGCGCTTTAGGTTGCGTCTATGAAGATAACGCTCGTTTCCCTGTAGTTATCGCTACGTACAAAAAAGCCATCGAAGGAATTGATCGTGGGAACATCACTGATAGCGATGAAGCAGCAAATGCGATCATGGACGCCATTGCGCATCTGGAAGAAGAGTCAGGACACAACACACTTCACACACTTGTTTCACTTGGCGCCATAGGACTCTCTTCAAGTCACTCAAATGGCCACACACAGGTGTCTCGTGGGGATGCGTCAGTAACAGATCTTGATATTGAAAATGCTATCAAGGATGCAAATAAAGGTGTTCCTGATATTCGCAATAAATCAGTGGTGCATACCATTCCAATGAAATATAAATTAGATGGTGTAGAAGTTCAAGGAGATATCATTGGTGTCCGTGGAAATAAACTTGAAGTAAAAACCCTCTTTGTCACCTACCCACTTCAGTGCATGACCGTACTCAAGAAAACCCTTGAAAAAGCACAGGTGCGCGTAACAGATATTGTTGCTGGACCAGTAGCAGAAAGTATTCCTCTCCTTACCAAGAAGCAAAAAGTTGCGGGAGTCGCTCTCGTTAATATTGGAGCTGCTGTTACCTCTCTTCTTGTGTACGAAAATAATGTCCCTCTTCTTGTGTCCACAATCCCAGTTGGAGGAGATGATATAACAAAAGATATTGCACTTGGTCTTAAGATCACCCTTGAAGAAGCTGAAGAGATAAAAATAAAATCAACAACGATTCCTCATTCAAAACGCCGAGTCGAAGAAATTATCGAAGCGCGACTTGAAGACATGTGTGTAAAACTAAACAAAGAACTAGACCGTATTCATCGTCGCGAATTACTTCCAGCAGGAATTGTTGTATGTGGTTCATCATCATTAGTTCCACGTTTAGAATATATCTTCCGAGCAGAACTTAAATTACCAATCAAAGTTGCGACAAATGAACTTGTACGTTTAACCAACGATGCGCTACGAGATAGTGGCTGGGCACGCTGTTACGGACTCACCTTTCTCGCGCCAATTGATGGTGAAAAAGAAGCTTTTAAAGAACTTCTGACATCATTTATTGCACGTGTCAAGAAACTGATTGTCCAATTTTTACCTTAATTTTCAATGCTTTTTAGGAAAAGTAGACAGAAAAAATGACTTTGCAAAACGTGGGGCGAATTGGTATAGTTACTAGATAACCGATCTAATAACTATCACACCCACCATGGCAAAAGTAAATCCAGAAATTGAAAGCTTCGCACGTATCAAAGTCATTGGTATTGGAGGATCTGGAAAAGGTGCACTCAATCATATGATCAACTCTAAACTCCAAGGAGTAGAGTTCATCGCGATGAATACAGACACACAAGATCTTCATCACTCTCTTGCAGAAAAGAAAATTCATATTGGAAAAAATTTAACAAAGGGTCTTGGTGCTGGTATGGATCCAGAAATTGGAAAGCGCTCAGCGGAAGAAACTCGTGAAGAAGTGCAAGATGTTATCAAGGGAGCCGACATGGTATTCATCGCAAGTGGAATGGGTGGAGGAACAGGAACTGGAGCAGCCCCTGTTATTGCATCTATCGCAAAGAACGAAGGCATCCTTACTGTTGGAGTGGTAACAAAACCATTCTTCTTCGAAGGAGCCTCTCGCATGAAGCTTGCTGAACGAGGACTTGAAGAGCTTGAAAAGGAAGTAGACGCGCTCATCGTTATCCCTAACGATCGCCTCCTTTCTGTTATTGATAAAAACACAACTGTTAAACAAGCGTTTGAAATGTGTGATGAAGTGTTGAAGCAAGCAGTTGAAGGTATTTCAGATATTATCCGTACAGCAGGAACTATCAACCTCGACTTCGCTGATATCAAGCGTATCTTGAAGGATTCTGGTACAGCGCTTATGGGCGTAGGACGTGGCATGGGTGAAAACCGCGCACGTGAAGCAGCTACAGCCGCTGTGAACTCTCCCCTACTGGATGTTTCAATCCACGGAGCTAAGGGTGTTCTCTTTGCAATCTACGGTGCTGAGGATCTAGGAATGCTAGAAGTTCAGGAAGCCGCGAAGATCATCACCGAATCAGTTGATAAAGATGCAAAAATTATTTTTGGTATTGCCACTGACGCAAGTCTTAAGAAAGACGAAGTAAAAGTGACTGTTATCGCTACAGGATTTCCTACAGGATTCTCAACTCGAGGACACTCACCTTCTTCTCCGTCTATTTCTGAAGCAAGAAACGATACAGAGACTATTCAACCAGAACCTCGCCTTGAAAAGAAGGAAACAATCAAGGAAGCAATTGAAGAATCAAAAGAAACTGGAGACACATCTGAAAAGCGTATCGACCTAGACATGAAAGCTGGTGAAGAAGACAAGAAAACTGTTACTGGAGATCGCCGAAAAACAGTATTTAAATTTGATGATGATGAGGAAGAGGATGAATGGGAAGCACTGCCTCCATTTCTCCGTCGCAAGAAGTAATTTGGCTTATATCACACCATCTACTTTGTCGCTACAAATTTTTTCTCGGTCGAAGTACTAGTCTGTACATCTCCTTCAAAAAATTTCTAAGCTCCTCGTATCTGGCGCAATCTAAACCAAATTCAAATGTGAATATAAAAAACCGAGTCACGTGACTCGGTTTTTTATTTAGTAAGACCCGAATACTCGCTATGATATACTCAAGTTCTATGAATACTCTTTACGATCTTATCATTATTGGAGGGGGTCCTGCAGGCACCGCAGCGGCCGTATATGCCGCTAGGAAGCAACTTAAAACACTTTTGATACTTAAGGAGTGGGGCGGGCAATCAATCGTCTCAGACGACGTACAGAACTGGATAGGAACACCACATATCGCAGGAAGTAAACTTGCTGACGCCTTGAAATCTCACGTTATGGAATACAAAGGAGATATCCTTACCATTGCAGAAAACGAACTCGTACAAAAAATAGCGGGCACAGATGGTGATTTTACTATCACTACAAACAAGAATACTTTCAACGGGAAAACTGTTCTTATTTCAACAGGTTCTTCACGAAGAAAATTAGAAGTGCCTGGTGCTGTGGAATATGAAAACAAAGGTATCACATACTGTGCATCATGCGACGGACCCCTCTTTTCTGGCATGGATGTAGTTGTAGTGGGAGGCGGAAATGCAGGATTTGAGTCTGCAGCACAGCTTCTTGCTTACTGTAAGAGTGTTACCCTTCTTTCAAGAAGCGAACCTCGTGCAGACGCAATCACAGTAGAAAAACTTAAAGCTCGTGAGCACTTCAATCTTATCACTAATGCAATTCCAAAAAGCATTCAAGGTTCTATGTTCGTTGAATCTATTACCTACACCAAAACAGACACCAATGAAGACATTACACTTCCTGTGTCTGCTGTGTTCGTAGAAATTGGCCCAATTCCTGCAACAGATTTCGCAAAAGGCGTTGTAGATATGACAGATATACATACTATTAAAATTAATCCTCGCACTCAAGAAACCAGCGTGAAAGGTATCTGGGCAGCGGGAGACTGTACTGATGTTCTCTACCACCAAAACAACATAGCCGCAGGAGACGCGGTGCGGGCACTTGAAGATATTTATCTTCACATCCACGCTTAGTTACATAAGAAAGCACCGCGCGTAGCGCGGTGCTTTCTTTATCGTTAGTACATTATAACATAAACACTATTCACTAAACAAGACTATCGCTTTTTCGTCAAGTTTGATAAGCTTAAACAACATGAAAAATCAACTCGATATTATCAAACGCGCATGGAGACTGTTAGCTTCTTTTCATAAATGGTTTTACATCCATATTGGATTGGCATTTCTTTTGTCTGCCCTTAGCATTGCCATCACGTACTCAGGAAGCAAAGTCCTCACCTATCTTACAGAGAATAATGTACGCCTTATCGTCATTTCTTTTATTGCAATGTTTGCAATAGAGATCATTTGGAATATCGTTGATTATCTAAAAAATAAAAATGAGCTCAAGCATCTAGATCAAGATATTGCTCAATTTCTGCAAGAAAGATCTTTAGAGAAGATACTCTCCCTAACCCCAGAACAGCACATTGAGGACCACTCCGCAATCAAACAGCAGGTTATCGTCCGCGGAGAAATAGCTATAGAAACAGTAATTAAGTTATTTACTTCTGATTTTCTTCCTAACATATCATATCTCATCATTGCTCTCGCCACTCTCACGTGGTACAGCCCTATAATAGGCGGAGCTTCTTTTATTGTATGCGTCATACTTACGGTGTGGGTGACACTTTTTACGCGATATTATCGGCCATTTATCCAAAAAAACAGAGACAACTGGACCGAGCAAGGCAAAATAAGAACGGAGGCTTTTACCCATCTTCAGCTCATTAAATTACTAGGGAGAGAATCTCATTTCGTTAAGAAATATATTGACAATAGAAAAAGCTACGCAGATTATGATAGACACATAGGCTCGATAAACCTACGGTATAGGACACAGAGAGGTTTGTTCACTTCTTCTTCAGATAATCTCATCTTTTTTGGTGCGATATTGCTAGTGCTGAGTGGCTTGAACAGTATTGGAAGTATTTTCCTTGTATGGTCCGTGGTCGGACGAGTATTTTGGTCAATTAATGGTCTCACTCGAGCCCTGCGTGATCTGCCTCTCCGTATTATTGAAGCTGAAAAATATTTTGAAGCAATCGACCTTGCTCCTTCATTTGATGAAAGCGGGGTAAAGAAAGTCGACTGGGATAAGGATATCGCATTCGAAAATATATCGTTCAAGTATCAGAAAAGTGATCGTTTTGTTTTCGAAGGCCTCAGTTTTACGATTCAGACAAATAAAATAACCGCTTTCGTAGGATCTTCCGGCTCTGGCAAAAGCACTATTATCAAGCTTTTAATGAGAGCGTACGACTACCCTCAAGGCTCAATAAAAATTGGAGCGACGGAATTGAACAAAATTGATGCACGATACTTGCGAGATCATATTGGATACGTGGAACAACACGTAGATCTCTTAGATGACACGATTCGAGAAAATATTCTCATTTCTGTTCCCGAGAAAAAAAGGAACAGTGCGGAAAAAAGATTAGAGGAAGTCGCTCGTCATACTCGTATCGATCAGTTCTATCATCGTTTAGGTGAAGAGAAATTTAATACCGTTGTTGGTGAACGAGGAATTAAACTCTCAGGAGGTGAACGTCAGCGTGTTGGTATTGCTCGTGCAATTATCAAAGATCCTGAAATTCTGATCTTCGATGAGGCAACTTCCTCTCTTGATTCCGAAAATGAAAAATATGTGATGGATGCTATTAATGATGTTTCTCAAGGAAAAACAACCATCATCATTGCCCATCGTCTTTCAACTGTGCGTAACGCAGATAAAATTATCGTTATGGACAAAGGACGTGTTGTGGGTGAAGGAACACATGATGAACTTATGAAAAATTCCCCTGTGTACCAAAACCTTGTAGCTCATCAACTTTCCTAACCATAAGTCTTAAAATTATTTTAGATGCGAGGCAAAAGCCGCAGTTCTGACGGAGACGTACGAGTAGTACGCTGACGAGGAACTACGGCTTTTAACGAAACAGATGAAGTGATTTTAAGACTTAGACTTCTTTTTTGGGAGAGTGGCTACAGAAAGTGCCGTATCAAGCCATTCATTAAGTTTCTTCTTGTCCTCTATTATTTCCTCTGGTACTAAAAAATAATTCATCCCCTGTTCCTTGCCTTCTTTTGTATAGCTAAACTTTCTTGATCCTCGAGATAAGTACCACTCTGCTAATTCGTTTGACCCTTTAAACCAAAGCTGATCATCCCCCACAATTGCAAACACTTTTCCATCAGCATAGAGAGTGTAGCCACCCATCATGGCGCGCGTGCTCACGTGAAGCGACTCTTCAAATACATCCCCTAATAAGTACTCAAGAAATGGTGTACTTTTCATACAACGTACTAACTACACGATATTCGCAATCGCTGAAATGATGAGGTAACAACCAAGCGTATCCAACATATACGTAAGCACGACCAGTTCCCAGAATTTTATCTTTGACACACCCATAAACGTAAGTCCAATTTCGTCAGGTAATGGAGAGGCAATTATTACACCTCCTAAAATCCCTAGACACACCTTAGCAATTTTTGTTTTTGTTGCTTTTGCAATGACTTTCTTTGCATGATCTCCAAGTTCATTTAAAATAACATCCTTAATAAATCTGAAAATAAGAAGATCGGCTAAAAGCCCTCCAAGAGCGGCAATCAAAGAGAGCGGTAATATCATCTCTCTTGTTATAGAAAGTTCGGAAAAAAGTAACACCGAGAGCCCGGCGGTAAACGAAAATGAATACATAGCGCCCGACAAGAAAACATACATGATCTCGTTTGCCTCTGCGGCTTTAGCGGCGTACGTATCAATAATTCCTAAACGTCCTATTGCCCATGCAATCAAAAACGTAATGAATAGGATAATCGTATACTTATAGCGATGCATATCTAAAAAGTATACATTAGAATGTCTATAATTGTTACACAAAAGACTTTCTGACCTCTCCCCTTACTAATATAGCCTATGTGCTATACTTTTTTTATGAACGAAACCTCGGAGATACAGAAAATTGCACAGTTTATTAAGCAGATCCGCCAGCAACAAGGCATTACTCAGGAAGAGTTCGCTAAGGCCTTAAAAACTACCCAAAGCGCAGTTGCTCGCCTGGAAAGTGGTAATCAAAATATCACCATCGAACAGCTCTCAAAGATTAGCGAAGTGCTCAAACGCCCGATCCTCTCTCTCAACGATACTATTGATTTCCAAGTGGAAGGTGGTAAAAAACTTTCTGGGTCTATTGTTACCAACACTTCAAAGAACGGTGCCATTAACATGATGGTCGCGGCTCTCATCAATAATGGAACCACTATCCTTCATGGTATCCCCCACATTGAAGAGGTATACCGCTATAAAGAACTCTTAGAAAGTATTGGTGTTAAAATTCGCTGGACACACAATGATACCGCTCTTGAAATTACCCCAGGTAAAAAACTATCACTTACAAAAATAGATAAAGAGGTTGCTGCACGCATTCGGTCATTCACGTTTGCTGGAGCTTTTATTCACTACACCAATAGTTTTAATCTCCCTCATTCTGGAGGATGTAAAATGGGTGAACGAACCGTTGCTAGCCACAAGTACGCCCTAGATTACTTAGGGGTAACCGTGGCTACGAAAGAAAACCATTACGTAGTTTCTCATAAGGAACTTAAATCCGGGTCAACGATTCCCCTCTACGAAGCATCCGATACTGGTGCCATAACAGCCATTATCGCCGCTTCAAAAATTGAAGGGAAAACAACTATTAAATTTGCACCGCCAAATTATCAAGTGCAAGATGTTTGTTTTCTCCTAGAACGATATGGCGTAAAAATAGATGGTATTGGGACTACAACACTTATTGTGCATGGAAAAAAGAATATAGACGTGAATATCGAACATTACAATAGCGAGGACCCTATTGAAAGTATGTTTTTTATCGCGGCTGCGATTGTTACCAAATCAACACTCACTATTACACGTTGTCCAATAGATTTTCTTGAACTTGAACTTGAAAAGTTAAAACGAATGGGACAGAAATATAAAATATCCAAAGTATACAAAGCAAAAAATGAAAGAACCTCTCTTGTAGATATTACTATCACTCCATCAAAACTTATTGCTCCACATGAAAAGATAGCAGCCCAGCCGTATCCAGGGATTAATAATGATAACCTGCCCTTCTTTGTACCAATCTCACTCATGGCAGAAGGTCAAACACTCATCCATGACTGGACATGGGAAAACAGAGCAATCTATTTTACAGAACTTAACCGTCTTGGCGCTGATATTAAGCTCCTTGACCCCCACCGCGCCCTCATAACAGGAAAGAACAGGCTTCGGGGTGCACAAATTGTTTCACCTCCTGCACTACGCCCAACGGCTATTATTCTTATTGCAATGCTCGCAGCTGAAGGAACATCTCTTCTTCGTAATGTGTATTCAATCAAACGAGGATACGCTGACATCGCTGAACGCCTCAATTCTATTGGCGCAAAAATAACTGTACTTAAAGGCATATAAGCTTAGGGATACAAACGAGCTCGCATATAAAAACCAGCCTTTTGGCTGGTTTTTATATTCTGTGAGGGTTCAACAGATAGAACTTAGTTGGCTCGTTACCCCACAAAGCTTATTTGTTATTTTTTAGTATATCATTTTAACCCTTCTCGTGAGCCTATTAAAAAGTGACAAAAGTGACACTTTTTACACAAAATTAATTACAGTCAATTGTCACTATTTTTTACATATAGTTATATATTCTTCTATACATCAACAAGTGTATATATATTAATTTGGTAGATATTTAAAAACAGGATCAAAAACCAATTCTCGATTAGAAAAAATCAGCGGAAATATGAGAGAAATTTTCTACTAATTTCTATTTTAACCATATAAATCAATAACTT
The DNA here is from genome assembly GCA_023267635.1 of bacterium. Lineage (GTDB taxonomy): Bacteria > Patescibacteriota > Minisyncoccia > Phycocordibacterales > UBA5272 > UBA11704. The sequence goes on along the minus strand of JAHFMX010000001.1, from coordinate 68,726 downwards.
TGTATTAATTTGACTCATTTTTTTGACACCAAAATATCGTGATATAATAGTAAGTAACAGCAGAGGTGCACAAAGCAGTGCAAGGAGTAACTTTTTAGATAAAGGCTCACGTAATCTTGAAAAAGATATGTGAGCCTTTGTTTGTTTTAATCCAGTGTCTTAAACAAACATATATGACTAACAATATTAAAGTCGTTTATCTTCCAGTTACCAAACTTAACAAAGCCGACTACAACCCACGTAAGCATACAACGGAGCAAGCTACTCAACTCAAGGAGAGTATCAAGCGATTCGGATTCGTAGATCCGATAATCTGTAACAGTGCTAAAGGTCGAGAGAATATCGTTATCGGAGGACACTTCCGTCTTGAAGTAGCAAAGGAACTCAACATGACAGAAGTTCCTGTTGTGTACGTGAACATTCCAGATCTTGAAAGAGAAAAAGAGTTGAATGTTCGACTCAACAAAAACACTGGAGAATTTGATTTCGAGAAACTCCAACAGCTAGACTTTGATTTACTTCTCGATATCGGTTTCGATCAGAAACAACTCGATGACATCTGGAACAACAAACTTAACAACAAGGAGTTTATTCCCGAAGTTGAAATCGAAAAGATTAAGAAACCGACAACAAAGACAGGTGACATTATTGAAATGGACGGATGCCGATTAATCTGTGGTGACTCCACTCTTCCAGAGACACTCCAAAAGCTCTTTGGTGATGAACGTGCTTCTATGATAATGAGCGATCCAATTTACAACATTTCTGTGAACTATAACAGCGGAATTGGTGGTAAACAGAATTATGGTGGGACAGTAAGCGATAACAAGTCAGACAAAGAGTACGAAGATTTCTTGAGAAAGAGCATGGTCGCTGCACTTTCTGTAACCAAAGATGATGCTCATGTATTCTACTGGTCAGATGAATCGTATATTTGGCAGATACAAGTACTCTATCGTGAACTTGGTATCACTAACCGTCGTGTATGTCTCTGGCTAAAAAACAGCCAAAATTGTACACCTAAGATAGCTTTCAATAAAAGCTATGAACCGTGCACCTACGGTACTCGTAATAAGCCATATATCACAAAAGGTGTGAATGACTTAAACGAAGTCATGAATGACGACATGACAACAGGTAATGAATTATTACAACAAGCACACGATCACCTCACTGTATGGATGGAAAAACGTCTTCCATCAAATCTGTACGAGCATAGCACTATGAAGCCCCCCGAAGTGTACGAGAAAGCGATCCGTCGTTGCACAAGAATGAACGACATCATTCTCGACAGTTTCTCTGGTTCAGGAAGTACTATCATGGCTGGAATAAAGCTCAAGCGTAAGGTGTATGCGGTAGAGATCGAGCCGAGATTTTGCGATCTAACAATACGTCGCTATGAAACGTTAACAGGCAAAAAAGCAAAGGTTATCCAAAATGGCAAAAAAGGATAAAAAGGTACAAGCATTTCTTGAACAACTTAACACCGTTCCAAATATTTCCGTCGCCTGCGAGAAAGTAGGATTAGCGAGGAATACAATCTATCGTTGGTGTAAGGAAGACAAAGAGTTTCAAGAAAGTGTTAACCTTGCCCTTTCATGTGGGGTGGAGTCCATTATAGATCTTGCAGAGAGTAAGCTTGTATCTCATATCAATAATGGAAGTCTACGTGCTATCCAGTATTATCTTGATAATCATAAAAAAGAGTACATGCGACCACGACCAAAAGATTTTTGGAAGAAACCATTTGTACCAATTACTTCAATTACTATCGATACTATTGATCCATTAAATATGCCGTCTGATCAAGTCGGTGAAATTAATGACGACGATGAGTATGGTGACTAAGTAAGGTTTCTGCAATCTTCTTCCAATCACTAAGTGATATGCCGTAAGAGGTTGAGTGAGGGACTACAACATATAACGTGTTGTGGTCTTTTGCTATGTGAAGTTTAGTATCCTTAATTTCTTCTAAAGGTACAGGTATCGTTTCTCTCCATTCTGGTAAATATACTCTGGAATAGAAAATAACAATCTTTGGTTTATGCTTAGAAATTAATTCACGTAATCGTGCTATTCGTTTTGGTCTATATGTCGCTAAGTATTCTTTTCGAGTATGTAGTCCTTCAACATTTGCTTCCTTGTATACCCAATCTTTAGCATTAATAGATTTTGCAGGAAGTGGCATTAATTCTAATGCTGTATGATTTGATGTTTTTCTACCAAATTCTTTTATTTGAAATTGTCGTATCTCTTCTATTGTTGGCTCTACCTTATTCTTAAGATAGAGTAATATGTAAATTAATCGACGATATGTTGCTTGAGTTTTTGCTCCTTCTTCAAACCATTTCATATGAGCAACATCATGCTTCATATCATCATAAATATCTAACATCTCTTTATCTTTCGTAGCTTCTAGTCTTTTGACTAAACTTTCAATATCTCCACTATGACCTTCTTCCATTCCGACAAACCATATATCACTTTTAAGGTTACCGTAGCCCCAAAAGTTTTTGATTCGTTCTTCTACTAAATATTTAAAATGATCTCCGAAAGGAGATACTGATTGGTTCATATATGTCTGATAGGACTTAGTAATCTCTCGTTGGGTAGCAAAAATCCCACCACGTGAGTAAGGTCTTACGACCTTCATATCCGTTTCCAGATATGGCCTATCAGAGCAAAGCCCACATGATGGGGTTTTTGATCTGATAGGACTTTTCCACCATATCTTTAATTGCTTAAAGGGCTAGGCTACTGCAAATTTTTCCACTTAATACTCTTGTATTAATCTATTGATTATATCGCAAATAACCTCTTTTGCTAAGGCATTTTTGTAGACAATAATTCTTCTCATAATGTCGTCTTTTTTAGTTCTGCATAGACTTAGCAAGACTAGTGATCTCTGTCATTAATATAATATGGAAACAAGAACAATTGGAAAGATACATAGTACTGTAACTTTATCAGAAGTAAGAGTTAAATATTGCTTATATGCCAGAAAATCGACTGAGTCAGATGAAATGCAAGCACTGTCGATAGATTCACAGATCAAAGAAATGCAGGCAATAGCAGAGCGTTTAGGACTGTATGTAGTAGAAGTTAAACGAGAATCACATAGCGCTAAAGCTTCAGGACAGCGACCAGTATATAAACAGCTATTACAAGATATAGACCAAGGAAAGTTTAATGGAGTACTAACGTGGGCACCTGATAGATTAAGTCGTAACGCTGGAGATTTAGGTAGTTTAGTTGATTTAATGGATCAAAGAAAATTAATACACATACAAACATATGGACAAACTTTTTCTAACTCACCTAATGAAAAGTTCTTGTTAATGATTTTGTGTTCTCAGGCAAAGTTAGAGAATGATAATAAGAGTATCAATGTTAAGAGAGGTTTAAGAGCAAGAGTTGAAATGGGATTATGGCCATGTCGTCCTCCTACTGGATATACGAAGTTTAAAAGAATGGATCAAAAGTGTGAGTCTATTATAGACAAAGATAGAGCACCTCTTATTAAACAGATGTTTGAAAAAGTTGGCTATGATGGGTGGTCTGGTAGAAAGGTATGGGGTTGGCTTAAAGATGATAAAGATTTTAAGACCGAGAACAATATACATTTAAGTTTAGGTAATTTCTATCGGTTACTACAAAATCACTTCTACTATGGAAGATTTGAGTTCCCTAAAAGCTCAGGAAATTGGTATAACGGATCACATACTCCAATCATCACAAAAGAACTCTTTGATTTAGTGCAAGAGAAAATAAAGAGTCAAATATTTGAACCAAAATCAGAACAAAAAGAATTTGCTTTTACAAGAATCATGATATGTGGATTATGTGGCTCAGGAATTACAGCAGATGAAAAGTTTAAACATCAGCAGAATGGTAATGTTCATAGATATGTCTACTATAAATGCACAAGAACTAGAGATCAGAATTGCGCTTGTGGATTTATCAATGAAGAAGACCTAGTGGAACAACTTAAAGACCTCATTGATGATCTCAATATTCAAGTGGTTCCAATGAAAGAAAGAATTACAAATGAAGTAAGGAGATTTAAACTTTTTCAACAAATGCTACTTGGTACTAAAGTTCAAGTAGCAGTAAAAGATATTGATATACGAAATTATGCAAAGTTTATTTTAGTTGAAGGAAGTACAGAAGAAAAAAGAGAATTCTTAAGATGTTTAAATTCTAAAATCACACTAAAAAACAAAGTCATCACTATTTCGTGATGACTTTAAAAATTATGAATTAATCATATATTTGGACAATCACCCTACCAACGGTACTTCACTCAGCAACTTAAAAAAACTTATTTTACAAGGAGCACGATCGCGCTATGGCTCACGGTATAAAGCATTGAAGTAAGATGAAAAATCGGCAAAGTTTCCTGTGGCGCAGATTCAATTGCGTCAGACCTGGGAATGTCGGCTAAACTCATGCCGTCAAAAAAAATATTCCAAAAGTGTCAAACAAAAGGAATGGTTAACGCAAAAAGATCGTGAAATATTCCCCAAAATGCGACCATTTTTATATTAAATTGCTTTTCGGCTTTCTTATTAACTGCTTTATATGCGGACCCACCCAAAAATCATGTGCGAAAATATCTGTAGATTAAAAAATGTAGGCGAGAAAAGCCACTGCCAAACCAATAAGAATAGAATAGGTAACAATCTGCCAAGCTTTTCTTTTGTCCATTGCGCGGAATTCAGCTTGCGATATGCTATCTGTATTGCCAACATTCGGTCCAAAATTAAACAGTGATGCAAAGCCAAAGTAAGCACAGAAATGCATGTATGCCTGCAGAAAACCAGTTGCCGACATCATGGTGGGAAAGAAAAGCGTGAGTCGCCATATTGGTGGGATATTGAACCAAACGAAAATCCCCCAAAGAATTATCGTGGCAATCAAACCGCCCCAGCCCGATCGTTTCCGCATTTTAATTTCCTCGTCGCCTATATTACAGACCCCGGGAATGTATTTGTTTTGTATTTCCATATTAGTTTTTAGTTAAATTATATTAAATTTTTTGCCTTCTCAAAAGCACCGCATTAAATGCGACAATTACGGTACTGACCGACATAAATACCGCCGCGAGCCATGACTGAAGGATGATGCCCTTAGAAGCTAAGACTCCGGCCGCAAGCGGAATGGCGACGACGTTATAGCCAGTCGCCCAGAAAAGATTCTGGATCATCTTGTTGTAGGTAAGGCGGGAGAGATTAAATATCTTCGGAATATCGCGCGGATCATTCCTCACAAGGATAATACCAGCCGATTCAATGGCCACGTTTGTACCCGCACCAATGGCAATGCCGAGATCAGCTTGAGTAAGAGCCGGTGCGTCATTAATGCCATCGCCAACCATTGCAACCTTTTGACCTTTACTCTGAAGCAGTTTAACTTTCTCGGCCTTCTGGTCCGGCATGACCTTGGCGAAATACTCGTCAATACCGAGTTCCTTTGATACCCATGTGGCAACGTCTTCGGAATCGCCGGTGATCATGGCAGTTTTAACACCGTGTGCTTTGAGTGTTTTGATCGCTTCTCGTGATTCTTCTCGGATAACATCAACAAGGGCCATGCTTCCTATAAGTTTTTTATCAACGACGACGTGGATGACGGTTTTGCCTTGCTTGGAGAGCGCATCTATTTTATTTTTATATTCAAATGAGGGTTTGATGTTGTTCTCCTTAAGAAAGTCGTCGTTGCCGACATAGACCTCACTATTTTCAATTTGACCTTTTGCTCCCTTGCCAGCAACACGGGTAAAGTCTTTGACATCTAGAAGCGCAACCTTTCTTTTCTCTGCTTCTTTAACCGTGGCCTTTGCCAACGGGTGCTCTGAATGACTGTTGACCGATGCGGCTGTCTTAAGAATCTCGTTCTCGGTCACGCCCTCACTTACAACAATAGTGTCCACGCCGAACTCTCCCTTTGTAAGAGTGCCGGTTTTATCAAAGAGGACTATATTTATATTTCGTGCCGACTCAAGCGCCATGCGCTGACGAACCAATAGACCATTGCGCGCCGCCATTGTTGTTGAGATCGATGCCACCAGAGGAACAGCGAGACCGAGTGCGTGGGGACAGGTAATGATGAGCACAGCCACTAACCGCTCGGTAGCGGTTATGATGCCTCCCCCCGCAATGAGCCATGCGACAAAGGTTATCCCACCACCGACTATAGCGATGAACGTCAAATACAGCGCGGCTCGATCGGAGAGCATCTGTAGGCGCGACTTGGAAGCCTGCGCGTCCGCGACGAGTCGCATGATACCGGCAAGAAAGGTACTCTCGCCGATCTTTTCTATTTCTACTTTGAGACTGCCATCGCCATTGATAGAACCGGCAATGACCATGTCTCCTTTTGATTTTTCTACTGGCTTAGATTCGCCTGTAATGATAGACTCATTCATCTCCGAAAGACCATCTATAATTTTTCCGTCAGCTGGAACTTTTGCTCCGGGTTTGATTAATACGACATCACCAACTTTAAGTTCGCTTAATGGGACAATCTCGGTCTTATCACCTCGAATAACCTCTGCCTGATCCGGCATGAGTTTTGCCAATTCTTTTAATGCGCCTTGCGCGCCTTGCACTGACCGCATCTCGATCCAATGGCCAAGAAGCATGATGGTGATAAGAGATGCGAGCTCGAAGATAAGTTCCTGTATGTCGCCCAACAACAGTGAGAACAGACTGTACGCATACGCGGCGGTGATGGCGATGGCGATAAGCGTCATCATGCCGGGAAGTCGCGCTCGAAGCTCGCGATACGCGCCCACGAGGAATATCCATCCGCAATAGAAATAGACAACGGTGCCGAGCGCGAGGAGCGCATATTGCCAGCCGGGAAATTCCGGTCCCCGAATGCCAAACACCATCATCGCCATTTCGGAGTAGAAAAATATCGGGATGGTGAAAACAAGCGAAATCCAAAACTTCATCAGAAAAGAAGACGTTTTATGGCCGGCATGTTTGTCATGGTCAATGTGCTCATTCTTTTTTGCCGGTGCTTTGGTAGGCACAAGATTCATGCCGCATTCCGGACACATGCCCGGCTTGTCCTGCACGATTTCTGGATGCATCGGGCAGTTATATGAATGTGTGCTGTGATTTTGTGTTTTTTCCATATTAATTCTAATTATGGTTTCTTAAATGAAGGGGTTTTGTTTTTGACATTATAGCTTGAGGATTCTTTTTCCATTCATCACCCATATCTGCATACAGCTCAAGCTCGTTTCCATCCGGATCAAGAATGTAAATACTGTGGGTGATAGTATGGTCGCCCGTGCCAACGATGGTAACTTCTTTTTCCTTGAGTTCTTTCCAGACCTCTTCTATCGCCTCATGCCCGTCACCCATCTTAAAGCCAATATGGTACAGGCCGGGGCTAACCTGTGTATCTGTTTCTAGATTTCCACCAACCTCGATAAGCAAAAGCTCATGATGTGTTCGTCCCGAGGAAAAAGCGGCGGTAGGTCCTTCTCTAAATAATTCTTTAAACCCTAATATATCACGATAAAAATCAGCCGACTGTTTAAGGTTTCTTACATATAAAACGACATGTCCAAGTTCTTTAATTTGCATTTGTTTTATTACTTATGAACATACGGAGTGAGACGCCGAACATAATTACCACAAGCCAGAATCCGACAAGAAGAAAAACAAGGTCGGATATTTCCGGTGATTGTGCAGATACTCTCCACCAGACAAGTAAAGTAGCCAGAATAAAGTTAAACAAACCCCAACCGACATTCAAGCGAGGACTGGACTCTTTGCCAAACGGCGTCCTGAATATCTTGCCGGCAGAACCGAACAAAAAATGTGGCATGCCGTTGCCGAGCAGAAATCCTATAAGAAGATACCAATACATTATGGTTGTTGTTCAGCCGCTAACGCTTCTCTAACTGCCGACCTTTCTCCCACGCGCGTAAGGAATGATTGTATATTTTTCCATGGGCTTAAATCTATCTGCATATGATTTGTCCAACTAAGACAAACGAACATGTAGATGTCAGCAATAGTAAACGAATCACCGACAAGCCACGTACGCCCCTCTAAATACTTGTCTATGAAAGCAAAGCGTTTTTTGAGCCGTTCAATCGTCATGTTTTTCTGTTCTTCCGGTAGCGCGGGGTTGAAAAGAGGGCCAAATCCTTTATGTATCTCTGATGATATAAATGTAAGCCAACGATACAGTTGATACCTAGTAGCAGTTTTCGGCTCTGGCGCAAGACCTATTTCAGGTTTCTGGTCGGCTATGTAGAGTAAAATCGCAACGGCTTCAGTAAGAATGGAACCATCCGGTAACTGAAGTGCGGGAACATACCCCAGAGGATTTATATCTCCATAGTTTTCCCCCGAGGCAGTCTTACCTGCACGAATATCAACTTTCTCTAAATTAAATTCCATGACCGCCTCGCGAAGAGCGATATGGGGAGCAAGGGAGCAAGCACTAGGAGCGAAGTATAATTTCAATTTTTGTTTCATAGAATTATAATTAATTTGTAACCAACACAGCTTTATTAAGATTGGTGTTGGAGCTTAATTGCTTAAGCATAAAATCAGCTACATCAGCGCGTGAGACCATCGGGAATAATCCTTTTAATTTTAGACCTTCTCCAAACCTGTATATTTCTGTTTTGGGGCCGTTGGCTAAACCTACTGGGCGGACGATGACCCATTCCAAACCACTTTCTCTAACCGCCACCTCTTGCACTAACTTGTCCGCATATATTCCCTTCATAAATGTTTTTGTTAAAAGAGAAATGAGAAAACTATTTTTTCTCACCGTATCGTCCATAAACATTGCTGACTCAACTATCAATCGCTTTATGCCATGTTTCTTCATGGCTTCAATAATATTTTTAGTACCCGGGCCAACAACTTTTGCTTTGGAAGGCGGCTTGACACCCAACGCCACGAGCACCGCATCGTGACCCGCGACCGCCTTCTCAACAGAGACCGCGTCTAAGACATCTCCCTTAACGATCAATAGATTGGCATGTTTTATCTCAACCTTTTCCGGGTTACGCACAAGAACGGTTACCCTATGACCTTTTTCCAAAGCTTGTTTGACTAATGCTTGCCCGGTTCCTCCTGTGGCTCCAAAAATTGCAATTTTCATAGTTGAGTTAAAAATATTACGCGCTTTTTGTTCGCGCTACTTTAAGGGCTTTTGCCCACCAGAGAAGTTCGTCCAAGAAAATCTGTACACGATCTCCCATCATGCCCTCGCGGATTGGTTTGAACATTTCAGGGCCCGTCGGTCCCTTGCCCATCATTGCCGCCATAAAGATATCAACAGGGACATGGATCGCATTTCTTATCGGCGCCATTTGAAGTTCGACCGCGACTTGGCGAAGCTGTTCTACGGCACGCGCGCCGAGCGCACTGCCATAGCTGACAAAACCGACCGGCTTTCTGTTCCACTCTGGGTAGATAACATCCAAAGCGTTTTTAAGCACGGCAGAATAGCCATGATTGTATTCTGGCGTGACTATGATAAATGCGTCCCCATCGTTTATTTTTTCTGCCCACTTCTTTACTGCCTCGTCTGAGTATTGACCTTTCCCCATCGAAGGCGAAATAGGGCTATCAAAAAATGGCATCGGATAATCGCGCAAGTCCAAAAGCTCGACCTCCACGCCTTCCAGTTTTTTTGCTTCTTCAAAAATCCATCCTGCAGGTTTCTCACTAAAACGACTCTGTCGTGTACTGCCGATAATAACTTTAATTTTTATATTTTGTTGTGATGTTTTCATAAGTTTGTTACAAGTTAATTTAATAAATAAACGATCTTACGTCTTTCGATTTTTCTTCGGCTTGAGTTCCTCCGAAAGACGTTTGAGGAGGCGAATGGTGTGCTCACTGTTGAGTGTATAGAAGACCTCTTGTCCCCGCCGTTCATCTTGCACTAGTCCTGTTTCTTTAAGAACACGCAAGTGCTGGGATACGAGGGGTTGAGACTGCTTTGTTTTTTTTGCAAGTTCTCCGACTGTTTTTGGACCGGAAAACAACGCTTCCACGATACGATACCGCGGAGCACTCCCAATGCCCTTGCCAAACTTGTTCATTGATTCACATAAATCTGTCATATAAGGATATTAGCATATCCTTATAAATAAATGCAAGTGTCTTTATATTTAAGATGTAAGAATTAAAGATAATTTAGTAAACAGATCCCAACTAAACCTTCAAAGAAGGATATACTTGGAAGTTTTTCTTCTGGGTCAAGCTCTCTATTACCTATGGTTCCGCCTAGTGAGCTGTCATAGTCACAATTACCTACTGTCATGCCCGGAATACTCATATACATCGAGCTTCCTTCGTGGAGGAACTTTGATCTTGCTCTATATATTCTCTTTAATGCGTTCGGTAAATTATCTTTATAGACCTTATTTTCTAGTGCGTCTAATGTCGGTCTTTCTGGCACGCTGTCTCCAGAATACTTCTGGATAAAGCTGACAAATTTCATTGTTGATTTTCTTTGTTCAAAAAGATTACCTAATTCACTTTTTGCTTCCGCACCTGCACCTCTTAATAATTCTCTTATTTGATCTAACACTGATAAAAGAGGTTCATGATTCGCAGGTAGTACATAATTCTTGGAAAGTATTTCAATCGCTGATACTAAATGAATATAATCAAGTTCATCATTGCTTCCTATTTCTCTAACTGCGAGAGCATACAATCGCACCGCAGAGGAGGTTCGATTCTTGGAAGGGTGTTTAATTTTCACATACTAAAAACTCCTTGAAAACGAACCTTCTCGTGCTAGCTGTTGAAGGTGAGCCTTCTCGAGGTGCGACCGTGAGGTTCCTTACCCCGTAAGGCTTTTCCAATTGTTTCTAGTATATCAAATCGACCCTTGTCGAGCGACTAAAAAGTGACAAAAGTGACATAGGTAAGACTTAAATAGTTACATGCAGTTGTAACTATTTCCTGAAGATTTTGCCAATGACAATAAAGACAACCAAACCAAGCACAACCCAAACTATCTCGAAATAAGTATTTGCAAACACTTGTGGTCCAAAGATAAGGCCCATGATAAATAGGAATCCAAAGAAGAAATAACGGTTGAGCACGCTCCCAAGCATTGCCCACCTTCCAGTAAATAGGAAGACTAGAAAAGCAATAACAAGAAAACCAAGAAGAATCTCTGTAACGCCAATCCAGTGCGCTTTGAGAAAAGTAATCAATATACCCCAAAGCATTTGATAAGCCTTAACGGTACCTTCCTGAACGCCATTTAACAGCATGGTTACCATTTGGCTGACAAATTCTGGTCCTAGTGGCGTTGTTGTTCCCATGTTTTAGATAAGACGGTCCGTCGTGATCTTAATACCCATTGCCTGTTGGCTTACGAGATATTTCTTGGCTAAATCTGGAATCTTTGGAGTAATCTTAAAATCCTTTTTCAAAAATTCCTTTGGTATTAACAACTCCGCCGCAAATATATCTGCTTCCTTTTCGTTGTGATCCTTATCATCACTTTGATTACATGTATGACCAAAAAGAAGATGTCCTATCTCGTGGGCAATGGTAAATCTACGCCTGCACCAAGGTTGGTTCTCATTGAATCCTATGACGAAATACTCTTCGTCGAGTTGCTTGCATCTCATAAGTAGACCAGAAACATGGTCGCTAAATCCGTGAGCGATTACGCGCAAATCGTGCGTCGTTTGGAGGCACTCTATAACAATTCTTAACGATACAGGAGCCTCTTTGATCTTAGAATCCTTTATCAGCTTCTTTGCAAGGTTTTTTGCTGAAGTTTTTCGAGGACCAAGGTCTGTATCGGTGTATTCCATTTATTTCTTTTTCTTCGCTAGCTCAATGAATCGAAGCAATGCGTCCTTGTCTTCTTTGGAGAGATTTTTTTCTGCTCGCAAAGCAACTTCGATAGTTACAGGTTCGTCTTCTGTCCCCAGGAAGTACTTAATGTCTTTTTTTAAGGCGATGGCTATTTTCTCAAGATTCTCTGCAGTAATTTTCCTTTCGCCAGATTCTATGAGGGAAATTGCTGTTGCAGACTCAAAATCCACAGCCTTAGCCAGTTCAAGCTGTGAAATATCTTCCTCTTCACGCGCTTTCTTGATCTGCTTGCCGATAAATTCCCCTTTATTTTCTGGTATTTTCATGTTGATATTATATACTTTTCAATTTGATTTGACAAGATACTTTTCATTCTGATAAACTGGATTTATCAGGTATAACCCCTGACAAACTTAACAGCATAACCATAATAAACAAATGTTCACTCACCTAGTATCATACGACCTTATTAAACCGAACAAGGATTACACATCTTTGATCACCTTTCTCAAGTCATACGCCGTGTGGGCGAAACCGCTGGAATCAGTTTGGTTGATTAAGAACAACTTTACCGCAGAAGAAACTAGGAACCAAATTCAAAAGCATACAGATGCGAACGATAAGGTTCTTGTTGTAACTGTTACTAAAGATACAGCTGCTTGGGTTAACCTTCCACAAGATGTATCAAATTGGATCCATAATAATCTATAATATAAACATATGAGCAAGAAGCATAATTGGAACAACGAGCAGCCTCACGATGCAAAAACAGGTAGATTCGTGACTGAGAAAAAGGCACAGAACAATCCTGATAATGTGGAGTGGGTAAAGAATAAGAAGTAATGAGGTTTATGGACTACAAACTCGAACTAAAGCCAGCTGTCATGAAAAACGGACAGAAATATAAAATCATCCGCATTACGGATATTGCACTTCATACTGCTAAAAGAGCACCTACTCCTTCGGTTGGTAAAAAAGTACAAAAGGCGTTCGAGACAGATAGTCCTGATCGTATTTACTCAAATATTGAGAAGTCTGCATTTTCTGAAAATCGGACGTTTACTCTCAACCTTCTAAAAACAGATCCTGATTTCGTAAGAATGGTTCAGAAAGAAGAAGCGAATGGGTACAAGGTCTTAATTGCACTCCCGAATGATGGAATACCCGTAGTGCCAGGCAAGGATACAATAGAGTTTATGAACAGCAAGAATGGCAAACGGATCATCCGCGGTCTTGCAAAAGGAAAAGGTTAGGAATAAAATATAAGTGTTAGTTTCTGCGTAGTAAAAAGTAGAATAGTGTATCTCCACGAGGACATGCCTATTTCGCGCAAGAAATAATAATAAGCAATCGGCTTTTGTTATTTCGTGCGTGGGATAGGCATTTTCTGTTCCATGCATTTTATTTACAACTAATAAATAAAATCAGCATGAAAAAACTCACATGGACGACGGTCCAAAAACGTGTAAACAATCTCATTCCCCAAGAGGTCAATCCTCGCAAGATCACTGACAAGCAAATGTCAGATCTCAAGCGAAGTCTTAAGAAGTTTAATCTCGTAGAAATACCGGCGGTAGATTATGACGGGACAATTCTCGCAGGTCATCAGCGCATTCGAGCGTTACAACTCCTTGAACGTGGTGAAGAGCAGATAGATATCAGAGTCCCCAATCGTAAGCTTACTGAACAAGAAGCCAAGGAATACCTCATCGGCTCCAACAAGCTCGGTGGTGACTGGGATTACGACCTCCTTAAGTCATTCGACATGGAAACGCTTTCCTTTGCAGGATTCGATCAGATTGAGCTTGCGAAATTCTGGGATGAGAATAACGAAACCAAGGAAGACGCGTTCGATGTCGACAAAGAATTAAAGAAAATCATAGAACCAGTGACAAAACTGGGAGATCTCATCCGCCTCGGTAAACACAAGATCCTTTGTGGCGATTCAACCGATCCAAAGAATCTGGCTCGGTTATTCGGTGATGAGAAGGCAAGCATGATCTATTCGGATCCCGTGTATAACATTTCCATAGACTACAACGGTGGCATTGGTGGCAACAAAGACTACGGCGGAAGTGTAAATGATACTCGCTCATACGAAGAATACAAAGCCTTCATCAAAGATTCTCTTAGCGCCGCCCTCTCGGTATCCAGTCCAGACACTCACGTCTTCTACTACTGCGACCAAGTGTACATCGGTCTTATTCAAGAGATCTACCGTTTGCTTGGTGTTGCAAACAAGCGTGTGTGTCTATGGCTCAAGAACTCACAAAATCCTGTGCCGAAAGTGTATTGCAATAAAGCATACGAACCTGCGGTATATGGCACTCGCGGACGACCGCACCTTGCTGAATCCATTCAAGATCTCAATGAGGTCATGAATAAAGAATTTACTACAGGTAATGATCTCATTGCTCAGGTAGATAACTTTCTTGAAATCTGGACAGCAAAGCGACTTCCATCAAAAGAATACCAGCATGCCACAAGTAAGCCAATAACACTGCATGAGAAGGCCATTAAACGCTGTACAAAGCCCGGGGACATCATTTTAGATAGTTTCCTTGGATCAGGTAGTACTTTACTTGCGGGTGAACAGCTAGGTCGCCGTGTGTACGGAATGGATTTGGAACCCCGATTCTGTGACCTCATCATCAAGCGTTACGAGGCTCTTACTGGTAACAAAGCAATCTATGAAAAAGAATAAGCTACAAGACCAATTCTTTGCAGAGCTCGAGAAGGTTCCCATAATTCAAGTTGCTTGCGAGAAAACCGGAGTATCAAGAAACAGTGTCTACCGTTGGCGACGTGAGGATAAAATGTTCGCCAAGAAAATGGATGAATCGCTAGCAAATGGCGTAGCGCTTGTAAATGACATGAGCGAAAGCCAATTACTCACACTTATAAAAGAGAAAAACTATCCTGCGATTAGTTTTTGGTTGAGGCACCGAAACGACAACTACAAGAACAAGCTTGAAATTAGCACTGCTGAAGACAATGAAGAACTAACACCAGATCAAGCAAAGATAGTTCGACATGCGCTTAAACTTGCGTCCATCACCAAATCGAAATCCATTAAAAAGATTAATACCAAAAGTCATGAATAAAATCATAGAAACAAAGTTGGTGAATAAGATGATGAAAGATAGGTTAGTGAGAACATCCATTACCAAAGATAGCTTCTTATATTTCTTTCATTTCTACTACGCCCACTATGTAAAGTATGAAACGGCAGATTTTCAGAAAGAAGTAATTCACTATCTTGAACATAGTCCAACAGAAAATCTGTACGTGGTAGCGTTCCGTGGATCTGGTAAATCAACCATGATTACAACTGCATACCCAATCTGGGCGATTCTTGGAAAACAGCAAAAGAAGTTTTGCGTGATCTTTTGTCAGACTAGAGCGCAAGCAAAACAGCACATGATGAACATTCGCACCGAACTTGAGGGTAACGATGTTTTAAAGAAAGATCTGGGTCCTTTCCAGGAAGAAAGTGACGAGTGGGGTTCATTCTCTATCGTCTTCAAAAAGCATGGTGCAAGAATTACCGTTGCGTCAACTGAACAGAGTATCCGAGGCATACGCCACAACCAACATCGTCCAGACTTGATAATCTGCGACGACGTGGAGGATGTGCAATCTACTAAAACAAGAGAAGGTCGCAATGGAACATACAACTGGCTCTATAGCGAAGTCATTCCGTCAGGAGACAGAAAGACTCGCCTTATCATTGTTGGTAACCTGCTTCACGAAGATTCACTACTTATGCGAATCAAAGAAGAGATTGCTCAAGGTAGGACAAAAGGAGTATTCAAGGAATACCCGCTACTTGATGAGAAAGATGTTTGCTTGTGGCCTGGTAAATACCCAACAGCGAAAGATGTTGAAGACGAGAAGCTTAAAGTTGCTAGCGAAGCATCGTGGCAACGAGAATACCTTCTTCGTATCATTCCAAGTGATGACCAAGTCATCTATCCAGAATGGATCCAGTACTATGATGAACTGCCTGGAACAAGACATAAAGGATATCGAGGTACCTATGTCGGCATTGACTTAGCAATTTCTGAAAAAGATTCTGCAGACTTTACCGCTCTTGTATTTGCGCACGTGTATAGCCGTAGAGAAAAAATGAGAATTTACATTCTCCCTAATCCGATCGCGAAAAAGCTTAATTTCCCAGCGCAAGTTGAGTTGATGAAAAATGTCAAAAGTACCATGCTGAGTGACCATAGAGATACCATCTTTGTGGAAAGTGTTTCTTACCAAGAAGCATTACCTCAAATGCTAGACATGCATGGCATTAAAGCAGAGGCAATAAAACCAAAAGGAGACAAACGAACACGACTATCGCTTACATCCACATCCATAAAGTCTGGAATCATTAAATTTCCACGACAAGGCTGTGAGAACCTCATTGAGCAACTAGTTGGGTTTGGAGTGGAAAAACACGATGACTTAGCTGATGCATTCTCGCTTCTCATCAATGCAACAACGGAGAAGCATGCAAGCGAGGGAACAATTATCATGTTCTGGTTAGGTGATAGCGACGACAGCATTCTGTATCATCCAGATTACGTTGACGTGGAATAACACTAAAAATCCTTTAGTGTTAAGCAATTTCAATCTATTGACTTTTAGTGTATTTTGTGATATAGTATATAGACCAGATTCCTGGTACCTGTTTCGACAGTCCAAACCGAAAAGTAGTACCTTTCCATGGAGATAACGCAATGAATGCGATTACTCAGCAGTCCCAAGCCACCCCCGGCCAACTGAAGCAGATCAACCGCTTCGGCTCCGATGCGATCGACAAGGTCCTCGAAGAGGTCGGCCTCGACAACCCCGGCGCCCAGCGCGTGATCGAACACGGCAACGAGTTCTCCGCGGGCATCCGTGAAGCGGCCATCCAACTCATCAAGAACCTGTCGGTCACCGACCAGTTCGCGAGCGAGGAGGTGGAATCCAGCTACACGTACCCGAAGGAGTACCGCGGTCCGAAGCCGATCGGCGCGCAAGTCGACATCCTCGCGAAGGAGTTCGGCCTGTCGCTCGGCTACGTGAGCGAGTTCATCGAGAAGACGCTACCCACCATGAAGCTGCCGCAAGGCGCCGAAGGCTGGTTCGCGATCCCGTCGGTGGATGCCGTCGCCAAGCGCTTCTTCCCCGAGGTCACCGACCCCGCCGAGAAGTACTGTCGCGCCATCGACCTCGTTCTCGAGAAGCTCGGCAAGTCGCGGAACTTCTACAACTACCGCGAAGGCGAAACGGGGAACCGCTACCTGAAGCAATCGGCTCGCACGCTCCACGCGCTCGACCTGATCGCCGAAGGGCAGAATGGCGACATCCTGATCGTCCCCGTCCAGTACGGCATGCGCCACCGTGGCCGTTCCGTCCGTCGCGCACGCGAGTGCTTCACGGCGAACGAATTCGGTCTCGGCGCGTTCGCGCTCGGCTGCATGGCACTCGTCCACCCGGAACGCTACGTCCGCTGGGAGCAGTTGCACACCGACTGCGCCGGCGACGAGTACGCTCCGTATGCGGTTGGCGGCTTCTCGGGGTCTCCGCTCTTCTACTTCGGCGGCGGCGGGCTCGAGTTCGTCACCGACCGCGTGTCGGATGCCGATGACTACTATGGCTCGGTGTCCGCCTTCGTTCCACAGGGTTGATCCTTCCACCTTGGGGTCTTGAGTCTTCTGGCTCCTTGATCCTTGAACCCTTGAATGGCCTCGCTTGCGAGGCCATTTTTTCTTTTGCCGAAGGCAATTTTTATATTTTTGATATACTACCTAGTGAGTCTAGGTTAGTGCATAGTAGTTCACGGATTACTATCACCGAACTCTTTCTCCTGTGAGAAAATGCAATCAGGATCACAACGATTACGGTTTTTGTGACAGTGTTGTTGCTCTAGAGATACTGCTTACTGCTTTCTAAGACAAACAAGCAATTGTGTTGTCAGATTAAATACAGAATCGTGACTTATGCGAAATATCATACTTCGTGATTTGTGGAATGGGCAGAAAGTGGTAAAAGCTCCGGTTGCGGATGGCGACTTCTCGGGGTCTCCGCTCTTCAACTTCAACGACGACAAGCTCAAGTTCAACACCAACAACGTGTCGAATGCCAATGACAACTATGGCTCGGTGTCCGCCTTCGTTCCGAAGTATCAATTAAGCGCAAAAGGTATCCGTAGCGGATACCTTTTGTTATTACTTACTAGACTTTATCCAGCCACCAAGCATACGACCAACCTCATCAATGATTCCTTGCAGGAGTGTATATTTCTTCAGATCAAGACTTTTACTTTCTTTCATAAGACGAATAAAAAATCTCACGATATTGAGTTTTACGCTCGTCTTTTCTAGAAGAATTACTTTTCTTTCTTTGGGAATATAACTTGCCTCAAGCACAAGCTCAAGGATATCAATGATGATATTTTCTGTACGTTCGTACACAGAGAATCGTTCTTGTTTGGGAACTAGATTTCTGTATTCATGGAATGTCTTATACAACTCATGAATTTTACGCAATATTGGAACATCATTATCATTCATATGAGAATCTATACGAATTTATTTAATAAGCTTATTACTCCAGAAAATCTGTTTTTCGCTTGGGAAGAGTTCAGGCGTGACAAGAAAAAGAAAGCGGATGTACTTCTTTTTGAGAAAAGTCTTGAACGAGAAATATTCTCGCTTCACAGAGAACTAAAATCTCATACCTATCGCCACAGTGGGTATACCGGGTTCTATATTTCAGATCCTAAACGTCGCCATATACATAAAGCGCAAGTGAGAGACAGAGTACTTCATCATGCAATCATGAGTACTTTATACCCACTCTATGAGAAGACTTTTATTTATAATTCTTTCTCGTGTCGTATTGGTAAAGGTACTCATAAAGGAGTTAGCGCGCTACGTTCCATGCTCTACAAAGCAAGTAAAAATAACACAAGAAATGTATATATTTTGAAGTGCGATATAGAGAAGTTTTTCGATTCAATTAATCACGAGATTTTACTTTCCATGCTTGATTCCCGGATCAAGGACCAGGAACTGATGGACCTCCTGACAGAAGTGGTGGAAAGTTTTACAAGTAGTAGATCTACTCTCTTTGAGAGATGCGGTTTACCAATTGGTAACTTAACGTCTCAACTTTTTGCGAATGTGTATATGGATGTTTTTGATCAATTTATGAAGCACGAACTCAAGGTGAAACATTATGCACGATATACTGATGACTTTGTTGTAGTAAGCGAGAATAAAGAATATCTCATACATTTATTGTCTCAGATACGTTCTTTTCTAAAAGAAAAAATGAAGATCCAAATACACCCGAAGAAAATCTCGATTACTAAATTTAATCGTGGTATTGATTATCTTGGATATGTATTATTCCCACATTTTACTTTGGTTCGTAAGCGTACACAGAAACGTGCTTTGCGGAAAATAAATGAAAAGATATTACTCTATAAGCGAGAAGAAATCCCAAAAGACAAAGTACATGCAACTTTAATGTCCTATCTCGGCGTTCTTTCTCATGCTGATACTTACAGATTTTCTGAGAGGTTAAAGAATAATTATTTCTTTACCATGAGTAATACTGACTAAAAAATTCGACTAGGTTTCATAGTCATAATTATTTATCGTTGAAGATAGTTTGCACTTGTCTCATAGAACATCTTTCAAGTTGTTCCATTTATCAAAAGAGGGAGTGTAAGAGTATTTGTCATTCTGGTTGATCTTCCAGCCGTTTGGGCCGTCTTGAACAACAATACCTCCTGCAAAGTTTTTCTTGCTTTTAAGCCATTCTTGCAATGCTTCTGCTTTGTATTTAGTATCGGATATTTCAGCAGTAGATCCTTTCTTTGTGTCTACGATATAAACGGTATCTTTTGTCCTAAATATCCAATCGGGGTAAAAAAGTTTTTCCTTATTTTCGTCTTGATTATAATAAGAAATCGAAAAGAACTCACTTCCTGAATCTCCATTTTTATACCACCAAACTACGTCTTTGCTTGATTCAAGGAATTTAATAAACTCTTTTTCATTGTCTTCCCCTTTATAATCTTTCTCGATATAAAAAGGTTGCATAGCACACTTTTTAACTTCTATCTCTTCATACTGATCCGTGAAGAAAAGTGTCTCTCGTGGAATCTCGATAGTTTCAACTCGCTTTGAACGTTCAGATTTTTTGTTTACTTCTTTCTCACGAATTGGACGATATTGCTCAAGAGCCATACCAATAATAGGAGCAAATATGCTTGTCGGGCTGAGCAGATCGTTTACTACAATCTTGTAGATATTCTGACGATTTTCTCCAGTTACTTTTAAGAGCCACACATTAAGTGCTGTCTTTAACTTGCCCCAAGATCGTTCAGGAGCAAACTTTTTGTTTTCATCAGCTTGATGAGAGACAAATTTAAAACAAAGCAAATTATAAAGTCGCTCAAGATCATGCTGAGATATTTCTTGGTCATGGCTTCCTCCTTCAGTAATTAGTTCTTTGGTGAAATTATCATAGTCGTCAATTTCAACTCCTACGATAAGACCATTAGTGACACTTGGTTTAGTTTCTAAACTCTTTGCTTCTAGTTTCTTGATTACCTGAGCAGGATTATCCTTTCCAATTCCAAAGTATTTGTTTGCCACTTCATTAAATGTCTCTTGGAAAGAGTCTCCGAGGTCATTATAATCAGTTCGGCTCATAAATACCGATTCAACTGTTATTGATTCAATCTCTGGTTTTCTATAACTTCCATAAATAGCAGGACGATTGTCGGTCTTATTCTTTCCATATTCTGCTAACACCTCATTTCGCTTGTAGTTCGTGTATAGATAACCAAGATTCAATTCTGGTATTGCAAAATGTATACCAAAAGGCATACGCAAAATACGACCAACAGTTTGAATAGCGAATGTTGGGTTTCTGATCTCTCTGAACATAACTAAAACACTCGCTCTGGGGCAATCCCAGCCAGTAGCAGCGGCTTGTTTAAAGAGTAAGAATGATATTGGTGACTTATTATCCTCGATGGATTCTAAGTTTATTTTTTCCTGAGAAAGCCAAATAGCAATTTCATCTTCCAACACTCCTTTTTCTTTAAAATAGCTAAGAACTATAGATTGTTTATTAGTTGTAGTTATATCTTTGCTTGCTTGATCGTCATTGGGGAGCTGGATCATTACAAGAGGATTCACTTCGACACCGACCTCTTTATAGTATTCAATGAGATCTAATCGCTTTTGGTATGCAAGTTCAAGAAGAATTTCGTCCTGATCCATTCCTTTGAAGTCCTTTCGATTGAGATCTTCTTCCGTCTGGAAAATAATCTTTTCCTTAATCAGTCCTGCTTCAATAACATCTTCTCGCTTTGCTTGCACAAATCCACCTTTTTGTTCAGCGATATCTTCTGCGTTTGGGAGATATTTAGGTGTAGCAGAAACACGGATAGTTATTTTCGGCTGAATAAGGCCATCAATGATTTCCTGTGCAAGCTCTGTATCGGATCCAATATGTTCTTCGTCGATTATTACTACAAACTTGCGACCGTCATTTTTTGTTTTTTCTATAAAACTATCAAAGGTTAAACCCCACTCATTATCTTTTCGGAGTTTTCTACTTTCTTTTGATTTTCCTTTGACTTTTTGCCAGTTGATAAAGAAAACAGAATTTTTATTCAATTTTCCTCTGGTGAGGTCGTTAAGATCCAAAAGGTCTAGTTCGGAAGCACCACCATAGTATGAAAAGAGTTTGTTTTTACTTTGTACATACGATTCTTCGTTAAAAGTAAGCCATACAAAGGCAACATCGTTTCCATAAAATCGAGGATCTCCTATAAGATCACGGAGAAATTGGGCTAGCATGATCGTTTTCCCTGATCCGGTTGGAGATTTAAAGATAAGAGGTATGTTATCGTGTGGCGATTTCCATAATGAAAGAAACTGATCCTTCAGTTTAGCTATCGCTGTTTCTTGGAATGGTTTAAGTGCAAACATATGATTAAATTCTATTTATTTCTTTATAGACCTCAATAATTGGTTCTGGAATATCTTCGACTTTTATATTCTTGGTCGAATACTCGTTTTTGTATTCGTTCTTACCCCAGCCAAAGATATAAAGAACGGTCGGCTTGTTTTCTTTTTCAAGAAGTTTTACCAGCTCAGGAAGTTTTGATTTATCTTCCTTGAAATAAATAGCAGTTTTCTTTTCTTCGTTTTCAAAAATCTGCCACCAATCGTTTTTGTCGTATTCATTTAAAGTATTCTCACGAATAGCAATCATTTCTCCTGCTTGATACGTGATCTTGATCTTTGATTCGTCTGAAATCCTCTGCAGTCTTTCAATATCTACGACATCAGTTTTGTAGTACGACAAATTACCTCCAAGTCCTTCAACTTTTTCTCCTTTCTTATTCTTGTATCCTTTGATTACACGCTTGATGCGTTCGTAAGTAACTTCCTCAGCAATCTGGTTTTCATTATTGGTACAGAGGATGAACCTTCTATTTCCGCCATCTTGTTTGTTGAGCTCCAAAACTGCATGTCCAGTTGTTCCTGATCCCGCAAAGAAGTCTAAAACTGTTGAATCTTTTTGTGTGCTTAGTTTTAAAACATCAATGAGAAGGTTTAATGACTTTGGGAAGTCAAACTTTTTGACTCCTAGTATTTCTTCAATAATCTTTGTCCCGTAATGATATGCGTGATATTCTTTTTTATTCCAATGGGTTTTAATAACCTGATCTTCACGAAGCTTTTCGTATATATTTATCTTTCCATTTTCTGATTTTGCAATAATGTTTCCTTCATCCACTTTCTTCATAAAAGTGTCCCCATAGGTTTTCCATGTTCTTTCTACACCTCTGTCTGTAATTGGGTATACTTCGAGGTAACCTTTCTTATTTTCTAAACTAAATGAGCCTAGATCTTCACTGACGTATATTGGATAAAAACCATCAGGAGCATTTTCTCTCAGACTATATTTACCATCAGTCAATCTTATAAAGTTTTTTAGATAATACGATCCCTTATCATCAAACTCAGAAAAACGTTCCTTCTGTTCATCATCTAAAATTACTTGGTTTAAAGAAGCATACGCCTTATTTTTTGCATATACCAACATAAACTCATTCGATGGGCTAAAGAAGTTAGCAAATTGTCTTCCTTCAGGTTTATGAATAACCGTTATAACGCCAAGTCTGTTTGATTCACCAAAAATTTCATCACACAGCAATCCTAGTGTGAACAATTCATAGTGATCGATAGCACAATAAATTATTCCTCTTTCTGATAGAAGATTTTTTGCTAAAGATAGTCGATTTCTCATTAAAGAAATCCACTTGCTGTGTCGCCATTGATCATTGCTATCAACATAATCATTGTTATATCTCCAATCTGTTGCGCCTGTGTTATACGGTGGATCAATATAAATTAAATCGATCTTACTCTTATGTGTATAGTTCAAAACAGAAAGTGAGTGATAATTATCTCCTTCGACTAAAATATTGGAATGTATATGATTATCAGAAACTAACTTTCTATTTTTAATCTCTCTCAGAATTGGAACATTTGTTTCGCATTGTAAAACGACATCTTCCGGTTTATCCTCCCAAACCAGTCCAAATTTCTTCCGGTCTTTCAAGACCTTAACTTGTTTTTCGAGATCACTTATATGAGCTAAAAGCTCTTTTTCAGAGTTGTTGTGAGACATAGGGTACGGATCTATGTCTCGGCTGTCGCTAATTAAAAAGACAAAAAGGGACAGCCGAGCCGTACCCCATAGCGGTGCTACCCCGAAAGGTTCCTGTTATGGAACTCGGACTGCCCCTCTTTGCCTATAACAGGTGAGAGAAAACAGTCCTTTCGGGGACAAAGCACTAAATATAAAAAACACTATGGGGTACAATTCAAATTTTATCACAAAAGGACCCATAAATAAAGGAGGTATCGCGACCATGCTACGCATTTTTAGTTCTGCATAGACTATGCAGGGATTATGGTTCTGTCATTAATGTATATATGATAGAAACAACAAAAGATAACTTAAAGTATTGTTTATATGCTCGTAAATCAACCGAAGCTGAAGAAAAACAAGCTCTTTCTATTGATTCTCAAATTAAAGAGATGAGGCAAATAGCCGAGCGTGAAGGTTTGAATGTTACAGAAATAAGAAAAGAATCTCACTCGGCGAAAGAGTCGGGGCAACGGCCCGTGTTTGAAGAGATTTTAAAAGATATTGATGATGGTATCTTTAACGCAATAATTACTTGGGCACCCGATAGACTTTCGAGAAATGCAGGAGATCTGGGGAAGCTTGTAGATAGAATAGATCAAAAGAAACTAGCTCAAATTAAAACATTTGGTCAGACATTTACTAACTCTCCGAGTGATAAGTTTCTTTTAATGATTCTTTGTTCTCAAGCGAAGTTGGAGAATGATAATAAAAGTATTAATGTTAAAAGAGGAATGAGAGCAAGGTGCGAAATGGGACTATGGCCAGTACAACCACCAACTGGATACAGAAAACCAAATGAAAGACTAGCAAAATGTGAGGTTGAAATTGATCCGGATCGCGCACCGATTATTAAGCAGATATTTGAGAAGATTGCATATGAAAGATGGAGTGGCATGAGAGTATATTCATGGCTAAGATATGAAATTAACTTTAAGACACATCGAGGGTTTTATTTAAGTATCGGAAACATCTTTAAAATTATCAATAATACTTTCTATTACGGTAGATTTGAATTCCCACAGGGAAGTGGAAATTGGTACGAGGGTAAACATGAGCCGATAATAACAAAAGAACTCTTCGATGATGTTCGTGCTTCTATTAAGACACAGGTTATTAAAAGTCACGGAAAGGAATTTGCCTTTACTCGAATAGTTAAATGCGGAGCATGTGGATCTGGAATTACAGCAGATGAGAAATTTAAGAAATTAAAAAGTGGCGGAGTAAACAGACATGTATATTATCGATGTACGAAATCCAAAGACAGAAAGTGTACAAATTCTGCTATAAACGAAGATGATCTGCTGAAAGAATTTCAGAAAATGGCAAGCACTCTAGATCTTAACGAGGTACAACTCAACGAGAAGTTAAATCTTGAAATCAAGAAATTTAAGAAACTGCAAGCAATGTTTTTGGGAAAAGATAATACAGCAGATATACAAAAAGTAGACTTGAGAAATTATATGAAATTTGTTTTGAGGGATGGGACAGTTTTAGAAAAAAGGTCGGTTCTTGATTGTATAAAAAGTAACTTAGTTTTGAAAAATAAAACTATTTCTATTCAAGTGTAAAAGTAACTTTTCTAACAAAAAGAGCTAACGAAATATTCGTTAGCTCTTTTTGTTTTTAGGGTCTGTGACGACCCTTCTCGAGTGCTCGAACTAGCACTCGACTCGGTGACCCCACGGAGAGTCGAACTCCGCTTACCGGCATGAAAAGCCGGTGTCCTAACCGATAGACGATGGGGCCGTCAATATGTCTGTACCAGGTAACAATAGTACAGCCAAGTAAAAAATATACTACCACGAAATGACACTTCTTTCAACTTGGGAGAGGTCTATTTGATATGGTATATTTAAGACATTCGGGCGGTTAGCTCAGTTGGTAGAGCGCCACATTGACGTTGTGGATGTCAGAGGTTCGACTCCTCTATCGCCCACAGCAGTAGAATCCACGTCCAAAAACGTGGATTTTACATTGTAAATACTAGCTACTTTAGTGGTTCCAAATATTTCTCCATCAAAGAACACTCCAGATGGGAATTGGAACCACTGTAATTTGAGTTTATTATCAATTTCTGCCATCTCCCACACCTCACTAGGTGTCTTCAGGAATGGTGAAATTATACTCATCGCCTTATCAACATCAAAAGTAACTTGCTCTGCATTTGTGAGATTAAGTTTTGTACTGATTAACTCTTCTTCAATGGTGCTAAGTTGCCTTGTGAGTAATTCGTCACTAATAATGCCTTTAAGATTTTTATCTATAAGTGAGGTTTGTTGTGTTTGAAGTTCAGAGATGCGTAAAGAAAGTTTTTTAACATCCTTCTTTTCTTTCTCTACTGCCACACCGAAATGTTCTCGTATCTTAGATGCTAATTTTTCCTTCTGTTCTTCTGTAAAAGAAAATTTATCTACGTATAATTGATACCGCTCTTCAAATTTATCTCGGTTATAATTCGAGCCGTTCCCACCAAAGCGATAGAATGGATATCTGATACCTTTTCTTCCTTTTGAAAAACTTCCAGTAATTTTTCTACTCTCTTTGTCTATCACAAAACGACGAAGAGGAAAATCATCACTATCTTTTTTATACTGAACCTCCTTACGTCCTTTCCCACTTAGAATACGTTGGACTTGATTAAATACATCCTCAGAGATGATTGGTTCAAATAGACCTTTGTGGGTTTCATTAAACTTTTCAATTATCCCCATATATAGCTTATTCTTAAATACTTTATAGAAGTATGACTTTCCAAGTGGTTTACCATTTTTAAGAGTAAGACCTCGTTCTTCCATAATTACTCGAACCTCTTCTACTGTGCGAGTGCCTTTTAAAATAAGTTCAAAAGTTTCACGAACAAGTGAAGCCATTAGTGGGTCTTGAGCAATGGTAGCTTTACCATTTACTTTAGTATTGATATATCCAACAGGTGCCATCCACACATAACGACCATCACGAACAGCTTCTCGCATACCGCCACCTGAACGCTCAGAGCGTATATCGTTATCAAACTGTGCAATGTTAGCCATTGTATTCTCCATAAAACGACCCACAGGAGTATCCTCAAAGAACTCTGTGGTAGATTTTATTTCTACCCCATATTTCTTTAACAGAAGACGAATTTGACTGTAGTCATCAGTGTTACGGCTTATACGGTCTAGTTTGTAGATGATAACAGCTTCAATGTTATTCTTTTTATTAGCACAATAAATAAAAAGTTTTTGTAACTCTGTTCTATCCGCAGTTTTCGCACTCTCTCCTTGTTCAATAAACTGTTCTACTATTTCGTAATTATTTTTACGAGACCATTCTTTACAAATTTTCTCTTGAGTAGAAAGACTGTTCCCTTCCTCAACTTGTTCTTTTGTGGATACACGATAATATCCAACAGCTCTTTTTAAATTAGGTTGCATGGTTATTTTTGTTTTTTAATATAATCGAAGTAGATGTCTACATATACCTCAGCAAGGTAATCAAGAGCATCTTCTTCGGAAATGAGATTAGAATCAAAGAAACCTGAAGGGGAACTACAAGACAGTACATTGTTGCTACACAAAGACGATTGTAGACCCCCTTCAGGATTCAATCTTCTGTCATATTCGTCTTGTCTGTGTAGCTCTTCCATTGTACCACTTTCAAAACTACTAGAGAATATTTTTATTATTCTCCATTATGCTCTCAGCAATGCTTACGACATTCACATTGTTCACTTGTTCACCGTACACTTCTTCGTCTGCTATACCATACCTATCTTTTAAAAAGTTAACTCTATCTCTGTTTTGCTCCAGATTAAGAACATAACCAGCACGAGTTTTGCCAGTTTTCAGCTGTAGTTTTTTTCGCAAATACCACCCCATTTTGCGTGGGCTTATCTGGTCAATTTCTTCATCAATGAGTTTATTTACTTCATTTGATATCTGTTTTACAGTAAATAGATTTTCATTAAATCCATTGTGCTCTAACTTTAGAATTGCGAAAATGATATCGCTTTCTTTGGTGAGTCCTCTATCGGCAATAAGGTCATCATTATATTTAACAATAAATTCTTTCAGACTTTCTTTAGCATCATCATTTTTAATGATTGATAACAAAGGTAGGACTATTTGGTTTAACCTTGGATGTATACCTTTTATTACTTCAGTATTGGCTGTTACTTCAAGGAAGTAATTATCAAACCTCCACTTCAAAAGTTTATTACGGATATTTCTTGCTTCTTCATCAAACCCTTTACGAGTTTCTCTCGGTATATCTGCACGTAAATCACTCTTCCCCATTTCCTCAACAAGAAAGCGACTCTCAAGAGCACTATCAGAAAAACTTTCTCTGGTTGCAATAATTTTTGGACCAAAGACTTCATATGCTTTAATCTCAAAAGTTCCTTTACCTTCAGCACGTAAAACTGATACACCTTTCTGATATCCAGTGTTAAGTATCTTTACTATATCAGAAGTCATATCACTCTTCGCAAAGTCAGCCTCATCTAGTATTAGAGTTCCTTTAACTTCATCAATAATTCTAAATATAGGACTTGCTGTTGTTGCTCCAGCTGTAAATATTGGTGTGTATGATATTGAGCCAACAGTTTTTAAATAACGAGATTTTCCACTACCATAGTCACCTCTAGCACGAAGGTACGGAAGTTCATAAAACTTATCGTACAACCAAGTTAGTAAAACATAATATGTAGATATTTCTTCGAACTCTTCACTAATGTCTACATATTTATGTATGAATGCACGAATCTCACTTAATAATTCTTTTTCATTGAGATATGGTGCAACTTCAGATGGGAATAGAACGACAGATTTATCAACAAACATATGTGTTGGAGGTAATGGGAAATACACTCTTTCACCTGACGCTATTTTATCAACAGTGTCTATATTATTTTTACTGTCACAACGAATAAAGAATGTTTTGTCTAATTCCTTATTATGAACCATTTCATAAAGATAATTACCATCAAAGTATGAAGTTTTATATACTTTCTTTTCTTCTTTTGCTTCTTTGTTTTTTAGTAGATTAGATACGTCTTTATTGTCATATTTACAAACACTTTTCCAAACAGCTTTTAACTCTTCTTCTGAAAGAGGAGAACTTAACAAGGAATTCCATTTTATAAATTTTTTATAACCAACAGAACTCCTTAATTCTTTTGATGTCTCACTTATAATCTTCCCAGCAACAGATACAGCGGTATCATTTCTTGTTCCTTCTATTATTTCAGATGAGTCCTTTTCATACATTTTTGGACTTTCTTTTTTACTTTGTTTTGATAACGCAGTTTCTAACCATTCGGGTATATCAGCAAGTTCTAAATCAAATGGAGAACAAAACTCTTTCCATTCATAATACTTACTAGATAAATGTAAAGATGGTGGTAAAACAATGTAACCACCTTTACCTCTTATATCAACCCCTTCGCCAAAAAGTAATCCTGCTGAATTATGAACTTCAAACTTTGGATACTTAAAAAAGTAATGTTCTCCTCCACCCCCAGTATTTGAGCATACTGTTACAGGGAACTGGAACTCTCCAGATGTCCTCCCGTGTTTAGCGTCAATATCAAAAACTAATAGATTAGATATTGGTCCAGTAACAACTCCTATATTTGCTTTAGGAAATTTCTTGAACCATGCTTTTATCTCATCTTTACTAGCCCTTCTTTCTTGGAACTCAGCCCAGCTTATTAACGGCTTTTTATCCTGTCCAACTGGAATAATACTCCAGCCAATTTCTTGAAGCTTCAATGCCTCAACTAACATAATGTTTTCTAACATAATTTATCTATTTAATTATTAAGTGCAAACAATTTACTTTTCTGTTTGCCTTTGTAAATTTTAGAATTTAATTTATGCTTAAAATACGCGGAAGACCATCTTTTTAACCAAAACAAAAACACCTCATCGGTGGTGTTTTTCATAGTTATCCACAGCCTTAAGTTTTTTTACCTTTTCTTAAGTTTTATTTTGAGTAACTTTCTTCTTTGTTATCATCTCAATTTTTATATTAGGTAGTATTTGTCCACTTTCTTGTCTAAGAATTTTAGATACCTCAAACCCATACCTTTTATACAAAGGATTTGTTTGATTAGAATTAAAATAATCCATAAAGTCTTTCTGGTCATAGACTCCTTCATTTTGTGCAAGGCTATACATGTAACTCCAATTCTTACCTCTTTTGAATGTCATAGGTTTTTCGTACTCTTTATTTATAAAAACAGTTAATTTTGCGTACTCATTTTCTAGTTTTTGTATTTCAAGAGTATGTATCACTTGCCTATTGTCTTTAGTGGGTGTCCCACCGTACATTTCTTCAAAATAATTAGGGTTATTTTGAATGAGTTCTTTTTCTTTTTTCTCATATAAAAAGTCTCTGTACTCATCTGGTGTTAATATTATGTAGTCATCACCTGAATCAATTTCTAAAATTAAATTACAGAGGGCAACTATGTCTCCTATCCATTCTGCAAAAGCCTTTCTACGGACTTTGTTTATTTTATGATTAAATAAATCCATAAACTCTTCTATGATGAAAACTATCATTTCATCACCATTAGGGACTCCAAGTATAGTGTCCCTATAGTATTCGTATTCTGTGGATGTTTTTGTTTTAGTGTATTCTTTTAGGTCAATAAAAATTTTTAGAATAGAATTTTTTTCGGATTCATTTTTATTTATAGATAGACCTTTAACATCTAATGGTTCTAAAATATCTGTAATTTGTTGTTTGCTAAAGTTTTCTTCTATGACATCTGCTAAAATTTTTATTATCTTGAAATTAAACCAGTTTTTGAATAGACCTTCCAAATACTCATTGCTTAATTTATGGTCTACTTTATTCATTTTATCATTCTATCACTTACTTAATATCTTTTCATGAAAGTGCTATAATACATTTGCTCACAAGAAGATATCGAAACACCCCTTATAAGGGGGTTGGTTGTTACGCATCGTGTATAGCATAGGCTCTCTATGTGGAAACAGGATGCGTGACTTCGGTCATCTTCTTGTGAGCACCACTAGGGGGCCTATTTTGTTTTATAAGTTACCTAGAGGGTTTATCAAGTAGACACAACCTCTTATGACTTTCATTATTGCGATGGTCGTTATCTTTTTTTCGTATAGTGTTTTTAAGCCTCTCTGGGATGGTATTTTCTTTAAGATTAGAATACTAAAATCTTCTGATGTAAGAGAGGTATTGAAAGATTTTGGAGTTGATTCGAGCCATAAAAATACGACAAAACATCTCGTCTTACTTATAAGTGTTGTTGCTTGTCTTTTGGGAATAATATACTTTTCATTTGTGCGATATAATTTCGGCTACTCTATAAGTGCTTTTATTGGTGCGGTAATTGCTTTAGGTGAAGCTGTAGTTGGAAGAATCTCTGCTCGCAACACAAAGAAAGTTATTAAATAGTTTATGGAAAAAGAAACAAAAGAGATATTTGTAGACACCTTTAATCAACTCTCTGACTACACGGGTGATAATATAAAAGAGTCCAATTGGGGGTTAGATGCTTATAAATTATTTGAAAAAAATAATCGTTTTCTTGTAACGGACGGAGATACCAAAAAAGGAAGAGTGTTTATATATGCAGTTGCATCTTCTTTTATAGTTACAAACTTTACTAACAGAATTCATAATGATTTTTTTACTGAAGTATCATCAGATAAAACTATTGATTTCAATAAACTAGGATTGTCTTATGAAGATATTAAATGTTATTTAGAAGATGTTACAGATGAACGAAAAAAAGAAATTGCAGAGAGTGATAATCTTTCCTTAGAAGATATATGGACTGCATTATGGGATTATATAAAATCAATACACGACTGTTTGTGTGGAGTTTATAAAGAACAAGAAGACCACGACCCAATACAAAAAATATACATTAGTTTAATATCTATTTTTGATACCTTTGATGATGAGACTGGGGACACTATACCAATATCAATAAGTTTTTCTAATCGAACGAATGCCTATTCTTTTGTTTCTGAAGGATTTTCTTATTAACTGTATGAAGAAAGAAAAAGAAATAAAAGTAACATATGTTTATGACAAAAATTCTTCTGCAGAAGACCAGAAAAAAGTAGATGAAGCTTTTGGGATTTTGTTTGATATTGTTTATAAAAAGTATTGGGTAAAAAGAAAAAAATAGAGTCCTAACTTTAACTATAAAATATCTATAGTTAAAGTTAAGTCATTTCCTTTAACTATACTAAAGATTAGGTTTTGTAAACTAATAATTATTTTTGTAGAACAAGGCGAGAATTCTTTTTTTTCATGTTATTATATAGTTGTCACATTAAGGTATCACCCCCTTAAATATACCTAAAATTACTATTACTCTATGGCATTAAATCTTTCGGAGAACGAAAAAAGAGATATTATGAAGTATCTTGAAGCTGGTAAAGAACTTCCAGAAAAGTATCGTTTTTTGCTTTTCAAAGATGACAGAGAAGTTGAGCTTGTTTGGAATGGTAAGTCAAATGAAGTGACAAATGTTGTTTTACCATTCCAAGTAATCGAACAGATTGATGAGCCAAGAGAAGGTAAGGAGTTTGGTGATGGTAGAGGTACTCTGTTTGATTTTTCAGGTAAGCAAGTTGCTGGTTGGACCAATAAACTTATATGGGGTGACAATAAACTTATTCTTTCTTCTTTAAAGAACGGTCCAATGAGAAAGGAGATAGAAGCACAAGGAGGTCTAAAGCTTGTCTATATTGACCCTCCTTTTGATGTGGGAGCTGATTTTTCGATGGATATTGAAATTGGTGAAGGCGATGACACAGAAAGTTTTACAAAAAAACCTTCAGTTATTGAAGAGATTGCGTATCGAGATACTTGGGGTAAAGGAGCAGATAGTTTTATTGCAATGATTTATGAAAGACTAAAACTAATGCACGAACTTTTAGCTGAAGATGGTAGTATTTATGTTCATTGTGACTGGAGACTAAGTGCTCATATGCGTTTGATACTTGATGAAATATTTGGAGTGAATAATTTTATGAATGAGATTATATGGGCTTACAAAGGTCCTTCACCAGTAAAGACAGCCTTCCCTAAAAAGCATGACACTATTTTATTTTATTCAAAATCTAGAAATCCTATCTTCAACGCTAAAGATATTTTAGTTCCTTATGATGAAGCAACTTTAAATAGAAGAAAATACGCTGAGTCAAAAGTTGGAGGTATACCCTTTGCTGGGAAAGATGTTTCAGAATATGAACAAGGAAGAGTTCCTCAGGATTGGTGGGATGATATTCCAGCTGGTGGACAAATATCAAGAGATGAACTACTTGGATACCCAACACAAAAACCTGTAAAATTACTCGAGAGAATAATAAAAGCATCAACAAATAATAATGACCTAGTTGCTGACTTTTTTTGTGGTTCTGGAACAACATTAGCAGTTGCTGAAAAACTTGGAAGAAAATGGATTGGGACAGACTTAGGTAAGTTTGGTATTCATACTTCGCGAAAAAGAATGATTGGTGCACAAAGAGAACTAAAGAAGAGTGGGAAAGATTTTCGTGCTTTTGAAATACTTAATATGGGTAGATATGAAAGGCAAAGTTTCTTGAACACTAATGATGATTTGCGTGCTGAAGAAAGATTTAAGCAAGCAGATAAAAAAGAAAAAGAGTTTATTAAACTTATTCTTTCTGCGTATAAAGCGGAGCCAATTGATAGCTTTGTAAATGTAGTTGGTAAAAAACGAGACAGACTTGTGGCTGTTGGTCCAATAAATATGCCTACATCAGAACAATTTATTCAAGATGTGATTGATGAATGTAAAGGGAAAGATTTCACAAAGATTGATATTTTAGCATTTGATTATGATATGGGTATTGATAGACACGGTTTTCATAAAGAAGGTGTTGATATTGCATTCAAGATAATTCCACGAGAAGTATTTGATAAACGTGCAGTAGAAAAAGGTCAAGTTAATTTCTATGATGTTGCTTATATTGATGTTAAGTCAATTATTAAAGGTAGAGGAAATATGAAAGAGCTTTCTATTGAGCTTACTGATTTTTCCGTGTTTTACAATCAAGACAATGGTGCTATTGATGAGGAGTTAAAAGCAGGAAGGTCAAAGGTCATTGTTGAGAATGGGCAAGTGATAAAAGTGTCAAAAGATAAGAGTACTGAGATTGTTTCAAGAGAGGTTCTTACTAAAAAATGGACTGACTGGATTGATTACTGGGCTGTTGATTATAATTTTGCAGACAGAAAAGAAGTTATTAAAGTTATGGATGGTGATAACGAAAAAGATGTTTGGACTGGTGATTATATTTTTGATAACGAATGGCAAAGTTTCCGTACAAAGAAAAATAGAGGTCTAGAGCTAGTTTCAGCTCCAAAGGAATTACCGAAAGGAGACTATAAGGTTGCAGTAAAAATCGTAGACATTTTTGGTAATGATACTACTAGGGTGATTGATGTAAAAATATAAATATGGCACTACACAAAGATTTTCCAAGAGACCCATATGCAATTCTTAACCCTGAAATCAGATGGTTTCCTGCTGATGAAGTTTTACGTGAGAAAGGTTTTGAAAAACTTATTCCTCCACTCGTTGCTGAGCTTCGTAAGAAAGTAAAAGAATGGCGAGATAATAATTATGACGGTGCCAGCGAGACATCAAAGTCACTTCTTACATGGTGGTTCAAAGAAGAGCACACTCTCTATAATAACGACGGCTCTTCATATAATTTCCGATATTATTTTTCTCAAAGAGAAGCTTTAGAAACTGTCATATGGCTCTATGAGGTTGCTCAAGTAAAAGATAAATATGATTTGATACGCTACAACTCTACTGGTGTTTTAAGTCCACAGATGTTCACCGAGGAATGGCTTCGTCTTGTTATAAAAATGGCTACAGGTGCAGGTAAGACAAAGGTAATGAGTTTACTTATTGCGTGGGCATATTTCCATAAGCTATACGAAGAAGGTTCAAAGCTTGCAAATAACTTTTTATTGATTGCTCCGAACGTTATTGTGTTTGAAAGACTAAAATCCGACTTTGAGGGTAATAAGATATTTTTCTTGGACCCAGTGTTGCCAGATAATGGATATATGGGTCAAAACTGGCAAGATGATTTTCAAATCACTCTGCATTTACAAGATGATTTGAAAAATGTTTCAGATACTGGAAATATATTTCTTACGAACATACACAGAGTTTTTGAAAGTGACATAAAAGAATTTAGTTCTGATGATGAAGATAGTACTGGATATTTTCTTGGTGATAAACCAGTAACGAAAACAAACGACTCAACTGTTGATTTGGGTATGATTATTCGTGACATAGATGAACTAATTGTTATCAATGATGAGGCACATCATATTCACGAAGAGAACGCTTGGTTAAAATCTATTCGTGACATAGATAATAAACTCAAACAAAAAGGTGGAGCACTTTCTTTGCAGATTGACGTTACAGCAACACCAAAGAAAAAGGATGGTTCTATCTTCGTACAAACTATATCAGATTATCCTCTGGTTGAAGCAATACATCAAAGAGTAGTAAAGCAACCTGTTGTACCAGATGAAGCAAGTAGAGGGAAATTGATAGAAAAGCAAAGTACTTTATTTAGTGAGAAGTATAGAGATTTTATCAACCTTGGTATTGAGGAATGGAAGAAAGTATATGAAGAGCATCAAAAGACAGGAAAGAAAGCGATACTTTTTATTATGACTGACGATACAAAGAATTGTGATGAAGTTGCTGAGTAT
This sequence comes from bacterium, assembly GCA_023267635.1. Lineage (GTDB taxonomy): Bacteria > Patescibacteriota > Minisyncoccia > Phycocordibacterales > UBA5272 > UBA11704. Next base: position 33,420 of record JAHFMX010000001.1, on the reverse strand, counting down.
ATAGAAAGTAGTTTTGCATATTTGAAAGGTGCAGTCCTAACTATTCACACAAATAAAAGTGGTGAAATATCAGAAACAATATCAGGTAAGAACAAGGAAGAGTTAGATGAGCTTCGTAAGCAGTCAAACAAGATTGATAGTTGGGAAAGTCCTTACAAGGTAATTATTTCAGTTATGATGCTTAAAGAAGGCTGGGATGTTAAGAATGTGACCACTATCGTTGGACTTCGTCCGTTTGCTTCCGATAGTAAAATCTTACCAGAACAGACATTGGGGAGAGGTTTGAGAAGGATGTATTTTGGTAGAGATGACATTGATGAATATGTGAGTGTTATTGGGACTCCAGCTTTTATGGATTTCATTGAAAGCATAAAAGGAGAAGGTGTTCTTCTTGAAAAGAGACTTATGGGTGGTGGTTCAAAACCAATTTCACCGACAGTTATTGAAGTGGACAAAGAAAATGAGAATAAAGATATTGAGAAACTTGATATTGAAATACCTGTAATGACAGCAAGAATACAGAGGGAATATAAAAATCTTTCTAATTTAGATGTATCAAATTTTGGTAATGAAAAAGTAAAAATAAAATCATTTACAGAAGAAGAGAAAAGAGAGATAGTCTTCAAAGATGTTGTGGCTGAAGAAAAGCACCATACAACCATTCTTGATGGTAATATTGAGCCAAACTACCAAAGTGTTGTAGGTTTCTTTGCTCAAGCTGTTATGAGAGAGATGAGGCTATTTGGATGTTATGATATTTTATTTGCAAAAGTAAAAGACTTTATTGAGAATAATATGTTTGAAGATAAAGTAGAGCTTACTGATTTGAATGTGTTACGAAATCTGTCTGAGGTTGAATATATAAAACTTATAAAAGAGGCATTCAAAAAATCTATAAATGAACTTACGGTCCAAGATAAAGGTGATACTGAAATAAAGAATTATATAAAAGTTAGTGAGGCAAGACCTTTTGTTGTAAATGATAAATCATTTCTCATTCCTAAAAAATCAGTATTCAATAAAATTGTTGGTGATAGTAATTTTGAACTTGAGTTCTGTGCTTTTCTAGAAAAATGTGACGGGATTATTTCTTATGCTAAAAATTTCCAAAATAAAGAAGCTAACGCACTTCGTATTGAGTATAAAAACAGTGAAGGTTTTATTGCTACCTATTACCCAGATTTCTTCGTAAAAGTAGACGACAAACAAGTTTTTATTATTGAAACTAAGGGTCGCGAAGAAGAAGACGATAAAATTAAATTTGAAAGACTTCAAAAGTGGTGTGAGGATGTAAACGCAAGACAGAGCAAGGTTATATATAAAGCCCTTTACGTGAAGCAAGAAGAGTACGAAAAGAACCCTGCAAAAAACTTTGATGAGTTGGTAAGACTATTTGGTAAGTAACTCTGTGGAAAAGAATCTGGAATGATTCCTGATACTAACGGTTGTTCTGATAACCTCTCTTTGTGCTAATTGTGTATGAGCAATCAGGGAAGTTGCTACAGCCCCAAAATAGGCCATAGGAACTCTTTCTTTGAATCATCTCACCTCCACACTCATTACACTGTTTGTGTTCTATCTCGGACCTATTTGACCCTTCCAATTCTAAAATGAATACAGACTGTTTTCTATCTTCAGTAATAATATAAACTTTATGTTTAGCTCTCGTCATTGCGACATACATAAGCCTTCTCTCCTCTGCATGTGGGTATGAGTCGCTCTTACTTAGAACTATTTCTAATAATGGGTCATCTGTTATTTCAGAAGGAAAGCCGTGTTTTCCTGAAACCACATCTAGAATAATCACATAATCTGCTTCGGCACCCTTCGATGCGTGGATAGTTAAAAATTCAATTGATAAATTTTTGTATTCTCTTGAATAACCCGAAAAGTTGTCTGGTTTATTATAGTTGTAGCGTCCAAGCAAAAATACACTTATCTTATCTTTATTATCAGATGTAGATTTATTAATTGTTGAAAGTATTTCATGTATAAGCTCCTCCGCATCACTTTTCTTTTTTTGGTATCGAATTTCCACTGGATTACCAGTCTCCATTTTTGCAGATTTAACTTCTTTATTTATTTGGCTTGGGTTTTTTAAAATGAACTTATTTGATATTACTGCAAGTCCGTTAGCAAAACGGTTTGTGAGTACTAATTGATTTTTCCTTGTAAAACCATAAGATTCTTCAAAATTGGTCATCAGAGAAATATCAGAACCAGAAAAACGAAATATTGATTGCCAGTCGTCTCCCACACAAAAAAGTTTAGTAGTAGGACTCTGGTCACAAAGTGCTTTTACTAGTAAGTATTTACTAACAGAAAAATCTTGAAATTCGTCAATAATAATATATCTGAACTGGTGCTTGTAGAGACCATCATTCACAAATCGCGAAGACTTAATTAACATATCATCAAAATCAATTTGTTTATGGTGAATAAGATATTCTTCATAAGCTTGATAAATTGGGGAAAAGATTTCAAAAAAAGCTAATTCTCGATTATTGTTTCTAGATAAAATAACATCTTGTAATTTGTCTACAGTGTAGCCATTTGATTTTGTTAAACCCAAGAAGACACCAAAGAGCTGGGCAATTTCTTTTACGTTGCCACTGGACCGAAGCTCTTTCATAATTTCATCTTTATTGATGGAAGTAAACTCAACGTTATATAGCTTTAGATTTTTGGTAAGCTTATCCTTCCAATCTCTTTCAGTAAATTCATAGCTGAATGTTTCGAGAAGTTTGGTTTGATGTTGTTTGTGTAAATTCCTTTTCCATTCCATCTCCGTGTTGTATTTTCTTGTCTTAGAAAGGTTTTGTGATTCATTTTGTGAAAAATGAGTATTACCATTACGGTCGATTCCAAAATGTTCGATATAAATGTCATAATCAGATAAGTAAAAGTCTGGTTTGTACTGTTGGTAATCTTTATCAGCGGTCTTGTGTTTATAGGCCTTTTCATACTCATAACGTATGCCATTCATATACAAAAAATTTGCAATCATAACCTCTTGCTGACTTTTTAAAAATTCCTTTTTTAAAGTCATATGTTGTTCCGTCTTGGAATACTTGTAATAGTCATCAAGATTTTGAAATGCTGGTTCGAGAATAACTGGTTTAAAATAATATGCAAAGTATTCAACTGCTTTATGTAAAAATTCTGGATTTTTTAGTTGTAAATCAAACTGTTCGTCCAAAAACTTTTGTCGAGAAACTGTAGTGGGGAATGCTAGGTCTGGCCTTTCTCCAAGAGACTCACCTATAACAGATAGACCAAAACTATGAAAAGTTAGTGCTTTGATATTTTTATCAGGGAATGTTTTATGTATTCTTTCTGTTAATTCATCAACAGCACGTCCAGTGAATGATAAGAGTAGTATCTCTTCTGGTTTTACCCCAGCCCTTTCAATTAAATATGCTAATTTACCTAAAATTGTAGTAGTTTTCCCTGTACCAGCTCCAGCGACCAATAGAGTGTTATCTTCATCGGAGGCTATTGCCGTTACTTGGTCATTGTTATGGTTTATTTTTTTATCATTCAAAATACTTTCGATTGTAGGCGATTCTTTTTTTACAAAGTTTTCGTTAAAGTTATCAATAAATAATTTTCTTCCATCAAAAAAACGGTCAGCAAAGTCTGTAATGATTTTTTTAAAAGGGTCATTAGTTTCAATATCGATGAAAATGGGATTGAACTTTTCCGCTAGATATTGATACTTCGTTTTCCATAATTGATATTGTCTGTCACTAACGAACCACTTTGTGTCCTCAAAATCGTAAAATTCTTTGAGTGCTGTTAGGTACTCAGTCTCATAGTCTTTAAGTGTAAGCAATAGACTGAGAATTCGTTTATGTTCCTTCGCTTTGTTATATTTTTTATATAAAGTAACAGTTAAGGCTATGAGTGCTAAGGTAATAAGAATTTGCATAATTGAAATGGTTTAATTATACCTTATGCCATCTATATTATTATATTCTCTTTAGTTTTCCGTCTCTAATCATCTCTTGTTCTTTTTCAGCTAAAGCTAACAAAGACATTCGCACACCATTTTAAAGAGTGTATAATAGAAATATATAAACATATGTCACTTTATCGTAACAGCAAGGAGAAGTTAGCTCTAATAAAGGAAAAACCTTTTTCTTTAGAAAGAGAGTTACAAAGTGTAACCGAAAAAAATTTAAACGAGATATTTGGTCTCGAATTTGTGGCTAGTGAATTTCAGCATAATAATTTACGTATAGATACTCTCGCATACGATACTTATAAAAAATCTTTTGTTGTAATTGAATATAAGCGTGAAAAAAGTTTTAGTGTTGTTGACCAAGGTTTTGCATACCTTTCTTTAATTTTAAATAATCAGGCAGAGTTTGTTTTAGAATTTAACAAAAAGTTTCAAGAGAAAAAAGGGAAAGCAGATTTTGATTGGTCCCAAATGAGAGTTTTGTTTCTAACGAGGTCTTTCACAGTTCACCAGCTTGAAGCTATTAACTTTAGAGATTTACCAATTGAATTGTGGGAAGTTACTAGGTATGAAGGAGACGTACTGCAATATCTACAAATTAAAAGCTCTGGCACTAAAGCTTCTATAGAGACATTAGGTATTTCAAATAGTGAGGTTAATAAAGTTTCTAAAGAAGTAAAGAATTATTCAGAAGATGACTATCTTTCCAGTAAACCAGATGGGAATGGTAAGAAACTTTATTCACAATTGAAAGAAAAGATTTCAATAATTGATTCAGAAGTTGTAGCACATCCGACAAAGTCTTACATATCTTTCCAATTACCAAATAATTGGAGAAACATTTTCTATTGTCATATTTCTAGTAATAAAGTACGTATTGATTTTACTAGAACCAAACCAGAAGATTTTAAAGACCCAGAGAAAAAAGTCTATTATAACGAGAACAGTATTAAATACTATAAACAAGATATATCATCCGTTGAAATTAGTAGTGAGAAAGAATTAGAGTATGGTATTTATTTAATCCAGCAAGCCTACGACAAGTTTGTAAAAGAAAACTAAAACAAAGTTTTATTAAGCCTTTATTTTCCCTTCTCTAATCATCTCCTGTTCTTTTTCAGCTAAAGCCAAGAATGAGAAGGTATGTGGTGTACTGTTTAACTTCTCTTTCTGTTTCTTAAAGTCATCATCGAGGTGGTCCAAAATATAGTGAAGGTTTTTTGCTTTAAGTCTCATCTTCTCGGCATCATCTCCTATGGTTGTTCTTACGGCTTTGCCTTGCTCTACATCATCACCACTTTTATCTTTAGCATAGTTAACGATAATCTCCTTCCTATTGCTTTCAGTTGGCATAGCAACCATCTTCACCAATTCCCTCATTGCAAGGTGTTTAATCTCTTGTTTTTGCCTTTTTGTTAGTGCATCAGCTCGCTCTTCTCTGGCTTCGTTTAGATAATCTCTTAGTGTCTTCTTTGTGTCTGGTATAACCATATCTCTTTTAATCCAAGACATAACAGTATTTGCAGGAATTGTAATGGTTTTATTTGATATTTCTCCGTTTGTATTTGCCTCAACTTCAATCATAACTGGAGAGTCTTTTTTGAATAATGCTTCACCGTTAAGTATCTTCTTTTTTAATGCACTAGCGATACCAAAAGTTAGTGCAGTTTTTGTCTCCACGATTATAGATTTGTTTGGCGTATTAACTTGTAATTCACCTGAACTCATATAGTAATTATACCATTAAAATCCTTAAAATAAGGAGGTAATCATAATTGTTATATTTGTGATATATTAAGCAAGTAAGCAATACTCAAATGAAAAAAGAAGACCTAGAATTGAAGCTAGAGGAAGCCAAGACTGCAGAAGAAAGTGGGGACTTTTTCTCATCCTCTTTTTTATATACCGACGCAACCGAAATTGCTCGCAACTTAGGAGACTCTACTTCTGTCACTTTTTGCAAAAATAAAGTTGTCGAGATGAATCGTAAATCAAAATCTGCATATAAAGAACTTTCTGTTGAGCAACAAGTTCCTAACGAAGACATAGAAAAGGCCATTAACCCAATCTTAGAGGGAACGATTGAAGAAATCTTAAAGAAGATAGGAGCAAGCTTAGTGTTGTATCCAGTAATGGCTGATGTTGAGAAAACTGCTCAGGGGAATATGCCAATTTCTTACCAAATAGCTAACTTGTCTACTAGGTCTGAATCTGGCCATCTTGTAAAGGGTGGAACTGATGGAAACCTTGCTTGGACCATACAAATGTATTCCATATGTCAGGGAATAATTAGTGAACTTTTTCTCTCTAGAATTTTTACAAGTTTAAAAGAAAAAGGATTAGATAAAGAAAATTTTATAAGTTATCTTCGTAGTTCTGGTATTTTCCCAGAAAATAATTTGAAACTTATAGAGGTGGGCATCGATAAATATTTAAATAATGATTATGTTTCTGCTATTCATATTTTGATACCTCAATTTGAAGGAGTATTTCTATATATTTCAGAAAAGCTTGGAATAGATATCGTTTCCTTGAACAGAGGGAAAGAGATTTCTACCCAAATAAAAACTTTATCTTCTGAGTATTTAAGTTCTGAAAAATTTCAAAATAAATGGGGGCGGGACTTTTGTGAACAGATAAAGTTTGTTTTATTTGAACCTCTTGGTTACACCCTACGACATAAGGTTGCCCACGGACAAATAAGTATTCAGGAGTGTAACTTATCAAACTCTAACTTGATTTTATATTTCTTTCTTGTCTTGGCAGGAAGAGTAGGTGTTAAGTTTGAAAATGTATAGGTATGAACTATTACCAAGTAGCATATTTCCCATACTTATCTATGAATGGTTTTGACGAAATTAATCTTGGTTTCTTAAGGGTTTGGAATTTTGATAAGAAAAAAGATGATTATATTAAAGATGAAGTCTTAAAAACAAAACTTGAAAAAATCTTTGCTACACACATAACCCATCACGGGAATGTAAAAAACATTGGCGTTATAGAAATAACAGGAAACAAGTTTCAACCTTTTACACAAAAGGAAATTGAGCTAATTCAAGAGGCAAGAGCAACCTTGTTTCTTTCTTTCGTTTCAAACAACAATACTGGGATTTCTAATGTTAATTCTGGGCATCGGATGGCAACATCAGAAAACTTTGACGTTATTTACCAAAACTTTACTTTAGATAGCGACCACGTAGCTGAGACTTCTGGTGAAATTGTAAGATTCAGTAAGGCTGGATATACGCTAGATAAAATTCGCTTTCTAACACCAAGTTTTGTTCCAACCCCCTCCAACTATACTCTTGATGGCGAAATTTTTTCAGAACTCACTTATTTAAAAACTCATAAACCAAAAATATACAGAAGAATAATTAACTCAACACAAATCTGTATGGAGGGCTATTACAACTCTAATCATTTAAGTAATAAAGCACGTATCCTTTTATTTATGTCTGCTTTTGAAGCTATCTTTTCTATTCCCGAAACCCAACAAAGAAAACACTTCAAAAGGAATATTCAAGCAATTTCCGATTTAGATGGAGAAAAAAAGTATGTAAGTTATTGGGATAAGAAGACAAATCCTAAAAGCCTTGAATATCTGAGTAAAAAAGGAATATGGGCAGAGAAGTTTTACCGACTTAGAAATAGTATAGTTCACGGTGATAAGGTAAAACTGAGCAATTTTAATTTTGAGAAGTGGCAGTCGCATATTGATATAGCTTTACTCTTCTTTGTCTTAGCAGTAAAAAAGCAGTTTGAAAAAAGTAGAAGAGGTTATTTTTGTGACTATGAAATTAAGTGGGAAGAGTATACTGATAATATTTCTTTCCCAACACCAAGAAAACTTAAAGCTTTTGTTTATAGAAGCTCTTCACGAAGACTGTTTAATAAATTATTAAAACGTGCGGGTAATAGAAAAATTATATGAATAGAACAAAGACCATATTTCTTGCCTTTACAGGAAACCCTATAACACAAAAGGATAAAGTTTTAGCTATCAAAGATGGCTATGAATGTTGGGATTTAAAACAGTTCACTCTTGATGAATTTGTAGAGAAAATACAGCAAAAAATACCTCCAATAAATGATACAGTTAAGAGAAATTATAAATTAGCCGAAAGTAGAGATTTATTCGGTATAACAGAAAAACAATTTGAAAAAGTTTCGTGGGGATTACTTATTCCAGACACAATTGAAGAAGGTATTTTTAACTATGCAGAAACTATTTTCCTTTTGAACCTTTATTCTCCTAACTTCTTGTACCCACTCTGTTATGTTAATGATATGGGTATTACTAGACCAGAACACGAAAAAAATTATTTTGATTATTTTCATACACAGACTGCTTCGTTTTTTCAAACAGAGGCTTTTGTTAATTTTTATAAATTGTTACTTGTACAGACAAAATATGGTTCTTGGAATTTGGATAGAATACAACATTGGGATAAAGAAGATTGGAGATTGTTTTCAGCATCGTTCCTCTATTACGGTCTTAAGGATTATGAAAATTCTAAAACATCTTTTGGTTGGCAAAGAGAATCTGCTGAAATGGCTACTATTCTTGAAGCATTATTTACAGCAGGAGACTCTCAAAACCAAGAGGTTGTTTATCGCCTGAGAAAAAGAGTCGCCGTTCTTCTTTCTGAAAGGTTTCCGACTATTGAAGATGAAATTAAAAAAGATTTATACAAAGCTAGGTGTGACTTTGTTCACGGTTCTTTTTTTGCACAAATAGCTAAAGACAGCCCTAAAGCACACAACAATATCCCAACCCCTGATTTCAACTTACTTTATAAACACAAAGAATATGTTCGTTTTGCTTTAGTGGGGTACCTCAACCTAGCAAGAATGGTGAAGGCAGGAGAATTTGGAAATGTTAAGACTGCTATGGACTTACTTGAATCTGCTATTATGGATGTTAAGTTAAGAGAGCAAATAAGAATTGAAACAAAGAGACTTTTTGATATGTTACCTACAACGTTTTAGTACTTATACATAATTAAATCTCATATATCAGACATAATGGTGACCATGTGAACATCGTGAACTACTAGAACAAGAATAAATGAAAAATAAGAAGCAAAGAAAATTAACTGAAGAAGAAATTAAAGGACTTGTACCTATTTTTGAATGGTTATTCAAAGCGGACAGAGAACAAAATCCTCACCTCTATAAAAAAGAATAAATATGCAACTCTCTACCAAAGCCATAAAGGATTTAAGGACGGCAATGGACAATTCTTATAGAGAAGGTTTTTCACAACAACTTAATGACGAAGAAATAAATGAAATTGGCGATTTGTTGCTGACAGTTCTTTCGGAGGGGTTAAAACTAAAAATACAACAAAAAACAAAATGAAACTATCTGAAGAAACAATAAAAGCTGTAACTGAACTAGGAGAGGTATTGCAACAAATACACAACAGACTTTTGCGTGAAGGTAAAATTATAAAAAAAGATGGTAAAACAATTTTTCTTGAGGGAAATTTTAACGAAAAAACTCAAAAATAGCTTGTGTTTTTTCAATGAATGTGCTATAATATACAAGTGAGATTGAAAACTGAATACAGAAGCTCGCTTGGTAGGGATACTAAGCACAACAGAGCGACCGACACCACGAAGTAGCACCGAAATCCTTTAGACGGGCATTCTAGCGGGAACAATAAAATGTTCCATGCTGGCAATCCACTAGTTATGGGAACAACAGTAGCAATACTGCCGTTCCCGTGAGAGTGTCGGTCTAAGGGATTTTTTGTTATCTAATCTTCATCATAATTACGAAACGTAGCCAGATTAGATTTTGTGTAGTTAGTACCGAACGCAATAGTTGGGTTTTAACTGGGCAAAATCTAGCAATAGATTCTTGCCCAGTTTTTGTTTAACCGCCGTTTTCCTACATAAAAGGTGAGCGGTTCAGGGTGCAGATGTCCACAAGCTGATGCTGTCAGGACAACCCTCGTGGGAAATTGAACACAGACTTATGTCTAATTCAAACCCAGTCTGCACATGTGCAGACATTTGTGTGGCTTACGTAACCCGCAAGGGCAAGCGTCGCTATGCATCAACATATGGCCACAAGTGCTGGCCTATCAAGGACACCCGTTCTTGTGCACTTCACGCCAAGAAAGCAAAAATCCCATCACAAATTGTGACAGGACTTATGCTTAAGCGTTCTGCTTAAGGAGCTCGAACCTCCTTTTGCCCTAACACCCCTTTGGGGGTGTTTTGTATTTCTAGTATATCTACTTGTGTGTATATTGCACAGTGTATAACTAAGACCTCCTCAGAACGCTTACTCTACAGGTTTGAACCCACAAATGCAAGTTCGCTTAATTTAACCTTTATTTTTAGCACATTATTCTTTTAATACCCACGCTAAATATTCTATTTCTTTAGCAACTTGATTCCAAAATTCGTGCCCGTAGTCCACCGAAGAATGGCTGTAATCTTAAAACTCCATATCTCTGGACAGACTGTCGAAAACAGATGACAATGGAAGTATGGTTCGCGCTTTTATACAAAAAGGTTTCAGTTTTATACTTATCTGCTGCATAGTCTATGCGGGATATATTGGAGTACAGTCTTTTTTTAGAAACCCCTGCGCCCTACCTAAGACATTTAGCGTTGGACCTATCGATCCTCAATTTACTATTTCAAAGGAGACAGTGAAACTCTACAGCGAAGAAGCCGCAAATATTTGGAATGCTTCATACAAAGAAAATAAATTACTAACGCACGTCGAAACAGGAGGAGATATACAGATTACGTTCGTATACGATGAACGACAAAGAACCACGATTAAGAATGAGCGTCTACAGAGAACGATAGACGAAGAAAAAGGAGAACTCAGCACCATTAAAGAAACCATTGATTCTTTAAAAAAGGAATACGATGCGCTCGAGAATACTATTACAGCTCAAACAAAAGCCTATAACGCTAGACTGACAAAACATAATGAAGAAATAGAATACTGGAACTCACAAGGCGGAGCGCCACGAGAGGACTACCAGAGACTTGAGCGCGCTGCAGCATCGCTAGAAACAGAGCGTCTTTCTCTGAATGCAAATATTGCTCGCTTCAATGTCTTAGTAGAACGTATCAAAAATTATGACAAAGACCACAATCAGGTTGTCAGTACGCTTAATGAAAAAATTAGTACCTTAAACCAAAACACTTTGCGGGAATTCGAAGAAGGAACATATGACCCAAACACTCGTATGATTACTATTTACGAATATGGAAATACCGTGGCACTTAAACGTGTACTTATTCATGAATTAGGGCACGCACTCGCTCTTGGTCATGTGGAGGATAAAGAAGCTATCATGTATTCAGTTAACCAAGGGAAAAGCTTAGCGTTAACAGCGGCAGATAAAGAAGAACTTATGAATGTATGCAGAGAGAAAACCTTTGATGATATCAAAGAAAGCCTACGAACTATTCGTGATGATATTTTTCTCCTTTTAAAATCGTCATTGCCCGATACAACTGCTCCACAAGAATAACTCGCACAAGAAGATGAGGAAATACGAGCGAAGACAGTTTCCATGTATAGTTTGCACGTACGTGTATAGCATCTGACACGCCGTATGCCCCACCAATAATAAAGACCATTCTTTTAACTGAATCAAGCATTCTGTTTTCTATGAGTTCTGCCACAGCTTCACTTTTCATGTCTCTCCCCTTTTCGTCGAGCAGCACCACATAGTCCTCCTTTTTAATATGACTAAGGAGCTTCTCCCCTTCTTTTACTTTCGTGCTTTCATGTTCAAGATACACCCATTCAATAGGTACATAGCGTAAAATACGCGTTTCAAAATGCTTTATAAGGTCATCTGTAAGAGCATCCTTGCCCTTACCAATGCTTAAAATCAGGAGTTTCATCATGATATACTCTAACCTATCAAGCACTCCCCCACAACCCCATGAAGCCTCGAATTACCCTTACCCTCACGTGGCACATCCTTCTTATTGGATTCGTTTTCTTTCTAGCTTCCATGCTTGCTGTAAGTTATGGTGGGTATAAGCTCTATCAAAAAGTAGTTACCACAGAAAAGATTCAGAAAGAACTAGCGGCTCTACAGACAGAAGAACGTATTCGCAAGGAAGAAGAGGCAGATAAACTTATATCAGCTCAACAGGTAGAACTCACTGAAGCTAAAACCGAACTTGAGAAAACAAAGACTGCAGCAGAAAAAACAAATGCCCAAGTAAAATCTCTAACACAAACACTGAAAGATCAATCAAACATACAAAAAGAAATTGTTATTTCCTCTACTGATCTTGCTCCGTATGTAACAGGCGTTGTTCAAATCGTCTGTACTACACCACTAGGAATAACAAGTGGTTCAGGGTCTCTTTTTACTTTCAAAGAATTAGAGCGCGCAGTACTTACCAACTACCATGTTGTGAAAGATGCTGAAAAATGTGTTGTTGTTATGACAAGTAATGCAAACACGACGACTGGAGTCTTTTCACTTAGCCCATCAGTGTACACATTCAACGTACATACTGATCAAGCAGTTCTTGCTATTGGAGAATCTCTTTCAAGCACAAGTGTTCCTATTGCGAACTATAATTATTCTGTATCTTCTGTGAGAAAATGTACTTCTCCTACTCCGATTGGAACACCTGTTGTTATTATCGGATACCCAGCCTATGCAAAAAGAGACTCAACAGTAACTCTGGAAACAATAGGAACCGTTCCTGCAGTATTTAGAACAGCAACGAACGGCATTATTTCTGGGTATGACACATCTCAAACTGGGGAACCGAACTATTTCGTATCTGCGAAAATTGATAGTGGTAATTCTGGTGGTATGGCGTTAGCGAAAGACGGAAAAGGAATTTGTTCTCTTGGATTACCTACGTGGTTGACTGTGGGTAATTACGAAACTCAAGGACTGGTTCAAAATATAAGTAACGTACTTCCAGCAGACCACTAATTCAATCTGGTATACTGCATACTCTATGATTCTCCTTGCGATTGAAACAAGTTGTGACGAAACGGCAGTATCGATTGTAAAACGACTTCGTGGCAAACAGGTGCGCTTTGAAGTTCTTTCTCATAAGGTTCTTTCCCAAGTAGATCTTCATGCGCAATACGGGGGCGTTTTCCCAGCTCTTGCAAAACGAGAACACGCTAAAGCGCTAACTCAATTGATTGCTGAATGTTTAGATGAAGCAGATCTCCTCATTGAGCGTACGAACACTCATCACATTCCAAACACAGAACGTAAAAAATTAGAAACGCTTCTAGAACGAGAGCCTGAAATGCTAGCGGCAATGAAAGTGCTCTTTGAAGGTATACAAAAACCAGCTATCGATGCCATTGCTGTAACATCAGGACCTGGACTTGAGCCTGCGTTGTGGGTGGGTATTGGTGGCGCTCTTGCTCTTCATACGGTGTGGGATATCCCCCTCTACCCTATCAATCACATGGAAGGGCACGTTGTGGCAAGTGTACTTTCACATACTGATGGAAACTACGAAATTCCTGAACTGGACGTTCCAGCTGTCGCTCTTCTTATTTCAGGTGGACACACAGAACTTGTTCGTATTCCAAAATGGAGGTCATACAAAGTTATAGGAAAAACGCGAGACGACGCCGTTGGTGAAGCTTTTGATAAAGCAGCAAGAATGCTTGATCTCCCATATCCAGGAGGGCCTCAGATTTCAAAACTTGCAGAGCATGCCCGCAAAGAAGGGCTAGTAGTAGACGAGGATTTACGTCTCCCCCGTCCTATGATTAATAGTGGCGATCTAGCTTTTTCTTTTAGTGGTCTAAAGACTGCCGTTCTTATTCGTGTAAACAAGCGAAAACCTATCGATGATATAACGAAAAGAATGCTTGCTCTTGAATTTGAAAATGCAGTGACTGACGTGTTGGTTTCAAAAGTAAAGCAGGCAATGTATGAAACTCGTGCAAAGACGCTTATTGTTGGTGGTGGGGTGAGTGCAAACACCCATATTAGACACGCTCTTAAAAACCTAGCTGAGAGTGATGGGTTTACTCTTTTTGTACCTGACCACGCACTCTCAACTGACAATGGACTCATGATTGCATCCACTGGATTACTTCACATAGCTACAGACGCCAAACCTAAAGTAAAAATTATCGCGAATGGATCATGGTCAATAGAGGACTGTTAATGTGTAGCAAAAGAAAAACGATATCTTACGATATCGTTTTTCTTTTGCCTCGCAAACCGTGGTGGTGAGCGTGGCATGCTCCAAAATAAGTGCCTTATGTGAGCGCGGTCGCTCACCGCAACGAATTGCGATGAGTTCCACTTCCTTAGTATACCCTACCTATATCCCCTCTTCAAGAAATCCACAAATCCCCATACTGCAAGGGCGATCGTAAGAACAAGTCCATACAGTACATGTGATGCTGGCCAGCCCATGATGTAGAAAAGCTGAGCTCCTACCAAGAATCCAACAAACCCGATGATGATGTCGACAATCACGTTGATAGATGGTTCGACAATTTTAACAACAGCCTCAAAAACTTCCCAAAACAGAAGAAGAAACACTGACGCAATAATCGCAACTGAAAAAGAAAACCCAAACAAAAAGAAAAGTCCTGCGAGCACAAAACCTGATAAGAGGTGAACAATAGACCACATGTCTACATACGTTCCGTGTTTCCAGATATCCATCTTAGAAGTGTACCATTATTCCTCACTTTAAAATGGACGTTTCCAAAAAATCACAGCACCTTTAGGTAGGTCTGCAAATATTTTTAAGATAAAATTGCTTTAGATGCGAGGCACGGAAGAATTTTTCAACCAAGATGTACGGATAGTACTTCGCGGGCGAAAAATTCTTCCGTAACAAAGCAGATGAAGTAATTTTATCTTAAAAACGTAAAGGGCCATCCGAAGATGACCCAATGCGCAGGCATTCATTTATTTTGTGGGCACGCCAATTGGCGCTCACCTCATAATTGTACCCCTATTTTGTAGGAGCTGCAAGAAGTTGTTTAATATACGCATCCACTTGAGCTGTATATTCTGGGCTTGTTTGCTTGAGTTCATTCAAGAGCTGAATAGCAAGTGTTATTTGTTTAGTACTTACAAGAGCGCTTAGAATATCTGCGTCAAACGGCACCGTCTGTCCTTTTGATGTAAGGTAGGCACGTGCCTCACTCCACTTCTTTACATACACTGAAGAAAGTAAGTATATTTTTGCAGCATCACCATACGCTGGAGCACTATCAAACGTCTCTCGTGCAAGTGTGTATGCTTCATTTGTTTTCCCGGTAAGGAGATATGCTCGCACAAGATCAAATGACACTAGTTGCTTTTTAGGAGCAACCAAATGTGCTTGAGTTAATACCTTCTCTGCAGAAACTCCATCTCCGATACCGTTGTAGAACATTCCATAGATAGAAAGCATGCGTACATCATTCTTATGAGCTTCATATGAATTCTCAATATCTTTACGGGCCCCTTCAATCATAGAATTAACTGCTTGTACTGACTTTAGTTTATCCTCAGCTGGAACATCCTCTGGAATAGTAACCTGTGCAATTCTTACCGCTGTCTGAAGATATTGTTCACGAGCTTCTTCAGAACCCACTGTATGCAATGCAATAGCTTTCTCAAATGCTGCCTGCTGTACTTTTACAGCATCTGCAAACGGCATTGTTTGGATAAGTCGATTAATGTCCAAACCTCGCACAAGAAGTCTATTCACCATAAACGGACGGTATACAAGAACATATAACGTAGCTACGAGCAAAATTCCAACCACAGGAAGGTACAACATGTTCATCTGATCATCACTCACCCCCTTTCCTCCCAATACCTCACCCTGTGTCCCTGTTCTAAATGCAATGTATGCAAGTAAGAAGAAGAACAAAATGTAACTTACAAGGTTATCGAACACAAATATATTGTGTACAAAGTACCCAGCTAGCGCACCTGTGATAATGGCCCTCTCTCTGAAAGGCATATCATTCTTCTTTCTCCACATAAGCCAAAGTGCTACGACGTAAAGAGAAAGATATGCGATTAGACCAAGCGCTCCTGCAGCAACAAGCCAGTCAAAGAATACATTGTGTGATCGGTCATACCAACTCTCCAAATTCCACATTTTCTCTGGAAGAAATTTGCTTGCGTAGATATAGCTGAAGTTATCCTGTCCATACCCAAGTACTGGTTTTTCCTTAAATGCTTCGTAACTAATTTTCCAAATAGACAAACGACTCATTCCTGTTAAATCCGTTGGGGAAATACTTGCAAAACGAGCAAGCGTTGGAGATGACTGAACAAATGAAGAATCTTTAAATGCAAACACTGAACCAATAACAACCACAGCTGCAATGATGGCTCCAACAAGAACTTTTCTCGCCTTTCCTTTTTCAGCCACAGCAATAAGCCCTAGCGTCATAAAACCTCCAACAAGAAGTCCGATTTGCGTTCCTCGAGTTCCTGTGTAGAAAAGCGCAATGAGGTTAAGTGCGATAAGCGTTGGATATAACCATGTTTTCTTTCCCTCTTTCTCCCCTGACCAACGTAGAGCAAGGATGAAAATAAACATGAGACAGTAAATAGCAAAGTACGCAGAGTTTCCAAGCGTGGCATCAAGTCGATTCTCACTCATGTGAATTGGAAACGCTGCTGAAAACTTTGCAGCAACGGAAGGTAAGAGCTGCGAGAAGATGTATCCATTTGCTCCAAGCAGTTGCCCGTATCCGAATACAAGCACTGCAATGTTTGAAGCAATAAGCGCCTTAAACATTTTTCCGTACTCCGCAGCTGTACGAAGCATAGCTGAAAGCACCACAAAGTATGCAAAGAGATGAAGGTGCCCAACGAACCCTTCCATTCGTTCAAAGTTACTCCAAATACTCTTAAATGGATCGAGCCCAAAGATATCAGCAAGAAGAATAATTACCATAAAAACAGAATACGCAATAAGAAGTGGCGACTTCCGAATGTTTAAACGATAGCTCGCATCTTTAAGAGCAAGGATTACCCACCCGAAGAAGGCAATCTCAATAAGCAGTCTAAACACCATGTTCTTACCGGAAATGAATGGGAAATACATGCCAGACGTTCCCCGATTAAGGAGGTCTAGTGAATGTCCGCTGGCTACATAGAGCGCAACAAACGGAATGAGTAAGAGACACCCCCACACCACTTTCTTCAAAATACTTTGCATACTAAATAATTATTAAACTCACGTACTATCTGAATAATACGTAAAGTGTACCACGACAAAAGCCTTCCTCTTCTGGTTGACACGAGCTGTTTTGTATTGCTTATAAAGCCTTCTTTCCGATCAAAAGATGCATGTCCCCCATCTTGTTCTTCCAAAGATCGTACACCTCTTTACTGTAATTTCTTCTATACAAAAGATAATCCTCTTCTTCAATTGAAATAACTGTATGTTTTACAAGTTCATCCCGAACAGCACCCCATTCTATATGATCATCCTTAAACACATGTATATCCCCTTCTCGTTGATACTTTGGATTACCAAACATTCTGATACCTCTGTCTATGTAATTTGTCAGTACAAAATATTTTTTAAAATCTACAGCTGACTTACTCTTCATTTCTGATTGGAAATGTTCATACTCATTTCCTTTCCACATAAAGGAGGACGCCTCATGATCAATGTACAAAACCCCTCCTGGTTTCAGCACACGTGCAAATTCTTTCATAAGAGAAAGATAGTCAGGAACGTGGTGAAGGACAGAATACATAGCAACTACGTCCACACTCGCATTAGCAATCCCCTCCAAATCAGTACCATTTAATTGAATCGTCGTAACTTTCTTTTTATAGCTTCGAGACGCCACTAGATTCAAAAACCCAGTTGAAACATCTGCTGCAATCACCTCACAACCAAGCTCCGTTAAATGATAAGTAAGGTTTCCTGCGCCACACCCAAAATCAAGAGCAACAAGTGTGGAACTTTTTGTTTCCACGTGTGCCAAAGCTTTTTCCAAGCCCCGTCTAAGACGAGTCTGTTCTACTTCATTATAAATCTCACCATGTAACGCTTCGTACTTTTTGGCAATTTTATTATGAACAGCAATATTGTGCTCAAGTTGGCTTTTCCCCATAGTAAAGGAAATTATACCACGGTGGTATAATGGGTGCATAAACTCTATGATTCCAAAAGTCATTCACTACTGCTGGTTTGGTAATAACGAAAAAAGCGATGCAATCATTGACTGCATTGAAAGTTGGAAAAAAACATGCCCCGACTTCGAAATAAAAGAATGGAACGAGATTAATTTTCCGTTTGAAAATTTCCCGTTTGCCTCTCGTATGTACAATGAAAAAAGATGGGCCTTTGTTGCAGACTATGCTCGTCTTCATATTCTAGAATCAGAGGGTGGATTTTATTTGGACACCGACATGCTACTGCTTCAATCTCTCTCTCCGCTTGCTGAAGCATCATGTGTACTTGGAGAAGAAACTCCTGGAACTGTTAGCGCAGGCATGATTGGCTCTGTGCCTCGCCATCCTTTTATCACACAGTGTCGCGATTTTTATGATACACACGTCGAAGAATCAATCACCATCCCTCGTGTTCTTTCTCAAATATACGAAAACTATGCAGATAAGAGTGCGCTCGTCGTGTATCCTCCAAAAGTTTTCTACCCATTCGATAGTGAACACATTAATGAATACAAAGGACAAGATCTTGGGCCTGAAGTTATCGGGGTTCACTTATGGCATTACTCCTGGGGTCATCCACTTAATAAGTTTTTTAAGAAAATTGGAATCTACGGAATTGGGAAAAAAGTAGTTGAATTTCTTGGTATTAAACCAATCCTTAAAAAACTTCTAGGGTTCATTTAATCTCTATGCGATTCAGTATCATAACCCCAACATATAAACGGAAGGATTTGCTTGTTCGAGCTGTGCAATCAGTGCTTGCACAAACATATCAAGATTGGGAAATGATTATCGTTAATGATTCACCAACCGACGAAACGTATAGAACGTTTGCTTCATCAATTAATGATTCTAGAATCCACTACCACACCAACCGAACCAACAGCGGTGTAAATTTTACACGTAACACAGCCCTTGATAAGGTCTCATCAGAATCTAACTGGATTATCTTTTTAGACGATGATGATTACTTTGCATCCGACACTCTTTCCTCTCTGCATGAACTTATATTGTCTCACCCTCACAAAAGCTGGTTTATCACTAATCGAGCTGACAAAGACGGTACATCTCTCACTCAGATCAAAAAGTCTGATACTTCATATTCATACATACGAGACTACCTTCTCTTGAAAAGATGTAAGGGTGACGTAACTCATACCATTAATACTTCAGCTATTCATCTTATTCGTTTTCCTATACATGTGAAGCAAGGAGAAGAGTGGCTCTTCTTCTATCAATTAGGACTCACGGAGAAAATGTTCTACCACAATCACAACAGCACACTCACTGACGGATACGATGCACGTAACGGATTAAACTTCAGAAAGCGAACCCGTGGAGAAAAGTTTGAAACACTTTCCATTTTATTCTATGAAGGCGTGCGTCTCGGTATCGCTTACCATCCAACGTTCCTTCTCTATGTATTTATCCGTATCTTGCGTATACTCTACTAATAATATGCAACAAATACCAAAAATTTTACACTTTGTCTGGGTTGGAAAAAATCCAAAACCAGCTCTAGTTTTAAGGTGTATTGATAGTTGGAAAAAATACTGCCCTGATTATAAAATAATTGAATGGAATGAAGAAAATTTTGATATAGAATCTCACCAATATGTAAAAGAGGCATATAGTTTAAAAAAATGGGCGTTTGTTTCTGATTACATTCGCCTATACGCATTAAAAGAATATGGGGGTGTTTATGTTGATTCTGATTTGGAGATATATAAACCTATCGATATTTTTTTAGAGCATTCTGCTTTTACGGGATTTGAGAGCCCAATGTTTCCCATAACAGCTATAATGGGAGCAACTAAAAATCACCCTTGGATTAATGATCTACTTAAATGGTACGACACTAAACATTTTATAAAAGATGGTGTAATAGACTACACTGCAAATGTACACCCCATTTCGGATATTATGTGCAATAAATACGGTATAAAAAGAAATAATCTATACCAAATAGGAAAAGAAGACCTACACGTATATCCAGATAATGTATTTTGCGCAAACGCCACCGTATATGGATATAAAATACCCGAAGGGTGTTACACAAGGCATCATTTTAATGCAACATGGGAACCTTTAAAATATAAACCAAAAAGATACTTTCTTATGCTTTTAAAAGCCGCCTACTACGTTTTGTTTGATTGGAAAAAACTATATAATAAAGTTTTGTACAAAATAAAGTATCACAATAAATTAAAATAAATATGGGTAAATATAAAATAGTTGCAATAATTGGAACCAGACCTGAGGCGATAAAAATGGCACCCATAATATCTTTATTTAAAAAAGATAAAAATATACAGTTAATTACAATTTCTACTGGGCAACACAAGGAACTATTAAAACCTATCTTCAAACTTTTTAAAATAAAACCAGACATTGAATTGGATATAATGAAAGAAAACCAATCATTAGTGGATATTCAAAATAATGTTTTAACTAAAACGTATAAAGAGCTGAGTGAAATAAGACCAGATTTATTGTTGGTACAAGGTGATACTAGTACAGTACTAGCCTCCTCTCTTGCGGCCTTTTACTTAAAAATTCCCATAGGGCATGTGGAGGCAGGGCTTAGAACGAATGACATCTATGACCCTTTTCCTGAAGAAATGAACAGACTACTGGTGTCTGGTCTTGCCACTTTACACTTTTGCCCTACAAAATTATCAAAAGATAATCTAGGAAAAGAAAACATAAAGAAAAATACATTTATCACAGGAAATACTGTTATAGATAGTTTACTTATATTATCAAAAACTATAAAAAATAAACCTAGCGGCCTCACAAAAAATATACTACTAACATGTCATAGAAGGGAGAATTTCGGTAAATCAATAGAGGAAATATTTGATACCATCTTAGAAATCGCAAAGGAGAGAAAAGACGTAAACTTTATTTATCCTGTTCACCCAAATCCTAACGTAAAAAATTTAGCAAAAGAGAAATTATCTAATGTAGAAAACATAAAATTAATAGAACCGCTAGACTATCTTGATTTTGTAAAGGCAATGAAGGATAGCTATATCATACTTACTGACAGTGGTGGAGTACAGGAAGAAGCACCAGCGTTAGGAAAGCCTGTGTTGATTTTAAGAGAAAACACGGAAAGACCAGAGGCTGTGTCTTGCGGAGTCGCAAAAATAGTTGGACATAATAAAAATAAAATAAAAAAGGAAATATATAAATTACTAGACAATAAAGAGTACTACAAGTCAGTAGCTAAAGGTGTATCCCCTTATGGAGACGGTAAAGCCTCACAAAAAATAAAAAAAATAGTTATAAATTTTTTAGATTCTAAAAAACAAAAATAAAATTAGTACTTACTGAACACGTGCCAAGCTAATACGTTCATTATTACTGTTTTTATAAAAATACCATATACCAAACCCCAAACACCTAAGAATGGAATTAAAATAATATATAAAGTCACTTGAAGTACAGGGTCAACCATACTATTGATGTATATAACTTTAATATTATTTTTTGCTGTGTAATAGTGCCAAACAAGCATACTTGGGGTGACGGCAAAAGCAAACATAAGTACCATTGACTTTGGAACTTCGTCTATATATTGAGGAAAAAAGAGATCAAAAAATGGATAAGCGATTAAAGAATACATTAACGACAATAAAATAAGAAAAATAGTTAGTAACCAAAATTTTTTAAATAATATTTTTTTGGTTGTATGATTATGTTCCATCTTAACAAATTTAGGAAAAACCACTTTTGAGACAGTCCCAATCACTCTACTGATCTCTTGTGGAATAGTTGACGCTATCCAAAACTTAGCAAGAACAACAGGACCAAAAAAATGATACAGAATAAATTTATCCGCCTGTCCAAAAAGCATACTAAAAATCCCTGCATACGTTATGTGCTTGGCATAAGGAAGCATTTCTTCATCTTTTTTATTGTTTTGTATAGGGAATTTTTTAAGTAAAATTTTATATTGCAAAAAAGTTACAATCACCTGAGATAGATAAAAGGCGGCAACTAAAATAACAACCGTTGGGTAAAAATAAGAAGCAAATATTACTGATATAGCAGAAAACAATTTAACAAGACCTGCATTAAAAGAACTGTATTTAAAATCATGTTTTCCAAGGAGAAAGGAGGTATATAGAGAAAAATTTTCTATAAACGGTAAACATAGCGTTGCAATTAATATACTTAAACCGAAATAAATATTTTCTCTATAAATACCAAAATAGAGAGCGAGTAACATTCCAATAACAATTGATAGGATTGAAAACTTTGTTTTTATTTTAATTGCTTCTTTCATCGCTCCATCATTACCATTTGCTATAGAGCGCATAAGGGCTAGTCCAACACCGGGAAGAGCAAAGAATGTCAAAGTTACGTAAATAGCAATAATCATACGGTAATCTCCTAAGTTCTGTTGTGAAACAAAGTTTGCCAAAAAAACTGTGGCAAGCAACGCAGCAAGAGACATCATCACCTGTCCCATTAAAAGCCAGAGTGAGTTCTTTACAAAATAATGAGAATCAAATTCAAATTTTTCTCCAAGCCACGTTATTCCGTTGTTTATTTTATTTTTCATTATATTTTTGAATAACTGCCTTAATTACATCTTCATCTTTAATGTTAAACAGACATGCCATATATCCCTGACCCTTATATTCAACTAGAGAACATTTCCGCTCAAGGGGGTGACACATACACCCGTCTGGAGAGAACAATTCCACTCCTTTCTCGTTATAACTAAATCTGAACATGTGGACACCTTTGAAATTAACTGTAACTGTCGGAACATGAAGCATATTAATAAGGTGAGCATTGCCTGTATGGACGGTAATGTTTAATTTGGCGTGAGCGTACACTGTAAGAAGTTTCTGCATAGTCACTCCAATGATAAGTCTCATTCTTTCCTGAGGAACCCCTTCCAGTGATTCTTGGATAAAGGGAATATCTTCTTTTATTCCCGTAAAAACTAATACCACCTCAGGAAGCTTTTCGCATACTTCCTTAATAATCTTATTCCATCTGTCTGCTGGAAGTGATCTATCAAAACCAGATGCGCGCACATGCATCGCTATATACTTTTTATCCTTTAGATTAAACTGTGAAAGTACTTCGGGAGTATCTATGTAATTCAGTCTAGGAACTTGCGCAACAGGTTCATAGCCCAAGAATACAAGCATACGATTCGCCCCCTCATAATAAAGTTCTGTGGAGACGTTCGCTGGAATATAATTTCCTTTGCCAACAAACTGACCTGAAGGAACTGGCCCACCTGGAATAGAAAACCCACACAAGGAATCAAGGGCTACCATTCTGCTTCGTGTAAAAAACCGTATAAAAAATGAAAATACTTTTAAGTAAGTGGGAGGCGGTATCGGGAGCACTAGCACATAGCATCTTGGAATCCATATACTAGAAACTGCAAAAGAAATCATTTTCAATTTTCCCAATAAACCTGAGAAACCAATATAAGAAATGTGATCAAAATATGGAATTGCCATATCCTGAAGAAAAGCGCTGGGGTGCTTCATTAAAATAACTGAAGCTTTTTTTGTAGACTCAAAAAAACGATTAGCATAATCTACGATTAGGGCATGATCGCCAACTGGACCAGCAGAAAAAAATACGAATTCTTTGAAAAAATGCACTTTTTTATCCTTCATTATGTAACACAGTGTACCATGCACAAATTAATATTGGACTGTGTCATTACTGATGGGAATATTTATATAAAACCTTGCTGGCTATGCTATACTTTCCACCATGACTCCTCATAATCGCGTCCTTATCGCTGGTTGCGGCGGGATGCTGGGAAAAGCTTTTTATCAAAAATCCATTGAAAAATATGGGTTAGAGAATGTGCGTGCAACTGATATTGATCTTAATGAACCTTGGCTTAGCAAGCTTGATGTAAGAAGCATACAAGAATACGAGCAGGTTTTTATTGAATGGAAACCAACTATAGTTTTTCACTTAGCTGCCCTCACAGATCTTGAATATTGCGAAAAAAACATAGAAAATGCTTGGGCCACAAATGCTCTTGGGGCAGAAAATGCGGCAGTCCTTTCAAAGAAACATAATGCACTTCTTGTGTACATCTCTACAGCAGGTATATTTGGTGGAGAAAAAGATGAGTATACAGATTTTGATACCCCTAATCCGCTAAGTTACTATGCAAAATCAAAATATTACGGTGAACAGTTCATAGAAAAATATCTTAGTGATTACTATATTTTCCGCGCAGGTTGGATGATGGGCGGAGGAAAAGAAAAAGATAAAAAATTTATAAACAAAATTTATAAACAGATTAAATCTGGCTCAAAAGAGCTTTTTGTGGTGGACGATAAACTAGGCACCCCCACCTACACTGTAGACTTTGCGGACTCCATTTTAAAGGTTATAGATAGTGGATACTATGGTTTATACAATCAGGTATGTGAAGGAAGCTGCAGTCGTTATGATGTTGCTGTAGAATTTATTTCATTACTAGGATTATCAGATTCCATTAAAGTTACCCGAGTGAACTCTGATTACTTCAAAAATGAATACTTTGCCCCACGACCAGCTTCTGAAAAATTACTCAACACAAAACTCACACTTCGTGGTATTAACCATATGCGCAACTGGAAGGTGTGCTTATCAGAATATAGTCAGGAATTTAAAAACGAACTCTAAATTATGGAAATAAAACATTATGATTACGTGGTATTAGGCGGAGGAGTTTCTGGACTAGGTTTTGCCAAAAGAATTACTGACCACGGAAAATCAGTACTCATCCTCGAAAAGGAAGATTTTATTGGTGGACTTTCTCGATCAATTGAACATAATGGTTTTTATCTAGATTATTGCGCACACAGATTTCACACAAATAACAAAGAACTTCTCAATGAAGTAATGAACCTCCCTGGTCTTGAGATGAAGAAACACATCAAAAAGAGTCGTATCTATATGTTTAATCGATACCTCAAATATCCTTTTGAAATCCAACAACTTTTGGCAGCAATGCCGCTTCACCAAAGCATTGCAAGTGGATTTTCGTTTCTCTGGAATCAAGTAGCGAAACGATATCGAAAAACCAACAAGCTTCAGTCGTATAAAGAATGGTTCATTCATCTCTACGGAAAACAACTATACAATGTTATGTGTTATCCATACACATCTAAAATTTGGCGTACAGATCCAAAAAATCTTTCAGCCGACTGGGCAGACCAACGCTTCCAAGGAGAAAATATGAGGAAGCTTATTAAACGAGTTATTAAAAAAATTCTTACTCTTGATTTCTCAAGCTACAATCTTAAAGATGACAGCTTGGCACCAGACGGTGGGCCGTTTTACTACCCCATGCGCGGTATTCAAGAAATGTGTGACGCACTAGCGCGGGCGGCAACTAACAATGGAGCCAAGATAGAAATAGAGGCAAACGTATTATCTGTAAACACAGAAAATAAGATTGTTACATACAGTCTTAATGGGCAAGAACAAACTGTAACCTATGGAGGTCTAGTTTCAACTATCCCTCTTCAGACATACTATAATCTTCAAGAAAGAAAAAATTTAGAAGTTGAAAAATCTCTTAGTGAAATAAAATATATGGACATTATTTTTGTCTACCTTTTCATTAACAAACCCCAGCTTTCAAATGATCATTGGCTTTACTTTCCTGACAAAGATATTATCTACAACCGCGCGGTTGAATTTAGCAATTGGTCACCTCTTATGTGTCCAGAGGGTAAAACATCTGTATGCTTTGACATAACGGCGTTCCAAGATACAAAAGAATGGCAAATGACAGATGCTGAGCTGGTAGAAAAAACAATATCTGACTCAATTAAGGTTAACTATCTAGAGCGCAGCGACGTGGAATCCTCTCTAGTGGTTCGCGTAAAATACGCATATCCTTTTTATGATCTTGATTACAAACGAAAATTGGATATTATAGTTAACCACTTAGAGCATAACAATACAGCTTTATTAGGAAGAACAGGAATGTTTAAATACAATAATTCTGACAACTCTATAGAATCAGGTTTTGCTCTCGCGGAGGAGTTTCTGAAAGAAGGTGGTAAAAATTCGGTCTACGAATACAAAATAAAGGCGGTAAGTTATTAATAACCGTTTTGGTTAATTAAAGAAAATAAAGATCCTCCATTAGCGACAAGAAGTAGTGAGACTGAAACAATAATAGGAAGAACTAAGAAAGTTTTATATAAAACTTTCTTTTCTTTATTATTTTCTTCCCAAAAAGAGAGGCCTAGGAGTGCTGCAGGAATTATGAATAAATAGCCAATATATAATACTCGTGTTAGAAAAACTGGCCAAATCAGAGGAGGAAGGACGGCTAAGAAAAGACAAACTCCAGTGATAACTTTCTTTTTTGGAAAAGAACTAAGATTTTTACCAACAACATATACTGAATACAGTCCGTATACCCACAACACACTGAAAGTTGCCATTTCTGTAAAGGAGAAATAATACAAAGTGTGGAGCCCGTACCCTACCCCATTTTTATTAAACAAAAACCAATCAAAAAAAGATACTCCATTTGCTTGCGTAGTAAATAGTATGTATATAAGTAGACCCTGCAATATAATAAACGGAATGGCGACGGCACAAAGCTGCTTAATGTACAATACTTTCCTTTCAAAAAGAAATAGGGTTGTTAAATACATCCCCGCAAAAAGTAAGCCCAGTATTCCTGTTTCTTTACACAAAGAGCCTACAAAGGCTACCACTGATGCCAAGATAAATAATTTTATTTTTTCTTGTTTAATAGCCAGTAGAAAAATTACCAAAGAAGCACCTGCAAAAAACCATCCAGAAATATCAGTAAGTAACGCTAGTCCGTATTTTAAAACAGGATACCCAGTGGCAACCCACGAAGCGCCAATCGATGAGTAGAATTCACTAAATCCAAGCAACTTAAGAAAAAAGAATGTAGAAATAATGAGACCAAAATAAAAAATTATATTAATAGCTAAAATAGCCTCACTTGGACTTAAAAATGGTGTTAAAAATGACCCGACGATGCCGTAAAACGGTTTAAAAGATCGAAGTTTTGTATTTTCAGTTGGCTGAATCTCTCCGTCAAAATACCGTATTTGATCAGTGTATACAGGTGTATCAGTCTGAACATTAAGAAAACCATTCTGAGAGAAAACAAAAGTTAAAGCGACGCATCCAATAATGAGAGGTAGGATTAAGTTCTTGATAGAGATACTCATAGGAATGTTTTAATTATGTGAAAATATAAATCTTACGGACTATAAAATTATAAACAAAAATAATTACTGTTGAAATTATTTTAGAAAAAAGATAGTACACGCCAAGTAATTCTGTCAAACCCCAAATAAGTCCTTGATTAAGTGCCAACCCGAAGAAACTTACCGCTGCCACAAGCATGTACTCTTTTTTTTGATTCTTAATTTTTGATTCTTTAAAAACAAAATACTTGGCAAGAAAGTAATTAACATTGAGTCCAACAATGAACCCAACCGCAGCGGATGTTAAATAAGAGACAGCGTAATATTCAGTAAGAACAAAAAGTACCGAGAAATCAAAAATAAAAGCTACCCCTCCGACAATAAAATATTTACTAAATTGAAGAAAATTAGCACCATGTTTTAAAGCATATTTCCGATACATACTGACTATTGTAACATGCGCTATACTAGTTAAATACATGCAATTAACTACTCGTGCCAAGCTTTTCTTGAAGCGTCACGCGCCAGCTCCTACCTTCAACAGCTACACGATACGTGGCAAATAAACATTACTGAAGATACTTCCCTCCTTGCACCCCCCAACTTCAATCTGATGTTTCATTTCTTTGCAATATAAGTACAGTAGATTTGAATTTAACAATTTATAGGGATGATACTTTATTACTTAATACTTAAGTAAGCAAGTGGAGTGCCCTGTATTCTCATTACATCATATCCACCCTTACGAAACTCAGCTAAAAATTTTACCACTCCAGGGTGTCCAAAGTCACAATCATGCCATAAAAAAGTACCTTTACCTTTACATAACTCCAGACATTTTTCAGTATCACTTTTACAATACTCATATGTATGAGATCCGTCAATAAAAAAGAACGTTGGATTTCCTGCCTCCTTAAAGTCCCACACTGCAGAGTCTCCGAAGTGCTGCACAACGCGATGTGAGAACCTCTTATTCTTATATTCTTTCCCCACTTCTCTTTTGCTTATGAGATGAAAATCATCTTTCGGAATATCTTTCAGCGTGTCAACTTCTGACGAAAAATCTTCTGGCAAATCTACTGTGTGAATAATGGCATTTTCTAAGTTTTGTGCCATAAGGCTGGTAGTATGTCCGTTAAATGTACCAATCTCAAGAACTTCTTTTGGCTGCTCTTTTACGAGAACCGACAAGAGTGAAATCGCTTGGTCTAAAGGCATTCTTCCGCTTTCATTTTTTGCAACCGAAAGCGCGACCACCGGTTCAATTCCATTAAGAATGGTTTCAAGTTTCACTTCAGGTATAGACAATAGATTCTTGGAATCGTAAACATGAGCAGCTGTAAAAGCTGATTTTGATGCAAGCAAAAATGCACGTAATCCAGAGTTTAGAAGTACTAATAAAGATACAGCATTAAGACCTAAAACTGTTTTAAAAGCGTCTTTCATTGAACTATTGTACCATACCAGTATACTTAGACGAACACTCATGAAATCCTATTTCCCTCTCCTAGACATCCTTAGGTTTTTTGCAGCATTTTGGGTAATGAGTTTTCATTACTTCTTAGGCTACTCCGGTGAACTCTCTTGGTATAGGTACGGAAATCTTGGAGTCCCTCTTTTCTTCATCATTAGTGGGTTTGTTATTTCTCAATCAGTAGCCAATGCTTCAACAAAAGCTTTTGCTCTTGGTCGATTCATTCGTCTCTTCCCGCTCTTTTGGATTATTTGTACGCTCACATATATTCTCACGCTTCTTGTACCAAATGGTAATCCAGTGCAATTCCCTGAGTACCTTATTAGTATGACCATGCTTGGTGAAAATCTGGGAAATCTCTTCGGGTACACACGGCTCGTAGATGCCGCGTACTGGTCTCTTGTAATAGAACTTATTTTCTATGTCGCTATTGGATTATTCGTCTACCTCTTTTCATGGAAACATGTACGTTGGTTTACAGCTCTTTGGTTTATAGTAAGTATTGCTGCATATTTCTTGAATGTAGAAAACACCTTCATAGCAAAAACACTCCTTGTGCGTCACGCTTCTTATTTCCTTTTCGGTATGACTCTTATGCTAGTAATGACAACAGCGTATTCTTCATTAAGACTAAAACTCTATGACTATGGATTTCTAATCCTCATTGCTCTCTATGGGGCCTTCATTTCATACAGAGCACTTCCTCCGTACTTAACCCCTCACCCGCTTGATACAGAAATTGTTACAGCACTTCAAGTTGTATTCTTTGTAAGCGTTGCACTCTTGGTCTATATTTCAAGGTTTATTACTTCACAGCGTTTTCTACATTGGGCAATTATCATAGGAGGTCTTACCTACCCACTTTATCTTCTTCACCAAACAATTGGAAACACAATCATTAAATATGTAACTGATACCTACAGTATCCCCTGGGTACAAGGTGCAATCGTTATGCAAGGCATTATGGTTGGGGCTGCGTATATTGCATATAGATACGACAAGAAATTACGTAAAAAATTAACTGCAAAGTTATTGCCTTCTAAACATTGATTTGAACCATCCAACTAAACGGGTATCTCTCGTAGAAGAATTTTTTGTTGTAGACGTTGCAACTTTTACCTGCGCAATTTGTGAGGTAGTTGCTGTCTGCGAACTAGATTTTGGATATACTTTTTGCTTCACCTGAACTGGAATTACTTTTGTAGTAGTTGCAATACCTAATACTATCCCAGTCTGAACAGAACTTTCGACTGGAACAAATCGAGTCACTTCTTCCAAACTTGGGAAAAGAATTTTTACCACCGTACTTGTTGAAACGGTTGTACTAGCAAAACCCATAGAGGCTCCCGCAAAACGAGTTGTTGCTCCTGATGAAATCAATGTATTTTTAGGAAAATGAAAAGCCGCGCCATCAAATGTTAGCATCCACTGTGAAATATCTAGATCATACATATTTGGGTTCGAAATATCAACATACGCCCCATACTTACCACTTGAGACTTCTATAATTTCTATATCTGGTGGAACCACCCGCACAACCATACGACCTGTTCCAGCAATGGTGGCGCTTACTCCTTCAACCTGAGTAACGTACCTACCGCTATAGACATACCTATGCTTTGTTGAACTCCCTGTTCCTTGTCCACCGTCACCAAATGCCCACACAAAAGACAGTCCATCGATAGCTTTACCACTGTGAGTCATAGCAGCGACATCAAAATAGGTATCGGCTCCAGCTACGGCAACTTTTTCATATGGCATATACAAAACAATATCGGGCAATGGCGGAGACGCTTGTGGAAGCGTTGTCTGGTTTTCTGTAGTGGTCGAGGTATTTGAACTACTAGCTCCTGTCTGCGCAGCAACATTTTCGCTTCCAGGAGTTGGTGTGCCTGTGCCGTACGCACCTTGTATAAAAGAAAGCGTTGCTCCTTCTTTTGCCGCTGTGTATGAAGGAACACTTGCAACAGTACTTCCTTGTAATTTTATATCAATTGATGTTACTCCTGTGTTAACCAGAGAAATAGAGCTCTTAAAAAGTATCCCTGAATACGTGACATAATCTTGTAAAAATTTTGTTTGACCTGAAGAAACAGAAACCAAAGAAGAAATAATTGCGTACCCGTTTGGAGGAAGCACAAGTCCGCCCTGAAGAGACGTTGTTACAACTGCTGTGCCTCCTTTTATAGAAACAGTCATTGAAGACAAATCGACATCTGCATTTGTTTCATTATAGATTTCAATCCACTCACGACCTCCATCATCTCCTGTTGGATTAGACATCACTTCGCTCACAATAAGCGCGTGAGCGTGTACTATCCCAAGAGCGAACGTGAGAATTGCCAGTGATGTCTTCATGAAGTTATTCTTCCTGTAGAAGTTTTCGTAACACTCCTTCTTCAACTTCTCTTTTTTTCTGCTCTGTTTCTTCTCTTCTAGTTTCTATATTTGCTGCGCTTGCTGGTGGAACTACTTCTCGTTCATTCATGGCTTTAGCAAGAGCATCTTTAAGTGAAACCGCTGGCTTATCATCAAAGGAAGCTGGTTGTCGTTCTTGTGATCTTTCTTGCTGTGGTACAGGATTTGGTCGCGTATCACGCCTTCCATCACCTGCATGCGCAGACATGTCACGTCTATCCCCTTGTCGTCTCTCGTCAGTTCTTCTTTCTGTTTTTCGGTTATCGTTTTGTGAATAACTTGGAGTTCGGGATTCCTGTCTATATTCACTCCTTTGCTCTGGTTTATATTCTGCTCTCTGTTCGTTTCTTGGAAGTGGAGTATCGTGTCGTATCTCTCGCACCTTCACCACAGCCTGATCTTGCTTTGTTGTTGGAGAAACTTCTTTTACCATAGGCTTATAAAATTCCGTTACTTCTTCCGTCACCTGATCAACTGGTTTACCGTACGTTGCCCGAGAATAGGCAATAATTGCCTGAGCATGAGAATGTGCAGGGCGAACAATTGGATCAAGCGTGTGGGCAGAAAATGGCTTAGAACCTACCCCATCAATCATAAGACGAAGGTAAATCTGATACGCGGAAAGATTCACAATATCATCCATAATAAAGTACGGCGCAAATTCCTTTTCAAAAGCTTCTGCATCAGTTGCCCCTACGCGGAACGTAATCATAGTCCCCACGTTTCCAAATACTGCAGCTTTCACCTCGTCTTCCATTTGCTCAATGTATTGGTGAGCAACGGTGAGCGCAAGATTATACTTTCGAGATTCTGAAAGAATAGACGCAAACGATTCGTTCGCAAAGTTCTGAAACTCATCCACGTAGAAATAAAATGGAGGAAGCTTTTCAAGTTCGTATGGCCCAGCATCGGCACGAGACATCGCAGCTAAATATATTTTTGTAATCAAAAGAGAACCGATAAGGTTAGCATTACCCTCTCCTACTTTTCCTTTTGAAAGATTCACAATAAGAATCTTTTTGTTATCCATGATGTCTCGGAGATCAAACGACGTCTTCTGCTGTCCGATGATGTTACGAATGAGAGGGTTAGAAATAAATTGCCCAATCTTATTTTGGATTCCAGGCGCCGCTTCTTGTTGATACTTATCTCCCGCTTTCGCATATTCCTCTTCCCAGAATGATTTTACTGAAGGATCTTTTACATTACTCACAATAAACTTTCTGTACTCTTTATCATTAAGCATTCTGTTTACACCAAGGAGTGATTGTCCTTCATTTTCAAGAAGCGCTAGAATAATGTTATTTAAGATGTACTGGATACGGTCAGAGAATCGTTCTTCGCCGAATACCTTCTTAAACGCAGCCATAAGGCCGTTTGCAACAAGGTGACGCTTTGAAGTTTCAACTTTTTCAAGCACGTTGAGTCCCATTGGGTGCTCGCTATCAAACGGTGCGAAATAAATAACATCTTTAATTCGTGACTCCGGAATAAAGTCGAGCAACTTTTCTGCCATTGAACCGTGTGGGTCAATTACACAGACACCTTCACCGTTTTGAATATCCTGCACAGCGAGGTTTTCAAGAAGTGTTGATTTACCCATACCTGTCTTTCCAATGATATAGGTATGACGAGTTCGATCGCGCTCTTTAATTCCAAACGTTATTTGTTTGTTACGAAAATCAACCTTTCCTATATAGGTTACTTTTTCCTTGTGAGGATCTGACATAAAGTTAGTATAGCAGTAGCTAGTGAAAAATAACCAGTAGATATAAAAGAAAAAACGCTATCTTGCGATAGCGTTTCTGTACTGGATGAACCCCGTGAAGATCAGGCTGCGACGGTGTGGCATTCCTGAATGCAACGTTCGATGTGTGTCTTCAGAAGCTGACGACGGGACTCGTGTTCGGAAGTGAGCCCCATATCCACACCTCTCCGCTCCTTCACTCCTGCTTTTCCTGAGTTGAGGTGGACGTACTCCGCCAACACCTCAGGACCAGTCATGTGCGCAATCAAGCGGTCGTGGTCAAATTTTGGTGGGGGTGTCAATGCCATTGATAATTCTCCTCTAGAACGTAGATGCAGACAACCTGCTTCTTTCCTTTTCTACACTACCATTTTTTACAGAAAAATCAAGCCCTGTGTTATTGTACCTTCAAAGCTGAAGGAGTGTACTTGTTAGCTGGATCCCACAACATCCATGATCCAATACCTAACTTTTCCCCTG
>JAHFMX010000047.1 GCA_023267635.1 bacterium | reverse complement strand
TACGAAGATCGAGCGTACTTATGAAAAGAAGAACTCCTAAAATAATAAAAATTGCGTCCTTGAAAAGTCCTGGAATAAAGATCCATGGAGAGAGAACAAGCAGTGCGGCTACGAAGCGTTTGATTCCAAGTGGTGACATATGTGTCCCAGTATACCCCTACTTTTTCCCTTCGACAATAACCACGAATTCCCCTCTTATACGGTCTCCATTATCGATAAAATACTTCTGAACCTCTGCAGCTGTTCCGCGTATGACTTCCTCATGCATTTTGGTAATTTCGCGAGCGATCACAATAAGACGCTTCTCATCTAATGAAAGGGCTAACGACTCTAGTGTTTTCTCTATTCTATGCACTGATTCATAGAAAACACTTGTGTGCTCACTTTCAGCTATAGTTCTAAACAATGTTTCTCTTCCTTTTTTGTGCGGAAGAAATCCGTAGAAAGTAAATACTGCTGAAGAAATCCCAGAAGCTGAAAGAGCGGTTGCAATGGCGGTTGCTCCAGGGAGAGCTACAATCTTCACTTCCGGTAATTCATTTCTTACTCTATCAACCAACAGCACTCCTGGGTCAGAAATAGTCGGTGTCCCTGCGTCTGACACAAGGGCGATAGCTGCACCGCCTTCTAATTGTTCTAATGTACGTTCAATATTTTTAATACCTGTTTGAGCGTAAAACACACTTGTCTTTGTTTCGATTCCATACTCCTTAAATAATCGCTGAGTAACCGAAGTATCTTCACACAGCACAAGGTCAGCTTCTTTTAAAATACGAATAGCTCGAAGTGTCATGTCTTCGAGATTACCTATCGGAGTTGGTACGATATAGAGAGTTCCTGCCATCTGCGTATCCTAACAGATACTAGACAAAACAAAAAGCCGCAAACAATGTTTGCGGCTCAGTAAGCAAATACTTTTATACAGGAGTATCAACGTGAAGCAAACGAGGTGGGAGTTTTTCAAGCGGAAGCAAGAACCCCATCCTGTTTGTAACACTTGTGACAAGCGCAAATTCTGGACCACCCTCTTTTTCGGTTACCCGAATTATCGAGAACAGACCAAACTCAGGATCTTCAACCATGATGACCGTTTGTCCTGGAACAATAAAGTCTACTGGTTCGTGTCTCTGCACCATAGACACATCTTTGGTCAACATGGGCACGCAGTGAAATTGAGAGTCATCTTCACGATCAGCGTGACGAATGATTGTGATGTGCTTGGGGCACTGTTTGAACTTTTCAACAGCCCATTTTTCAAGATCTCGAATGCTCACCATTGTGGTAAAAGAACTTTCCATAGAGACTCCTTATAGTTATACGGAAATAAAATTCGCACAAGAACAATTTCTAGTGCGATATGAATGTATAATACCACGAAATTGAAATAAAATCAACCTACTCTGTTCACTTCTTGTTCAAGTAATACACCTGTTTTTGTATGCACTTTCTCCTTTATCTCAGCGGCAAACGAATCAACCTCATTAGCAGTGGCATCTCCATAGTTAACAAGCACCAGTGGTTGTGTTGGCCATGTGCCAACATCACCTCTTCTGACACCTTTCATCTGTGCCACGTGTTCAATAAGCCAGGCAGCGGGAATTTTATAACCACCTTCAAATTCTAGGGCAGGAATTTCTGGGTACAGATCTCTTAATTCTTGGACTACTGAAGTAGTAACGATTGGGTTCTTAAAAAATGATCCTGCGTTTGCATGTTCGTGCCAATCAGGAAGTTTTGCAGTTCTTGTTTGTATCACAAGGTCGCGTATATCTTGCAATGTTATTTCTTTCCCAATCAATGAATCGAGAGGTTTATACGTCAACTTTGGAGAACTCTTTTTGGAAAGTTTCACCGTTACCGAGACAATGATGTATCTACCATATTCTTTTTTAAAAAATGAATCCCTATACCCAAAATCACAAGCAGACTTGTTTATTTCAACCATGTCTAATGTAGTTCTATCAATAGCCAAAAGAGACACAAACACATCCTTAAGTTCGACACCGTATGCTCCAATATTCTGTACAGGAGCGGCTCCCACAATTCCTGGAATGAATGAAAGATTCTCTATCCCCCAAAGACCTTTCTCTACTGAGAAGCGTACGAGGTCATCCCACACTTCCCCTGCATACGCAGTTACAAAAACCTCATCATCTTTTTCCTCAAAAGAAACACCTTTAATGGCAATTTTAACAAAAAGTAGTTCATCTAGATTTTCTCCAAAATAAGTATTTGTTCCAGTTCCTAAAAAATATACATCCTTATTTTCCTTTTTTGCATACATTAAAACTTCCACAAGAGCCGCTGTAGTCCTCACAACAACCATAGCCCCTTCTCCTCCTATCCGTAGTGATGAGTAGTTCTTAAGTGAAACAGAGGTAATTTCCATGTAACTATCTTACCATGTTGTAAATATCGACACGATACATAGAATCACTCACAAAAAGTCTTAGACAATATGAAAGGAGTCTCTTCTTATTACCATAAGATAAAACACCGCCGGTGTGCGGTGTTTTATTATTCAAGTGCGCGATCCTGGGATCGAACCAGGGACCTTTCGAGTATCAGTCGAATGCTCTAAACCAGCTGAGCTAATCGCGCATATATAACCTGTCTATGCTCACTGGAACCAGCTGAGGCTGATTCTTTTGCGCGCATATGTTACGAAATACTACCACAAATTTTGGAATATTTAAAGCCCGAGATCGCTTGTGCGATCTCGGGCTTTTGATGGTTTTCTGGTCAGCTAGATGAAGCTGCCGAGAAGGGCAAAAAATTGCTCAGCCTTTTTTGGAAAGGAAATCAGGAACAAAGTCCCCAGAATCAGAACAGCTGTTCCGACGTTCCAGCCCCAGTGGGACTTCTCGGTAATCACACCCTTTTGAGAGGTGGACGGAAGCGCGTTCTGACGATGGTTGTTGCCACACGAATTGGAATGAGCCATGGATTTCTCCAGTTGTTACTACCTGTATATCATAGCACGTTTTAATACAAAAGTCAATACCCTTGTC
Organism: bacterium; assembly: GCA_023267635.1. GTDB lineage: Bacteria > Patescibacteriota > Minisyncoccia > Phycocordibacterales > UBA5272 > UBA11704. The sequence continues at coordinate 720 of JAHFMX010000047.1, read as the reverse complement.
AAATCCCCTATTTTACTGTAGAAATAGACCATTGTTCATTAACGTAAAGGATCCAATCATGTCTGCAACCATCAAACGTGCTGCCATCACTATTACCCCGTCCACAAGAAAAAAGCTGGAAACCCACATGTGGCGCTTGTATACCGAAAATAAAATGACTCAGGATGCGGTCATTGAATACCTCGCGACACTGTCAAAAGCAGACGACTGCCGCACTGAAATCATGTACAACGGAAAAGCGGTTCCTGTAATTTCTCTCCCATTTGAAGCGGTTATGTTCCTCAAAACCAGCAAGGTCTGGAGCAATTACAAATACACTTTCTACCATCGAGAGACAAGCAAAGTCCCCTGGTCTATCTGGAAAGAAGGAACCAAAACTCCTCCGGAAAGCCTCCGCAGCAACAACCACCTTTTCATGACACGTGCCGCAAAAAATCCCCTTTCGAAATAACCTCCGTTCCAGAACGGAGAAAGCCCGGTCGCAATATGCGCCGGGCTTTTTTTCATTCAAAATGAAAAGTGTAGATGAATCCCCCTTTACAGAGAAACTCGCTACACTTTCCATTTACATTACAGAATGAAGAGCTTAATGATTCCAGCTACCCGAAAGTAACTGAAATCATTAAACTATCCATTACACACATTGTGATTTTTATCTTTCTTTTGTCACACTCTAGCGCTTGCGCGACTTTTGCATACGTTTCGCTGTAGCGCGAACAG
>JAHFMX010000046.1 GCA_023267635.1 bacterium | reverse complement strand
TAACCAGTTTGATAAGTACCTCAGGTGATTATCAAGATTTTATTGGTAAGATAAGCGGGACTGACCGTGCTACCACTATGGCAGAAGGCCAGATGGACACGTTTGACGCACAAGGTAAGCGTTTACAGCACGGTCTGCAGCTGCTTGGTGGTGAGACTTTCGGACCTGCGTTAGGTCCGATGAAAGAGATAACTGGCACACTCGCTACCATTGTTGAGCATATAAACACAGTAGTCAGTGTGATACCGCCTAGTGCACGCGCGGTACTTGGCTTAGGTACAGCTTTTGGATTAGCGAGTACGGCGTTATTTACCATGACTACTGGCTTCAAGATGCTGTTTGCTACACAAGCAGGCGGTGCAGCCGCGAATATCTGGAGACTCATCACAGACAAAAATGTATTCAGTCCTGCGCAGTCTATCCTAGCTACTGGTCAGACTCTGCCCGCGGGCGCGTTATCTACAGTGACTGGCGTACGTAGACAGTTCTTAGAGATAATTCAGTCTTTTATAAATCTGCAGAATATTGGTGGCGCATTACTGATAGCGTCTGCAGCAGGGCTTGCGTATAAGGGTTTGCAGAAGCTAAGCGGTAAGGAGGAGGTTGCTGAAGCTAGGCATACTGCGGATGTGACTGGCGCTTACGCAACTGAGTTATCTAGTCTAGAAAAAGTACTCACTACCGCCACTGATAAGACTACACTATACCATCTGAGTATCAAAAAGCTCAGAGAGGAGTATGGTCTTTTATCTGTAGAACAGTTAAAAATAGCAGCGAGCAATGCAAGAATAACTGCTGTTGACACAGATATAACTGCATTAGATAAATCTGCGTCTCAAAAAGTCAATAACTGGACAGATTTCTTTACGTCTAAAGGTGGTAGAAAAGAAAAAGTAAAGTCTGCTGCTGATGATGCCATCCAGTCGCTCAAGAAACAGGGTCTTTACTACTCTGGATCAGAGACTGATGTAATAGGTTATCTTAACGGTATAAACAAAGATAATACCACGCTTGGTAGCATGACTACTGAGGCTGTGTTATTACAACGTATGGAGGACACTAACAGTCCTGATATTCAAAGAAAGCGGTTAGATGAAACACGGCAGACGTTACTAAAAGACAATGCGCGGAAACAGCGGTTAACAACTTTTGATTCTTTAATGCGTGACACGCAGAATACGTTTGAGCCGTCCTGGAGTCCGCTTATAACTGTGTCGTCAGCAGGGCCTGGTAAAGAAGACTACGTTTCAATAAGAAAAGCTCTAACAGGCAGTGTAGGCGGAGAAGAGCAAAAACGTAGGGATAAGACGCTCGCTGAGTTAAAGGCAGTCATAAACGACGCGGGTTTAACAGATGCCACCAAAGGGGTATCTGATGAAATGTTAATCTCCATGTATCAAAAACATCTAAAAGGCACTGCTAAAGGTTACATATATGACCAACAGTTAAAGCCTATCTTTGATACTCTGGGTACTGGCGCAGATACTTCAAAACTTGATACTAAACTAGCTATGGACAGTTCCAAGTATCTCATGGAGAAGGGCCAGCAGACTGGTATAGTGTATAGCGGTGCGCAATTAGCTATACTAGAGGAGTTACGTACCACTAAAACTAAATGGTCAGAACTTAAAGAGAAGGTTAAACATGAGACCAATGAAGGTCTAAAGTCTATCTGGGAAGATGATTTAGCTACTGCTGAAGCCACTATGAAGCGGTTAGCGAAATCTGCATCAGTCTTATTGATTGAAAAATTACCTGGATTTGAAGTTGCCAAAGGCATACCGAAAGGCGTGTTACAAACATTAGACCAGTTTGTACCGTACATAAATGCAGGTGTTACATCAAAATCTACACCTGAAGAGATGATGAATATTCAGCAATACAACACACAACAGCTTAAAGGTGTTAACCCCGCGGATCTACCGGAGGCAGGCAAGAAACTCGAGGCTGTGAAGAAAAAGTATGATGAACTACTAGCGTCTAGTGGTTTAGCTAAGTTTGATCCAAAGAAAGCTGGTGAAGAGTGGTCAGCACAGCATGAGGTATATTTTGCCATACACGGTCGCATGGATCTAGAGATGCAAGAGACCGTTGAAAGCATTATAGCAAGTGGTTGGGCAAAAATAGAACCTAAACTGGCCAAGGTAAAAACAGCCTTGCAAGATATGCTAAAGGTGAAACAGTTTGGTATAGAAGTAGGCTTTAGTACAACAATGAATGAAGTAAATATTCAAGCGGCTCAAGCTACATTAGACTACTTGAATCAGTATAAACCACAAACTTACGGTGTAACTCATAAGGGTGGTATCGACGTAACATCTCAAACAGGCAGGTTCATTAATGATCCTTACGGTATCAGTGATACAGTAGCTAAGTCACAACTATATACGCAGGGCAATGGTACAACCAATATAAGCGAACTGGGTAGGCTCATGGGTATGGGTATGACCAACCGTCTACCTGGCCCTAATGACAGGTTTATATCCGCAGAATTGAAGACCAAGCGTACGCCAGGTGTTGATTGGACATCTTATGCAAACCCAGATGATATTTCGTATGACTGGAAACGTGCTGGTGAGTTTAAACCGTACTTCCAACGTGGCGGTGTAGATCAGCAGCAAGAGTTCAGAATTAGTCAACGGAAAGAGTTCAGTACCATACAGGCTGATCTAGCGAAGAGTGAGGCTTCCGCATTAGAAAAGATGCGTACGGCTGTATCAACTTACGGTTATGAATTGGGCACCTATGTTAGGCCGAAAGCTACTAAAGAAGAGGTAGCGGCTGCAACAGACGCAGCTAACAGGGTACCTACACTAGAGGAGCTGCTTAAGCCTGCTGTAAAACCGCCAGTCATTGGTGCTATTAGACAAAAACCAGACGGTACATATACAAACATGCCAGATAACTACCGGGTTACTACTGAGGGTGTGTTAACAAATATTCCAGAACCAAAACTGCAACCTACCACACTTACAGGATATATTGAGGCCACAAACGCTGCTACAAGTCCGTCTGAAGTTATGGCAAATCTTAAAGGGATGAATGAAAGGCTTCTGTTAGATCAGAGTAAGGCAAAGTCGGATACTAAACTTGCAGAAGAGGCTTTGGCAGCAGCAAGACAATATGCGCAGTTAACTGATGTAGGTGATAGGTCTAGTTTGACTCCGATTTTACAAGGACCGACTAGCGTGTCTAGTCTGGAGCCGCTATTGCCAGGGCCGCAGCTTGAGGCGGCGACTGTAAGTACCAGTGTTAATGTAATGTCTGAGGCGGAAGAAAATGTACGCAAGTTAGAGGGGATAGTTGCAGCGTCTAAAGCGAAAGAACTTGAGTTGAATACCGTAGTTGCAGAAAAAGTAGTAGCTGTACAGAGAGCGGCATTTACAGCTATAGGTGATGCACAGAAAGAGTCTTTAAACGGTATATACGCTGCGTTACAAAAAGAGTTGGCTATGCAGATAGCCACAGCAAAGAAGATAGAAGAATCTCGTGCCTATCGCGGCCAAGTTAAAGTAGAAGCTCAGACAGTTATGGAAGGCTTTGCCAAGGCCACAGGTGACTGGAAAGAGCCGACAGGTCAGGAGAAAATCAGTCGCGTAGCGGGCTTACAATCTGATATGGAAGAGGCCTTCAGAACTGGTAAAATTGAAGAGGGCAAGAAAGCCTATGCCAAGCTGAAAGAGACCGCTGTTAAGTACCGCGATGATGGTTACATGAACACTGATGACAAACGTCGTCTAGGGGATGTT
>JAHFMX010000045.1 GCA_023267635.1 bacterium | reverse complement strand
GCGTCCTACAGCTTCAATATATCGATTCTTTGTTTCTGTTGTCATATATAAATATTATTCCTCTACTACAAGGTTTTTCATACGAATATCCTGAAGCTTGTTCTTTGGAAGCATTCCCTTTACTGCATGTTTGATAAGTTCACCGTATCCCTTCTTCTCAGCTACGTATGAAAGTGGCATTTCCTTAAGACCTGATGGGTACCCAGAGAAAGACTTGTGAACACTTTCTTTCATTTTGTTCCCTGTGATCTTTACCTTTGAAGCGTTGATGATCTTGATAGATACATCTGCAACACGGTTCTTAACGAAGTTAATACTATTTTTTGCATTAAGAAGAGCCGCTACTTCAGAAGCTAGGCGCCCTAGAGGCTTGTTTGATGCGTCGATTGTGTGAGTGTTTGTCATACGATTAATTATACGAATTCAATAACAGCTTTTTCAGCTCCATCAGAAATACGAGTAGGAAGTTTAAGAATACGTGTGTAACCACCAGTTACTGCTTTGTACTTTGGTGCATACTCCGCAAAAAGCTTCTTTGTTTCATCTCCTTGGTTGATAAGACGAGAAGCAACAAGACGACGACGAGCCACTGTATCCTCCTTTGCAAGAGTAACGAGCTTTTCAACGAATGGTCGAATTTCCTTAGCACGAGCTAGGGTTGTTTCGATACGTCCGTGACGGATGAGGTTAATAAGAAGACCACGAATGAACGCTACGCGCTGGTTCTTTTCTCTTCCGAATTTTCTGAATGACTTGTGATTTTTCATACGTCTGTTAGTTATCTGCTTTAGGCCTCCTACTATACCATGTAGAGGTGATTTTAGCTATGCTTTTAGTGTAAGCCCTAGGTCTGCGAGTGCTTTCTTAATTTCTGTAATTCCTTTCTCTCCTAGTCCGTCTGTTGCAAGGAGATCTTCTTCACTCTTTCGAGCAAGTCCACCTGCTGTACGAACAGAAGCTGAGACAAGTGCATTTTCTGTACGTGTTGAAAGATTAAGGTCTTCAATCTTGATCTTTGTAGCGTCAGTTGTATCGAGTGAATCTTCTGTCGACATGATTGGTGTAGGAGCAACAGGAGTATCAACTACTTCTGCGCGGAATCCTACTACTGCCTGAAGCTGAGTAATCATTGTATAGATTGCTGATTCAAGAGCGTCATGTGGAGTGATAGTTCCATCAGTTTCGATAGCGAGACGAAGACGGTTGTGGTCAGTACGATCACCAACACGCATATTCTCTACTTCATATGAAGCACGACGGATTGGAGTAAATGATGCATCAAGTGCAATTGTTCCAATGTCTGCCTTTTCCTTCTGAAGCACTTCACGAGGAACGTATCCAAGTCCTTTTTCAACAGTGATTTCGATCGCGATATCAACATCCTTTGAAGTTGATTCACAGATGTACTGATCCTTGTTCATGATTTCAAGCTGCGTTGGAACAGAGATATCCTTTGCGGTAATCTGCTTTGCTCCCTTGATGTGAAGTGTTGCCTTCTGTGCATCATCGCCATGAAGCTTAAAACGAGTTTTCTTAAGGTTAAGGATGATAGCAATAACGTCTTCCTTGATTCCATCAATTGCTGAAAATTCATGCTTTACACCGTCAATTGAAAGTGATGTGATTGAAGCTCCAGGGATTGATGAAAGGATAATACGACGAAGTGAGTTACCAAGTGTATGTCCGTATCCTGGATACAATCCGTCTATTTCATATACGCCTGAAGTGGCGTCTTCCTTAACGATACGTGGCTTTGATGGCAAAATGATAGAATGTGAAGACATAGGCAAATGTGAGTCTATATGGATTATTGGTTAATGCGCACTTCTCCCTCCCTTAGATAAAGTTATCCTATTCTAACCCAGAATTGCAAAAAGCGCAAGTGTGTGTTAGTGGAAATCCCCTATCTTGGAGCTCCTCCCTCTAAGAAAACTTAACGAGAGTAGTATTCGAGAACCTTCTGAGTATCGAACATTGGCTCAACCTCACGCACAACACCTTTAACAGTAGCTGAAAGCTTAGCTGGATCAACAGTAAGTACATGACTTGGTGCCATAGCAGCTAGCTTCTCAGTAAGACCTACGAAGACTTTTGCTGACTTACTACCCTCACGGATAGAAATCACGTCTCCAATCTTAACCTGGTGAGAGGCAATAGAGTTACGGCGACCGTTCACAAGGATGTGTCCGTGTGACACGAGCTGACGTCCAAGCGCACGAGTGTTCGCAAATCCAGCACGGTACACAACGTTATCAAGACGAGCTTCAAGTTCACGAGCAAGTTTAAGTGCTGTCGGAGCTGCTCCTTCTCCTGTTTCGTGACGAGCGGTTGCTCGCTTTACGTACATAGAGAACTGCTTCTCCATAAGTCCGTAGGTAATACGCATCTTCTGCTTAGCACGAAGCTGCTCACCGTATTCAGAAACCTGAGATCGGTGCTTTCGTTCAGAGTCAAGCTTTCCTGGTGCGTATGGGCGCTTCTTAAACGCACACTTCTCACGACCACAAAGTGATTCTCCAAGTCGGCGGCAAGTTTTACATGTAATTCTACTCATATGTTTTATACGTGACGTGGCTTACGAGCCTTAGGACCATTGTGTGGTACTGGAGTCTTATCAATAATAGAAACGATTTCCACACCGAATGCTGAGAACGCACGAATCGCAGACTCACGTCCTGACCCAACGCCCTTTACAATCACCTCAACTTCCTTGATACCAATCTGCTGAGCCTTCTCACCAATAAGTTCACCGATTTTTCCAGCTGCAAAAGGAGTTCCCTTCTTTGCACCCTTAAAACCAAGCGCACCTGATGAAGACCACGCAAGGATATTACCAAAGCGGTCAGCAAGAGATAGACGTGTGTTGTTGTAACTAGACTCAACAAAGAGTGTTCCTTCAACAATCTTTTTCTTGATCACCTTTGCAAGTGATCGCGCCTTAAGAGCACTGTCTACTCCTGAGCTATTCTTTTTTACGATTCGTTTCTTTCCCATAGGATGTTTATAAAATTATTTTTTAGGTCTTCTCTACCTTACGACGACCGCTTCCCATCGTACGACGCACGTTTCCGCGAACGGTTCGACTATTAGTCTTTGTACGCTGTCCACGAGCTGGAAGGTGCTTAGTGTGGCGTGTACCGCGATATGCTTTGATATCCTTAAGGCGTTTAATGTTTTGCTGAACTTCACGCTTGAGGTCTCCCTCTGTCTTGAAGAGTTCGATTTCACGACGGATAAGGTTTTCCTGATCTGCTGTGAGCTCTGTTGTCTTCATCCCCATATCAAGACCAAGCTTCTCGATGATTTCCTTAGCGCGTGGGCGTCCTACACCATACACTGCCGTAAGGGCAATTTCGAGACGCTTATTTTCTGGAAGTGTAATACCTGAGATTCGCATAAATATAAATAATTAAAATGGTTAGCCCTGTGCTTGTTTATGCTTAGGATTTTCGCAAATAACACGAAGTACACCACCGCGTTTAAGCATCTGGCATTTTGAACAAATTGTCTTTACTGATGATCGTACTTTCATAGGTTAATTAACTGCGAAACGTGGGTACTATTCTACTATAGTTTCTAAAAAAATGCAAATTCTAAGGCTTAATTGGTTCCCTTTTGACCTTAGAGTCTCTTAATAATTCTACCTCTTCCTGAGTATGGATCTATCTGCATGCTTACTTTATCCCCTACAAGAACTTTAATCTTGTGAATACGCATGCGCCCAGCGAGATTAGCTAGTGTTGTCTTTCCATTTGCCAGCTGGATTCTAAAAA
>JAHFMX010000044.1 GCA_023267635.1 bacterium | reverse complement strand
GACAGGTTCAACAGGTTACCAAATTCTTGCAAACCACCCAGGAATGATTACCTTCGCTGACAAGTGGAGTGAATCACGAGTGGTAGATGCAGAAAATCAGTTTGCTAAGAAGTATCAAGGACTTTTTCTATATGGCGCCCTCGTGCCGGCATATCGCCGAAAGTACGGCTCCGTTTTGTTCGGCAATTTCTAAGGTTTTAAGCCATAGAATAGAAGAAATAGAACTAATCAGGTATAGCGAATAAAGGTACACGTATGGGGCGGTTTGCGAAGAAGTTTGCAAACTTCCCCACGGTGTGCTAAAATTCTTCTATGTCAAAGACAAAAGAAGAAAAGGCACAATACTGTAGGGAGTGGAGAATTAAAAACAGAGAGTCCTACCTCACTAAAAAGAGGGCTTTATATCATAAAAATAAAGAGGGCTATCGAGAGGAAGCAAAAGAGCGTGCTAAAAAGTATTACTACAATGTAATGCGAGACAAAAGAAACACCAACAGAGAATATTATCGAGGATTAGATAAAATAGCCTCAGATAAAAAACTCGAGAAAAGGCGGGCGTTGATAAGGGGGTTAAGAGAAGGTTTGGGCGGTAAATGTATTTGTGGGTTTGCTGAGATTGATTTATTACAATTTCATCACACACATAAAAACAAATTAGGAAATGTATGCGAGATTCAATCTATGAAGAAAATGGTTGAAGAAGCTAAAAAATGTATTCTACTTTGTCCAAATTGTCACGCCAGAGAAACTCTTAATAACCACAGAAACAATGATTAAATTCTTATACCGCATCTACTACAAACTCTTTCCATTAGAAATGGTGTCATGGTGGATGCACAAAGAAGCAGTCCAAGCAAAGGTCACACAGGACACAGACGGTTCATACATCATGTGGATGGAAGGAGAGAAATACCCTTTTCCTGGCTACCCACGCGGTCACTTACTTTACGGTTCACTTTCGCCACTCAAACACAACATTAAAGTACAAATCTTTAATGAAAACTGGTGGAGGTTAGAACGTGGAGAACCGATAGACATAGAGGAAGCGTGCAAAAACATCTATGAACTAGCAAAAAAGAGCAAATACGACATGATGCCGTATGAAAAGTTAGCTCCTGCGGTGAAAGAGATGTACAACAGCTTCACACATCCGCATTGGAAACTTATTTTAAGCTACATCTTCCAAGAAGATGACGCATATAGATGGAGATTCCAGTGGATGAGTCAATTCTTAAAGAAGAAAGACCCAATCGGCTCATTTGACTACGCTATGGAGATGTTAGAACATGCGGAAGTCATCGGAGACATGAAAGAACGCATAAGACTCATCAGAAGAATCATGCTTGAACTCTGGAAAAACCCTAAATACCTAAAATACTGGACTGACTTCATGGAAAAGGTTGATTTAAAGAAAATTAGAATGACAAAAGCTGACAAGTTCTACATGAGAGCAAAATATTTTAAGGTAGATTATCCTTACGCAGAATACTAATATGACACAACTTATATCCATGATTTTAGAACTGCAAGTAAATCTTTATCGTGTGCAAAATGGCATGGTATCTATTCCTTCAAGTAACATAACCTGTACATATGCCAGAGAACGGTTGCAAGAAACAATAACTGATTTTAGTCATACACAATTTCGTTTAGACCATCCAAACGGTGTGTGGTATGAAAATCTAGGACGTATACCTGGAACTGCTAGTGACTACTTCCAAAACTCCCAAATTATTCTTGACCTTTGGAAAAAGTCACCCAAACACAATCAAATACTCCTCTCTCCAATGGAAGAGATGTGTATACAAACAAATGGTAATAACTACGTATTAAATGGCAAACAAGACACAGACAATTAGGATTGAGAGTATCTTGGGTGGAATGTCAGATACAGACTACTACGCTAACGCGGACCAGTTTTCGTTCTCTCTAAACATTGACCCCTCAGTAGCGGTTGATTCTGCTGGACGTCCTTCTAACTATGGACGACCGAGTGGCGTGATGGTGCCGGTCATATCGTCCTACAGTGCTTCTGTAATCAACAATGCTCCTCTTTGGATGGTACCTAATCCAAAGGACTCTCTCGTATATGTATATGACTATGGTGGCTCTGTTTATTCACTAAGTTCGTTAGCTCTAACAAACAGAGGTGATTTAAACGATGGGGGCAGTGCTCAAGGAAACGGGGCAGCATATTACGACAACTATTTATATTTTTCACGGTCTACTACTGTCGCTCGTTATGGTCCACTTGACGGCACACCGTCGTTTACGGACGACTACTGGTCAAGTACTTTAGGTAAGACCGCACTTACTGACACTGTGTATCCTGTCGCGCAGACTACTTATGTAAATATCAAGTTGCCAAACCACATACTTCATAGACATTCTGACGGAAAGTTGTATATAGCAGACGTTGTGGGTAATACAGGGACATTGCATTACATTAAAACCAGGAAGACAACTGTGGAAGGAGACACGGATGACGGATCAACTTACGACAAAATACATGTCGGGTATGGGCTGTGGCCGACTGCCATGGAGACATACGGAGACCAAATGGTTATCGCTTTATTTGAAGGACAGTCTAGCTTCATCAACCCTGGCGTACCCGCAAAATTAGCTTTTTGGGATACAGTTTCAGAAAAGGTAAATATTATCACTCTATCAGAGTTTCCTGATACCATAATCACAGCACTTATAAATGTTGGTGGGGTACTCTACATTGTTTCTGGTACTCCAACAAATACAGGATTTAGGCTTTCAAGGTATGTGGGGGGTTACTCTTTTGAGGAGGTAGCCTTATTTGGAAACGGATACATACCAATGGCTGGGGCTGTATATGCTGACGCTGGGAGACTCTTTTTTGGTGGTAGAGACACCAATGCGGGCGCATGTACATATATGTACGGTTTACGTAGCAAAAAAATGGGGAATGGTATTTTCCCTTTAGGGACTAACTCGGTAGTCAACGGGGCAATAACAGCAGTTTCCCCATGGCCAACAACCAGTCAAGGTTACGGTCTTGGTGTTCACCCTGCTTATGGACTAACTGATACGTTTACACCCAATTACAAAATTGGGGCAAATTACGTAAATTCAGGTACGGTTGATGTTTTTGCTAGGTGGCAGAGCCAAACTTATAAAATAGGGAGACGGTTCAAAATAACCAGGATACGCATTCCTTTTGGGGGAAATTTACCCTCAGCAGTTCCCTTTACTGTTCGTGTGCTTACTGACAACCAGGAAAACACTTTTACACTCATGCAAGACCTGAGTGGCTACGTTGGAAAAAATGTCGCTTCTATCCAACCCAACATAAATGTGACAGGGGAAAACGACTTCAACCTATTCCTCCAATTTGACGACGCTTCTTTTGTGGTTGTATTTCCCATAACCATAGAATACGAAATTTACGACGACTAATGCCACAAGACATAGAAAACCGCATAAAGAAATTAGAAGCTATCCTTCGACAGCCCGATTTTGAGTTGAAGCAATCTAACGTCTTGAAAACCGTTAAAGACCTATACATAAAAGAAGTTTTCTCAGTCACCAATACCGAGATAGCACTAAAGAAAGGGCAACGCATAAATCGTACCGCAATCAACACACTTGTCACAGGAGCATATTACTCGCTCTCAACTTCCGACTACCTTGCGGGGATTACATCACTATCATACGCCCCCCAAATAGGTCTCCCACTCCCATCACTTGTAGGCACAGGTAAAACATTTATCGTAAAAGACGAGGTGGGGGGCGCAGGAACAACCACCATTACTGTCCGCTCAGAAGGAGAAAAGAACATAGACGGAGCAACTACAAGTACCCTCACCACAGCATACCAAGTGAGAAGGTATTACACAGACGGAAGTAATTGGTTTACTTGCTAATCATGTGGTATAATACACAAAACCTAAGCCAAACAATGGCAGGACTAACACCTGAAATTGTTATATGAGCTTACGCACAACTTCTGACATCATAAACGAGGTTTTAGTACGAAATAACCGTACTACTACTGACTCTTTCATCACTGACGCAATGCTTCAGGACTGGCTT
>JAHFMX010000043.1 GCA_023267635.1 bacterium | reverse complement strand
TGAATATGAAAAGAAACTAGGGGAAGAAGCAATAAGACTAAAAAGATTAAACGAAGAAACAAAGGGAAGACAGTACGATATTTTATGGTACTTAGCGGAGATAGAGAAGTACAAACAACACCTATGAGTAAAATAGAAAAGAAAACAATAGAGCATCTTAGAGGTATCATAGTAAAGAATAAAGAAAAGTTTAAGGCAGAAACTGCGTTATTGAAAGAAAAGTTTGCTGTGGAGACAGCTTTATTGAACGAAGAACTGCAAAAACTCAAAGACGAACACTACGAGATTAAACGGCACATGATTAAAAAGAGTAATGGTGGATACCAGATAGATTACACCATGTACTGTATTACTTCCAAGAGTAAGTTAGAGCAACAATATGCCAAGTTGCAAGAAAATTATCTTTTGCTTGTGAAAGATAATAATAAATGCCGAGAATTGACAAAACATTTTAAGTATATGGACGTTGAAAAAAGCTCCTAATTTAAGGAGCTTTTTTGTATTTATAGTCCGCAATCAACTTTACCGTCTTTGCACACCCCCCAAGGTTTCCATCCTTGTCTATCGTATATTTTCCTTGCCACCTGTAGGTTTGTGTCTATGTCTTTCAAGGTTTCGGGGTTTTTAACATGAATACATGCTATCTGCATGAGCCCTATCGATCCAGAACAATTTTTATGGCGTTCTGGGTTTACTGCGGTTGCATTCAACTGACTCTCTGCTTTTGCGACTGCAACAGCTATCTCTGGTTCTTCTGGGAATGTTGCTCGTATCTTCTCCTCGACTGTTTTCTCTTTTGTTGTCGTGCCGATGAGAATAACTCGTGGAGCTTCTTCTGCTTGTGCGTATACAACTGTTTTTGTTTTGTTCAAATAGATACCTCCAAGTATCAACCCTACTGCAATCACAACTATTGCTAGTCGTTTCATATAGTTTGAGTTACTTTTAATATCCTCTGTCACCGAACGGCTGTCACTACCTTTGTACTCTCAATGAGAGTGTACCGTAGGAAATGTTTGTGGGTAGTTTGTCCCGTAGTAAACGGACTTCCCAGTCTTGTGTTTGACCTATTCCCCGAAGAAAATAGACACTTCGACCTCATGAGGACTTCAAACCTCTGATATCATTGGACTACGTTACGAGCGTAGTTTGCAGATGCAACATTTTACGCACCCCTCAATTTCATACGGTACACTTTCATCGAAAGAGGTGAGACAAAAGGACGTGGCTCTTACACGTCCTCCCTATCTCCCACCTCTGTAATTATACCACCTTGTAGCTTGTTGTGTTGACAGGCTGTGGATAGCTATTTTTTGTCGTTATCTCCGTCACTATCTTGTGGTGGATAACTTTCAAAACCGATTGCGCTTGCTAGTTGATTATTTTTCCCCTCTTTCCAATCGTCACTTACATACACATCATCTGGTTCTTGTTTTCTGAATTTACGAAGTGCGTCTGGTGCGTTTCTTGCCATTATGTACGTTCGTACAATAAAGAGTTTGTCTCCTACTTTTGACACTTTTCGCACACCATCCCTTTTGGACTGCTGTACCGTGCTCCTTTTATTACTCTTTTGCATATTGCACAGAGGTATTTATTCAGTTGGTTCACTTGGTTCAGCACTCCAACGACCGAGTCTGACTTTTCTAAGTAGTCCATACAGTGTTACGACAAGAGAGAATAATGTTGTCCCGTAGAATGTGATGTCCACAATCGTATCGACAATGCCTGTTGCGGTAGCTTCATCTACACCTGATAAGGCGATGAGGATAGGGAGTACTGCAAGGAGTATCCCGCGAACCGTGAGGCTTAGTTGTTTTGGGTCTGCACTTGATGTAAATAGCTTGTTCATAAAAGTTGACTTAATATTAAACCGATTAAAACTCCGACAAAAGCTCCAAAGTAGAATGAGTCCTGCATATATTATACATTATTGTTAAACATGATTAAAGAAGTAAATCTCCATGCTCTGCTCGTCCGTGTATCTCTTCTTCGCTGTTTGATATGTGTAATTCTTGGTGAATTTGCCTTTGTTTATTCCATAAGAGTTATTCGACCCCCATGTGCCATCTTCAAAGACTATCCACGCGTGTCCGTTTGTGCCTTTCTTGCCCATTCCTGTCACTGCAAGGGCAATACATCCTGCCGTAGGTTCTTTCAGTTGAATGAAGTTGCTTGTGGGCTTTCTAAGGAAATCGTAGAGTGAATAAGTACCCGTGATGATTGGCGTTTCTGGATAGACTTGTTTGAGTAAGAACGTAATCGTCTCTGCACATGCTAACTCAGGGACTGCTTGATTGTTTGGAGACGCGTCTTTTCCGAGATAACTTTCTGCAACACCAAGGAGTGTTTTTCTATTAAGAAGCATATTGAGTATTTTAGTGAGTAATGTGACGTGTGTTTTTGATGCTTTACGAGTACGGACATTTATCCATATACGCTTTGCACGTCTGATGTTGTGGTCTTTTGCGAGTTTCTTTTTACTGTTATCGTATGAGTCAAATATCCACGGGTAGCCCTCATCGTCTATTTTATAAAGGAGACAGTAATGGTTATTCACTGAGCCTTGGTCTGAGACATATACCCCGTCTACTTTATTCCATGCAGATACAGATACTGCGATTGGTGATGTCTTTAATGCCTCGCGTAGTATCTCTATATAGTTTGTGGGGCGGTTTCCTGTTGTCCATACCCATTCATGCTGATAGTCGTGTTCTTGTAGCCAGTACAAACCTTTTGCAAGGAGTGAGCCAGTAAGCACACTTCTATCTATGTATTCCGCGATTGTACGCGTCATAGGCAGTAACCGTTCGTCTATGAGTCCGTTTTTACGCACCGTTTCATGCGTAACTTGTGGGTCAACACCTTTCTGTGGGGTAATTCCTGCAAGGAGATAAATAAAGCGTTCTGAATAGTTTGGTTCGTACCCATACACTCCTCGTATAAAAGTCTCCGCTTGATTTAAGCTCGCAAAAGCGGTACATGCCGATGTTTCGGTATAGTCTTTTGTCCGCTGTTTTTCTAGTTCTGGTAAAAACTTTTCCCAATCCCCGCTTTCCACATAGGGAATGAAAGGAGTCGTTGATTTACCTAAAATGTATGCTCCAAATTCTTCTAGTTCCTCAGTCAATCCATATCTCATAATAATTTATTTTATCCACCCCTTTACCATAGCTATCAACGCCCCTATTGATAGTAAGAATAATAATGTCCCCCGTATCCCGCCAAAGAAATTAAGAACGCCCCGTGATTGTGTGAGTATTTCATAGATAGCGTCTACTTTCTTTTTCATACCTATTTCATCCATACTTTCATCGCCAAAGACAACCCGCTCGAGTTTTCTGAAGTTTTTCTCTCCTCTTTCGAAGTTCTCATGGTCTTCTTTGACATGGTCTTCAAACGCTTTGAGGATGTCTTCGTTTGTGGTGGGTTTGTTTGTCATGGTGTGGGCGTTATTTATAATCGCATCGCATCTACTGCAAGGATGAACATTGCGAGTATCCATATGAGTACTGGGATGAAGAGGTATTTCATTTTCTTGTTTTAATTTCCAAGCGGACTACCCAGACAAGAAGCAATGCTATAAGAACCCACTGGTAGTTTTTATCGACTGAGCGTTTTGCCCCTGCAATAGCACCCTTACCATCTACTTTCATGTACAACTCCTGAATTGCCTTTGTGTTAAGTGCAATAAGTGCGGGTATATCAATACTGCGTGCGTTACCGTCTTTGTACGCATCGCCAAGTCGTGGGTCTACTGCTTGTAGCTCGTCAGCGATAAATCCAAGACGTTCACGGTCTAGGTTATCTTTGTAGAAGAAAGTGGAAGGCTTGAGTTGCATTACCATGTCAAGTGCAGATAGGTCAAAGGCGTTGATGTCTGCCTTCTGGTCACGGGCTGACACCGTACAGGTGAGTGCGGCGTTCACGGTAATTTCCTTAGTCGTTGCGTTTTGACAAATAGAGTTCGGAGTGCCCGCTGCGGCGGTGAGGTTGTAGAGTCCTACGGTGCCTGTTGCGGTGAGTTTGAAGGCTGTGGAGGTGGTGCCGATGCTCACACTGTTCGTAAACGTTGAAGACGCCGCAGTAATGTTATTGAGGAAGTATCCGTCACC